>JAHEDZ010000010.1:0-68215 GCA_024640955.1 Oceanospirillaceae bacterium
GGACACACACGTACAAGCGCCTCTGCGAGTCCAAGCGACTGGTTCAGGTGGCCCGGTTTGCCATCGCTGATGATCCAGATGTCTGCCAAAAGTGATCCTGCTTTTTGTTGTTTGAAACAGGATAAAGGATAAAGAAAAATCGGCGCTGAAGCAGCTAAAACCGGTTATTTGATGAAATTTCGATTCCATTTTTCTACCAGTTGCATACAATTTGGCGATTAACTTTTAAGCAGTTCGTCGCATTGATACGCGATCTGTTCACAGAATCACTCAGAGTGAGTTTTAAATGGCGGCTTTTGGTTCCCTTTTCATGCCGGAGATGACCATCTCCTATTCCGACGGTGAGAGCTGGAGTGCAACTGAGATTGTACCGAGCGATAAGCTGACCCTGCATCCGGGTGCGCACGTGCTGCACTATTCGAGCACCTGTTTCGAGGGCCTCAAGGCCTTCCGTCACGCGGATGGCTCGGTCAAAATTTTCCGCATGGATAAGAACATTGATCGCTTTGCGCAGAGCAGCCACTTACTGGGCCTGCCCGAGATAGACAAAGCTCAGACCCAAGAGATGATCGAAACCATCGTGCGTCGTTTCATCTCTGAGGTACCTGAGCCTCCAGGCTCAATGTACATTCGCCCGACTCACGTAGGTACGGAACCGGCGATTGGTAAAGCGGCTGTACCTTCAATCACCTCGTGCCAGTACATCCTGCTGTCACCCGTAGGTGACTACTTTGCCGGTGGCGATAAAGCGCTGCGCTTGCTGGTAGATGATCACGCGATGCGCTGCCCGCCACATATGGGCATGATCAAGTCCGGCGGTAACTACGCAGCTGCGATGGGCCCTATTCTTAAGGCAAAAGCAGAAGTTCAGGCTGATCAGGTGCTCTTTTGCCCAAGCGGTGATGTACAGGAGACAGGCGCTGCCAACTTCCTACTGATCGACGGCAACACCATCGTTACCAAGGCGTTGGATGAGAGCTTCCTGCACGGCGTCACTCGCGACTCTATTCTCACACTCGCGCGCGATATGGGCATGGACGTACAAGAGCGTGAACTGAGTGTTGAAGAACTATTCGAGCGCGCGGCTAAGCCAGGTTGTGAAGCAGCGCTGTCGGGCACTGCTGCTGTACTAGCACCGGTAGGCACACTGATCTACAACGGGGAAGAGTTCAACGTCGGCAACGGGGGCATCGGTGAAACCACCCTCAAACTGCGCAGCGCACTAAACGATATCCAGTGGGGCAAGGCCGAAGATCGGCATGGCTGGCTGACTCACATGTAACTGAGCCCACCGCTCTCAAAAAAGCACCTTCAGGTGCTTTTTTTGTGTTCTAAGTACTCGGTGATTTCCTTCAGAGTGTCGGGCGTGCTGGAGGTTATATCGCTAGCGCGCTCTCTAAGTACAGGGTATTCGCTCTCAGGACGCGAAGATCTCACCCCAAATGCCGGTAACAACTCTTCGCATCTCAGCAATCTCAGCCTCTGAAACCAACCCCTTCTTCTCTTCCAGACTCTGCCGATGCCCAATAGATCGATAGGTCTTATAGCCCTCACGCAAAGCCTCTGCAGAGCGCTCACTCAAATACCCACTCGACTCAAGCGCATCGAGTATCCGAATATTATCGGTAAACTCATACAACCCAGTAGACTCAGCAGCATATCTGAGCACCAGATACTGCACACTGAACTCAATATCAACGATACCCCCAGCATCCTGCTTCAGATCCACACCCTCAGTAGTCTCACCCGATCCCAAATGCTTGCGCATCTTTTCGCGCATATCGATAACCTCTTGGCGCAGTACTGCCGGGTCGCGGTTCTGACCCAGAATCTCTCCGCGTACAGCCATAAAGGCCTCTGCCAATCTCGCACTACCGGCAACCGTGCGAGCTCTTACCAGCGCTTGATGCTCCCAGGTCCAAGCCTCTTTGAGCTGATACTGTCTGAACGCTTCGAGGGACGTGACCAACAAGCCCGAGTTGCCAGACGGGCGCAAGCGCATATCAACCTCATAGAGCTGCCCCGAAGGTGTGAAGGTGTTCAGAATATGAATGATACGCTGCCCCAGTCGGGTGAAGAATACAGTGTTCGCAATCTCCCGCGGTCCGCCGGCAGTGAACAGATCGCCGGGCAGGTCATGCAGGAAGACCAAATCCAGATCCGAGCCATATGAAAGCTCAATGCCGCCGAGCTTGCCATAACCTACCACGACAAAGTCGAGCTCGGCGGCCTCACCCTGGGCGCGCTGCGGCGTGCCATATTTCGACTGCATTTCGCGCCAGGCGATCTCTAATACAGCCTGCAAAATCGCTTCTGCCAACCAAGTTAAGTAATCGCTCACTTTCATCAGAGGTAGTGCACCTGTGATATCCGCTGCCGCAACCCTCAAAATGTGAGCGTTGCGGAAATAGCGCAGCGCCTCCATCAGTTGTTCGATATCATCCTCAGGAATACGCAATAGATGCTGGCGCAATTCGATACCCAACTCCGCCGCTGCAGGCGGGTTAAACAGCGCCTGTGAATCGATCAATTCATCAAGCAGAACGGGCTGATTCGCCAACTTTTCCGCAAACCAGGGGCTGGCGCTACACAGACGCACCAACTGTTTCAGCGCACCGGGATTCTCACTGAGTAACACCAGATAGGCTGAACGACGCAGCACCGCCTGGATAAGTTGCAGTACCCGTTCAAGCGTCTGCTCCGGTTGTGGACAGTTCACTAACTCGTTAAGCAGCCGAGGTAGGAGTGCCAGCAAGCGCTCTTGACCAATACTCTGTAGCACCTGAGCCGTGCGCAGGTTTCGGAACTCAATCAGGGTTTTGCTCGCGCGCTCAACATCAGCAAAACCCACGCCACCCAAGTGTGCTTGCAGTGCATCAACGTCTTCGAAACCTTGATCCCAAAGCTGAGCCAGCTCCCGATCGGTTTCAATCGTCTCATCTGCGCCATACTCTTCAGCCGGCGAGATTACATCAGCAAAGTGCCGACTCACGCTCTCACGCGCCCGAATTAACTGCTGCTCCAGGTCACTCCAACTCAGGCCACCCAGGTTCCACGCAATACGTTCGAGCGATAACTCATCTGTTGGCAGCTCTTGTGTCTGCTTATCGGCCAGTGCTTGAATTGCGTGCTCAACATTTCGAAGCAGCACATAGGCCTCTCGTAGCTCTGTCACAAGCGCTTCAGGGACACCCACCGCTTCAGGTAAAAGTGGCAAAATACTCATCAACTCGCGATGCTGCAGTTGCCGATCACGACCACCACGTATCAGCTGAAAAGCCTGAGCAATAAACTCGACTTCACGAATACCACCGGCACCCAATTTGATGTTGTTGTGCCGACCCTTAATACGGTTCTCGCGGCTGATCATCTGTTTCATATCGCGCAATGATTCAAAGGCGCTGTAGTCGATGTAGCGGCGATAAATAAACGGGGTAAGGGTCTTTAGAAGCTCCTCTCCGCCCTCCATATCACCGGCAACAATTCTCGCCTTAATCAGCGCATATCGCTCCCAGTCTCGACCCTGAGTCTGATAGTAGTGCTCCATTGCGCCAAAGCTGGCCACCAAAGGCCCTGAGGCACCAAAGGGTCTTAAACGCATATCTACTCGGAACACAAAGCCATCGGCCGTCTGAGTATCAAGCACCTTGATCAGGCGTTTACCGAGGCGATTAAAGAATTCAGCGTTTTCCAGAGAGCGTCGCCCACCTTGAGTCTCACCGTGCTCTGCGAAGGAGAAGATCAGATCAATATCAGAGGAGAGGTTGAGCTCTTGAGCGCCATGTTTGCCCATACCGATTACAACCAAACGCTGCTCGACTCCCTCGTCATCGACAGGAGTTCCGAAATCGCGCTTCAGATCTTCATGCAGCCATTGAAGGGCCTGATCACAACAGGCATCAGCAAGGTCGGAAAGAGCCCGAGTAGTTTCCTGCAAATCAGCCAAACGGTTCAGATCACGCCAAATAATGCGCAACATTTCGCGCTGGCGAAGTCTACGTAGCGCATGCATCAACGCCTCTTCAGACTCTATACCCTCCAATGCCGCACGAACGCGTTCAGCCATCTGGCCTGCGCGATAGGGGTCTGCGGCAGAAGAGAGAGTCTCGCTCAATAGCTCAGGGTGTCGGACGATTTGATCACGCACATAGTCTGAACCAATTAAAACGCGGTGCAGCTGTTGTGACTGCTCCTCTGTAAGACTAACCCCTTCTAGGCTGCCAGCTACGCGATCTAGCTGCTGTTCCAATAGCTGCTCTAATGATGGCTCTAGTTTACGTGAAGCTTCCTGTTGCATTGCATCTCCGAAAATTGGTCTATCCTGCCTGTCACGCAAAGATTTTCTGATTTAACTGATTGGACTGACCATTGCTTTGTTAGGTGTATTAGCACATTAGCAGTGCAACCCATTTCAAATTGCATGATTTAGGTGCATATGAGCATTGACCTTAGCATTAGATTAGAACAATCTACGCCTACTAGTCCTTGCGCTGACGCAATAAATTCGCAGGTGCGATTGATCGAAAGGCCAGAGCTGGCGTAAAGCCTCGGCAGTACAGCGTCTCTAAACATCATTCGCGGTTAAATTTGCAGCCTTGGCACACTAGTTGCTGACTTACTACAACAAGAAACATCTCAATTTAGAGGAAATGATAAATGGCTAAGAAAGCACTTTTCACCGCAACAACACTCGCTACTGCCCTGGTAGCTTCTGCAACAACCGTTCAGGCGGCAACTCTCGATGACGTCAAAGCACGTGGCACACTCACTTGTGGTGTCTCTACGGGCCTGGCTGGCTTCTCTGAGAAAGACGCTAACGGTAACTGGAGCGGTCTAGACGTTGACGTATGTCGCGCTGTAGCAGCTGCGGTACTCGGTGGTGCTGACAAAGTTCAGTACAAGCCACTGACTGCAAAAGAGCGTTTCACTGCACTGGCTTCAGGTGAGATCGACATGCTGTCGCGTAACACGACCTGGACTCACACCCGTGATACTTCACTGGGTATCAACTTTGCCGGTACGAACTACTATGACGGCGCGTCTTTCATGATTATGAAAGATCTGGGCGTCTCTTCTGCAACCGAACTGGACGGTGCAAACGCATGTATCCAGGCTGGTACCTCAACTGAGCTGGCGATTGCTGACTACTTCCGTGAAAACGGCATGTCTTACAAAGCGGTAACGTTCGATACCTCTGACCAGACTCGTCAGGGCTTTGAATCGGGACGTTGTGACTTCCTGACTTCAGACGGCTCACAGCTGGCTGCACTGCGTATCGGTCTGGCAAACCCAGGCAACGCAATCATCCTGCCAGAGGTTATCTCTAAAGAGCCACTGGGCCCAGTTGTTCGTCAGGGTGACGATCAATGGTTCAACATCGTTAAGTGGTCTTTGAACGCGATGATCGAAGCCGAAGAGCAGGGCGTTACTTCAATGAACGCTGGCGATATGATGAAGAACGGCAACCCAGCTAACAAGCGCCTCCTCGGTGCTGAAGGTGAACTGGGTGCTAACCTCGGTCTGGACGCTGAGTGGGCTTACCGCATCGTAACTCAGGTAGGTAACTACGCTGAGTCATTCGAGCGTAACGTCGGTATGGGCTCTCCGCTGAAGCTGGAGCGTGGTCTGAACGCTTCTTGGCGTGACGGCGGTATCCTGTACGCACCAGCAATGCGCTAATCCAGCCTTGCTATCGAGAGGGGCGCAAGCCCCTCTTTTGTACCTGTTTTTTACGATTTTTCAGGTCACGTGAATGTTCAAACAGAAAACCATTGAAGAGGCCAAAGCGTCTGCGCGACGCTCGAGTGGAAACTCGTCGGCTGCCTTCTACAACAACCCCAACGTACGAGCGATCTTCTACCAGATTCTATTGGTATTCGGGTTGGGCTACTTTTTCTACTCCATCATCAGCAATGTTCTGGCCAATATGGAAGCGACCGGTATCAAAACCGGTTTCAGTTTTTTAGGCGCTTCTGCAGGCTATGACGTATTGATGACGTTGATCTCCTTCGAATCAACCGACACCTACGGCAAGATCTTCATAGTTGGCTTCCTAAATACCTTACTGGTATCTGCCATCGGTATCGTCTTTGCCACGATTCTTGGCTTTATCTTTGGTGTAGCGGCCTTCTCCCAGAACTTACTGATCCGCAAAGCGGCGCTGGTTTACGTTGAGATATTCCGCAACATCCCGCTGTTGCTGCAGGTATTCTTCTGGTACTTCGCCGTGCTATCTGCACTGCCAGGCGCCCGTCAGAGCCTGAGCCTTGGCGAAGCAATTTTTCTGAACGTACGCGGTCTCTATCTGCCCAAAATGGTTGGCAGTGATCTCTTCTGGGTCGCCGAGGCTGCGCTGGGCCTTGCCATTGTTGGCATCTTCGTGCTGCGCCGTTGGGCGAAGACACGTCAGGATGAGACAGGCCAGCAGTTCCCCGTACTGAATACCTCGATTGCGATGGTAATCGGCTTGCCGCTTCTAGCGCTGATTGTGACCGGATTCCCATTTACTATGGAGTATCCAGCACTCAAGGGCTTCAACTACTTCGGTGGTATTACTGTTATCCCTGAGCTAATGGCTCTGGCTATCGCGCTATCGGTCTACACTGGCGCATTTATCGCCGAGGCCGTGCGCGCAGGTGTACAAGCGATCCCTCATGGCCAGACTGAAGCTGCACGCAGTATCGGCTTGAAAGAGAAGAAGATCATGCAACTGATCATTGTCCCTCAGGCGATGCGTGTGATCGTGCCACTACTCAACTCTGAGTATCAGTCGCTAGTTAAAAACTCGACACTGGCCGCTGCGATCGGTTACCCCGATCTATTTAACGTCTTTGTCGGAACTGCACTGAACCAGACCGGCCAGGCCATTGAGACCATATTTATGACGATCATTGTCTACTTCGTCGTGAACATGGTGATCTCGTTCCTAATGAACCGTTTCAACAACGCTGTTGCGTTGGTATCTCGCTGAGGAGGCTGTGATGAAACCGTCGGGACCCATTGACACGTTTCAACCCATTGCAGATCGTCCAGCTCCGGTACAGACGGTCGGCCCTGTTGCATGGATGCGTGAGAATCTTTTCTCGGGTATTGGCAACAGTCTCGTAACACTGGGGATCATCGCATTCCTGGTTTACTACATCCCGCCTATCCTAGACTGGGCGTTCTTCTCCGCTAACTGGAGCGGCACCACAGAAGATGCCTGTGTTAAAGATGGCGCCTGCTGGGTGTTCATTAATGCCTGGTCTTATCAGTTCTTCTACGGCACATACCCGCTTGAAGAGGTGTGGCGCATCAACTTGATGCTCGTGCTGCTGCTGATCGTGATCGCGATGTCGTTCACGCTGCCTAAGCACTACCGCATGAAAGCCTCTATCGCTGCGTGGTTGGCACTGCCGCTAGTCGGTATGGCCATACTCTACGGAGGCTGGGGTGGCCTTGAAGTAGTCAGCACTGATCTCTGGGGTGGCTTTACGCTTAACGTCTTTATGGCGGCCGCGAGTATTATTGTCGCTTTCCCGTTCAGCTTCCTGTGGGCGCTGGGCCGACGTTCGCAAATGCCATTTATCCGTTCGGTATCGGTGATCTTTATCGAGTTCTTCCGTGGCGTGCCTGTGCTGTCGCTCTTCTTTATGGGCTCGGTGATGCTGCCGCTCTTCTTTGCTGAAGGGACCAACGTCGACAAGCTGATTCGAGTCTGGCTTGTACTGATCTTCTTTATGTCGGGCTACATGGCCGAGGTGTTCCGCGGCGGCTTCGCTGCCGTACCATCAGGCCAGTATGAAGCAGCAGACTCAGTTGGCTTAAGCTACTGGCAGAAGATCCTGCTGATTATCCTTCCACAGGTGATCAAGATTTCCATGCCAAACATTTTGGCGACCTTCGTCATGCTGTTTAAGAACACTACCTTCTTGCTGATCATCGGTATCCCTGAAGTGGTGCAGACCCTACAAACAGCACTGGCTAACTCATACTGGCTAGGTGGCCACGCGCTTGAAGGCTACCTGTTCGTATTCCTCGTGTTCTGGGCCAGCTGTTTTGGTATGTCCGTACTATCGCGCCGAATCGAACGCACATTGAATACAGATAAGAGAGATTAACTATGACTGCAGTTAAATCTTCCGCAGAAGCTCAAGACATCATCGTTATTGAGAACCTGAACAAGTGGTACGGCAACTTCCACGTACTTAAAGATATCAACCTGCGCGTGAAAAAGGGTGAGCGGATCGTTATCTGTGGCCCTTCCGGCTCAGGTAAATCGACCACCATCCGCTGTATCAACCGCCTAGAGGAGTTCCAAGAGGGCTCATTGCGTGTTGACGGTGTTGAGATGATCGATGACGTGAAGAACATCGAAACGATTCGTAAAGACGTGGGTATGGTGTTTCAGCACTTTAACCTCTTCCCGCATCTGACAATTCTGGAGAATCTGACGCTGGGGCCTATTTGGGTGCAGAAGAAGCCCAAATCAGAAGCCGAAGAGATTGCGATGAAGTACCTTGAGCGCGTTAAGATCCCTGATCAGGCACTCAAGTACCCGGGCCAGCTCTCCGGTGGTCAGCAGCAGCGTGTAGCAATCGCCCGCTCGCTCTGTATGAACCCCAACATCATGCTGTTTGATGAGCCTACATCAGCACTTGATCCTGAGATGATCAAAGAGGTGCTCGACGTTATGGTCGAGCTGGCTGAAGAGGGTATGACCATGCTCTGTGTAACCCACGAGATGGGCTTCGCGAAGAAGGTCGCCGACCGCGTAATCTTCATGGATGGCGGCCAGATCGTGGAGGAGAACAACCCTGAGGAGTTCTTCAACAACCCACAGAATGAGCGTACTCAGCTGTTCCTTAGCCAGATCCTCGGTCACTAAGCCGCAAAACAGCTACCGGACGGTAAACTCCCCACAGAGCGGTTGTGGCCAAGCGGCTACAACCGCTTTTTTGTTTTCACAAACTGCCAACAGATAGTGCATCCGGGCAAAGGCGGCCTCTGGTGTTAGATCATAACCATCCAGCGCGCCAAGGCGCTGCAACTCAGAGCCCGCTTCATAAACGCCCTGCTCCACAAAGCCAGTCGCGCACTGAGTAAGGTTAACCAAAAGCACACCAGCCTCAACCGCGCGCTCCAGTGCTCCCATCAACAAACGATCATCAGCCGGCAAATTCCCACTGCCGTAGCTCAGTAGGATCAGCGCTTCACAGCCTGCGCTAGTCAAAGCCTCTACCAAAGCGGCAGGCATGCCGGGATACACCAGCAAAGTCGCCACCGATTCGTCACTGAGCTCCAACGCGCCCTCAAATGTCCGACCCATGAACGGCGCCGCACCCTCAGCCATGAAAAGCGAAGGTTCAGAAAGCCCCAGTCGCGCCGCGTTCGGGGAGTCGAAGCCCTGATAAGACTGGACCGATATCTTACGCACTCGATTGCCTTGCAGCACGTAACCGCCAAAGCAGACGTATACACCGGCCAAGGGGACACTCGCGAGCAGTTCAAAGCTAGCGGTAATATTGGCTTGAGCATCGCTACCAGAGTGCTCTAACGGCTTTTGGGAGCCGGTCAAAACGATCGGTAGATTCAGAGCCCCACAGGTAAAACTGAGCGCGCTGGCGCTGTATGCCAGCGTATCGGTCCCGTGAATAACGATAACGCCTGTGTAATCTTGACCATGCTGCGCAACAGCTTCGGTGATTCTCAGCCAATGGCTCGGCAGAAGGTTTGAGCTATCGATCAGTGGCTCAAGTTCTATCAGGTCGAAGCGATCCAAAAACTCGGGCAGTTGTTGCTCAATCCTAACCTTTAGCCCCGCAGCTGGTACAAGGCCAGCGGGCCCATCCACCATACCGAAAGTACCGCCGGTGTTGATGACAAGTATTTTTTCACTCATAGGTTTGACTCCAGAAGACGCTGTGCTCGCTCTGCCTTTGAGACGGTAGAGATCTGCAGATCGATCTCGCCCTTCAGCAACTCTGCAAGTGCCAGCAAGCCGCTCGTAGCTCCGGACTTGAGTTCTAACTCCACTTCAGAGATCGGCATACGCTTGGGTGCCGCAAATATCTCACCCTGATCGAGCGCCACCTCGACACAAGCCCCCTGATAATCGATCAGCCAGGCTGTACGCTTAAAGTCGGTGGTGAACAGTGGCTTGAGTGCAGCCCCGTTAATCTGTGAAGGAAGCTGCTCTCGCGCCAAATCGATATTCAACTCACTACTCGGAAGCTCCCACTCCCACTCACCACGGGTACTAATTCCGTTCGAATCCACCACTCCCGCACTCTTCAAGGTCTGAATCCACTGATTGCCGGCGCGGCGGACACGCAGGGCAACACGCGCCTGCTTTAACTCTTGCTGCGGCGTATCGTAGTAGCAGTTTGCCAACATCAAAGAGCTTGCGGGCTCCCAGCCCTTCGAATGCATCACTGCTATAAATTTGGAGCTATCCTCTGGGGCAATCTCCATTTTCAACTCTAGCTCTGCCGCCATTACCTTTCCTAGTTCAGAACTTCAATCAACCACAAGGTATTAAGCATATCATCAAGCGCTGTAATCCTGCTCGGGCAGCAGACTGAATAGCTGAGCTCTGCCCATGAACTCTGCCCGTGTAGCAACTCTGCGACCCTTTTGGCATTATGCGGTTATATTCAGTTGGATTCTCCTATGGCACAGCTACCTAACACGATCGATAAAATCAGGGCTCTGATCGGTTCTCCGTCCATCAGCTCGACCTCTCCTAAGTGGGATAGCTCGAACCTCGGCGTGATCGAGACCCTGCACGCCTGGCTCGAAGAGCTCGGGTTCAGTTGTGAAGTGATGCCTATTACAGGCGAACCGACAAAAGCGAATTTGATTGCGACTCTCGGGTCCGGTCCGGGCGGCCTAGTCCTATCTGGGCACACAGACACGGTGCCCTGTGACCCAGAGCTATGGAAATCCGATCCGTTCAAATTGAACGAGCGCGACAACAGGCTCTACGGCTTGGGCAGCTGCGATATGAAAGGCTTTATCGCACTGGCAATCGAGGCGGCAAGCGCCTTTAAAGATACTCAACTCAAAGCGCCCCTTATCATCCTTGCCACGGCTGATGAAGAGTCATCGATGTCAGGTGCTCGCGCGCTGGTCGATGCTGGCAAACCTAAAGCGCGCGCTGCTGTTATTGGAGAGCCAACGGGGCTCAAACCGATCCGCATGCACAAAGGGATGATGATGGAAGCGGTGCGTATTGAGGGCCAAGCCGGTCACTCATCCGACCCGTCACTCGGCGCGAACGCGCTAGAGGCGATGCATGGAGTGATGAGCGAACTGCTAAGCATCCGCAATGAGCTGCAGAGCAACTACCAGAACGCCGGCTTCAAGGTCAACGTACCGACGATGAACTTTGGCTGCATCCACGGTGGCGATAACCCCAACCGTATCTGCGGTCGCTGTGAGATGGAGTTTGATCTTCGGCCACTACCTGGCATGTCGATGGATAGCTTGCGCAATATGATTAGTGAGCGCTTACACCCAATTGAAGCCAAGCATAACGTGCAGCTAACGACTCGGTCGCTCTTTCCGGGCATTCCACCCTATGAACAGATCGAAGCATCTGAACTGATTCGACAAGTGGAGAAGCTGACAGGGCATAGCGCAAACTCGGTCGCCTTTGGTACAGAAGCACCCTTCCTGCAGTCGCTTGGGATGGAGACCGTAGTACTGGGGCCCGGTTCGATTGATCAAGCACATCAGCCCGATGAATTTCTGGCGCTGGATCAGATCAAGCCCACGCTTGAGCTGCTGCAGAACCTAATTAAACACTACTGCCTCTGAGGAGAGCGCGAAATGAGTGACCAATACAGCTTTATCGACTGGTTCCGCCACTCCTCTCCCTACATCCATGCGCACCGGGGTAAGACCTTTGTGCTGATGTTGGGGGGCGAGGCGATAGAGCATGCCAACTTCCGTAATATCATTCACGACATCGCGCTGCTCAACAGCCTAGATATTCGCCTAGTGCTAGTGCACGGCGCCCGCAGTCAGATTGATGCGCGCCTTTCCCAGGCCGGTATTGATGTGCATCTGCACCACGACCAGCGTGTTACTGATAGCGCCAGCCTAAACTGCGTCGTTGAAGCGGTTGGCAGTGTACGTACCTATATCGAAGCGCAACTCTCTATGGGGTTGGCAAATACGCCTATGCACGGTGCCGGAATCCGTGTGGCTAGTGGTAATCACATTATCGCCAAGCCGCTTGGTGTGCTGGATGGTGTCGATATGGGTCACACAGGTGAGCTGCGCCGCGTTGATGCCGATGCGATCGAGCGCCAACTTCAACAGGACAATGTGGTGCTAATCTCCAACCTTGGCTACTCACCCACTGGAGAGATCTTCAACCTCCCATCTGAAGAGGTCGCTGTGGGCGTTGCCAACGCGATGAATGCAGACAAGCTAATTCTATTTGGCGCTCAAGAGGGGATCACCGACAGTCATGGCGAACTACGGACCGAACTCCTGGCAGCCACGGCCAAACGGTTAGTAAGTCATTACTTTTCCCGTCATGAAGACCCGTCTCAGCCATATACCGAGACGGCCTGTCTTCTTGCTGCGGCGGCCGATGCCTGTGACCTTGGAATTCCGCGTTGTCATCTGGTTAGCTACAAAGAGGACGGCGCCCTTCTCACTGAGCTCTTCACCCGTGACGGTACCGGCACGATGATCAGTAAAGAGTCTTATGAGCAGGTGCGGCCGGCTACAATAGAGGATGTAGGCGGCATTATTGAGGTGATTGCGCCGTTTGAGGAGCGCGGCGTTCTGGTACGCCGCTCGCGCGAGCTACTGGAGGCCGAAATAGAGCAGTTCTCGGTTGTTGAGCGTGACTCTGTCATCATCGGCTGTGCTGCACTCTACCCCTTTGCTGACGAGGCGGTTGGCGAGCTTGCCTGCGTTGCAATCGATGATGACTATCGAGGCGGAAACCGTGGTGAGCTGCTGCTGGCGCATGTCGAGCAGCGGGCCAACGAGCAGGGGCTAAAAAAGCTGTTTGTGCTAACAACGCGCACAGCGCACTGGTTCCAGGAGCGGGGATTCGCTGAGCAGTCCCTTGATTCGTTGCCAGGCCAGCGTAAAGCGCTCTACAACTTCCAACGCAACTCGAAGGTGTTCTTCAAACAGCTCTAACTCGATGCTCTGAGAGACTAGGGGAGCAGCACACGGAACTCAGCGCCGCCAAGCGTCGAGGTTCCGACTTCGAGTGCACCCTTGTAACTACTGAGGATATCGGCACAGACAGCTAGCCCGATTCCCTGCCCCGGTGTGGAGGTATCGAGACGCGCGCCCCGCTCGAGGATTGTAAGACGCTCTGCGCTACCAACACCGGGCCCATCATCGCCAATCAGCAGCAACAGACCGTTGTCATCCTCATAAGCCGCGATCGAGACGCGAGATTTACCGTATTTGAAAGCGTTCTCTAATAGGTTACCTAGCAACTCCATCAGATCACGCTCGTCCCCGGGGAAGCTCTTTTCGGTTAGGCCCTCAATCTCAACCTCTATGCCTTTTGAGCCATAGACCTTAGAGAGCGCGCCACAGATGCGCTCTACCGCAGCAGCGATCGGCACGGTATTAGCTAAGCGACTATCTTTGCTCTTCACAGCACGACTGAGCTGATACTGCACAATCTGCGACATACGATCCGCCTGCTCATCAATCAAGCGCTCATAAGTCTCTAAGGTGTGCTGCTCACTCGCCGCGCCTTTAATCACGGCAATCGGGGTTTTAAGGCTGTGTGCCAAATCCGCCAGCGTATTGCGATAGCGCTCACGCTGCAGACGCTCGGTATCGATAAGACGATTGAGGTTGCGCGTAACCGGCTCCACTTCCTTCGGGTAACTCCCCTTTAGTGCCTCTGCGTCACCCTTCTCGATACCTGAGATCTCATCCGCCAGCCCCTTGAGCGGCTTCAGGCCCCAGCGCAGAATCAAATACTGCAACACCAGCGCTAGGAGATAGACAGCGAAAAGCCAACCCCAGAGCTGCGTCTGGAAGGTGATCAGCTCCTCCATTGCTCGGTTATCACTATTGAGTATTGCGATTAAGTACTTATATTCCGAACCATCAATATCCCATATCAATGGGTAGACATAGAGGAATGTATTTTCATTTTTGCGGTGCGTAAAGCGGCTTGTGCCCGGTTCTGGTTGAATCTCTGCAATCTGGGCGATCAGATCATCTTCTATCAGTGTGCTCGATTCAGAACGCCACTTGAGCTCGCCGGCAGCGTCAAATACCATCGCAGAGAGCCCAGACTGCACCTGTGAGAAGCGCGGCTCTTGCAGCGTGCGGGGCAGTACCAACTCGCTCTCAATAAACTCAGCTGAACCCAGCAGAGCATAGGTGTGCAGGCGTGCTTGAGACTCCTCAGAGGTCAGTAGCGTCGTTTCAAAGGCGCGCTGCAGAGCTGCACCAGCAAAAATGGTCAGGATCGGTAGCAGTATCATCGAAGCCCAGAGCAGACGACCTCTAAGCGATCCTGGCACCGGCAGCAGAGAGACCAGTCGTTTAGTGAGTTGCTTCCAGCGCAAAGCGGTATCCCAAGCCTCTGACCGTCAATATAGGGTTTAGAGTCTGATCCGGGTCGAGTTTCTGACGTAGTCGGCGGATAAACACCTCCAGTACGTTAGAGTCGCGATCATAATCCTGGTGATAGAGGTGCTCTGTCAGCTCCGATTTGGAGATAGTTTGGCCGGCGTGCAGCATCAGATACTCGAGCGTGCGGTATTCGTAGCTAGTCAGCTTGATCTCAGAGTCGTTGACTGAGACCGAACGAGCTGTGGTATCGAGGGTGACCGGGCCAAAGCTCATCTGTGGCTTGGCGTGACCCGCAGCGCGACGCAGCAGAGCATTAACTCGGGCGGTTAGCTCTTCGATGTGGAAAGGTTTAACCAGATAATCATCAGCACCTGCCTCGAGCCCCTCAACCTTATCCTGCCAGTCACCGCGGGCAGTTAGTATCAATACCGGCAAATCGCGCTGAGCGCTACGCCAAGCTCGAATCACTTCAAGCCCTGAACGCCCGGGCAACCCTATATCCACGATCGCCAGATCAAACTCATACTCAGTGCCAAGGTAAACAGCCTCATCACCATCGCCACACTCCTCAACGGTGTAGCTACGGCTGTGTAAGTTAGCTACGAGTTGACGGCGCAGATCAGGATCGTCTTCAACGATTAGAATTTTCACTCGACCGCCTCCTTCGCTGCTTCTTGTTTGGCAGGCAAGACAGGCGCATCGGCAAGGGGTTCAGTCTCTGACTCTGAGGCTGGCTCAGATGCAGTGACTGTTTCAGCCGGCCCTGTCACAGCGTCCACAGCCTCAGTTTCATTGGCCGTCGCAGCGACTTGAGCTTCAATCGGCTTGATAATTTCACCGTTGGCAGCATCGATCACCACATCTCTTACCCGGCCATCATTAACAACACGGATATGGAAATGGATACCCATCTCATCCTCAACCTGCTCCGCCTTTAGCACTTCGCCGCCAAAGGCTGCCACAGCAATATCGGCTGCCGCTTTGATGTCGAAAGGTAGTTGGGTCGCAGCGGGCGCCTCCTCTTCAGAGATAACTGAAGCATCAACACCTTCAGCAGCCTCCTCTAGAGGAACCTCCTCCTTGGGGGCCTCAGCCTCCTCAGACTGCATCGCTTGCGCGCTGTTTTGGGATACCGGCTCAACGGCCGCACTCTCCTGCACCGTCGCCTTATCTACGTCGGCAGCATAACTCACAGGTACGAGTGCCAGAGTAATCAGCGCAATTAGGGCTGCGCGTTGGGAATCAATCAACCCGTCCTCCGGACAAAAAACTATGTATATCCTGCAAGATTAAACTAACGCAAATGAATTGGAAATTAACCACCCCGGATAATGAAATGACCAACCAGGTTCAACGCCGTGCGCCCTCCCTTCGAGTCGAACTCTTCTGATATACTCTCACGACTAAAGTTTGCATTGATGCTCACGTATGGGCGGACAATTAGAGAGAAATAACATGCCACAATATCGCTCAAAGACCTCAACTGCGGGTCGTAATATGGCTGGTGCACGTGCCCTGTGGCGTGCAACCGGCATGAAGGATGATGATTTTCATAAGCCAATTATCGCTGTTTCAAATTCGTTCACCCAGTTTGTACCCGGTCATGTGCACCTCAAAGACATGGGCCAGCTGGTTGCACGTGAGATCGAACGTGCAGGCGGTGTAGCCAAAGAGTTCAACACCATCGCGGTCGATGACGGTATCGCAATGGGCCACGACGGCATGCTCTACTCATTGCCGAGCCGCGACATCATCGCTGACTCGGTTGAGTACATGGTTAACGCGCACTGTGCCGATGCCATCGTCTGTATCTCCAACTGTGACAAGATCACACCAGGAATGCTAATGGCCTCAATGCGCCTCAACATCCCTGTCATCTTCGTGACTGGCGGCCCAATGGAAGCGGGTAAGACCAAACTGGCCGAGCATAAGCTCGACCTAGTCGATGCTATGGTTATGGCTGCAGATCCGAACGCAACCGACGAGCAAGTTGACGCAGTAGAGCGTTCAGCCTGCCCTACCTGTGGTTCATGTTCGGGTATGTTCACTGCCAACTCAATGAACTGTCTGGCAGAGGCGTTGGGTCTGGCACTTCCGGGTAACGGTACTGTGGTTGCAACTCACGCAGACCGTGAAGGCCTGTTCCTCGAAGCCGGTCGTCGCATCGTCGAGATGGCGAAGGACTACTACGAGAACGACAACGAAATGATCCTGCCACGCAGCGTCGGCTTCAAAGCGTTCGAAAATGCTATCACCCTCGATATCGCAATGGGCGGCTCAACCAACACTATCCTGCACCTACTGGCAATCGCTCAGGAAGCAGAGATCGACTTCACGCTGGCTGATATCGACCGCATGTCACGCGAAGTACCGCAACTGTGTAAAGTGGCGCCAAATACTCCGAAATACCATATTGAAGATGTGCACCGAGCCGGCGGCATCATGGCGATTCTAGGCGAGCTCGACCGTGCGGGTAAGCTTCACACCGACGTACCTTCAGTCGCGGGTGCCAACATGGGCGAAGTCCTGGATAAGTGGGACATCATGCGTAACCCATCGCCTGAAGTGGTGGAGTTCTACAAAGCAGGTCCTGCCGGTATTCCAACACAGATCGCGTTCAGCCAGTCAACGCGTTGGCCATCACTCGATGGTGACCGCGAGAACGGCTGTATCCGCTCTATCGAGCACGCTTTCTCACTCGAAGGTGGTCTAGCTGTACTGTTTGGCAACCTGGCTGAAGATGGCTGTGTTGTTAAAACAGCGGGGGTAGATGAATCGATCCTCGTATTTGAGGGCCCTGCACACGTAACCGAGTCACAAGATGAAGCGGTTGATCACATCCTTAATGATCAGGTGAAGGCTGGCGACGTTGTGATCGTGCGCTACGAAGGCCCGAAAGGCGGTCCGGGTATGCAGGAGATGCTCTACCCGACGTCTTACATCAAGTCTAAAGGCCTAGGTAAATCCTGTGCGCTGCTGACCGACGGTCGCTTCTCTGGTGGTACCTCTGGCCTCTCAATCGGCCACGCCTCTCCAGAAGCAGCCGGCGGCGGTAACATCGGCCTCGTGCGCGATGGCGATTTGATTCGTATCGATATTCCGGCGCGCAAGATTGATGTACTGCTATCAGACGAAGAGCTAGCTGCTCGTCGTGCAGAGCAAGACAAGATTGGTTGGAAACCTGCTAAAGAGCGTCCACGCAAGGTCTCTGCCGCACTCAAAGCCTATGCGAAGCTGACTACTGCCGCAGACAAAGGCGCCGTACGCGATCTGTCACAACTAGATTAATCCGGTACAAGGCATCTACGCAAAGCGTATGTTGCCGAATAACACCACCAAAGCCCTGCCATCGTGCAGGGCTTTTTGTTTGGGGCTCAGTTAAGAATCGGCAGACTAAGCGTAATACTTGCGCCCTCGGCAACCTCGTCAATTTTCACCGAGCCACCATTTTTTTCTGCTGCACTGACAGCAATAGAGAGGCCCAATCCACTCCCGGCAGCCGGCTGTAACTGCCCAAATCGACTGAAGACTCTCTCTGCATCCTTTGGTGTTAAAGAGGCACCATTATCTTTGACTCGCAGGCAGACCAGCTCCTGATGTTGAAAGGTCTCGACCGATACACGAGAAAGGTTCTCCCCCCCATGCTTACAAGCGTTATCAATAAGGTTGCGCAACGCCTCACCAATAGCGACTTGATCGACAAAACAGAAGAGCGGCTTCTGCGACTGAATAAACTCGAAATCGACGCCTTCTTTCATGATATCCGGCGCCATATCCTGACACACTGAAAAAACTATTTCGTTGAGATCAACACGCTCTGCTCGCTCTAGCGCTCCCAAGCTATCAATACGTTCTAGCGATAAAAGTTGTTGTGATACACGTAAACCCTGACGCGCGGCTTTTCTAAGCTCTTTCAGTCTGACCCTACGATCATCTTCTGTCCGAGCCTCAGCTAAGGTGCTGACCAACGCATGGACTGCTGCCGCTGGATTTCTCAACTGATGAGCGGCATCTGATACGAAGATATGTTGTTGTTCCAGACTCTGTTCCAGCTGCAACAAGAGGTCGTTCAATAGGCGTATAGTCTCATCAAGCTCAGCAGGCACCGTTGCTGTTATTGGTGTGAGATCGTTGGCAGATCTCCTTGAGAGCTCTCGTTCAATTTTGATCAGAGGCCGAAGCCCTCGCCTCACTGCAAACCATACAACTATCCCAAGCACAGATATTAAGACGAAAAAGAGCGCAATCGTGCGCAGTGCCAATTCGGTTTGAAGAGCGCTCCGTGACTCCATACTTTGCCACACAGTGACTATATAAGACTGCCGTCGACCGTCGAACAACGCACTGCTTTTGAGGGCTACAACCCTCACAGCCTCGCCACGATACTGAGCCTGTGCATAGATCGGTTCGCCCTGTTCTAACGCACCGTAGTCAAGATCAGCTGGCGGATAGGCATACCCAGTAAGATGAGCGCCGCCTGCCTCCGCGACATGGTAAAAAACCTCTCCGCCTACCGCATTGGTGATTATATCTCTGGTGGCTTCCGAGATGAAATCACCAGACAGTGTGGCGGTGTCTCTGCTAATAGCTATCGCTGTAGAGAATAGCGTACGGTCCGAGAGAGTTTTTGCAGTGTCGCTATCATACTGGTAACGCCATACGCCTAGCGCTACAGAAAGCAAAGTGAGCGGCAGAGTAATCATAACCACAAGGCGTGATCGCAACGAGGTAAGCCGCATCTAAGTTTCGAGCTCCAGCATATACCCCAAACCCCTGGCCGTGCGAATCAGAACACCGCTCCCTTTCAGCCGAGCTCGTAGCCGGGAGACAAAGGGCTCAATGGCGTTATCCTCAACATCAGCACCGACACCATATATATGGTCGATTAATTGACCTTTAGAAACGAGTCGGCCGCGCGAATCAAGCAAGCATTCGAGCAACGCGGTCTCTTTTCGAGGAACGTCTAGTAGCTGCTGATCGATATAAACCTGGCGGCTCCCTTTATCAAATGTGAGCCTGCCATACTCCTCACGAGGGACGAGGATCTGGCGCTGTCGACGCAGGAGTGCGCGAATACGAGCTTCGAGCTCGTCCATTTCAAAAGGTTTAGTTAGATAGTCGTCTGCGCCTCGATCCAGCCCGAAAATTCTGTCAGACATATCGGCTCGTGCTGTTACCATAATCACAGGTGCGGTGATGCCCTTTGATCTCAAACTACTTAAAACGTCAAAGCCGTTCTTACCCGGTAGATTGGCGTCCAGCAC
Organism: Oceanospirillaceae bacterium; assembly: GCA_024640955.1. Lineage (GTDB taxonomy): Bacteria > Pseudomonadota > Gammaproteobacteria > Pseudomonadales > Balneatricaceae > Marinobacterium_E. Next base: position 19,821 of record JAHEDZ010000010.1, read on the forward strand.
AATAAGATCGCTGCCCTCACGCAAAATAAATGCCTCCGCGACGCTTCCATCCGGAAGCAAATCAACTGCATGACCGCGGTCACGAAGCCGAAAAGCGATTGCATTGGCTAGAGCCTCGTTGTCTTCAACTACTGAAATTCGCATGTAATCTCGCAAGCTTTACGCAAGGTTTTGTCTTTAGTATCCGGAAGTGTAAGCAAGTTTATGCAGACAACTCACATAAAGATAATACTAGGAGTATCTATCATGAAGCTATCCAAGCTTAAAGTTGCACTCACAGCGGGTATCGCCGCGGCAGCAATCTCAACCTCAGCAGCAGCTGTCGATTTCAGCGGTAAAACGATCGAGTGGATCATTCCATTTTCGGAAACTGGCGGCTCAGCGAAGTGGGCTAACTTCTTTGCACCACTACTCGCCGATGAACTCCCCGGTAACCCTACCGTGGTTGTTAAGTTTATGCCTGGCGCTGGTTCCACAAAAGGTGCGAACTGGTTCCAAGACCAGAAGCACAATGACGGCACCCTGCTGTTCGGTACTTCAGGATCAACGCAGTTCCCATACTTGCTAGACGATCCTCGAGTACGCTACGAATACAACGATTGGACGCCAGTAATGGCTTCAGGTACCGGTGGCGTAGCCTACCTAAATGCCGAAGACGGTAAAAAGTTTGACGGCTCAGCAAATAACCTACAGGGGGCTGAGTTCATCTATGGCAGCCAAGGCGCGACGCGTCTGGACTTGGTACCGCTGCTTGCTTGGAAAATGCTTGGCTTAAACGTTGAGCCTGTTTTTGGTATCAAAGGTCGTGGCGATGGTCGCCTTATGTTCGAGCGTGGCGAAGCAACAATTGACTACCAGACCTCCTCATCTTACCTCAAAGGTTCTGCGCCATTAGTTGAGGCAGGTACAGCCGTACCGATGATGTCATGGGGCGCGCTCAATGCAAACGGAGAGATCGTTCGTGATCCAACCTTCCCAGATATGCCGACATTCAAAGAAGTCTGTGAGGCTACAAACGGTTGCGAAACATCCGGCGATACTTGGGACGCGTGGAAAGCGTTTTTCGTTTCTGGTTTCCCAGTGCAGAAACTTGCTTTCCTGCCCACTGGAACTCCGCAGGACGTAGTGGATGCATATTCGAAAGCTTTCGATGCAGTGCGCTCACGTGCTGACTTCCCTGAAATTGCAGCTGCCCGAGTTGGCAAATACGATGTCTTCGTTGGTGCCGGTGCTACGACAGCGCTGAAAACAGCAACCTCGGTACCGGAGTCTGCTAAGTCATTCGTGAAGAACTGGCTGAAAGAAGATTACGGCGTAGACCTGTCTCAGTAATCAGGTAGCACGCTCGATACATGAACCCCGCCCACATTTGTGTGCGGGGTTGCGGTTACAAACAATTCAGGAAGTATCATGGAAACATTTACTGGAGCGCTGCCTGCGCTGGCCGAAGCATGGGTGTTAATCCTGCAGCCAGCAGTGATCGGCTACCTCTTCCTTGGGGTATTAATGGGCCTATGCGTGGGGGTTTTCCCGGGGCTTGGCGGTATTGCGGGCCTATCACTGGTGCTTCCATTTATGTTTGGTATGGAGCCTGTCTATGGACTGGCGTTGATGATCGGTATGCTGGCCGTGGTTCCTACCTCTGACACCTTTGCCTCAGTTCTCATGGGGATACCTGGAAGCTCTGCATCACAGGCTACAGTACTTGACGGGTTTCCTTTAGCCAAAAAAGGCGAAGCTGCTCGCGCGCTTTCGGCCGCTTTTGCCTCGTCAATGTTTGGCGGGATAGTCGGGGCATGCTTTCTCACCCTGTTTATACTCGTTGCTCGTCCAATCGTGCTTGCATTCGGCCTTCCAGAGATGCTGATGATCACAGTTCTGGGGCTCTCAATGGTCGCGGTACTCGCTGGACGTTATGCACTCAAAGGCTTGGCTGCCGCGGGCCTCGGAATGATGATTGGCACTATCGGTGAGGCTGATGCGGGTGGCAGCTTGCGCATGGCAACCTATGACGTACCCTACCTCACCGACGGCCTTAAACTGGTCATTGTTGGGTTGGGAGTCTTCGCAATTCCGGAGATAGTCTCGCTGCTCCGCCAGGACCGTTCAATCTCAAAAGACGCAAGGCTGGGATCCGGTTGGGCAGAAGGTGTGAAGGACTGGTTCCGCAACAAGTGGCTTTCGGTTCGTTGCTCCGTTATTGGCGTAATAGTAGGAGTAATACCAGGTTTGGGTGGCTCCGTTGTTGATTGGATCGCTTATGGGCACACAGTCCAAACCACAAAGGACAAGTCCAAATTTGGTAAAGGTGAAATCCGTGGCGTAATCGGCCCCGAAAGTTCCAACAATGCTAAAGAGGGTGGCGGACTTGTTCCAACTCTCCTTTTTGGTATCCCCGGCTCTGGCTCAATGGCTATCTTTATCGGTGCAGTAGCGCTGCTCGGTAGCGGATCCATCGAGGTGGGTCCACAGATGCTCAAAAGTAACCTAGACATTACATATTCAATCGTGTGGTTACTCGCACTCGCCAACGTGTTAGGTACTTTACTCTGCATCGCTGCCTCAGGCGGAATTGCTAAACTCACCACTATTCGATTTACATATCTTGCCCCCTTCCTGTTCATGCTGATCAGTTTTGCAGCGTTCCAATCTGGGCAGAATTTTGAAGATCTTTTAGCCTTATTTGCAATAGGTTTAATCGGTATATTCCTGCGTCGCTTTGACTGGTCGCGCCCCGCTTTTTTGATCGGTTTTGTGCTATCAAACCCGGTCGAAAAGTTCACAAACCAGGCTTTTCAGGTTGCGAGCTTTCGCTTCCGTAAGAGCTTTGAAGAGGGAATGGATTATGTTTTCAGCCCGATTGTAATCGTTCTAATTGTTGTCACAGTAGTCTCTGTGATCGTTGGTATGCGACAAGCAAAAAAAATCATGTCCGAAGGCGAATCTGTTGCAGGCACTAAACGCGCCCCACTAATTTTTCTCTTCTTTGTAGCCGCATACTTGGTATCCTCGTTAATCAACGCGAGTCTAATTCCAGACTACAATATGACCGACAAAATTGTCCCCTTGGTTATTGGTGGTCTCGCCTTACTGTGTTGCTTAATCCTTTTTGCTCAAATGGTGATTCGTCCCGAAGGGGACGCCATCTTTGCAGACAAAGAGATAGCAGGCGAAGATGGCGATGCGCCACATGGACTATGGGCGACCTTAAGCTGGCTTGCCAGCTTGATTATCGCCACGTATTTCCTAGGCTTTATTCTCGCTCTTATTGGATTCTTATTGAGCTTCTTCAGGATTCGTGCAGAGGCAAACTGGGGGAAAACTCTGGTGCTGACTGCGGGGGGCGTAGCCTTCATGTGCCTGATGGCTGGCGCACTAAATCGTGATTTCCCACCCGGACTACTACAAGGAGCGGTTGACCTACCATGGCCTCTGAGATGACACAGACTCCTATCTCTTACCTGTTCATGCGAGGCGGTACGTCTCGTGGCCCATACTTTAAGCGCTCTGATCTGCCTGAGGATCTCGACACCTTAGCGCAGGTACTTATCGCCGCCACAGGTTCTGGCCACGCCATTAATATCGATGGTATTGGCGGCGGGACTGCGGTAACCACCAAGGTGGCGATGTTGTCTATATCTGACGATGAGTGGGCCGATATCGATTACTTTTTTGCTCAGGTTAGTGTCGAAGAGCAGCTAGTCGACTTTAAACCGACCTGCGGTAACATGCTCTCCGCCGTGGGACCGGCGGCAATCGAAATGGGTTTAATCGAGGCTACAGACCCGATTACGACCATCAAGATCCGCGCGGTCAACACAGGCGCGAGGGTTACCGCACGTGTTCGAACAGCCGACGGCCAAGTGATCTACGGTGGAGACACTGCGATAGATGGTGTTCCCGGCACCGCAGCACCTATTGAGCTGACTTTTTTAGATGTGGCAGGAGGTGCTACCGGAGCATTCCTACCGACCGGCAACACACGAGACTTGATCGACGGAGTCGAAGTTACCTGCATGGATGTCGCGATGCCCTGCGCCATTGCTCGCGCTGAGGATCTGGGCATCACAGGTTACGAAAGCTTGGAGGAGCTGGACAAGAACTCTGAGTTTTTTGCTCGCTTCGAGGCGATTCGTATCAAAGCGGGTGCGCTGATGGGTTTAGGTGACGTGACAGAATCCGTTGTTCCAAAATTCGCTGTTCTTGCCCCCGCGAAGCAGGACGGAACGATAGCAACACGGTATTTTATGCCTTGGAAAACACACCCAACCATGGCAGTGACAGGTGGTCAATGTATTGCAGCCTGCACGTTAACGCCCGGTAGCGTCGCGGATGGAATGCTTGTGAGGCCAACTGAGAGCCCAACGAATGTGAGGCTGGAACACCCCAGCGGATCTATGGACGTATTAGTTGAGTTCAGCACCGAAGGTGGCTTTGATTTCGAAGCCGCTGGACTAGTGCGAACGGCACGTAAGCTTGCCGACGGGAATATCTACATCCCAGCAAGGATATGGAAGCCCTGAGTACGCACTCAAAGAGACAGCTTTACTAAACAATTTCCAGATACATTTAGTGCTTTGGAGTTTACGCATGAAAGTTCACATCCTTGATGACTGGTTTGATACGCTACGAACCCTACCCTGCTTTGCTAAACTCGACGGCCATGACGTTACCGTCTGGACAGATCATGTCGAAGACCCTAACGCCCTAGCGACACGGCTGAGAGATGCGGACGCAGTGGTGCTTTTTCGTGAGCGGACGGCAGTTACCAGAGCGCTGGTTGAACAGCTGCCAAATCTAAAGCTCATTAGTCAGCGCGGTGTCTTTCCGCACGTTGATGTCCAAGCCTGCACAGACAATGATGTGCTGCTCTGCTCAAAACTGCCGAAGGGAGGCGCTCCTAACTATGCTGCTGCAGAACTGACTTGGGGCCTGATACTTGCAGCCATGCGACAAATCCCCCAGCAGATGCAGTCTCTCAAATCAGGCGACTGGCAAATGGGCGTCGGCAAGAGCCTACGTGGACGTACACTTGGTCTCTATGGTTATGGCCGCATAGGGCAAGCAGTGGCCGAGGTCGGTAAAGCCTTTGGAATGAAAGTGCAGTGGTGGGGCTCCGAAGAGGGCCGCACCCGGGCTTTTTCGGACGGCGAGACTGTTCCAGATAGCCGCGAAGCCTTTTTCGCGAGTAGTGACGTAGTCTCCCTTCACTTACGCCTAGTACCTGAGACACGTGGGCTAATCACGCTCAAAGATTTGCAGTCAATGCGCTCCGATGCGGTGCTAGTGAACACCTCACGTGCTGGCCTAATAGCTCCGGGGGCTTTGCTTGAGGCACTCAATACCAACGAGATCGCGACTGCCGCTGTCGATGTATTTGATACAGAGCCATTGACGGATGCTAGCGACGCCTTACTCAGTCACCCTCGACTAATCGGAACACCCCATATTGGTTTCGTAACTCAGGATGAGTTTAACAAACAGTTCGGCGACGCTTTTGACCAGATCAATGCCTTCGCCGCAGACGAACCGATCAATATGATTAATCCCGAGGTTTGGAAAAGTAGTTGATGCTTAACCGCCATATTACGGCACAGCGTACTCGGCTAACAACACTGCTATCTGCGCTCCTGGGTGTCGCCGTTTTTAAGTGGTTTTCATTCCCTCTCCCTTTCCTTTTCGGACCGCTGTTCGCATGTTTAGCGGCAGCGCTTCTCGGCGCGAAGCTACAGGGTTTTGGGGTTGTATCAAAACTGGGCCGCGTTGTGCTTGGTGTCGCGATTGGCTCGTCTTTAACTCCGGCTCTTGCCCAAGCTCTACCGAGCATCGCCTTATCGGTTGCTTTCATACCTGTTTATGTGCTGATTATCTGCCTTATCGGTGTTCCACTATTCGAGCGTGTCGGGGGTTTAGATCGACAAACAGCCTATTACGCTGCAATGCCGGGGGGACTCCAAGACATGGTTGTTTTCGGTATCGAGGCAGGGGCTGAGCCTAAGGCACTTTCACTGATACACGCGACGCGGGTTTTGATTGTCGTCATCGTGGCTCCGATTCTGGTGACGCAACTATTCGGGGCCTCTTTAGATCTGCCTATCGGAGAACCCGCTGCGACTATCCCAAACTCTGAGCTGTTGTTGCTTGCACTGGCCGGATTAATTGGATGGAAGGGTGCAGAGCGTTTGAAACTCTTCGGTGCGACCATTCTCGGTCCCATGCTTATTACCGCCCCATTATCCCTCTCTGGTGCAATCGAGAGTCGTCCACCAGAAGAGGCATTGATTTTCGCTCAATTTTTTATCGGCTTGGGTATTGGCGTACATTACACCGGTGTAAAACTTAAAGAGGTCGCAGGTCTTTTAGCGCTTGCGACGCTCTTTGTTCTCATATTGGCTGCTTTAGCTGCCCTGTTTACACTAGGTATTGCTGCCATCGATTTAGGCCATACACCGATGGATATCTTCTTAGCCTATGCACCAGGTGGACAAGCCGAAATGACGCTGCTGGCGATAATCAGCGGTGCTGATCTAGGTTTCATTATAGTTCACCATCTAACTCGAATGATCTTAGTTATACTCGGGGCACCCTTCGCTGCGCGCTTCTTTGTGGCCAAGCGGAACTCCTAGCCGAGGTTTTTTACCTTTATCATATCTGGATCTGGCTCAACGACACCGACCACGGCTTGATGTTTCTGCTGTTCTACAGCAAAAGCAACCAGCGCGATCAAACGGTAGAAGCCATGGATAAACTTACCGTAAGGCATAGATAAAAAGAGCGCCATAACGAAGCCTAGATGGAGGCACAGGGCGGGACCAACCCAACTACTTTGACTCAACAGCATCAGGAGAAGACCTGTCAAACTAGTTCCAAAAAGTAGGACCAGAAAGCTCGTGTCCATACCGCCATTCGACCGACCTTTGATAGCAGGGTCAGCCTGAAGCTTTAGCATCATCAGACCAATCGGTCCCACCAAAAGACCCAATCCACCCAGTATTCCAAGGAATTTAGGTAAGGAGATATACCCATAGGGAGCCGGTAGATCGAAACCGTAATGCATGACTGTAGCAGTCGAGGTTGCTGCAAAACAGAGCATGAAACCCCAAAAAGTTGCCTGATGAAACCAACGTCGTAGCATAGATGGTTTTTCAGTCGGGTAGGAGCAACCCTGTCCGTTTCCCCCGTCTAAATACTTGAGACTCAGTGCCGCTTTGATTCCAGTCCAAACGTTGAGCCAATCTAAACTTAAAGGACTTGGTAGACTCATAGCACGCCAGAACTTGCGAATAGAGAGGCTCAAAGCTATGAATACAAAAATACCGACACTACCAAAGAGTGTGACAAGTACATTATGCGAAATTACACCGTAAAACTGGTTCGGGTGGGCTGCAAAGAAGTCTGCGCCTGTTAATATTGCACCGCCTGCCATAAATAGGCCGAGCATGATTGCTGTGAGTATTGAAACCCAGAGCCCGTTCTGCGAAAACAGTCGCCCCAGCGGGGCCGGCCACGCGTAAACCGCGTAATTCTCCTGGCGTAGATCAGCAAAAACGGCGGCCACGTTCAGATTAAACTGATGCGGGGGCGCGTATTGGCAATTGTGAAAGCAGGAGCCACAGTTATGGCAAAGGTTAGCCAGGTAATCTAAGTTCTCAGTATTAAATTCCAAGCGCAGCTCCATCGCCTGGAACACGGCACAGTGCCCCTCACAGTAGCGACAAGCGTTACAGATTGTCATCACGCGAGCAGCTTCGTCGATATTAGTTGTTGAGCGCATACTTCGCAGCCTCCCGTCCAGCAATCTGTCCGAATACGTTTCCGATTGTCATTCCTATGCCCGCCAGATAGCCTTCACCGAGCACGTTTCCGGCCATGATTTCGCCGGCAGCAAAAATGTTTTCACTGAGTGTATCGTCGCTCATCAACATCCTCGCAGATTGGTCTACGCCAACACCTAGGTAAGTAAAAGTTATACCCGGCTTTAAACTGTAAGCGCTGTAAGGCGGCGAATCTATCGGTCTGGCCCAGTTGGTTTTGTTGACCTCAAGTCCAGCCGTCGCTAATCCATCAAGCTCTGTATGATCAAACTTACCTGGCTGAACTGCGGCGTTAAACTGGTCAACCGTCTCTCTCAAGGTCTGGGGGTCGAGACCGATCTTGATTGCCAGCTCTTCGATCGTACTCGCTGTTTCAGCTGGAAAAACGGGCGGCATGAAGGCGCCTTTAGATTTTGTATCGATGATTACGTGACCAATTTGATCAGGTTGTTTTGCTACTAGTCGGCCCCAAATTGCATAACGCTTCGGCCAGAAGTCCTCACCCTCATCATAGAAGCGCTTCGCATCTTTATTGACGACTATCCCAAGAGATACGCAGTCGACCCGCGTACAAATACCACCATCAAACTTAGGGGCGCGGCCATCAATGGCAACGGCATGACATTGATCAGGCTCACCAATTTGCATAGCGCCTTTGTCTAATAAAAGCTTCAGCAATTCGCCGCGGTTATAGGGCGTACCTCGGATAAGAAAGTTATCGGCAACCGGGCCCCAAGCCTCTCGCAACCACTCAACATTAGCTTCGAAACCACCAGCGGCAGCCACGAATGTTTTACCCTTGATCCATTCATCGCCAACATAAGCGCCAAGAAACCGGTTGTTTTCAAAAGCTATATCCGTGACCTTGGCATCGTATCGAATCTCAATACTCAGCCCTTCAGCCCAGCGGTAAAGAGCATTTACTAGTTGCTTACCGCCACCCATGAAAAAAGCATTTGTCCGTCCCAAATGTAGCGTACCGCCCAGGGGCGGTTGAAACTGAACACCCCGCTTCTCTAACCAGTCAACACAGCCTGCCGACTCACGCAGCATCATTCGCGCCATTGGCTCGTTAGTCTTTCCCTTAGTGACACGCAAGAGATCGTCCCAATACTCCTCCTCATCGTAGACGCCACTCAGCACAGAAAGTGGCCCTTCATGCATTGGACGAAGATTTCTAGTGTGCCGAGTGTTACCTCCTCTGTAGCTCTTTGGTGCGCCCTCGAGAAGGCAAACTGTAGCTCCAGCCTCTGCAGCAACTATCGCAGCGATCAAACCGGCTTGGCCGCCACCGGCCACAACAACATCAAAACACTGGGACGAAATGTTCATATCAAGCTCTTGTATACATTTGTATGCAATTATCACAGCCTTCTGTTAATCTGTCAAAAAGTAACTAGGTATTCATGGAGACTTCGCGTGGGATCGGAGCAAAGAGATGAACGGTCACGAGTAGAAATAGCCTACGAACGGCTTCTGACGGCGATACAGACAGGGGAACTCAAGCCCGGAGCGCGGATACGCGAAGTCGATCTCGCCGAGCAGTTTGGAATAAGCCGAACACCAATCCGTGACGCCATTCTAAAACTGGAGGCTGACGGTTTACTGATGCACGAGCCTCGCAAAGGGGCAGTCATAAAAAGTCTAAGCCATCGCGAAATCATTGAGCTGTACGCCATGCGTGAGGTCCTCGAAGGAACCGCAGCGCGCTATGCCGCGCAACATGCCTCTGTTGAGGAGGTAGGTGAGCTCAGCGCGCTGAATGAATTGATGCGTTCACACTCAAAACAGCCCGAACTAGTAGTCAGCATCAATCGCCAGTTTCACACACTTCTCTATAACTGTGGCAATAACCGCTATCTCCTAGATGCTCTCAGGAGCCTATCTAATGCAATGGCTCTGCTCGGAAAAACAACCTTGGCAGCGCAAGCCCGCACCGAGGAGGCTTTCAACGAGCATATCGCCATAATTCACGCCATATCAAAACGAGATGGTGACGCAGCAGAGAGCGCAGCAAGGCTTCATATACGTAAAGCAAAAGCCGAGCGGCTGAAACAACTCAGAGATATCTTTCCCGAGGAGAACAGCCAGTGACACAAATTCTTCTACTACCCGGCGATGGTATCGGTCCTGAAATCGTTGAAGCTAGCCATCAAGTATTGCAACGAGTCTCAGCGCTCTACGATCTAAAACTCCGGTATCGCTGGGAGGTGATCGGTTTTCAGTCTCTCGAGGAACACGGCACTACTCTGACTGAAGAGACACTGCAGGCTGCTCGCTCCGCCGATGGAACCATACTAGGTCCGGTTTCTCACAACGAGTACCCGCCGCGCGCGCAAGGTGGTCTGAACCCGTCGGCAGAATTGCGGAAGGGATTAGATCTTTACGCTAATGTTAGGCCAGCGGCAACACCAGTGGGCCTCAAAGGGCCAACCGGTAGACCAATGGATCTGGTGGTCGTACGCGAGAACACAGAGGGTTTTTATGCCGATCGAAATATGCTGAGCGGGCCTGCCGAGCATCTCGTAACCAATGACGTAGCTATTGCCTTACGACGTATCACACGTAATGCTTCATTGAGAATCGCAGAGTCAGCTTTTAACCTCGCTCAGACAAGGCGAGGAAAAGTTACAGCTGTGCACAAAGCAAACGTGCTTCGCACGAGCTGCGGACTTTTTTTGGAGTGCTGCCGTTCGGTCGCAGCTCGGTATCCGGATATTGAGTATGAGGAGCAACTAGTTGACTCAATGGCCGCAATGCTGGTCAGGCAACCGGAGGCTTATGATGTCATCGTAACGACTAATATGTTCGGTGACATACTATCCGACCTCGCAAGCGAGCTCGCAGGCAGCCTTGGCATGGCACCGTCACTTAATTCCAGCAATAGGCACGCAATGGCCCAAGCGCAACATGGTTCAGCACCACAAATAGCGGGGAAAAATCTCGCTAACCCCATATCACTGATCAGCTCTGCTAGTATGCTCCTAGCCTGGCTTGCAAGACAAAAAGGTCAACCCGAATTTATAAGAGCTTCTCAGAGTATTGATGCTGCCGTAGCTAACGCACTCACAGCGCCAGAGAAACGTACTGCGGATCTCGGTGGGCGCGCAACAACGTCGGAATTCACAGACTATCTGTTATCTATGTTGAACTAAGGGTTATTTCTCTTCTTGCATCTGGGTCAGCACCTGCAGCGCCCAGCTGATACTGTGGCGGTAAGCCACCTCGAGGTAAGGCTTTTCGATCGGTAGGCGAAGATGAGCAAAGTTGCCACGCTCGTAGAATTCGATATTCTGAAGAACCTCCCCTTCAGAGTCCCTGTACTCGAGAATAGCCGCTTTCAGATGATGATCGAGTGGCACTTGGGCCATCAGCTCATCCATCGGGATCTCCATCAAGGCATCAAGTTGCGACAGCAAGCCAACGAAGAAGTGATTCATCGGATTTTCACGTTCAAGCATCTCAGCGGTCACTTCGCACATCCGGCCCCGCTGCAGCATGGCTCGGGTCATCTCTTGTGGCTGGCCCTCCTCGGCGGCTGACAGAAACAGCATCACCCAGCGGCGGATCTGGTCCAAACCCAAAAGTGAGATCGCGTGAGCCAGGCTTGAGACTTCGCGCCTTAAGCTGAAAGCAGCAGAGTTAATGACGCGAAGGATTTTATAAACAAGTTCAGGATCGCGCAGTGCGAGCGCCTCAATCGACTGCGAGGTCGCTTTAGGATTGTTGAGCTCTGTTAGAATTTGCAACAGAACCAACTTATTGCCCTTCACACTTCGCCCGCGCACCAATTGCGGCTTGCTGAGAACGTACCCCATAAATAGGTCGAAGCCCATCCGCTGGCACGCCTGAAACTCATCAACGGTCTCAACCTTATCAGCGAGCAGTTCTACACCCTTACGCCGCAGTCGACGCACGATGTTAAGAAGCTCTTCGAGCTCAAATTTGCGCAGGTCGAGCTTAACAATTTGAGCCAGGTTAAGCAGAGCATTAAAACGGGGGTCCCTAGGGTCATAATCCGCTAGTGCGATCTTGAACCCCTCCTTTACCAGAAAATCGATCCGCTCAATCAGTTTAGGTGTAATAGCCGTGCTACCAATCACTTCAAGCACAAAGCTCTCACGTGGAATTTCCGGGATATCATGTTCCAGCAGAAAGGTATCATTCACCTTTAGGAACAGCGGTGCCTGACGTACAGAGCTCTTATCCTGAACACTTGAATAAGTGTTCAGGAGGACATTAAGCGTCGCCTCATCATCCTTGAGGTCCTTAACAAAGTTTCCAGATTCATCCCGAAACAGAAGCTCAAATGCCACCACCTCTTTCGACTTTGTGTAGATCGGCTGACGCGCCATCAGCACTTGAAGTTGCTGTTCGTCGACGGTTGATAGCGAGTTCATGGGCATCCTTAGTTCGGTTGAGCTTCTATCAGTGTAGCTGTGAATCTTTAGTCTCGGTGGTTTGCGACAGTGGCGCAAGCCAATCGGGCCACTTCTCGCAGCTCCACTCTGCTCTGCGATAGAGCTCACGCAGAATACTCAGCCATTGGCGCAGCGCTGTGCGCGGAATCTCCAAGCGGGCAGACTCGCTCTGATTGTCACTAAAGACTAAAGTGATCGACTTAGGGCGCGGAGTCAGATCAACGCGCCTTACGAGCCAGGCGTGCTCTGCAGCAGCAATTGGAGCCTCTTGTTCGATCTCGCGCTGCGCTTTTTGTTGAGTGAACGCTTGTAGATCCCTCGCTTGAGGACTCCCACTGGTCTCCTCTTCCAACACTTTAACCAGCGCAGGTATCACGCGATTAAGCAGTCGTTGAGTCAGCCATAGGGTGGTGAGCTTTTGCATAGGATCCTCCAGATTGAGCCGGATACGATCCTCTTCCTGCACGTACTCGGTCGTGAGGCGTTCGATCTTAAATTCTTGATCAGCCATCAAATAAATGGAACAAATGGGACACAGCCGTTTAATGCCAGAAGCGCCGCCGCGGTGACCAATAGTTTAATTTTCATACATTAACTCCATGTAAATCGCCGCTCTCGCGCATCCATGCGCACGCGGCATACATTACGTCCATGTAAATAAAAAGGCAGCCGAAGCTGCCTTTTTTGGTTTTGCACTTAGCTTACTTGCCAAGTTTGCGGCGAATCTGCTCGATCGCACGCAGCTGTGCGGTTGCTTCTGCAAGCTGTGCTGCAGCAGTTGAGTATTCGAACTCACCCTGCTTATCAGCCATCGCCTGCTCAGCAGCCTTCTGCGCTTCAAGAGCTGTCGCTTCATCAAGATCGTGCGCACGAGACGCAGTGTCAGCCAGGATAGTCACCTTGGTTGGCTGGACCTCTAAGAAACCACCGGACACGTAAATCACGTCCTCTTCACCGCCCTGCTTGCGAAGCTCGACAGGGCCTGGGTTGATTTCCGACAACAGCGGAGTGTGACCCGGGTAAACACCCAGCTCACCCAGGCTACCCCTCACTGAGATGAACTCGACAAGGCCTGAGAAGATCTCTTCTTCAGCACTTACGATGTCGCAATGAACAGTCATAGCCATTTCCTTTACCTCTTCAGGTTCCGCTCAAAGGCGATTACATTTTGTTGGCTTTTTCGACAGCTTCTTCGATGCCACCAACCATGTAGAACGCCTGCTCTGGCAAGTTGTCGTACTCACCGTTCAGGATACCCTGGAAGCCACGGATAGTGTCTTTCAGTGAAACGTACTTACCTGGAGAGCCTGTGAAAACCTCTGCCACGAAGAATGGCTGAGACAGGAAGCGCTGGATCTTACGAGCGCGCGCTACGGTCTGCTTATCTTCTTCAGACAGTTCGTCCATACCCAGAATCGCGATGATGTCCTTCAGCTCTTTGTAGCGCTGCAGAACGTTCTGTACGTTACGAGCACAATCATAATGCTCAGTACCGATTACCAGTGGATCCAGCTGACGTGAAGTTGAGTCCAGTGGGTCAACCGCAGGGTAGATACCCAGCTCGGCGATCTGACGAGACAGTACAACTGTTGCATCTAGGTGCGAGAAGGTTGTTGCTGGAGATGGGTCAGTCAAGTCATCCGCAGGTACGTATACCGCCTGGATAGACGTGATAGAACCCGTCTTAGTCGAAGTGATACGCTCCTGCAGAACGCCCATCTCTTCCGCCAGTGTTGGCTGGTAACCTACCGCTGAAGGCATACGACCCAGAAGTGCTGATACCTCGGTACCCGCGAGTGTGTAACGGTAGATGTTGTCCACGAACAGAAGTACGTCACGACCTTCGTCACGGAACTTCTCAGCCATAGTCAGACCAGTCAGCGCTACACGCAGACGGTTGCCTGGTGGCTCGTTCATCTGGCCGTAAACCATCGCTACTTTCGACTTATCGAACTGCTCAACGTTTACAACGCCCGCTTCCTGCATCTCGTGGTAGAAGTCGTTACCCTCACGAGTACGCTCACCTACACCTGCGAATACAGACAAACCTGAGTGCTGAGTCGCGATGTTATTGATCAGCTCCATCATGTTGACGGTTTTACCTACACCGGCACCACCGAACAGACCGATCTTACCGCCCTTCGCAAACGGACATACCAGGTCGATTACCTTGATGCCTGTTTCCAGCAGCTCGTTAGTAGCTGCCTGGTCAGCGTAAGTTGGCGCTTTACGGTGAATAGGGTAACGCTCCTCTTCACCAATTGGGCCACACTCATCGATTGGGTTACCCAGTACATCCACGATACGACCGAGAGTCGCAGTACCTACAGGTACAGAAACTGGAGCACCACTGTTTTCAACGTCCAGACCGCGGCTTACGCCCTCAGTTTGACCCATTGCAATTGTACGTACGACACCGTCGCCCAGCTGCTGCTGAACTTCCAGTGTCAGGTTGGTTTTAGTGACGTTCAGTGCGTCATAAACCTTCGGTACGTCTTCACGTGGAAACTCCACGTCAACTACTGCACCGATAATCTGAACAATACGTCCGCTACTCATGTTCGGATCCTCTTAACTTATTGACCTGTTCACTGCTCTAAACAGCTGCAGCACCACCAACGATCTCAGAAATTTCCTGAGTGATCGCGGCCTGACGAGCCTTGTTGTAAACCAACTGAAGCTCATCGATGAGGTTTCCAGCGTTGTCTGTTGCGTTTTTCATCGCCAACATACGCGCTGCCTGCTCACAGGCGTTGTTCTCAACCACAGCCTGGTACACACACGATTCAATGTAACGCGTCAGAAGTCCCTCAAGGAGCTCTTTCGCTTCTGGCTCGTAAATGTAGTCCCAGTGATGGTTCAGACCTTCATCGTCTTCCTCAGCTCGCAATGGCAGCAGCTGGTCTACTGTTGGCTTCTGAGTCATGGTATTCACGAACCCGTTTGATACGACGTAAAGTCGATCAATTTTGCCTTCAGAGTATGCGTCCAGCATTACTTTCACTGCACCAACCAACTGCTCCGCTTCCGGTGCATCGCCGAGGCCGCCTTTCGCTGCCACAACGTTACCCCCGTAGTTACGGAAGAAGCTGATCGCCTTAGAGCCCAACGCACAGATATCCATCTCGATATTCTGGTCGTGGAACTCCTTCATCTTGCTCACGGTCGCCTTGAACAGGTTAATGTTCAGACCACCACAGAGTCCGCGGTCAGAGGCAACGATAATGAAGCCAACACGCTTCACTTCGCCGCTCTGCATGTATAGGTGCGTGTATTCAGGGTTGGCTTTCGCCAGGTGCTGAATCACACCGCGGATGCTGCGAGCATAAGGTCGGGAAGACTGCATACGATCTTGAGCACGACGCATCTTAGATGCAGCAACCATTTCCATAGCGCTGGTAATCTTTCGAGTGCTCGTGATACTCGCGATCTGTGTCTTAATCTCTTTTCCGACTGCCATAGTTCCGCCTCTATCTCTGACTTAGTTTCGGCTGAGCAGCTTGCTCAGCCGCCATGCCCTTTATATTGAGCAATTACCAAGTCTGGGTAGATTTGAACTTCTCGATGCCGGCTTTGAACTGAGCTGCGATCTCATCATTGTAATCGCCCTTCTCGTTCACCTGGCCCATCAGATCAGCGTGCTCGCTACTGAAGTAAGCGATCAGTGCTGATTCGAAATCACCGATTTTGTTCAGATCTACGTCTGCAAGGAAGCCTTCGTTCGCAGCGTACAGGCTCAGACCCATCTCAGAAACTGACATAGGAGAGTACTGCTTCTGCTTCATCAGCTCAGTTACGCGCTGACCGTGCTCAAGCTGAGCGCGAGTAGCGTCGTCGAGGTCTGAAGCAAACTGTGAGAACGCTGCCAGCTCACGGTACTGCGCAAGCGCCAGACGTACACCACCACCCAATTTCTTGATGATCTTAGTCTGAGCCGCACCGCCTACACGTGATACCGACAGACCTGCGTTGATTGCAGGACGGACACCCGAGTTGAACAGGCTAGTCTCAAGGAAAATCTGACCGTCTGTGATCGAGATAACGTTGGTTGGTACGAACGCCGAAACGTCACCACCCTGAGTCTCGATTACAGGCAGAGCTGTCAGAGAACCTGTTTGACCTTTAACTTCGCCATTAGTGAACGCTTCTACGTAGTCAGCGTTTACGCGAGCAGCACGCTCGAGCAGACGTGAGTGGAGGTAGAATACGTCACCTGGGTATGCTTCACGACCTGGTGGACGACGAAGAAGCAGAGAGATCTGACGGTATGCCCAAGCCTGCTTGGTCAAGTCATCATAGATGATCAGTGCATCTTCGCCGCGGTCACGGAAGTATTCACCCATTGCACAGCCAGCGTATGGTGCCAGGAACTGCATCGCTGCAGGATCGGCTGCACCAGCCGCAACAACGATGGTGTGATCCATCGCGCCGTGCTCTTCAAGCTTACGTACTACGTTAGCGATAGTAGACTGTTTCTGGCCCACTGCTACGTAGATACATTTGATACCAGTACCTTTCTGGTTGATGATCGCGTCGATCGCAATTGCCGACTTACCGATCTGACGGTCACCGATGATCAGCTCGCGCTGGCCCCGGCCGATTGGTACCATTGCATCGATCGCTTTCAGACCAGTCTGAACTGGCTGGTCAACCGACTGACGAGCGATAACGCCAGGCGCTACCTTCTCTACTGCGTCGGTGACTTTGGCGTCGATAGCACCTTTACCGTCTACTGGGTTACCCAGTGCGTCTACAACGCGGCCGAGTAGCTCAGGACCTACAGGTACTTCAAGGATACGACCGGTACATTTAGCGGTCATACCTTCTTTCAAGTTCTGGTAATCACCCAGTACTACGGAACCGACAGAGTCACGCTCAAGGTTAAGCGCCATACCGTAGACGCCACCAGGAAACTCGATCATTTCGCCGTACATTACGTCAGCGAGACCGTGGATCAGGATGATACCATCGGATACGCTAACGATTGTGCCCTCGTTACGGGCTTCAGAAGACACATCAAGGGATTCGATGCGCTTCTTGAGAATCTCGCTGATCTCAGATGGATTCAGTTGCTGCATTTTTATTCCTCACACTCAGGAATTCATCGCTTCGGCCAGTTTCGCCAGTCGTGCACGAACGGAACCGTCGATCACAAGGTCATCAGTACGAACAATCACACCACCCAGAATAGACTTATCTACCTGTGTAGTGACCTGTACGTCACGACCCAACTTAGTACTTAGCGCCTTGGCCAGTTTCTGCTGCTGTTCATCAGCCATCTCGAAGGCAGTTGTCAGATCCACTTCAATAGAAGCTTCCTGCGCTGCTTTCAGCTTTTTGAACTGAGTAGCGATCTCTGGCAGTAGAGCTAGGCGACCGTTCTCGGCCAGCAGGGCAATGAAATTTTTGCCTGACTGGTCTAGTTCGTCACCAAGAACCTCAACAAGAGTTGCGGCCTTTTGCTCTGACGTAAGTGCGGCACTTGATAGTACCTGGGCTACTGTCGCGTCAGCTACAACCGTAGCTGAAACGGAAAGCATGTTTGCCCATTGATCGAGGCTGCCCGCCGCTACCGCGTGTTCAAACGCAGCTTTGGTGTAGGGCCGAGCGACTGTATTGAGTTCAGCCATCGTAAACCTCGCTTACAGCTCAGCTGCTAGTTTATCAACCAGCTGCGCGTGCGCTTTCTCGTCAACAGCGGCTTCCAGAATTTTCTCAGCGCCAGCAATCGCTAGTGCTGCAACCTGTGCACGAAGGGCTTCCTTCGCTTGGTTGACTTGCTGTTCGACTTCAGCTTCTGCAGCAGCTTTAACGCGATTTGCTTCCTCGCGTGCCTGCCCTTTAGCTTCTTCGACAATCTGGTTAGCCCGCTTGTTGGCCTGTTCAATGATGGCGGCTGCTTCTTCTTTAGAAGCACGCATGTCATCTGCGGCTTTCTCTTGCGCAAGACGTAGATCACGTTCTGCACGTTCTGCCGCATCAAGACCCTCTGCGATCTTCTTCTTACGCTCGTCCAGCGCTGCAGTCAGCGGTGGCCAAACGTACTTCATGCAGAAAAGCACGAAGAAGAAAAACGCAATGGCCTGACCAATGATGGTGAGATTGATATTCACGCCATTACCCTCGCGGTTGTTTGATTAAAAGTTTGTTTGTCCAAAGTGGACGCGCTTTTAGTCAAAGTATCTTAAAGGGCGAACAGTACGTACATGCCCAGACCAACACCGATCATTGGGATCGCGTCAACCAGACCCATTACGATGAAGAACTGAGTACGCAGCAGTGGCACGAGTTCAGGCTGACGAGCAGCACCTTCGAGGAACTTGCCACCGAGGATACCGATACCGATTGCAGCACCGATCGCACCCAGACCAAGCATCAAAGCAGCAGCTAGCAGGTAGTATTCCATGATTTTCTCCAGTTACGTTTCAATGTTTATTGAGTTGTTACAGTTTCTTACAAATAAAGCTTTGTAATTCGTTTTATCTCATCAGTGATCTTCGTGCGCCATCGCCAGGTAGACAACTGTCAGTACCATGAAGATGAACGCCTGAAGCGTAATGACGAGGATGTGGAAGATTGCCCAAGGAACAGACAGCAACCACTGAGCCCAGAACGGTAGAATTGCAATCAAGATAAAGATCATCTCACCTGCGTACATGTTACCGAAGAGTCGAAGCGCCAGAGATACAGGCTTAGCCAGCAGGCCTACGATCTCTAGGAAAAGGTTAAATGGCGCGAAAATCTTTGGCAGCGGCTGGAACGACAGCTCTGCCAGGAAACCTCCAACGCCTTTCATCTTGATGCTGTAGTAGATAATTAGACCAAACACGCTGAATGCCAGACCGCCAGTGGCGTTGACGTCAGTGGTTGGAACGATCTTCATGTAATGAACGCCCAGTTCATTAAAGATAAATGGAATCCAGTCAATCGGCACAAGGTCCATCAAGTTCATCAGGAAAATCCAGACAAAGATAGTGAGCGCCAGAGGGGCAATTACTGGGTTTTTATGA
The DNA here is from genome assembly GCA_024640955.1 of Oceanospirillaceae bacterium. GTDB lineage: Bacteria > Pseudomonadota > Gammaproteobacteria > Pseudomonadales > Balneatricaceae > Marinobacterium_E. The sequence continues at coordinate 39,066 of JAHEDZ010000010.1, forward strand.
TGGAAAACGCTCTTAACGTTCTCATCAACAAACTCAATGATCACTTCGATGAAGCCCTGAAGGCGGCCAGGCACATCAGAAGTTGCCGAAACTGCTACCTTGCGGAACAGCCAGATAAAAAACAGACCCAGACCAACTGACCACAGCATGGTGTCAACGTTGATCGCCCAAAAGCCCATCTCTTTCGTCATCTGCGCAGTGTCCGCTGCAGTTTCGCCGTGAGAGAAGGTCCAACCTTCCTCTGGGTGATTACCGAAAGTGAGATTGGTAAGGTGGTGCTTAATATATTCTTGAGAAGTATATTCGCCGCTCGCCATTCCTAGTTCTCTCTATAAGTTCAAAGTTTACGAATTTCTCGCTCCACTGACTTGCATCACCAGGTTCATCACCTGCATCAGCAGCAGTGCAGCAAATAAGGAAAATCCACTCAATGGCTCAATCAGCACAAAACTCAGTGCAAAAAGCATGGCCATCAGTGCCATTTTCCATATTTGCCCAGCGTACAACTCGGCCAGAGCGCGGTTTGCCGTACCAGCAGCGCGGTTTTTAAAGTGCCTCCATGCGTGCCAAAGCTGCGGCACCAGGTAGATCAATCCACCGAGCAAAGCTGAGTAAGCGACAACGAAATCAAATGGAACCAGAAGAAGTGCAATTAGAGCTAGAACTGCGCCTTGATATTTCAGAGTTGTGAAATACCGCTGTTGCGCTCGATCGCCCCGTTTTTCCCACATCCCGGTCTGCATTGATCACCCTCAGGCTTGTCTTCGGAAGGCTTTTAATCGGCTCTTATGACCCGCCTCTCCGATTTACACAGACAAAAGTCGGCTGGGATTATAAGGAGAACATGTGCACTCATCAACTTAAACCTCAACCCATTGCACTAAGGTCGTGCAATGAATGTCAAAATGTCAGCTCGGTGCTCAGTCTTGGAGCTTAGAGAGGATCCCTTCAAGCTCAGCTGAGTCCTTGAAATTGATCGTGATTTTGCCACGCCCCTTGGCATTGCCCGACAGCGTCACCTTGGCGGCAAAGTGTTCAGACAACTGTTGAGCAATTTTAGAGAGGTGCTCATTAACCGACTCGGCCTGCTGCTGTTCTGTAACCGGTTGCTGCAGGCGACGCGCCAGCGTTTCGGCGTCACGAACAGAGAGCCCCTTAGCAACCACTTCACGCCCAGCCTCAATCTGTAGCTCCGCGCTCAAGGGCAGCAGGGCGCGTGCGTGACCCATCTCAATATCACCACGCTCTAAGAAGGTCTTCACCTCAGCGCTAAGATTTAACAATCGCAACAGATTGGCAACAGCGGAGCGAGATTTACCAACAGCTTCAGCTACCTCCTGCTGGGACAGCTCAAACTCCTGCTGCAGTCGTTTAAGCGCAACCGCCTCCTCAACTGGGTTGAGGTTTTCACGTTGGATGTTCTCGATTAAGGCCATTGCAATAGCAGCCTCATCGGGTACATCTCGAATTACTGCTGGGATGGCGTCCAACCCGGCCATCTGCGCCGCACGCCAACGTCGTTCACCAGCGATAATTTCATAGCCCGTCTCAATCGGACGAATGACGATAGGCTGCATCACACCCTGGGCGCGGATAGAGTTTGCTAACTCCTCTAGCGTACCACTGTCCATCTCACGCCGTGGTTGATAACGACCACGGCAGATCTGATCGACCGGAATCTCGTTGAAGCCGGTGATCGTTGTCTCGGTGATACCTTCATTTACATCGTTGAAAGCTGCGGTGTCCACACCGGAGAGAAGGGCATCCAGCCCACGCTTTAGACCACGTTTCTTGCTCATACTTCGCTCTCTTTAGCTTCCTTGGCTGGAGATGTTGTGCTCTGATCGTTACGTCGTATCAGTTCACCCGCCAAGGCTAGGTAAGCCAAGGCACCACGAGAATGTTTATCGTATTGAAGTGCCGCCAAACCATGACTCGGCGCTTCTGCAAGGCGCACATTGCGCGGAATCACTGTACGGTAGACACGCTCACCAAAGTATTCGACCAGATGCTCAGATACATCCTTGGTCAGACTCATGCGTGGGTCGAACATGGTGCGCAGAATACCCTCAATTTTCAGTTTCGGGTTCAAGCGCTTCTGAATTCGATCGATAGTACCGACCAATGCACTGATACCCTCAAGCGCATAGTATTCACACTGCATGGGGATAATCACACCATCAGAGCAGGCGAGTGCGTTGACCGTTAACAGATTAAGACTTGGGGGGTTATCAATAAGGATGTAATCGTACTGATCAGCAATGGGCATCAGTGCCACTTTGAGGCGAAACTCTCGGCGCGGCAGCTCCAGTAGCTCAACCTCTGCAGCGGTCAGATCACCGTTGGCACCGAGCAGATCAAAGCCTGTCTCCAAGTCGGCAATAATCGCATCTCTGGTTTCAGCCTGATCGGTTAGCACTTCGTAAATTGAGAGAGTGAGCTCTTGCTTCTCAACACCGCTACCCATGGTTGCATTACCCTGGGGATCTAGATCGATCAGCAGTACTCGCTTGTTCATCGCCGCGAGTGAGGCCGCTAGGTTCACACTTGTGGTGGTCTTACCTACACCGCCTTTCTGGTTGGTAACGGTCAGAATCTTAGCCAAGCTTAGGCTCTCCCTAAAACCAGCAGATGCCGCTCCTCATCCAGACCGGGTACTTGGAGTTCATAGCTCTGCTGTAAAACATATTGCGGCGGTAACTCCGCCAGCTCCGCATCAGGATACCGACCTTTCATCGCAAGAAAAACACCTTTCTCAGCGAGAAGTGCGTGACTCAACGTGACCATATCGACGATAGACGCGAATGCCCGCGATATTACTTGGCCAAACTGCCGATCCTCGACCGCCTCAACACGCCCATGAATCACTTCAAGGTTGTTAAGTCCCAACTCGATACGCACCTGATTCTGGAAGCGGGTTTTTTTGGAGTTACTATCCAACGTGGTTATCGCCTGCTCAGGGAAGAGAATCGCCAGAGGGATGCCGGGGAGACCACCACCACTGCCCACATCGATCAATTCGTCTGAATTAACATGAGGCACTATCGCTACACTGTCTAGCAGATGGCGCACCAACATCTGCTGCGAATCGCGAATCGCGGTGAGGTTGTAGGCTTTGTTCCACTTTTGCATCAAACCCAAGTAAGCCAACAGCTGTTCTTGCTGCCCCTCAGTCGCAACAACCCCTAACTCAGTTAATCCTTTGCTGAGCAGTTGTTCTAAGTCTGGCATCAGCTAACAGCCTTAGCCTGTAACTGGCGTTTCTTCAGATGAATCAGCAGCAGCGATATCGCCGCGGGAGTCATACCTTGAATTCGGTTGGCCTGCGCAATGCTCACTGGGCGCACCGCTTCGAGTTTGAACTTGAGCTCGTTTGAGAGTCCGCCAACCTGAGAGTAGTCAAAGTCCTCTGGTAAGGTTGTATTCTCATGCTTTCGTAATTGCTCAATTTCATCACGTTGACGGTCGATATAACCGGCGTACTTGATATGGATCTCAACCTGCTCCGCCACATCCGCAGCTACATCGTCCTCAGCGGGCTTCACCTCAGCGAGGTCGGCATAGGTCATCTCAGGACGTTTCACCAGATCAGCTAAGTTGTATTCACGCGTGAGCGGCGTGGTCAGTTTCGGCGCTAAAACTTCAGCTTCGGCGGAGTTAGGCTGCACCCAAGTCGATTTCATCCGCGCCATCTCAGTTTCAATCGCTTCGCGCTTAGTACTGAAAGCGGCCCAGCGATCATCACCAACGACACCGAGCTTGCGACCTGTCTCGGTTAGACGTAGATCTGCATTATCTTCACGCAGAATTAGACGGTACTCGGCACGGCTAGTAAACATGCGATAAGGCTCAGAAGTACCGTGAGTGATCAGATCATCAACCAACACGCCAATGTAAGCTTCATCACGACGTGGGTACCACTGCTCCTGCTCAAGTGCGCGAGCAGCAGCGTTCATTCCCGCCAATAAACCCTGGGCCGCCGCCTCCTCATAACCCGTCGTACCGTTGATCTGGCCAGCAAAGTAGAGGCCATCAATGACACGTGTTTCGAGCGTGTGTTTAAGATCTTGCGGATTGAAAAAGTCATACTCAATCGCATAACCAGGGCGCGTGATATGCGCCTGCTCCATACCTTTCATAGAGCGCACAATCTGTAACTGCACATCAAACGGCAGACTGGTTGAGATACCGTTGGGATAAAGTTCGTGTGTCGTCAGACCCTCAGGCTCGATAAAGACCTGATGTTGGTCTTTATCTGCAAATCGGTGGATCTTGTCCTCGATGGACGGGCAGTAGCGCGGACCGATCCCCTCGATAACACCAGAATACATCGGTGAACGATCGAGATTCGCACGAATCAGGTCATGCGTCTGAGTGTTTGTATGGGTGATGTAACAGCTAATCTGCTCTGGATGCTCGCTTAGGCTACCCATAAACGACATCACTGGTGTTGGTGTATCACCTGGCTGCTCCTGCATCTTGCTGAAATCAACACTACGCGCATCAATACGTGGAGGTGTGCCAGTCTTTAAACGTTCAACTCGCAGTGGCATTTCTCGCAAACGCTCGGCAAGACGCATAGCTGGTGGATCGCCAGCGCGTCCGCCGGCGTAATTCTGCATACCGATGTGAATTAATCCACCTAGGAAGGTACCGGCAGTCAATACAACTGATCGTCCGCGAAAGCGGATACCTGATTGGGTCACTACGCCCTTTACAGTGTCACCCTCAATAATCAAATCATCAACAGCTTGCTGGAATATATCGAGGTTCGCTTGGTTTTCTAGGACTTCACGAACTGCTGCTTTGTAGAGAACGCGATCTGCTTGGGCACGGGTTGCACGCACGGCAGGCCCTTTACGTGCATTGAGAATACGGAACTGAATACCGCCACGGTCAGTGGCTCGAGCCATAGCACCATCAAGTGCGTCGATCTCTTTTACGAGATGGCTTTTACCAATACCACCGATTGCAGGGTTGCAGGACATCTGGCCAAGCGTTTCGATGTTGTGAGTTAGTAGCAGTGTCTTCGCACCTCTGCGTGCAGATGCCAGTGCAGCCTCTGTACCGGCATGGCCACCGCCAATTACTAACACATCATATTGATCAGGATATTCCACACAAACCTCAATCGGATCGATAACTTTGATCCGGTAACTCAAACAGGGCTAAAAAAAGAGGGGCGATTATACCTAGAGTCTAAGACGGAGTGAATGGTTAAAATTTAGTCAATCTTTTTATCTATTTTTACCCTTTAACTTTTTAATCTGACTTTTGAAGATAGATATATAGAAAGAAGAAGAGATATATATAGTGTTTTTTATTGTTTCTATTATATAGCAATGCGATTTCTGTGAATAAAGTGATTTTTTAAATATAAATCAGTGCTTTATAGCGTTAAAAACTTCTGTTTTAACTCTGAGTATTCCCTGTAAGAGTTGTTGATCACCTGTTGATAACATACCGATTTATCCACAACAGAAGTTATCCTCATAGTTCTCCTCAGGTTAATCTCAAAGAGTTATACACGTTTTCCACAACATCCTGTGAATAAATATAAGCTTTTGGGTTGTTTGTAAAAAACCTGTGGGTAAGAATCCATGATTTACCCACAGTTCCCGGGATGTATCGTTCCTGTATGTGGAAAACTTTTAGTTTGATTAGTTGTGGGTAAGTTTCAATGGGCTGCAGAGGTAAATTCTCTCATTTACCAATACAGAAAGAGCCAAAGATCTTACCCAGTAGGTCATCAGCACTGATCCGGCCGGTAATCTCACCAAGAAGCTGTTGAGCCAGGCGTAGATCCTCTGCCAGCAGTTCACCCGCACCGTTAGATTCCAACTGCCAAAGCCCGGTATTAAGCACCTCAGTGGCTTGTTCCAGCGCATCCAGATGACGCCGACGTGCCATAAAAGCTCCCTCACCGCTCCCCTGATAGCCCATCACGGTTTTCAGGTGTTGTTGTAGCAGCTCGACGCCAATATTCTCTCGTGCGCTAAGACGGATCTGTGTAACGCCATCGATCTCGTCCAAGCTCGCTGCTTCGTTGACCAGATCGATCTTATTACGAATCAGAGTGATGTGGCGCAGATCATTAAGATGCTCACTGAGCTCCGGTATCAGCTCACGAGGGTCAGTTGACTCAGAGGTTTTTGCATCGGCCATGACTAGGATTCGATCGGCCTTGCGAATCTCCTCCCAAGCTCGGTTAATACCGATCTGTTCGACCTGGTCGGGCGCATCTCGCAGACCCGCCGTATCAATAATGTGTAGTGGCATCCCATCGATGTCGATCTGCTCACGTAGCAGGTCTCGAGTGGTGCCCGCTATATCAGTAACAATTGCAGTCTCTCGGCCGGAGAGAGCATTTAGAAGGCTCGATTTACCGGCATTGGGACGTCCAGCGATAACTACAGTCATCCCCTCTCGTAACAGGCTGCCTTGTTGGGCTTTGCTCTGTACCTCAGCAACTTGCGCAATGATTGCCTTTAAGTCAGTCAGTACTTTGCCATCACTGAGAAAATCGATCTCTTCATCAGGAAAGTCGATGGCCGCCTCAACGTAGATTCTCAGGTTAGTGAGTAGTTCTACGAGCTGATTGATCTCGTCGGAGAATGCACCTTGAAGCGAACGTAGAGCGCAGCGTGCAGCTTGTTCGGACGAGCTCTCGATCAGATCGGCTATCGCTTCGGCTTGGGTCAAATCCATCTTATCGTTGAGGAAGGCCCGTTCCGAGAACTCTCCGGGCCGAGCCAGCCTGGCTCCGAGTGAGACCGCCTCTTTGACCAGCAGGTCTATAACGACGGGACCGCCGTGGCACTGGAGCTCGAATATATCTTCGCCGGTGAAAGAGTTGGGACCTGGAAAGTAGAGCGCTATGCCCTCGTCGATCTGCTCTCCAGTTTGGCTAAAGAACGGCGTGTAGTGCGCATGTCGTGCCTTGGGTTCAAAACCGATAAAGGCTTTGGCTAGATCCATACTCTTCGGGCCTGAGAGGCGCACAATACCGACTCCGCCGCGTCCACTGGCTGTCGCTTGTGCCACGATAGTGTCTCGTTTTGTATCTAGCATCTCTGCTCCTTTTAGCCCTCAGGTTCATACGAAAAAGGCCCCCAGTGGGAGCCTTTTATTCTAGCGCACAGCTCTGCATATTGGAGCTCTGCTTTTTATGCCTCTGCTATTAACACCCCTATTTGGAGTCGCCCGCTTCGATCTGCTTGTTGATGATGTACTGCTGTGTAATCGACAGTACGTTGTTCACCACCCAGTACAGAACCAGACCCGCTGGGAACCAGAGGAAGAAGAAGGTGAAGATGATCGGAAGCATCTTCATGATCTTCGCCTGCATTGGGTCTGGCGGTGTCGGGTTAAGCAGCTGTTGGACGAACATCGATGCACCCATCAGCAACGGCAAGATGAAGTAGGGGTCCATCTGTGACAAGTCCTGGATGTAACCGTAGAAGGGTGCGTGACGCAGCTCTACAGATTCCAGCAGTACCCAGTAGAGCGCGATGAAGATTGGCATCTGTGCAACGATTGGCAGACAGCCGCCCAAAGGATTGATCTTCTCTTTAGAATAGAGCTTCATCATCTCTTGCGACATCTTCTGACGGTCGTCACCGTAGAGCTCTTTTAGACGTGCCATTTCTGGGCCGAACTTGCGCATCTTCGCCATCGACTTGAACGCTTTTGCGTTGAGATGGAAGAGCGCCAGTTTAACAACTAGGGTTACACCCATAATCGCCAGACCCCAGTTACCGACAATGCTGTAGATCCACTTCAGTAGCATGTAGAGCGGGGAGGCGATAAACCAGAGTATGCCGTAGTCGATTGTCAGGTCCAGATCCGTCGCAACCTGCTCGAGCTGGTCCGTATCTTTAGGGCCGGCATACAGAGTAGACGACAATGTTGTCTGCTGACCTGGTGCCACATTGATAGCCGGCGCTAGGTAGCCTGCGATGTAGAGGCCGTTCAGCACGCGTGTCTGGTAGGTGTAGGTCTGTCCCGGTTCTGGTACCCAAGCTGATAGGAAGTAGTGCTGCGACATAGCAACCCAGCCGTCAGCGCTGGTGGCACTGAAGCGCTTGTCATCCATATCGTCGTAATCGACCTTCTCATAGCTGTTCTCAGTGGTTGAGAAGACAGCACCGAGGTAGGACTGCATTCCCATATCTGTCTGCTGTGACGGGTCTGCAGTGCGATCACGTTTGAGCTGGCCGAACAGAACAGTCTCGAAGTTCTCAGCGCTCTGGTTGTCGATCAGGTATTCAACCTTGATCGCATTACTGCCGCGCGTAAAGGTGAATCGCTTTGTGATAGCAACACCGTTCTCATTCAGGTTGAGATCGACACTTAGCTGATCAGCTTCACCCAGTTCAAAACTGCGTGCCTCAGCGTTGTACAGTGGGCGGCCATCAGGATTTGCATCAGGGCCGTTTTTGCCGACCAGACCACTCTGTGCAACGTAGGTTCGTGTTGCATTTTGTTCTAGCAGTGTCAGTGGTTCGCTTTCACTGAGTACAGCGAGATGCTGTGGCAGCTTGGCTTCAATCACATCACCGCCGCGCGGGTCGATTAGCAGCTCTAGCGTGTCGGTTTTCACTGAGATCAGTCTAGCATCCGTAGCTGCCGCAACAGGCTCGGCCGCCGCTGTTGCTGTTGCCGGTACATCTGCAGACGCATTTGAGTTTGCCGTTGGTAGATCACCCGCGACAGGCTCGTAAGCTGAGACACTAGAGGTGGCCACAGTTGGCTCGGCGACAGGTGTGTTGTAATCCTGGTTCCACTGCAGCATTAGCATGTAAGACATCAGTGCTAGTGCAGCAATAAGTATGACTCGCTGTATATCCATGGCGTTCGGGTCGTTACTCTTTTGCAGTTGGTTGGGCTTTGTCAGCCTTTTTACTCAGTCTGCTCCACGACTTCGAAATCAGACGATGAATCGCCTCATTATCGAGCTGATCTACCCCTTTTCGTGCCAGAATCACTAGGTCACAAGGAGGAAGTTTGTGTCGGTTCAGCCTGAAAGACTCGCGAATGATACGCTTAACGCGGTTTCGATTCACCGCTAGACGCACATTTTTTTTCGAAATAACAAAGCCAAGCCGGGGATGGCTGGTTTGACAGGGACGGGCAAGTATCAGTAGATGTTGATCACTGACCTTGTAAGTAGCTTTGTCGAATACCCTTTTGAAGTCAGCTCCGGTAAGGAGTCTCAGTTCGCGAGGGTATTCAAACTCAGCCATGAGGCATTCGTGTTGTCCGCTATGACTTATGCAGACAGACGAGCGCGGCCACGAGCACGACGACGGTTCAGGACCTGACGACCGTTTTTAGTAGCCATACGAGCACGGAAACCGTGAGTACGTTTGCGCTTCAGTACGCTTGGTTGGAATGTTCTTTTCATTGCCTTGTCCTGCTTTACTTCAGGTTAACTGGTTGGAACCGGCCAGTGGGCCAGTACGCAAAATTCGAGACGCGACATTCTAGGGAAAAGGCCCCCTGCTTGCAAACCCTTTAGCGACCGAAACAGGCAAAAAAGTAAAAAAAGTCTGGTATGCCTAGCAGTATTCACAAAAAAACCAGCCCGAGGGCTGGTTTTTTATGGGTTTACAGCGATATTTAGCGCATTTTACGCTGCATGTAAGAGTCGAGTGGACCTTCAGACACGCTCATCCACTGGTTTTGGTCTTTCTGGAAAGATTTCATGCTGGCATAGATGCGTTTAAAGTCTTCGTTCTCAGCTGAAAGCTCTGCGTAAGTTTCCTGTGCAGCCTCCCAAGCAGCATCCATTACATCTTTCGGGAAGATCTTCATAGAGGTACCACCCGCAAGAATAGTCTTCAATGCTTCTGGGTTCTTCGCGTCGTAGAATGCAGTGGTCTTTACGTTTGCACGCTCAGCTGCTGCTTCAACGATGTTCTTGTATTCAACTGGCAGAGAGTCGAACTTCTCTTTGTTGATGTAAACAGAGAGGTTTGGAGCCGCTTCCCACCAGCCTGGGGTGTAGTAGTAGGTAGCAACCTTGTTGAAGCCCATCTTCATATCATCAAATGGACCAACCCACTCAGCTGCGTCGATGGTGCCTTTTTCCAGAGATGGGAAGATATCGCCACCGGGGATTGACTGAGGTACAACACCGAGTTTCTCGATGATTTTACCGCCCATACCACCGATACGCATCTTCAGGCCATCGAGGTCTGCCAGTGATTTGATCTCTTTGTTGTACCAACCACCCATCTGTACGCCAGTGTTACCTGCTGGGAATGGCACGATGTTAGAGCCAGCGAACAGCTCTTTGATCATCTCACCGCCGCCACCGAAGTTGTACCATGCCTGGAACTGACGGTAGTTAAGACCGAACGGGATAGTAGTATCGAGCGCGAATGCTGGGTTCTTACCGTAGTAGTAGTAAGAGGCCGTGTGCCCCGCTTCGATAGTGCCGTCAGAGACCGCATCAAAGATCTGCATGGTGCCAACGATTTCACCCGCTGGGAACACGCGGATTTTGAATTTACCGTTAGTCATCTTCTCAACTTCTTCAGCGAAGAACACACCGCCCATGTAGAAGCCGATGCCTGGTGGTACAGCTGACTGTAGACGCCAGTTCAGTTCTGGAAGCTCAGCAGCTGATGCTGCAGTTGCTGTTGATACGGCTGCTGCAAGCAGGGCGCCTTTAAACAGATCTCTACGTTTCATGAGGAATCCTTTATCGTTATTGGTCTTTTATTGAACCGAGGGGAATCGCTCTGTGCGATTTCCCTTGATAGACAATTTAACTTCACCAGTTTGAATTACTACAGACAAAGCTAATACTTTAGTTTAAGGCCCCTCTAATTACTGGTCCGACCAGTAAAAAGCTAAGTTGTCTCGTTTTACTAAAGTCGGCACACTGCAAGCAGTCCGAATCTGGGGATACCCGATCGGTAGCATAATAAGCTTCATGGAATTCGATAAATGAACGCTCTCTTAAAATTCTCGGCGACCGTAGATGCCATTAATGGTTTCGTTGGGCGCAACGTAAAGTGGCTGATCCTAGCCGCGGTTCTGGTCAGTGCGGGTAACGCAACAACTCGTTACCTCTTTAATGTCGCATCAAACGCAATGTTGGAGCTACAGTGGTACTTCTACGCGGCAGTGTTCACCTTGGCGGCAGGCTATGTATTAAAGGTCAATGAGCATGTGCGCATCGACGTTATGAGCCAGCGGATGAGCCCGCGTACCCGCAACTGGGTCGACTTCTGGGGCTTTTTGTTGTTCGTGCTTCCAGTGACTCTCTACATTACCCTGCAGTCGATCCCAAATTTGATCGAGACCTATCAGAACCAAGAGGTGAGTCAGAACGCCGGTGGCCTAATTCGCTGGCCGGTTCGTCTTATGATTCCGGTGGGGTTTGGTCTGCTCTTTATCCAGGCCTGTTCTGAGTTGATCAAGCGCTGGGCGTTTTTGAAGGGGTTGATTGATGATCCGCTCGCCAGAGGTGGGCATGCAACAGTCGATATGGATGATGCTAAGGAGAGCGTGTAAATGGAATTTCTGACCGATAACATCGCGCCGATTATGTTCGGCTCGTTGATCTTCTTTTTGCTCTCTGGCTTTCCTGTTGCGTTCAGCCTTGCTGCTAACGGCATCCTGTTCGCGCTGATTGGGCATGAGCTGGGTCTTCTTGACTGGGTTCTGTTACAAGCGATCCCCGAGCGTATTTACGGCATCATGCAGAATGACACGCTGCTGGCGATTCCCTTCTTCACCTTTATGGGCATTATTCTGCAGCGTTCCGGTATGGCTGAGGACCTGTTGGAGAGTGCCGGGCAGCTTTTTGGAGGTGTTCCAGGTGGTCTTGGCTACGCGGTCATTCTGGTTGGTGCACTGCTTGCCGCGACAACCGGCGTTGTAGCTGCATCAGTCATCTCAATGGGTCTTATCTCGCTGCCGGTAATGATGCGCTACCGCTATCACTACCCGACCGCAGCGGGCCTGTTAACAGGTGCCGGCTCTCTTGCGCAGATTATTCCACCGTCGTTGGTCTTGATCGTTCTGGCTGACGTTCTCTCTGTTTCAGTTAAAGATGCGTACACCGGCGCACTCTTCCCCGCGCTGATGGTTGTTGGCTTCCTTCTGCTGTATATGTTTGTCTTGGCGATCATTAAGCCGGAAATGGTTCCACCTTTGCCGGAAGAGGCACGCACGATGAAGGGCTCTGAGCTCTATATCTCGGTAGCAACATCGATGCTGCCACCGATTGTGCTGATCTTCCTTGTGCTTGGCACAATATTCATTGGTTGGGCGACCCCGACCGAGGGTGGTGCGATGGGTGCAGTGGGTGCACTACTACTTGCAATCGCTCGCCGTCGTCTGACAATGGAAGTAGTCAAAGGCGCGTTGGATTCGACTACGAAGCTGTCGACTTTCGTAATGTTCATTCTGGTAGGCTCATCAATCTTTGCACTCTCGTTCCGCGCGGTGAATGGTGATATTTGGATTGAGCATCTATTCACCTTCATCCCAGGCGGCGAGCTCGGCTTTGTACTCTTTGTCAGCTTGCTGGTGTTTGTACTTGGGTTCTTTATCGACTTCTTTGAGATTGCCTTTATCTTGATGCCGTTGATCGGCCCAGTTGCTGTCAGCATGGATATCAACATGATTTGGTTCCTGGTACTGGTAGGTCTGAACATGTCCATGTCATTCCTGACGCCACCCTTCGGTTTCGCGCTCTTTTACTTGCGAAGTGTTGCACCGAAAGAGGATTACAAGGATGAGATCACCGGCGGTTTGGTGCGGGGTATGCGCACTCAAGAGATCTACAAGGGTGCGATTCCATTCATTCTGATTATGCTGCTGTCGCTGACCTTGGTCATCATCTTCCCAGAGATTGTGACCTATAACTTGGACGCGCCACTTGATGTAGACCTGGACACCATCAATATTCAGCTGGATACCGGAGGTGACTTGGGTGGTGATGATCCTTGGGGCAGTGAAGCGAACGACCCATGGGCTAACTAATTACCAGCCCTGTGAATAAAAAGGCCGCGTAAGCGGTCTTTTTTGTGGATAAGTCTGGGGTTAAATTGTTGGTAGAATATGGATAACTTAATTTTATTTATGAAATACAACTAGTTGTTTGAAGTTTTTGAAGTGAATAAGTATTACGCAGGTTGCTCAAATGCTCGAATTTATTGTGGATAAGCACCTGTGATGCGAGTACACTTATCCCCAGTATTTAGATCTGCCCCACCGAGAATAATAATGTCTGACGCTATCTGGTCCCACTGTTTGGAAAATCTGCGTGATGAGCTTCCATCGCAGCAGTTCCACATGTGGATAAGGCCACTGCGCTTAGAGAGTGAATCTGAGGCACAGATACATCTGATAGCGCCCAACCGTTTTGTTAAGGATTGGGTAAACGATAAGTTTCTAAAGCAGATCAATAATGCCCTTGAGACACTTACCGGTGGGATTCCGCCAGAGGTGAGTATCAGCATCGCTGGCCAAACCGACAGTGCGGTAAAGACGCGACCGAATCCTGGTACGCCCCGTTCACGACCAGCACCCATTCGGCGCAACCCAGATCGTCTTACAGACTCCGATTTGAGTGACTCGCAGCGCAGCTACGAGCCCAATACGATAGCATCGGCCGAAGTAATCACTAACAAGGGTGAAGGTAAGCATTCACTTGCCCCGCAAGGCCATGAAAACGGCGTTGATTCATCGCTTCTAATCCCTTCTCAGATGCGCTCGACGATAGTCGATCTGGTTGATCAATCCGAGATTGAGCGTGAGGTACAAGTTGAAGGTGGTTTGCGTCACCAGTCTAATTTGAATCCCGAATTTACTTTCGAGTCTTTTGTTCAGGGTAAGTCGAATCAGCTTGCGTTGGCAGCCGCGCGTCAGGTGGCGGATAACCCCGGTGCCGGTTACAACCCGCTCTTTATATACGGTGGAGTTGGCTTGGGTAAGACGCACTTGATGCATGCAGTCGGTATGGAGATGCGCAAACGTAACCCCAACGCCAAGATTGTCTACCTGCACTCGGAGCGCTTCGTAGCTGACATGGTTAAAGCGCTGCAACTCAATGCAATTAATGATTTCAAACGGTTCTACCGCTCGGTAGATGCGCTGCTGATTGATGATATTCAGTTCTTCGGTGGTAAGGAGCGCTCACAGGAGGAGTTTTTCCACACCTTCAACGCCCTGTTAGAGGGCGGCCAGCAGATGATTCTGACCAGTGACCGGTACCCGCGTGAGATTAAAGGGGTCGAGGAGCGCTTAAAATCCCGCTTTGGCTGGGGCCTGACGGTGGCGATTGAGCCGCCAGAGCTTGAGACGCGTGTAGCGATACTAATGCGCAAGGCGTCCGAGGCTAAGGTTAGGCTTCCTGAAGATGCAGCTTTCTTCTTGGCTCAGAACCTAAGATCGAATGTCCGCGAGTTGGAAGGAGCCCTTAAACGGGTAATTGCACACGCTCATTTTCATGGCGTACCGTTAAATATCCCGACAATCAAAGAAGCATTAAAAGACCTGCTGGCATTACAGGATAAACAGGTTAGTATTGAAAATATTCAGAAGGTTGTGGCGGAATATTACAGAATCAAAGTAGCTGATCTGTACTCCAAAAGACGCAGTCGCTCGGTGGCGCGTCCAAGGCAGGTTGCCATGACCCTCGTAAAAGAACTGACCAACCACAGTTTGCCGGAGATCGGTAACGCTTTTGGCGGTCGAGACCATACCACGGTACTGCACGCAAACCGCAAGGTTACGGAGTTGCGTGAGACCGATTCTGATATGGCTGAAGATTACAAAAACCTCCTTCGTCTGCTGACGAGCTAAGTTGGAACTGGGATAGGAAACCACATGAGATTTGTTATCACCCGAGAAGCCCTGATTAAGCCGCTACAGTTGGTAGCGGGTGTAGTCGAGCGTCGTCAGACCTTGCCGGTACTGTCAAACATATTGATGGTGGCAGAGGGCGATCAGCTGTCCTTAACCGGTACTGACCTTGAGGTTGAGCTGGTTGGTCGTGTGCAACTAGATGAGCTTACGCAGGCAGGTTCGGTGACCGTTCCTGCTCGTAAACTGATGGATATCTGTAAATCACTTGCTGATGACTCTCGCATTGAGATGGAAGTAGTTGGACAGAAGATGGTGATTAAATCGGGTCGCTCTAAGTTCTCTCTGTCTACTTTAGCAGCGTCTGAGTTTCCAAACGTGGAGGACAGCCCGCAAACGTTGGAACTGAGCCTACCACAAGCAGAGCTGCGTCAGCTGATCGATAAGACCGGCTTCTCTATGGCACAACAGGATGTACGGTACTACCTAAATGGTATGCTCCTGGAGGTAAGTGAAGACTCACTTCGAGCGGTAGCAACTGATGGTCACCGCCTTGCTACATCGCTAAGTGATGCAGAGGTCCCAGCTGGCACTCAGCACCAGATCATTGTTCCACGTAAGGGTATTTTGGAATTGGCCCGTCTGCTGCAGGGCGGCGATGCTGCGGTGACCCTAGTAATCGGTGCTTCGCACATTCGTGCGAATGTTGGCGACTACACCTTCACCTCTAAACTGGTAGACGGTAAGTTTCCTGATTACCAGCGAGTGATTCCCAAGAATGGCGATAAGATCTTGCTGGGAGATCGCCAGGAGCTGCGTCAGGTATTCCATCGTATCTCAATCCTATCGAACGAAAAATATCGTGGTGTTCGTCTGACGCTCTCTGACGGCTACTTGCAGGTGATGGCTAACAACCCAGAACAGGAAGAGGCGGAAGAGACTGTTGCCGTAGATTACGAAGGGCCAACTATCGATATTGGCTTCAACGTTAACTACCTCATGGATGTGCTTTCGATTCTGCACTCTGATGTCGTTAAGTTCACTTTGGCTGACGCCAACTCCAGTGCGCTGGTTGAAGGGTTTGATGACCCCAATTCAACGTACGTTATCATGCCAATGCGTATGTAAACTGCGATGGCTGGGTGCGGACTAAAATCGCCCAGCCTAGCTTACTCCCGCGATGCGTATTCAACGCCTGCAACTTACCAATCTCCGTTCGCTTAGTTCGCTTGCCCTAGATGCTTCGCCAGAGATTAATCTGGTACACGGAGCTAATGGTAGCGGTAAAACCAGTGTGCTGGAGGCGATCCACCTCCTGTCGCTCGGGCGCTCATTTAGGACGCACCAAGCGCGTCACGTTATTACCGAGGGGTGTACCGAAGCGACTAGCTTTGCGCAGCTGTGCGACGAGCAGGGGGCTTCTGCGGGCAATCTTGGTGTATCTCGCTCCAATCAAGGTGAGTTGAGAGCTCGGTTTCAGGGGCAAGATATAGATACAGCTGGCCTTGCTGCGTTGATGCCAGTACAGGTGATTGACTCCGATGCGTTTAATCTACTGGACGGTTCACCCTCTATTCGGCGTCAGTTTATTGACTGGGGTGGATTTCATCACTCGAGTCGTTTTATTTCTACTTGGAGAGGCTTTCAGAGGGCCCTAAAACAACGGAACTCCTTACTCAAATATGGTAGAATTGATCGATCAGTACTAGACGTGTGGAATCGGGAATTTCTCTCGTATTCTGAAGAGCTTACGAAGCTCCGTCAGGCCTATGTTGAGGCTTTTATTCCTCAGTTTCGGTCAATTTTGACCGCCCTGGTTGGTGATAGTGCTGGCGGCAGTGCTGGTGAGCCAGTTGGCGAGCTCGATATTGAACTGCGTTACTCACGCGGTTGGGATCGTGAGCGTAGCCTTGAGGAGCTCCTCAACGAAGGGTTTGAGAGAGATCAACGCCAGGGATTTACTGGCTATGGTCCGCAGCGTGCTGATCTGCGCTTTAGGGTTGGCGGACGTAGTGCCGCTGAGCATCTGTCGCGAGGTCAAAAAAAACTTACTGTCAGTGCACTGAAGTTAGCGCAGGGGCAGGTTTACAGCGAAACAACTGGTAGGCGTTGCATCTATCTGATCGACGATCTGCCCGCCGAGCTTGATGCGCGGCATCTGGGTAAGTTTTGTACTTACCTCAAAGCGAGTGGCAGTCAATGTTTTATCACCTGCGTCGACCCTGAGCTGATTTTAGAACTCTGGGGCGTATCGGAGCAGGGAAGACTGTTCAAGCTAGAGAACGGAAAACTCACGGCCAGCGAGCCTTTTGGAGATTCAGAATGAGTGATGAGAGCCAAACCTACGACTCTTCCAGTATTAAGGTCCTGAAGGGTCTGGATGCGGTACGTAAGCGTCCCGGTATGTACATAGGTGATACCGACGATGGCAGCGGCCTACACCATATGGTTTTTGAGCTTGTGGATAACGGTATTGATGAGGCTCTGGCAGGTTTCTGTTCAGAAGTTGGTGTCATCATTCATGCTGACGAAAGTGTGACTGTTAGCGATAACGGACGCGGTATCCCAACAGATTTGCACCCAGAGGAGGGTGTGTCTGCGGCTGAGGTCATCATGACGGTACTTCACGCTGGCGGTAAGTTTGACGACAACACCTACAAGGTCTCCGGTGGATTGCATGGTGTCGGTGTTTCGGTGGTTAACGCTCTCTCAACCGATCTGCGCCTGACCATCCGTCGAGCCGGTGAAGTTCACGAGCAGGTCTATCATCACGGTGTTCCAGAAGCACCACTCAAAGTAATTGGCGAAACTGACTCGACGGGCACGATTGTACGTTTCCATCCATCACCTGACACCTTCACCAATATTAAGTTTGAGTACGACATTCTTGCCAAGCGCCTGCGCGAGTTGTCGTTCCTCAATTCAGGCGTGCGCATCCGTTTGAAAGATGAACGTGACGGTCGCGAAGAGGTGTTTGAATATGAGGGTGGTCTGGCTGCGTTTGTAGACTACATGAACACTAACAAATCGCCAGTCAACTCAATCTTTCACTTCAACGCCATGCATGAGAACGGTGTGGGCGTTGAGGTAGCACTTCAGTGGAACGACTCGTTCCAAGAGAACATCCAGTGTTATGCAAATAATATACCGCAACGTGATGGCGGTACTCACCTGTCAGGTTTTCGGGCCTCCTTGACGCGCTGCTTGAATGGTTACATCGAAGCTGAGCAGATGAATAAAAAGGGCGGTGTTAGCACCAGTGGTGATGATAGCCGTGAAGGTATCTGTGCCATTATCTCGGTTAAAGTGCCTGATCCAAAGTTCTCGTCACAGACCAAAGATAAGTTGGTCTCCTCTGAGGTGAAGACGGCTGTTGAGCAGTTGATGGCGCAGAACTTTAACGACTACCTTTTGGAGAATCCGCAGGACGCTAAGGCAGTTGTACAGAAGATGATCGACGCTGCCCGTGCCCGTGAGGCTGCGCGCAAGGCGCGTGAGATGACCCGTCGCAAAGGCGTGCTTGATATCGCAGGCCTGCCGGGCAAGCTGGCAGACTGCCAGGAGAAAGATCCCGCGCTCTCTGAACTCTACCTGGTGGAGGGTGACTCGGCGGGTGGTTCGGCTAAGCAGGGCCGCGACCGTCGCACTCAAGCGATTCTGCCTCTCAAGGGTAAGATTCTTAATGTTGAGAAGGCGCGTTTCGATAAGATGCTGACCTCGGCCGAGGTTGGTACGCTAATCACGGCTCTGGGTTGTGGTATTGGTCGAGAGGAGTTTGATGTCGAGAAGCTGCGTTATCACAGCATCATTATTATGACCGACGCGGACGTCGACGGGTCGCATATTCGAACACTGCTGCTGACCTTCTTCTTCCGTCAGATGCCAGTACTGATTGAGCGTGGTCATATCTACATCGCTCAGCCGCCGCTTTATAAGGTTAAGAAGGGTAAACAGGAGCAGTACCTCAAAGATGATGAGGCGATGGATAACTACCTGTTGCAGGGTGCCTTAGAGGGAACTTCGCTCTACCCATCAGAAGATGCTCCGGCAATCTCTGGTACTGCACTTGAGGATCTATTTAACCGCTATCGTAGCGTAGGGGCTCTAATGTCCCGCCTGGGGCGTGTTTACCCTGAGTCAATACTGCGGCAGTTGTTGTTTATGAATAAGCTTGAGATGGACGTCATGGGCGATTCTGCGCATGTCGAAGAGTGGTGTAAGACCCTTCAGATCCAACTCGATGCGCTGCAAGAGAGTGGCTCCGAGGTCTACACGGTTGTGCCCGAGCTTGATCGTGAGCATAGCCTCTATGTACCGAAGATATCGATTCTCTTGCACGGTATCAGTGATGATTATCGCTTGGATGTGGATTTCTTCCGCTCACGCGACTACGGGCAGATCTCCACTTTGGGAGCGGAGCTGCAAAGCTTGCTTGCCGATGGGGCGTATATTACGCGTGGTGAGCGTCGCTTAGAGGTGAGCGATCTAGGAGTGGGTATTAATTGGCTGATGGATCTCGCGCGTCGCGGAAGCAGCTTCCAGCGATACAAAGGGTTGGGTGAGATGAACCCCGAGCAGCTTTGGGAGACCACAATGGATCCTGATGCGCGTCGAATGCTGCAAGTAACTATTGATGACGCTATTTCAGCGGATCAACTGTTTACCACGCTAATGGGTGATGAGGTTGAACCGCGTCGGAATTTCATTGAATCCAACGCGCTAAACGTCTCTAACTTGGACGTCTAGACTGACAGCAAGGTTTCACGTGAAACAAAAAAGGCGACCATTGGGTCGCCTTTTTTATTGTTCTTACAGACTCAGGCATCTTGAATACCTACTGCTTTTCTAATTGCGCCGACAAGCACACTATCGCTAACGGGTTTCTGTAGCTTTAGGGTAACGTTGAACGCGTCAGCAAGATCAAGGAAGGTAGAGCCAGATGCGACGATGACAGGGATATTGCTGTCAATATCTCTTATTGCTTTGATTCCACTCATACCTTCATGGCTCGAATCCATCACTAAGTCTGTGATGATAAGGTCTGGAGCTACGCCGTGGTAAGTGCTCACCAGATCGCTGGAGTCTCGAAGTGGGAAAATCTGAGCATTCGGAAACGCTTGAGTAATTGCTCGCTCATAATCAATTTGAATAAGAAACTCATCTTCGACAATTATTATTCTGAAGTTCGACACTACAGGAACCTGACTGAAACAAAGTTATGGGATAACTATAGACCATTATCTAAGATGTGATTGCTCGTTGTTGGATAAATTTGATCCTCGATGTTTCACGTGAAACGAATCTGCCGAGCCTTCGAGAAACCTAAGAAGCGGAAAGACATAAAAAAGCCCAGCAGATGCCGGGCTTTTTGGTGTCTCTAGTTCCAGACTAGGCAAGCTGAGAGATGTCAGCTATACCGATGAACTGTTGTCGAAGATTCGCAAGTATCGCTAGGCGGTTGGCTTTAATAGCTTCATCATCCGCCATCACACGTACCTCATCGAAGAATCTATCGATCGGTGTGCGAAGATTAGAGAGTGCGTTAAGCGCGCCCTGGTAGTCGGCATCGGCGACTTTGGCTGCAACATCGCTGCTAAGTGCCGAAAGTGCACTGTACAGAGCTTTTTCAGCATCTTCCTGTAGCAGCGCTTCATTGACGCTAGAGTCAATATCGCCCTCAAGCTTGCTCAGGATGTTACCCACTCGCTTGTTACCAGCAATCAACGCGGCAGACGCCTCTTGTTCGGCAAAGCCTGCTACAGCGCGAGCGCGGCGCACGAAATCGAGCGGTACGCGCGGCTTAAGCGCATGAACTGATAGGTAGACCTCGGCGCTGATCGACTCCTCTTCAAACCAGAAACGGAATCGTTCGAGCATGAATTCAAACACATCCTCTGCAGCGCTATCCAGGGCTGGTAACCCAGTATAATTCGCCGCAGCGACGCTAAGCAGGTTTGCAAGATCCAGTGGTAGCTCGTGCTCAACCAAAATGCGTAGAACACCCAGGGCAGCGCGGCGCAGTGCAAAGGGGTCTTTGGAGCCGGTAGGGGGCTGATTGATAGCAAATAGGCCGACCAGCGTATCCAAACGGTCAGCCAGCGCAACAGCAATACCGCTTTTAGTCTGAGGCAGTTCATCACCGGCAAATTTCGGCAGGTACTGCTCCTGAATTGCCATGGAAACTTCATCCGCTTCGCCGTCATGCAGAGCAAGATGGTAGCCGATCAGACCCTGGAGTTCAGTGAACTCGTAAACCGTATCTGAGAGAAGATCACACTTTGCTAGTTGAGCAGCCCGTGCAGCGTACTCTGGATTACCATCAATTAGCTTGGCAATGTGTTTGGCTGTGGCTTCGATACGAGCTGCCTTATCGTATACGGTGCCCAGCTGATTCTGGAAGACAACGCTCTTAAGTTTCTCAAGGCGATCGATCAGAGGCTGTTTCTTATCAGTTTCAAAGAAGAAGGCGGCATCAGCTAGACGCGGGCGGATAACCTTTTCGTTACCGGCTATAACCTGCTGAGGGTCTTTCGACTGGATATTGGCGATGGTGATGAAGTAGGGCATCAAACCACCTTGCTCGTTTAAAAGGTGGAAGTACTTCTGGTTCTCTTTCATCGAAAGAATGAGTGCTTGCTCAGGCACTTCAAGGAAGCGCTCCTCAAAGCGCCCTGTTAACGCGACTGGCCACTCATTGAGTGCACAGACCTCATCAAGGAGGTCCTCGTCAAATTCAACGATCCCGCCGATCTTGGCAGCTTGCTCTAAAACCTGAGTACGGATCATCTCTCGACGTTCGGCGAAGTCAGTGACAACGTAGCCAGTGCTCCGCATAGTATGTGCGTACTCACTCGCATTGATGATCTCAATCTCATGGTTATAGTGGAAGCGGTGACCTCGGGTTTTGCGAGCCGCTTTGATATCAAGTAGTGTGCAATCAACGACCTCGTCGCCGAAGAGTGCAACAACCCATTTAACCGGGCGTACAAATTCGGTACGGCTTGCAGCCCAGCGCATGCGCTTAGGAATCGGCAACTGTTGCATGGCAGTCTGAAGCATCTCAGGGAGAAGGTCAGTTACAGGGCGACCTTTCTCTGTTCCGCGGTAAACGTAGTACTCGCCTTTGTCAGTTGTTTCGATGCTGAGATCTGCCAGGGATACACCGCAAGAGCCGGCAAAGCCCATGGCTGCTTTCTCGGGCGCTTTGGCTGAAGGGCCGGTGCGTTCGATAGAGCGATCAGGTTGTTGTGCGCTCAACTGCTTAACTAAGAAGCCAAGTCGACGCGGCGCGGCGTAGAGATCGATAGCTTCAAAGCTCAGCTGTGCTGCCTTAAGCTGCGCCTCCATGGAGTTGCCTAGTGCGGTGGACAGCGTCTTCAGCGCGGTTGGTGGTAGCTCTTCAGTGCCGAGCTCAAATAGAAAATCACCTGTGCTCATTACTCAGCTCCCTCTAGCGATGCCATAACTTCTTCTCGGATGCTCGCTTCAGCCAGCGGGAAGCCTGCTGAACGACGTGAATCAAAGTAACCCTGAGCAACACCTCGAGCCAGTGTGCGCACACGGAGAATGTAACGTTGGCGCTCAGTCGCAGAGATTGCGTGGCGCGCATCGAGTAGGTTGAAGGTATGTGATGCCTGCAGCACCATTTCGTAGGCTGGCAGTGGCAGACCTGCTTTGAGCAGTTTATTGCACTCACGTTCGTTGTGTTCAAAGTCCTCAAACAGTTTGGGTACATCGGCCTGCTCGAAATTGTAGGTCGACATCTCAACTTCGTTCTGATGGAAAACGTCGCCATAAGTTACGACGGTTCCGTTCGGACTCTTGCTCCAGACTAGGTCGTAGACGCTGTCGACTTCTTGGATGTACATAGCGAGACGTTCCAGACCGTAGGTGATTTCACCGGTAACCGGGTAACACTCTAGGCCGCCTGCCTGCTGGAAGTATGTAAACTGTGTCACCTCCATACCATTCAGCCAAATTTCCCAGCCCAGACCCCAGGCACCGAGCGTCGGTGACTCCCAGTTATCCTCTACGAAACGCACGTCGTGAGTCAGAAGGTCAAAGCCAAGATGTTCGAGTGAGCCTAGGTAGAGCTCCTGGAAGTTGTCGGGGTGCGGTTTCATCACAACCTGAAACTGGTAGTAGTGCTGCAGACGGTTAGGGTTCTCACCGTAGCGGCCATCAGTTGGACGGCGGCTAGGCTGTACGTATGCAGAGTTCCAGTTCTCTGGGCCAATAGCACGCAGAAAGGTGGCGGGATGGAAGGTACCTGCTCCTACGTTCATATCAAGCGGTTGAACGATGACACAACCCTTGTCTGCCCAGTACTGCTGCAGAGCAAGAATCAGTCCCTGAAAGGTCTTTACATCCGGTTTGGCGAAGTCAGTCACGAGAGTGTCCCTCGGAGGTCAAAATAAATGCGCGATTTGCAAAAAAATTAGCGCCGTATTATACACGAAAAATCGCTAAAAGCGGCGCAGATCTGCGGAGATGGCGCCTCAACGGCGCCAAAAAGCGGGCGTAAGCAGTACGAGAAGGGTGAATACCTCAAGGCGACCGAGCAGCATCGCTAAAACGAGGATCCATTTTGCTGTCTCGTTGATGCTGCCGTAGTTCTCTGAAACGTCACCCAATCCGGGACCGAGATTGTTCAGAGTCGCACCTACAGCAGACCAGGCTGTTACCTGATCAAGTCCAGTAGCCATCAATGCGATAAGCATCACCACAAAGACCATCAGGTAAACGGAGAAGAAGCCCCATACCGCTTCTAGTACCTTGCTCGAAATGGGTCTGCGGCCCAATTTTACCGGCATGATGGCGTTGGGGTGGATAAGTCGTACAATTTCTCGATACCCCTGTTTCAAGATCAGCAGGATGCGAATCACCTTCATACCGCCACCAGTCGAACCGGCGCAACCACCCGCGAATGCCGCGACAAATAGCATGAATGGCAGCATCGCTGGCCAGTGGGCGAAATCTGCGACGGCAAAGCCCGTTGTGGTTGCGATAGAGACCACCATGAATACTGATTTGCGTAGTGCTTCCAGTGGCGGATAGGTATCGGTGAAGTCGAGTACGAAAAGCGTCATCAGCGAGATGCTGATTAGAATGAAGAGGTAAAACTTCAGCTCTGGGTCAGCTAGATAGTGACTCAGTGTCCGCTGCCTAAAGGCGGCGAAGTGCAAGCCAAAATTAATCCCCGACAGCACCATAAACAGCACACAGATCGACTCGATGAGTGCACTGTCGAAGTAGCCGATACTCGCATCATGGGTTGAGAAACCACCAATGGCGACGGTTGCGAAGCTATGGCTGATTGCGTCAAACGGGGTCATGCCGGCTGCCCAGAAGCCCAGCGCACAGGCTATCGTTAGTGTCAGGTAGATGTTCCATAGCGCTTTGGCTGTCTCAGTAATGCGTGGCGTCAGCTTGGAGTCTTTTACCGGTCCCGGTGTCTCCGCGCGGTAGAGCTGCATGCCCCCAATTCCCAGCATCGGCAGAATGGCGACAGCCAGTACGATGATACCCATGCCGCCCAACCACTGAAGCTGTTGGCGGTAGTAGAGCAGGGATTTAGGTAACTCATCTAATCCTGTAATAACGGTTGCGCCCGTAGTGGTAAGGCCAGAAACAGCTTCGAAGATGGCGTCTGTAAAGCTCAACGCGAGGGCATCGGCAAAGTGCAGCGGCAAAGCACCAAAGAAGCTGAGTACGCTCCAGAAGAGAACCGTAATTAAGAACCCGTCACGGGTCCGTAACTCTTGGCGCACACGCATGACCGGTAGCCAGATAAAGAATCCAGTCAGCAGGGTAATCGCAAAGCCAGCGATGAAAGCGTTGAGGTTGCCGTCGTCGTAGTAGAGCGAAATCAGTGCAGGTGGCAGTTGAGTAATGCTGAAGATCATCAGCAGAATGCCCAGAATTCGAAGGATTACCCGAAAGTGCATACGCGGCTCAGAAGAAGTGCAGGCCGACGGAGAAGAGTTTCTCGACCTCGGCGATCCGTCTGTTATCAACCAGGAAGAGGATAACGTGGTCACCATCTTCAATCACCACATCATCATGGGCGATCAGTACCTGATCGTTGCGCACCAGTGCACCAATGGTGGCGCCCTCTGGTAATTTGATCTCCTCAATCATGCGACCGACCACCTTTGAACTCATGCGATCGCCATGAGCAACTGCCTCAATCGCCTCCGCGGCACCGCGTCTCAGCGAGTGCACTGCTGCTACGTCACCACGGCGAACGTGGGTTAGCAGCGCGCCTATAGTGGTCTGCTGGGGAGAGATAGCGATATCAATGACACCGCCCTGCACCAGGTCGACATAAGCTGGGTTGTTGATCAGTGTCATAACCTTACGCACACCCATACGCTTGGCGAGCATCGAGGCCATGATATTGGCCTCATCATCGTTGGTCAGCGCACAGAAAACATCGGTATCCTCGATGTTCTCCTCGAGCAGCAGTTCGCGATCGGAAGCGCTACCTTGAAGTACAATGGTGTTGTTGAGGTCTCGAGCGAGTTGATGACAACGATTCACATTGCGCTCAATAATTTTTACCTGGAACTGATCCTCAATTGAATCTGCTAGACGAGCTCCGATATTGCCGCCACCAGCAATAATGATGCGTTTGTAGGGGTTATCAAGACGTCTCAGTTCCCCCATAACGGAGCGAATATCTTTGGACGCCGCGATGAAAAAGACCTCATCGTCCGCCTCGATGACTGTCGTGCCCTCGGGAATGATTGGCCGATCCTGGCGGAAAATCGCGGCCACACGCGTATCTACATTCGGCATATGGGCGCGAAGAACGGCGATTTCGCGTCCCACAAGCGGGCCGCCGTAATAGGCTTTTACGGCGACTAGTTGAGCACGACCATCAGCAAAATCGAGTACCTGTAAGGCACCGGGGTGCTCGATCATTCGTTTCACGTGTTGCGTTACCAGCTCTTCCGGGCTGATCAGTACGTCAATCGGAATGGCGGTATCGGCGAATAGCTGGCGATCGTTGTAGAGGTAGTCCTGCTCGCGCACGCGTGCGATACGTTTCGGCACCTTGAACAGGCTCGTAGCCACCTGACAGGCGATCATATTGATCTCGTCGGAGTTGGTGACGGCGATAAGCAGATCAGCGTCACGCGCACCAGCACGCTCTAGCGTACTTGGCTGAGAGGCCGGCCCCTCAACGGTACGAATATCAAGTCGATCCGCTAGTTCGCGCAGGCGTGGGCCATCAGTATCGACAACCGTGATGTCATTGGACTCGTTTGCCAGGTGCTCTGCGAGTGAACCACCGACCTGGCCTGCGCCGAGAATAACGACATTCATCAGTTGCCTACGCCTCCAGCGCTCGCTCTAAGCGAGCATAGAAAAATCCATCATGGCCCTCTGGC
Source organism: Oceanospirillaceae bacterium (assembly GCA_024640955.1). Lineage (GTDB taxonomy): Bacteria > Pseudomonadota > Gammaproteobacteria > Pseudomonadales > Balneatricaceae > Marinobacterium_E. The sequence continues at coordinate 65,288 of JAHEDZ010000010.1, forward strand.
TGAGGGAAGAGCTGTGTACCAAACTCCCGTTCTACTCCCCAGTCCGCTTGTATTGGGACTAGGTGGGCATCAGGAGTCTGTTTGATAAAGCGCTCTACGATCCGCTCGTTCTCCTGTGGGAAAATTGAACAGGTAGCATAGAGCAATGTACCACCCGGCTTCAGCATAGCCCAGAGATTATCCAAGATCGCCAGCTGAATCGATGCCAGGACTAAAATATCTTCGTTGCGGCGCAATATTTTTATATCGGGATTTCGACGAATAACACCTGTTGCACTGCAGGGTGCATCGACCAGCAGTTGGTCATACTGCTCACCGTTCCACCACTCTGTGGTGGTGGCATCGCCAATCTTTACGCTTGCAGTAAGGCCGAGCCGTTTGAGGTTTTCGTCAATACGAACTGCGCGTCGCGCCTCTAACTCGACCGCTTCAACAGTGGCCTCAGGCTGCAGCTCCAATAGATGGCAAAGCTTTCCGCCCGGAGCCGCGCAAGCGTCTAGCACTCGCATACCGGGTTCCGGCGCAAGCAACTGTCCCGCTAGTTGTGCCGCCTCATCTTGCACAGAGACCCAGCCTTCACTAAAGTTGGGTAGTTTATCGACCCCCATCGGGGAGTCTAAATAGATCGCATCCGCTGAATAAAGCGCAGCCTTTGCCTCAATTCCAGCAGCGGCCAGCAGGCGTAGATAGCCGTCCCGATCGCAGCGCTGGCGATTCACCCGCAAACACATGGGTGGTGCCAGGTCATTGGCTTGGAAAATCTCCTGCCACTGATCGGGCCAGTTGTGCTTGAGTTTCGACAGCATCCAGTCAGGGTGGTTGTAGATATAGCCATCGAGCTGCTCGGCGGCTTTCGTTAACTCGACTTTCTCACGCTGATAACGGCGCAGCACAGCGTTTAGTAGCTTGCCCGCCCAGGGCTTGCCTAGCTGTTTGCAGGCCTCCACCGTCTCACTGATAACGGCATGGTCGGGCACGCTCAGTTGATCTAATTGATAAAGTGCTGAGTTGAGCAGAATTTGAATATCTTGCTCATCCGGATGAAAAGGCTTGCGCAACATCAGGCTGGCGAGGTTCTCATAACGAAACCAGAATCTCAGTGTGCCGTAGCAGATTTGCTGCATCAGCGCCCGATCACGCTCGTTGGCCTTGGCCAGTGCGGCGGGCAACAGGCTCGATAGCGAGCCGCGCTGCTGCATCAATGGCAATAGGGCCTGAGCAACGCGAACCCGCAGATTCAGCCCCGCACTCGAGGGCTTAGTCGTATCAGTCAAACTGAGTACCCAGCTGGAATGGATGATTGTTGGAGTTCAACAGTGCGGCCGCTTCTGTCGCTTTTTTGCCAGGTAACTGAACCGTTTTTATCCAGAGGCGCCCGGTACCACAGCTAACTGCAATACCACGTTTTGATGTCTCGCAAACCGATCCAGCAGGAGTATTGGCGCTTTTGGAATCAGGCTCTGCTAGCCAAATTCGTACCGCATTACCGTCCAAATGTGTAAAAGCTACTGGCCAGGGGCTTAGGCCGCGGATCTGGCGAGCGATGGTCTCAGCATCCTTGCTCCAGTCAATCTGGCCCTCCTGCTTCTCCAGTTTCGCTGCATAATTAGCCAGGTCGTCATGCTGGATTTCGGGCTTCAAGTCGCCCGCCAACAGAGCTGGAAGCTGACCAACCAGCATCTGGCTACCGAGGTAGGCGAGGCGGTCATGCAGCTCGCCACTGGTCTCTTGATCACTGATCTCGGTGCGCACCTTGGCCAGCATCGGGCCGGTGTCGAGTCCCGCTTCCATTTGCATTAGCGTCACGCCGGTTTCAGCGTCACCGGCTAGCAGCGCGCGATGGATAGGTGCTGCACCACGCCAGCGCGGCAATAGTGAAGCGTGGACATTGATGCAGCCGAGTTTTGGGGTATCTAGCACCAACTGTGGCAGGATCAGCCCGTAAGCAACCACAATCATCAGATCTGGCTGCAGCGCTGCCAATTCCGCTTGTGCCTCTTCAGCACGCAGGCTCAGCGGCTGGAATACCGGAATATCATGACTTAGCGCCAGCTGTTTGACCGGACTTAGCTGAAGCTTGCGTCCGCGTCCCGCCGGACGATCAGGTTGGGTGTAGACCGCTGTCACCGGTATCTTGGCGTTGATTAGAGCTTGCAGGTGCTCGGCCGCGAAGTCGGGCGTGCCTGCGAAGATGATGCGTGGTTCGGACATCGATACTCCGGAAGCGCAACGGGGCGCCCAAAGCGCCCCTGCGGATATAGAAAAGCTTAGGCGTGAGTGCCCTCAAGCTTATGTTTCTTCTCAAGTTTTGAGCGAATGCGATCACGCTTCAATCGCGATATGTGATCGACAAAGAGCTTGCCATTGAGGTGGTCCAGCTCGTGCTGAATGCAGACAGCTAGCAGCTCTTCAGCGATAAGCTCGTAGGGCTTACCATCACGATCGAGCGCATTGAGACGAATGCGATTTGGACGTTCAACGTTCTCATAAAAGCCCGGCACAGAGAGGCAGCCCTCCTGCATTTTATCCTCTTCGCCCGTTAGCACCTCAAACTCTGGATTGATCATTACCAGAGGCTCAGATTTATCCTCAGAGAGATCAATCACAACGATGCGTTTATGCACGTTCACCTGAGTCGCCGCCAGGCCAATTCCTGGCGCGTCGTACATCGTTTCGAACATATCATCAATGAGCTTGCGAACTTCATTATCGACCTGCTCAACCGGCTCGGCGATGGTACGTAGGCGAGGATCTGGAAACTCAAGTATCTTCAGTAGTGCCATAACAAATCTATCTCTATTTTGTGTGAGCCTAAGCTGTCACACATGCATTCCGAAATTTTGGACTATTATACTCATAAAGTATTGCAATGTGTGCACGGTCAGCATGAGGCTAGAGCCGTGGCTCGCGCGTATTGAAAGACGTATT
>JAHEDZ010000010.1:68315-80709 GCA_024640955.1 Oceanospirillaceae bacterium
CGTATTGAAAGACGTATTAAAAGACGTATTGAAAGGACTGATTATGCGATACCTACTCGGCTCCCTTTTGGCGCTGGTGTTGGCTCTTGGGACTCCGGCGATCGCGGAGATGCACACCCAAACACAGGGCGATGTGGTTCAATTAAGAGATGACCACCCTAAAGAGTACGTGGTTGTTAAGGGGGATACCCTCTGGGATATCTCCGCGCGCTTCTTGCAGAGCCCGTGGCTCTGGCCTGAGGTCTGGGATATGAACAACCAGATCTACAACCCCCACCTGATCTACCCTGGCGATATCATCTATCTCTATTGGTGTGACGGTAAGCCTTGTCTGAGCTTGAAACGCGACACCGGCATGCAGCCTAAGGTGACTCCGCTTGAGAATGCGATTCCAACAATCTCACTGCGTGATATTGCCGCGTTTCTTAACGATAACCGTGTTGTCGATGAGGATCTTTTAGAGCGTGCGCCCTACATTCTCGGCGGCAAAAACCAGCGCATCATTGCCGGCGCAGGCGATCGAGTCTATGCCCGTGGTGAGTTGGTGAGTGATTTGCGTCAGCAGAGCATCTACCGCCCGGCAAAAGAGTATCGTGACCCCTTTGACAACGAATTACTTGGTTACGAACTCTATAAGGTGGCAGATACACTGGTCGCCGCCCGTGATGCAGATGTACTGTCACTGGATTTGACCGAGTCGGTGGAAGAGGTGCGTCTACGTGATCGCGTGCTGCCGCGCTCCGAGGAACCCATCCAATCTATTTTTACACCCCGTGCGGGCCCGATGTTGGATGACGCGGTAATTCTCAGTGTCCTCGGTGGTGTTGCAAACATTGGCCAATTCGATGCCGTAACCATCAATGCGGGGCTGCGAGAGGGCTTGGAAGCGGGTCATGTCTACTCGGTCTACAGCAAGGGTGAGGATGTACGCGATCCTATCAACGGTGAGACTGTGCGTTTGCCATCTGAACGCGCCGGCGAACTGATGGTGTTCAAATCTTTTGAGAAGGTGAGCTACGCACTGATTATGCGGGCTACCGACGTGATCTCTATCGGTGATGAACTCCGCCAGCCCTAAAAACTAGCTGCTTCACAGTGCGCCTCAAGGATGAGGCGCCGTTCACCCAGGACTGCAAGGAGCGCAGATGTCCAATACTCTCCTCTGGCTGCAACTTTTACAGCTTCCACTAACGCGGCTTCAGAAACGTAAACTGATAGAGCGGTTTGGCCTTTTATCAGCACTGTTCGAAAGCGATAAGGCGTGGAGCTTTGTCACCGATTATTGCCGCAAACACGACCGGCCCCTACTTGCGAAAGAGGTGTATTGTGCCGGCGCTGAACAGATTGCAGCTGAGTGTGAGCAGCTGGGCTGGAAGATACTTACTGAGGAGCACCCAAACTTCCCAGTGCGTTTGCGAATGATTCCTGATCCACCGTTTCTTCTCTTTGTGCGTGGCGACACTGAGGCAGTGAGCGAACCGCAGATCGCTTTGGTGGGTAGCCGGAAAGCGACACCCCTGGGAACGAAAGTGGCAGAGCGCTTTGCTAAACACCTCTCTGATTGGGGTGTAGGTGTGGTGAGTGGGCTGGCTCTGGGTATCGATACAGCAGCGCATTTGGGCGCTCTGCAAGGCTCAACGCCAACCATTGCTGTATTAGCGAATGGCCCGGGTAAGATCTATCCCAACCGAAATAGGGGGTTAGCTGACCAAATTGTAGAACAGGGTGGGCTGTTAGTGACCGAAAACCCGCCGGGAGCCGCGCTCGATGCCTGGCGTTTTCCCGAGCGCAACAGGCTGATTACAGGCTTAGCACTTGGAACGCTTGTGGTTGAGGCTGGCCTCAAGAGTGGATCTCTAGTAAGTGCCAAGTTGGCATTAAGTCAGGGCTCAGAGGTTTTCGCTGTCCCCGGAGCGCTATCAAACCCTCAAGCCCGTGGCTGTCATCAATTGATCAAGCAGGGGGCGGTTCTCGTTGAATCTCCAGATGATATAATCAACGCCCTGCACCAACCCCTGCGGCAGTTATGCAGTAGTTCGCGTGATAGAGGTACATCTTCAAGCGCTCAGGTTGCTGCAAATAGTGAGGATCCGATTCTACGTTTGCTCAGCAGCACAGATCTGAGCTTTGATGAGCTTACAGAAGTTAGTGGGTTGAGTGTGGTTCAGTTGCAAGTAGAGTTGGCCAAGCATGAGCTGGCTGGCAGGCTAGTGCGTAAAGCGGGTCGCTACTTTTGCAGCAGTTAAGAATCAAGCGAGGCAAGTTAAACTATGTTGAATGCGTGGCAGATTCGACGGGCCATAGATTACGTTGAGCAGGATGGGGTGATTGCCTATCCCACTGAGGCAGTTTGGGGCTTGGGCTGTGACCCCTACTCAGAGTTGGCCGTGAAGCGGTTGCTGGCGTTGAAGAAGCGACCAGTTGAGAAGGGTTTGATTCTTGTCGCATCAAAGGTTGCTCAGGTAGAGCACCTGTTGGTCAACCTTACTGCAGAGCAGCGCGCGACGGTCGTCGACTCCTGGCCGGGTCCGAATACCTGGTTGATCCCCGATACCGAGAACCTGATCCCAGAGTGGATAAAAGGGGAGCACAGCTCAGTCGCAGTGCGAGTTTCCGATCACCCGTTAGTCTGTGCTCTCTGTGATCGTTTTGGCCGTTTGCTCGTGTCGACATCGGCCAATCCTGCTACACGTGAGCCGGCACTAACAAAAACAAAAGTAAATGCTTACTTCGGCCTTGAGCTCGATTTTGTAATAGCTGGAGATCTGGGAGGTCGTAGTGCCCCCTCTGTTATTCGTGACGCAGTAAGCTTGAATACGCTGCGCAGTTAAAAACTTTTTGGAGACGAGTTAATGAGCCAACCCAGTGTTGCTGAGGTAAAAGCTTACCTGTTGGATCTACAGGATCGCATCTGTTCCGCGTTAGCGGCTGAGGATGGCGGTGGCGATTTTGTTGAAGACAGCTGGGATCGCCCCGAGGGTGGCGGCGGTCGTAGCCGCGTCATCAAAAACGGTGAGGTGTTCGAAAAAGGCGGGGTTAACTTCTCTCACGTGCATGGTAATCAGATGCCAGCCTCGGCGACGGCGCACCGCCCAGAACTGAAAGGACGTGACTTCGAAGCGATGGGCGTCTCTTTGGTTATGCACCCAGAGAACCCAATGGTACCCACTTCGCATGCCAATGTGCGTTTCTTTATTGCAGAGAAAGAGGGTGAAGAGCCGGTCTGGTGGTTTGGCGGCGGTTTCGACCTAACGCCCTACTATGGCAACGATGAAGACTGCATTCACTGGCACCGCATCGCCAGAGAGGCGTGTGAACCTTTTGGCCAGGATGTTTATGCACGCTATAAGAAGTGGTGTGATGACTATTTCTTTCTTAAACATCGCGGTGAGCCGCGGGGTATTGGCGGTCTCTTCTTCGATGACCTCAATGAGTTGGGCTTTGAGCAGAGTTTCGCTCTGATGCGTGCTATTGGCGATGCCTACGTCGATGCCTATCTTCCGATCGTGCAGCGCCGCAAGAACGATCCCTATGGTGAGAAAGAGCGCGATTTCCAACTGCATCGTCGCGGGCGCTATGTTGAATTTAACCTTGTGTTCGACCGCGGCACACTCTTCGGTCTACAGACAGGTGGGCGCACCGAGTCCATTCTGATGTCACTCCCACCCGAAGTGCGCTGGGACTACAACTGGGCGCCTGAGCCGGGTACCCCTGAAGCTAAGTTGACCGAATACTACTTGCAATCGCGTGATTGGCTGGGAGAGGCGGGATGACCGAGCTTTATCAGGTCACCGGGAACCCCGTGGGCCACAGTCTCTCACCACGTATTCACACGGCCTTTGCGCAGCAGTGCCAGCAAGATCTGGTCTACCGTGCTCTACAGCTCGAGTCAGAAGAGTTCACCGAGACCATGCAGCAACTCCTGCGGTCAGGCGAGATCAAAGGCTCGAATGTAACCGTGCCGCATAAAGAGTTGGCCTGGCAGCTAGCGCAGCAGCGCTCGCAGGCCGCTGAGCTGGCTGGTGCAGTTAACACCCTTTACTTAAATGATGCCGGGGAGATCTGTGGTGATAACACCGATGGTTCGGGTTTGGTTGCAGATCTAACAAATAACCTCGGCTTCAAACTCGAGGGTGCTCGTATCTTGTTACTCGGAGCCGGCGGCGCCGTCCGTGGAGTTATTCTGCCTCTACTGGCATCAGGTGTAAGTCAGTTAGTACTTGCAAACCGTACCTTGTCTAAGGCAGAGGCTCTCAGGGATATTTTTGATGATGAGCGCATCGTCGTGAGTTGCTTCGAAGAAGTGTCAGCGCCCGCTTACGATCTGATCATTAACGGCACGGCCGCGAGCCTCACTGGTGACTTGCCACCTGTGCCTGCGAGTGCGGTAGGTCGCGAGACACTGGCTTACGATATGATGTACAGCCGCGACAAAACGCCTTTCTGTGGCTGGGCTGAAGCCCTAGGTGCACGCTCGGTCGACGGCCTTGGAATGCTGGTAGAGCAAGCGGCCGATGCCTTCTATATCTGGCACGGAGTGCGTCCGCGAACAGCTGAGCTCCTTGCCGAGCTGAGTGCGGAGCTACACCAGATAGACTAAGCTGAGGTTTTTCGGGTTTTAGTTTGACTTAACCTTGCGCGGGTATCAGTCTTAAGGAAAAGACTCTGCCGACTGGAACTGCGCATGGAAAAGCACGCCCCTCTGAGCATCGAACAACTCTACCGCGTTTGCGACACCGACCTTCTCCCGTTTAAAACCACCGAAACACTCGAACCCTTTGCCGGATTTTTTGGCCAAGCGCGCGCGCTGGATGCGATGGAGTTTGGTGTCGGCATGGATCGACCGGGCTACAACCTCTTCGTAATGGGCACGCCTCATACCGGTCGTTTCTCTTTTGCGATGGAGAGTCTTCGAAGCGTAGCGAAAAAGCAGCGTAAACCCAGCGACTGGTGCTACCTCAACAACATCAGCGATTCGCGCCATCCGCTTGCGCTGAAGTTGCCTGCCGGTAAAGCAGGGCAGTTCCGTCGCGATGTTGGCAAGCTGTTGGATCGAGTGTTGACCGAGCTTCCCGCCGCTTTTGAGAGCCCGGCCTATCAGCGCAAGAAGAGTCAGATAGAGCGTGACTTCAGCCGTCGCTATGACAACGCGGTTGAGACTGTCGAGCGTCAGGCGCGTGAATACTCCATTGCTGTGTATCGCGACGCAGGAACTATCGGTTTTACCCCTGTTGCTGAAGGTCAGGCAATTGATGAGGCGGTTTTCTCAGCACTACCTGAAGATATTCGAGACGCTTTTTCTAAACACATCTCTGATCTTGAAGAGCTTTTAAATGAGGAGTTGACCGAACTACCTAAGTGGCGGCGTGAAGCGGCAGAGGCGCTACGCTATCTGGATCGTGATACTGCTCGGGCTGCACTGCAGCCGCTCTTTGCCGAAGTGATTGATCGCTATTCGAGTCATGCTGCAGTCGGTCAGTATCTCGAAGAGGTGGAGCGTGACCTGATTCGCAACGCCGGTGAGCTGATTGCCGAAGGTATCTTTGAGAACAAGTCCGAGGCGGCCCGCCGCACCTTTATGGACGAGAATTACGGCATTAATCTTCTGGTCGACAACGAAAAGACTAAAGGCGCGCCGGTTGTTTACGAGGCGCACCCAAACTATGAGAACCTCTTTGGGCGCATCGAGTACAACTCCGAGATGGGCGCGATGGTCACTAACTACCGTTTGATCCGCTCGGGAGCACTGCATCGCGCTAACGGCGGCTATCTTGTTATTGAAGCAGAGAAGCTGTTTGAGCAGCCTTTTGTCTACGGTGCGCTAAAGCGGGCACTCAAGGCGCATGAGATTCGCATCGAAAACCCCGCCAGCGAATACACCGGCATCAGCACGATTACGCTCGACCCTGAGGCGATCAAATTGCAAGTGAAGATTGTGCTGATCGGCAACCGCAACACCTTCTATCTGCTGCAGGAGCTCGATCATGACTTCGAGAAGATGTTCCGTGTTGTGGTCGACTTTGAAGAGGATGTTGAGCGCAGTCCGCAGACGATCCGTCACTATGCTCGGCTGATGAAGACGCTCGCGACTGAAGAGAAGCTAGCGCCGTTGACACGTGGCGGGGTGGCGCGTTTAGTGGAGCACAGCTCGCGCCTGGCCGGTGATCAGGAGATGCTTTCAACTCACATCGGTGAACTCAAGGATCTACTGTGCGAAGCCGATTACCGGCGCAACGTGGATGGCGCCAAACTTATCGCCTCCGAGCATGTTGATGAGGCGCTCGACGCCAAAGAGCGTCGTACTGGCCGCTTGGCGCAGAAGATTCAGGATGGCATCACCAATGAGACGGTGCTGATTGATACGGATGGCGAAGCTATCGGCAAATCCAATGGCTTAACCGTTCTTCAGGTTGGGGATGTCAGTTTTGGTACCCCGGCGCGTATCACAACGACTGTTCATCCGGGCTCCCGCGGTATCGTGGATATTGAGCGCGAAGTGACTTTGGGCCAGCCGATTCACTCGAAAGGGGTGTTGATTCTGTCCGGCTACCTTGGCCACCGCTACGCAAATGATTTTCCAATGACACTGTCGGCCAGTATCGCTATGGAGCAATCCTACGGATACATTGATGGCGACTCGGCCTCTATGGCAGAGATCTGTACTTTGATCTCCGCGCTGACACATATTCCGATTAAACAGAGCTTTGCCATGACTGGTTCGATTAACCAGTATGGTGAGGTGCAGGCGATTGGTGGTGTAAACGAAAAGATCGAGGGCTTCTTTAGGCTGTGTGAAAGCCGCGGTCTTACCGGTCGTCAGGGCGTCATTATTCCACAGGCGAATGTACGCCATCTGATGCTGAAACAGTCGGTGGTCGATGCCGTGAAAGAGGGTTTGTTTGCGATTCACTCAGTCGCTACCGTCGATCAGTGCCTTGAGATTCTGACTGGTAAGAGTGCTGGAAAGATAAAGGCAGACGGAAACTTCACTCAGCGCTCTATAGGCGCAGAGGTGGTGAAGCGTTTGCGAGAGATCGCTAAAGCTAAGCCCTAGGTTGGACGGTATGTAGGAGGCATCTACGCAAAGCGTACGTTGCCGACCACTCTCTTTACTCGCCTTCACTCGCGCTTTATTAGGAGTGCGCCCACTCCTCCGCTAGATGCTCGTCTTTAAGCTTTACGTAGTTGCCCGCTGAGTAACTGAAATAACTCAGCTCCTTCTCGGTTAGATCACGCACTGCCTTGGCCGGACGACCCATATAGAGCTTACCGGACTCCAAACGTTTACCGGGCGGTACAAGCGAACCTGCTCCAATCACCACATCATCCTCAACCACCGCTCCATCCATAATAGTGCAGGACATACCGATTAGAATGCGGTTACCGATGGTACAGCCATGCAACATTACTTGATGACCAATGATCACCTCGTCTCCGATAATCAGAGGATAACCCTTTGGGTTGTAGCTGCTGGCATGGGTGATATGGAGGATAGAGCCATCCTGCACATTAGTGCGCTCACCAATACGAATTTGATGCATGTCACCGCGAATCACGGTGAGCGGCCAGACGGAGGAGTCATCGCCAATCTCGACGTCTCCCAAAACCACAGCACTGGGGTCGACAAAAACACGTTCACCTAGCTTGGGTGTGATGCCTTTAAAGGGGCGTATTTTCATAGCTCTCTCCGGTTCTGCGCTCATCTCAGGTTGAAACTCTGATCTACGCCCCCCATTCTATAGTAAAGGTTAACAATTCCCAGATTTCCGGAGATATCCATGAGCAACCCTCTGCTTACACCCGCTTTTCTGCCTCAATTCAGCGCAATCAAAGCTGAACACGTTGTCCCCGCAATTGATGAGCTGTTAAGCCGCAACCGAGCGCGTATCGCAGAGCTGGTCGAGCAATCGATGACGGATTGGCAGAGCCTAGTCGGTGAGATCGAGCAGCTTAACGATGAGCTGGCGCAGGCCTGGTCGCCGGTTTCACATCTCAATGCGGTGCAGAACACCGATGAGATGCGTGAAGCCTACAACGCCTGTTTGCCGAAGCTTTCCGAATACTTTACCGAGCTGGGTCAGAACGAGAAGCTTTATCAAGCTTTTGAGGCGTTTGCTGCTACCGATGCGTTTCAAACGCTAACAACTGCACAGAAAAAAGTGATTACTAACTCACTGCGTGACTTCCGTCTCTCCGGTATTGGCTTGGAGGGCGAGCAGCAGAAGCGTTATGCCGAACTGCAGCTTGAGCTGTCAGAGCTGACGACTAAGTTCTCTGAAAACGTGCTGGATGCGACCCAAGGCTGGGTGAAACAGGTGACAGATGAAGCAGAGCTGGCCGGTCTTCCTGAGCACGTTCTAGTTGCCGCGAAAGCGGCTGCACAAGAGCGTGAGCTAGAGGGTTGGGTATTGACGCTCGACTTCCCGGTTTACTACGGTGTAATGCTGCACTCTGAGAATCGCGCCTTGCGTCAAGAGTTCTACACCGCCTATTCAACGCGCGCCTCGGACCAGGGGCCTAAAGCGGGTGAGTGGGACAACTCTGAGTTGATGCAGAAGATTCTGACTGCCCGCCTGGAGCTGGCCAAACTGCTCGGGTTTGAGAACTACGCCGAGTACTCTTTGGCGACTAAAATGGCACAGTCGACCGATCAGGTAGTGCAGTTCCTTGAGGATCTGGCCGAGCGTAGCAAGCCGCAGGCGGAGAAAGAGGTCGAAGAGCTGCGGGCGTTCGCGGCTGAAGAGTCGGGCCTCGAGACGCTCGAAGCCTGGGATATGACTTACTATGCTGAGAAGCTAAAACAGAAGCGCTTCAACATCTCGCAGCAGGAGTTGCGCCCTTATTTTCCGCTACCGCGTGTTCTCGAAGGACTGTTCGGTGTGACCGAGCGCCTGTTCCATGTCAGTGTCCGAGAACTACAGGAGTTCGATACCTATCACAAAGATGTCCGCCTATTCGAACTGAGCCGCGACGGTGAAGTCGTGGCGCACTGCTACCTCGACCCCTTTGCACGCTCTGCCAAACGCGGTGGCGCTTGGATGGATGACTGCCGCGTGCGACGTCGTATCGATACTAGCCTGCAACTGCCGGTCGCTTACCTCGTCTGCAACTTCACTCCGCCAATCGAAGGTGAGCCAGCGCTGCTGACCCACGATGAGGTAACTACGCTATTCCACGAGTTTGGCCACGGTCTGCACCATATGCTGACGCAGATGGTGCACGCTGATATCAGTGGTATCAATGGTGTCGCCTGGGACGCAGTAGAGTTGCCAAGCCAATTTATGGAGAACTGGTGCTGGGAACCTGACGCCTTGGCGCTAATCTCTGGCCATTATGAGAGCGGCGAGCCATTGCCGGCGCAGATGTTGGAGCGTCTGTTAGAGGCGAAGCACTTCCAGTCTGGCATGATGATGGTGCGCCAGTTGGAGTTCTCGCTGTTCGACTTCGTACTGCATCGTGATTACCAGCCAGGCCAGACCCCGGTGCAAGGCGTTCTCGACCAGGTACGCGAGCAGGTAGCCGTGGTCACACCGCCTGCATTTAACCGCTTCCAACACAGTTTCAGCCATATCTTCGCTGGGGGTTACGCGGCTGGATACTACTCGTACAAATGGGCTGAAGTACTCTCAGCCGATGCGTTCTCCCGCTTTGAAGAGGAGGGAATTTTCAATGCGGATACCGGCAATTCCTTCCGCACAGAGATCCTCGAGAAGGGTGGTTCGAAAGAGCCGATGGAGCTGTTTGTGGCATTCCGTGGGCGTAAGCCCGAGGTTGATGCACTGCTACGTCACTCCGGTATCGCTGCATGAGCGTCGTGAGGCGCTTTATGGCGGGCGTGGTTTGTCCACGCTGCGCCGCGATGGATAGTACCCGAATGTATCGTGATGATGAGCGTGAGTATCGGGAGTGTGTCGATTGTGGATTTGAGGACTCGATGCGCCTCGATGGCCGCCCCGAGCCTAAAGAGCTTGAAACCCGCGTTTCCAAAGAGGGTGTCGACCCACTCAAAAACACGCCGGCAACTGAGCCCGAGGCGCAGCCCATCAAGTTCTTTGTGAATCCGAAACTGCAGAAGAAGGATCACTAGTATGAGCGATACCCCAGACACCTGTGGTTGGGCGCGCAACTCTGAGATAGAGCACCGCTACCACGATGATGAGTGGGGTAAGCTCAAACTGGACGATCGTACCCTGTTTGAGTTTGTTGTTCTCGAGTCCGCTCAGGCGGGTTTGAGTTGGCGCACTGTGCTGAACAAGCGCGAAGGGTATCGCCAGCACTACCTCAACTTCTACCCCGAGAAAGTCGCGCAATTTGGTGAAGCTGAAATTGCCGCAATGCTCGATGATCCGAGCGTTATCCGTAATCGCGCCAAGATCGAAGCCTCTATCGGAAATGCCAGCGTCTTCTTAGCGTTAGTGGATGAGTTTGGCAGCTTCTCCGATTACCTGTTCAGCCAAATGGGCGGCGCGGTTATTACTAACCGCTGGCGCTCAATGGCAGAGATACCTGCAGAGACTGAGCTATCTAAAGCGATCGCGAAAGACCTGAAAAAACGTGGTATGCGCTTTTTCGGCTCCACCATCGTCTACGCCTATCTACAGGCCTGCGGTTATGTGAATGATCACATCGAGCAGTGCCCTGAGTATCAGCAATCGATAACGAGAGCCCGCGAGGCGGGTTACCTAAAGGGGTAGCGTGGCAGGTTGAGGCCCTCGGACTGATAGCTGCCTGGCAAGCACTGAAACTGAACCCTGTCAGTCAGGATTGAACCAGCGCTCTTCTCGGGTAAATTTGATGTAGTAGTAGAGGCCAGCCAGACCACGAGCGACAAAAGCTAGGGTAAAGGTTAACCAGAGACCGGTATTCCCCAACGGTTGAGTTATCCACCAGAGGGGAAGGAAGACAAATAGCACTGTAATCAACATAATCTGCTGCATCGCACGTGTCTGGGTGGTCCCAATCAAGACCCCATCGAGCAGATAGCTTCCTACCGCGATCAGCGGTAGCACCCATACCCAGGGAAGATAGTTGGTCGCGATCGCCATCACGGCATCGATATCGGTCATCAGCCCCAAGATCGCCTCACCAAACAGGTAAAAGGTCAGCGTTAACGCCAGTGCAAACACTAGCGACCAGATCGCTGCGCTGAAGACCGCCTCATAAAACCCGGACTTATCCTTTGCACCGGCATAGCGGCCGCAGCCAGCCTCGCTGGCGTGGGCAAAACCGTCGAGCGCATGGGAAATAAGCATGAGAAAGTTGAGCAGCAAGGCATTGGCTGAGAGCACTTCGGTACTGATGCGGGCACCCTGGGAGGTGAAAAAAGCGAACATAAATAGCAATAGTGCTGTGCGGATAAAGAGATAGCGATTCACCCGAATCAGGGCTCGGTAGGCATCGAGCCGAGTCAGCAATTCTCGTTTAATTTGGCCATCCACCAGATCAAGCTGGCGCACAACAAAGTAGAGGCCTGCAACGAGTCCGGTGTACTCAGCGACCAGTGTAGCCGCGGCAACACCCTGAGCACCCCAGCCAAATCCCAAGACAAAAAGCAGGTCGAGCAGCAGATTTACCAGATTCACCAGCGTCAGCAGATAGAGCGGCACACGCGTATTCTGGTTGCCGACGAACCAACCAATGATCACGTAGTTGATTAGTGCAGCGGGCGCGCCATAGATGCGGATGTAGGAGTAGTCTGAGGCGGTTTCGAGCACATCCGCTTCGGGGCCCATCAGTTGCAACCCAAAATTGAGCAGCGGCCACTGCAACACCACCATCGCAAGCGCGAGTACGAGTGCAAAGATAGCCCCCTGAGCCAGCAGAGTTCGATTGCCATCGCCATCACTGCGACCAACGGCCTGAGCCACCAAGCCGGTGGTTCCCATTCGCAGAAAACCAAAGGCCCAGTAGATACTGGTAAAGAGTGTGGCGCCCACCGCAACGGCACCAAGGTGCCGAGGATCATCCAGATGCCCAACAACTGCAGAGTCCACCAGCCCTACCAAAGGTACGGTAATATTGGAGAGCATCATCGGCCAGGCGAGTGCCCAGACGCGACTGTGCATCTCGCGGCTTGGCCAGTTGATCGCTCTACCCAGGATCATGCACGCGCTCGTGGAGCCAAGAATATCAGTAAGAAGATCACAAGGGCGCTAACCACCACCGACGGCCCCGCTGGCGTATCGATAAACCAAGAGAGGCTGATGCCGCCTAAAACCGAGAGTGTGCCGAGCAGTCCCGCAAAGATCGCCATCTGCTCGGGCGTTTGCGATAGGCGTCGCGCGGCAGCCGCTGGAATAATCATTAATGACGTGATCAACAGGACACCGACCAATTTCATCGCTCCGGCAATCACCATTGCGATTAGCAGCATCAGAATCAGACGGTAACGCGA
>JAHEDZ010000010.1:80809-91708 GCA_024640955.1 Oceanospirillaceae bacterium
TTGTAGAGCGCCAGAGTCGCAGCGTGTGACGCACCGAATAGCTCAATATAGGCTGGATCGGCGCTTACTGCTTCGGGGTTGCCTGAGCAGCAGACATGGGTATTCAGGCAGATGACATGATCTGTCGATGCCATCACGAGGTGCAGATCATGTGAGATCATCAGCACGCTACAGCGGCGCTTCTTACGAATACTCGTAATCAGATTGTAGAGCTCGGTCTGGCCGTTGATATCGACTCCCTGGACGGGTTCATCTAGTACAAGCAGGTCTGGATTGCGCAACAGTGCGCGCGCCAGCAGCGTGCGCTGCATCTCGCCCCCGGAGAGATCATGAATCGAGTAGTTCAGCAGATGTGGGGCACCAACATCTGACAGCACCGCCTCGATCTGAGTTTTAGAGTAGCTGTACGGGATCTGCAGAAAACGCTTCACGGTGAGCGGCAGCGTACGATCAATCTGGATCTTCTGCGGCATGTAGCCAACGACCAATCCCGGACGTCTCCAAACCTTACCGCTCGTCGGTTTTACCAGACCCAACAGGATCTTAACCAGAGTTGATTTGCCGGCTCCATTGGGACCGATCAGTGTTGTGATGCAGTCATCATGCAGCGACAGATTGATGTTGTTGAGAATCTGCTTCTTGCCCGCCCGCAGTGCGATGCCTTCCAAGCGGGCTAGATCAGGGTGCGTCACTTAGCGGCCTCCCGGCAATGCTGGCAAAGCCCCATTAGCTCGACACTCTCCTGCTCAATCTGGAACCCAAGTGCACCGGCCGCAGCCGATAGGGCTGATTTGAGCTCGGCAGTATCGAGTTCCGCGGCGCTTTTACACTCACGACAGATCATAAAGGCGTTAGGATGAGCTTCATCTGGATGGCTGCAACCTATAAATGCGTTCATTGATGCGATGCGGTGAATCAAGCCGAGCTCTTGCAGAAAGTCGAGCGCGCGATAGACCGTGGGTGGAGCTGAGTTGAACCCCGCCTCAGCTAGCTGTGGTAAGAGTTCATAGGCGCCTAGCGGTTGATGACTTTGCCAGATGAGACGCAAAACAAGCTCGCGCACGGGGGTTAGCCGTTGGCCTCGATCACGGCAAAGCGTTTTCGCGCTGAGCAGGGCAGCATTAACGCAGTGCTCATGGTTGTGACTCGTATTAAATGCATCGCTGTTGAATGCGTTAGCTTGTGTGTGCATAATGCGCCTCCCGAATTGGCGTTATATTATAACAGTACACTTTCTAACGATAGGGCCTTGTCAGCTATGTTGTTCCAGCGATCACTTATTTTTGCCTTCTCCTCTCTTCTCTCAGTCTCAGTCTCGGCAGCAACTGTAGTAGTAAGCATTAAACCCATTTCGCTAATCGCTACCGAGCTGCTTGATGGGGTGGCCGAGGTGCGGACTCTGCTCCCGGATGGCGCCTCCCCGCACGATTACGCTTTGAAACCGTCTGACCGCCGTATCGTTGATCAGGCTGAACTTATGGTCTGGATAGGTGCTGATGTTGAGCCCTACCTGACGAAGGTGATTCAGGCTTCGGGTGTTGAGGACTTACGCTGGCTGGAGACAGCCGAGGAACATGCAGCACATGCCGAAGATGCGCACGTTCACGAGGCTCACGAGGCTCATGGAGCGCATGAGGGCCATGACCACGACGACTTACACCCCTGGCTGAGCCCTGAGTCTGCTGAGCACTTCGCCGAGCGCTTGGCGGTAGAGTTGCAGAAGCGTTTCCCGGCCAGCGCTGAGCGCATTGCTGCTAATACCGAGGCTTTTCTCAATAACCTAGCGGCTTTCGAGTCTGAATCCGAAAAGCGCCTGGCGTCGGTAAAAGAGACGGGCTTCTTCGTATTTCACGATGCGTATCAAGGCTTGGTGGAGCATTACGGCTTGAACCAAGTCGGATTCTTTACTCTTGACCCATCGCGTAAACCCGGTGCGAAGCATCTTGCACAGCTGCGAGAACAGCTCGAGCAAGCCCAGGTGAACTGCGTTTTTGTCGAACCGCAGTACTCAGCAGCGCTTATTGAGTCAGTGACGCGCGGTTTGAGCGTTCGCCAGGGGGAGCTTGACCCTCTGGCCGGTGCAGTTGAGCCTGCGGTAGGCAGTTACCAGCAATTTATGCTGGGCTTAGTCACCGAGCTTGAGCGTTGCCTAACACCGCTCTAGTGCGCGCAAAAGCGGGCTTGTTAGCTGATTAAAAAACTATCAGCGGGGCTTCACAAGGTAGTGGTGCATCTATATAATGCGCCGCACTTTCCGAGCAGATGTGGTGGAATTGGTAGACACGCTAGCTTCAGGTGCTAGTGCCTTCACGGGCGTGGGAGTTCGAGTCTCCCCATCTGCACCACTCTTTACCTACCTACAAAGAGTGGCTGCAAACGTAAAGACTGTCTAGGAAAGTAACAATACGTTCGGGCCGTCAGCCCTTCAAAAATGACAACACGCAGATGTGGTGGAATTGGTAGACACGCTAGCTTCAGGTGCTAGTGCCTTCACGGGCGTGGGAGTTCGAGTCTCCCCATCTGCACCACTCCTGCTATACCTCTAAAAGAACCAAGCCTCGACCAGCGAAATTGCACAGGATGCTGCAACTACTATCCAGGCCGGTATTTTTACCCACTGCACAAGCCCAAAAGCGACCATTACAGCAAGGCCGACGTAAACCGATGTCAGGGTCTGCATTGAGATGGTTATCAGCGCGGCCAGTAGAACGCCGACAACAGCTGCATTCGCTCCGCCGATTGCTACGCGCACACGCGCGTCAGTTTTAAGCTGCTCCCAGATCGGTAGCACGCCAAAGACCAGTGCGACCGCAGGCAGAAATATGGCGCAGGTCGCAATCACGGCACTGCTGACGCTGCCATCCAACGCGCCACCCAAAAATGCTGCAAAGGTAAAGAGTGGTCCAGGTACAGCTTGGGCGGCGCCGTAACCTGAGATAAACACCTCAGAGCTAATCAAGCCTTTTGCGACAGTCGCATCGGCGAGCAGTGGAAGTACAACATGACCCCCACCGAACACCAGCGCGCCGGCTCTGAAAAAGCTGTTAAACAGTTGCGCCACTGCGCCTGCATCAGCGGTGACTAACGGCAGTAGAAGCAGGCCGGCAAAGAAGATCAGCAGCCAGAGCGCGCCACCGCGGTTAACTCGCCAAACTAACTTACTCGGTTGCAGAGCTGCACGATTAATCCCAAGGCTGATCAATCCTGCAGCGACAATCAGTAGCGGCGTTAACCAAGGTGCCGCGACCAACGTTAAAGCCGCCGCACTAGCCAGCATCAGTAGTTTATTAGCCGCGGTGGTGCAGAATGTCCGTGCCATGCCAATCACTGCCTGCAGAATAACGGCGATTGCGATCGCTTTTAACAGTGTCAGCAGCAGTGGCGAGAGACTGACTCCTGGGTTTGCCAGCATGATGCCGAGATAACCCAAGGCCAGAGCTGAGGGTAGCGTAAACCCTAGCCATGCGAGCAGAGCTCCGAGGTAACCCTCGCGTTGGTAGCCGATCACCAAACCGGTCTGACTGGATGCGGGGCCGGGTATGAGCTGACACAGCGCAACGTTGTCGGCGAACTCCTCTTCACTGAACCAGCGCCGCCGGTTAACGAACTCTTCGCGAAAATAACCGATATGCGCCACCGGCCCACCAAAGGAGGTCAGCCCCAAGCGTAAGAAGATCAGAAAGAGTGAGAGCTTTGAGTTCATGCGCTAGTTATACCTCGTAAGCGCATGAACTTAAATGTGCAGTGAGCTAAGTAGCGGCTAGTGCACGTCAATAACGACGCGTCTGTTACGCACTTTACTGACATTGTCTGCGGTCGGTACCAACAAGTCGGTTTCACCGCGTCCTTCGGTTGTAATGATTTCTGGATCTATACCAATCTCAACTAAGTTTTGACGAATTAAATCGGCGCGCCGTTTCGAGAGTGCTAGGTTATAAGGCTCCGACGCTTGAGTGTCGGTGTGTCCCACTACCAGTATCTCTGCTGCCGGGTAGGTGAGAATATCGTTGTAAATAGCATCTATTTTCGCCTTCGACTCATCCGTTAAGTCTGTTGTGTCATTGTTAAAGTAGACGGCGCGAATAATCGGTACCGGCGGTTTGAGTGGATCAGGCGCGGGACAGAATACGGGTGGCTCCTCGGAGAGTACATATTTGCCCTTGGGCGGTTGTATGTCTGATACTGGTGAGCCGGGGCCGAGTGAGTTAATCGCGCCGGAATAGACGGAGCAGCCGCCTAGTAGTAATGACGCTGCGACTAGGCTAAGTTGTAATTTGGTGTCCCGCATTAAGTCCTCCTGACCGGGGTAGTCTGACCTCTTAAATATAGGCGAGATATTGCAGGCAACAAGTAATGCAGTGTAGTGCGAGTTTTACTGCATTTATGGGTTTTTAGAGGATTGAGTATGAGCGACTTACGCAGTCATGGTTTACAACCGAGCGAGCTGAAACTGAGCTTAGGGATTTTATCGCTAGTCGTGGTTGCGTTTCTGTTGCAGAACTATGTGATCTTTCCGATCGAGAGTCGAATCTTCGATCCGAGCATCGTGCAGATCGCAAGCTTGATCTTCATCCCTCACGGAGTGAAGGTAATTGTGGCCACGCTCTACGGGCACCTTGCGGTCTTTCCGATTCTGGCGGGGCAGACGCTCGGGATCTACATGTACACCCTCGACTTTGCCTTTTCCGTCAGTTTTGGCGCTATCGCTGTATTGGCGATCTACATACCTGTCTTCCTGGTGAGCTATCTTGAAAATGGCGGTTTCGAGAGTGAACGCGATCCGCTCGCTAGCAAGAATACGCTGCTATTGGGGCGTAAAGTGCTGGTAATTGCGCTGATCAGCTCTCTTCTTAACTCTTACTTCGCCAGTTTGCTAAATAGTGTCACACCCGAATCACAGATCTGGTTGAGATTTTTGATGGGCGATATGTTGGGCGCGGCTGCTGTCTTTTTGCTGGTCTATCTGCTGCGCAACAGCATCCGTAATCTGCTGTTCCGCAAAACCGGTGTTGAGTCCTCTCAAAAGATGTAAAGGGGTGTCGTTATGGCTTCACTAAACGGGTCCTGTCTGTGCGGTAAAGTGCAGTACCGCGTCGAAAACGAGTTTAAACGCTTCTTTATGTGTCACTGCACGCAGTGCCAGAAAGCGACGGGCTCTGCCCACGCGTCTAACCTCTTTGCCGTGCCTGATAACTTTGAGTGGGTGAGCGGCGAGGAGCTAGTGAAGCGCTTTGACCTACCGGGCCGCGCGTTGAGTAAGGCGTTCTGCACCGAGTGTGGATCGGGTGTGCCTTACACCTCCCGCGCGAGTGGTATGTGGGTGGTACCTGCTGGGTCGCTGGATGGCGAGCCGTCGATGATGCCGATGGCAAATATCTTCTGGCCTGAGAGAGGGAGTTGGTATGAGGCTGGGTTGGTTGCGCCTAGGTTTGAGAGGTTTGTGAAGTAACAAACTTACATTGCGGCGGAATTGAGTTGGTAAGTAGCCGAGCGTTTGGAGCCGACACGCTTGATGAATCCGAGCTCGAGCAGCTTTCGCACCGACTTGTAGAATTGCGCGCGTGAGAAATCGTCAAATTCCAGTTCTGATTCTGCACGCTCGTAAGTAGCCTCTACCAGCTTCGAGCCATCGTTTGACTCACGCCAGAGTGCAGCCAATAGTTGCTTGTCTGCGGCCGTTAAAGACGCTAACCCCAGCTCCTCTTCAGCTGATATCGTGAGGCTTAGCAAACCGAGATAGAATTTACGATCCACTTATCACACTCCTCGCTGTTGGTAGAACTTATTAACACGTCGTATGCCCATAAGAGCAAATAATACAAAGGCAGCACCCAAGATATCGCCTGTTAAATAGCGTAGTTCCAATATATTGCTCCCCTCTTTGTGAAAAAGCACACCATGGAACATTGAGTTTAACAAGCTGGCTATTACTGTTACGACAAAAAATGCTTTGGCGATCGATACAGCATGCGTTGTCTCTGCCAACGAAATCGTAAAGGGTATGCTTTGCATATATCTAACCAACATTACGGGTAGCATTACAGCGAATGATCCGATAACCGCTGTGATGAAAGCAAGATCTGGCGGGCTACCCAATAATAAGCCGGCTAGGAACTGCCCAATCAAAATACCGGGTAAGGCTAGGATGCCGATAACAAACGCTAGTACCAGCTTCACACCATGAGGAATAAAAAGAAGACTCGCAAAATTCAAATCATCCGCAGGTAGAGTCAGGCGCTCTAATGGAAACACAACCCAGTGCTGCACTATGAAGCTCACCAAAACAAGCGCTGCGATGCTCAACTGCGCAATAAATACTCTCATTGATTCCAATCTTATCCCACAGATACGCTGCCCTAACCCACTAGGTCGTGGCAGCGAGTATCGTATATCGACCGCTTTAAACACTGTATTGACCTCTACATTATGTCGAAAATGATCTAAAAACCAAGGGATATTGACGCTAAAGCTTTCGGCAGATGTAAAACATATCTGCCGAGGCGCTCTCATAGACTTACTTCGTGTTTTTGGGTTGAACTGGCGCGTCACAGATGATCAGCGCCAGTTTTCAACAATCGACTGCTTTAAGAGCCGCTAGCAACCAGTGCTAGATTTTGATTCAGAGTGCCTGACATAAAATCTTTCTCTAGCTGCTCTACAACAATTGGCGTCTTCGTGGATATTTTGATGGAGAGCGCATTTCTGCCATCTAAGAAGTTAGATACGGCCTGAATGATTTGATCTCGCTCTGCCGGGTATGCAGCTAAAACCATCCCCAGATTCTGATTCATCATCGCTACCAATTGCTCCTTAGGAGGAGCTTCTTCTAAGACTTTGTCAGCAAGCATGCCATCGGTGTAAGTGATCTCTACTCCAGAAAAGGCTACGGTTTGCATTAGCCCTTCCAAATGCTGCAACTGACGCTCGAAATTAGCCTCACCAGCCATCTGCTTCATAGTGGAGAACGGTAGACCCGCGAGCTCTGTTTGGAGTGCGATGCCTGCAAACTTCTCAACATCAAAGTTTAGGTTTGCACCATAACTACCAGTTTCAGTGTCGTAGTCACTGCTGATACCGAAACTCATCGTCATTTCATCAGCGCCAGTTATCTCCTGGACCGTGCGCGCAAATCTGCGGTCAGCTTCTTTTAGGAAGCCCATAGGCAATGCGAATTTATCGATTTTAAGAGCGGCTTTGGTAACAAAGTTCTCTTTAGTTTCAATACCATCCAGACTGATCTCGCCTACAGACATGCGTTTGGCGTCTATATCGTTGCTCTGAGCGAAGCCACCCTTAATACCGAACCCTGTAATGCCAGCATAACTGCTTGCAGCAATCGCTTGCCCTTGTGGCGTCAATATCTCTGGCGAAAGCATTTTCAGGTCTAGAGTTTTGAGAAAAGCCGAGTCAAAGCCCCCTGTGATATTTTCATCTAGGTTGTTGAAATTGATCCCAGTAATATTGAAGCTAGCAAGTTTGTCACTTGAGACAGAAACTTCTGCGGCACCAATGGAGCTGTTAATTTCACCGTCATCGAATTTAAATTCAGACAATTTCACAGTGTTAATTCCAAAGCCCTCGCTCAGGCCTTGTAGCATCAGAGACTCATCGTTGCGCATTGCCGCCAGAATAATTTTACTAGCGTCGAAACTGTCTACCTCGAACGACCCTAAGCTATAGGATGTGTCTCTACGAAACATTCCGCCTTTGGCACCAACGAATTCACCATCGATTTTCAGAGTATCGAATGCGCTATTTTTGACACCGGTAAGTTGAATATTTGAGGGCTTAAGCTCAACTTTTTTCTGATCCTTGTAGTATCCGGCAAAAGTCAGACCGCTAAAGGTGACTTCATCAAATGTTAATTGATCAATTTGATTGGGCGCAGAATCTGGATTGTCCACCAAGTTATCGATAATCCCCCTGATTTGAGCAACATCTAGACCCGCTAGGAGCAGGCGTTCGGCGCCGGCTTTAACACTTTCTCGCTTGCTTAGTGAGGCAGCAAAATTCAAATCAAAGAATTCGGAAGAGTGTAAAACACCATCTTTGATGGCCAGGTTTACACTATCAGCTGAGAGCTTCGCATCATCACCGAAGCGCAGAGCAAACTCCGCTACCCTGGCTTTCTGCTCAAAGGCTTTTGCTGTGATTGCCCCAAAAGAGACAGAACTCCCCGGAATGGTGGATTCAACATCAGCTTTAAAGGTTTGCATCGCTTGGTTGGCGATCTCGTTGGCCTTCAAGTCTGCGTAGTAATAACCACCTCCGCCGGCGGCGGCGATAACTACGCCCCCGATAACTAACTTAGTTGCTGTACTCATGATGGTTGCCTCTGTTATTCACTTACAATTGACATATTTGCAATCTCTGAGAAATCGCTGAGTGGGATAGGGAGATTCAGGATCTCACCAGTACGAGAGGTGATTCGCAGAGTTAACTGCTTCGTGAGAGCGCTGGCTTTTGCAGCTTCAGCTGCTTGAGAGTCGGCTAGAGCTTCGGCATCACTTTTCGGCCGT
Source organism: Oceanospirillaceae bacterium (assembly GCA_024640955.1). Classification (GTDB taxonomy): domain Bacteria; phylum Pseudomonadota; class Gammaproteobacteria; order Pseudomonadales; family Balneatricaceae; genus Marinobacterium_E. The sequence continues at coordinate 89,329 of JAHEDZ010000010.1, forward strand.
AGGCGAGAAACAGTGGTATCGAGTTGGTAGATCTCTTTGTCATCGAAAATTAGGAAATCTTCAACTTGTCTAAGAGTGTTTCGCTTACCGACATCCTCTTGGTCCATAGTTTCGCCCGTGATTGTGAAGGGTTCAGACTTCCATTTGTGGAGATACCCTGAGCGGCCGTCAGCGTTAAACTCCCAACTAAACAGGTATTCGTCTTTGAAGCTCTGCAGTCCTAACATCTCTTGGATCTTTGGAAGCGAGTTTTCGTTAAGAGCTGTTTGTTTCAAGTCGGCCAGCGTGTAACGTTTCTCAGATGAGTTGCGGCTTCGGCTGTAGAAAACTTGATCGCCATCATCTTCGAGTAACGCTAAGGTGTCGTTGACGATCAAAGCGCCCTTGTATTCTGTGTACCCTACTTTTAAAGCACCTGTTGATGGTGAGTACTCCCAATTTGATTGGGAATTAAGTCGCCCTTCGCGAGTACTAATTACTTTACCCGCTAACTCCCCAAATACTGGTCGGAAACGAACAGTGCTTACGCCATATCCAGTCGAAATCCACTCTCCGGTCAACAGTTTATTAAAAAATGCTTCTCGCTCGGATTTAAGGTCAGTTGAGGCCAGACCTTGCGCTGTTTCAATTGCGCGGAACACGATAAATCGGTCCCTCTCATCGAGTCCGACAAAGAACGCATCATTTACTCGAGCCTCGATGATTACGTCTCTATTTATCTTGAGAACACCAGAGGCGACTGCCCAGCTTCTAAGATCAGTTAACTGTTCGTCATTGGCAAGCTCTAGAACGCCTGAATCATTAGCAAAGGTCGGTTTGAATATGCCGAACTGACCCTCGAGAGAGGTCATCCAGACCTTCGACTGCAGTTTTGTAATAAAAGCTGCCGCATCATCTTTTAAGGATATTGTTGCCGTAGATGCGTCTGTGATGAGCCGTTCAAAAATAAACTCATCGCCATAGTTTGGTTTCAAAGTGATCTGGTCGGCCGTTTTTGAACTGAGAGTGTATTTTTGGTAGCCTATTTTTACACTGATTACGCCATTTTCCTCTTCCCAAGTTCCTGCTTTGACTTCGTTCTCTTCGTCCACTGACAAAACAGGGCCTCGGCCAGGTTTAAATCCGTCCAAAATATCGATCCGTGCTCCGGACTGAGGGTTAGTCCATGAGCCATGATAGTCTGCGGCAAGTGCATCCACGCCTACCGAGACGAAAACCAGTAGTGTAAGAAAGTGTCTGATGTAGTGCATAAGCGTTTCCTCTGTTTTTTGGATCCGCGCGTGAGAGCCACATTTGCCTAAAGGCAGCTTGAGCGTGGATCAATTAAGAAACGCGTCATCCAGTTTATTCAGTTTTTCCCTAGTCGCCTGTTTTGAAGCATCTGCTTCTCTGGCTGTTGATTCAGATACTTGGTGGCTGAGATCAGCCCAGCGAACAATGTATTCATTGCCGTTTAGTAGCTCCCCTTCAGTCACACTAATAATGGAAAATTTAGGTTTGATGTCGATGACTCTGCCTGATGCGGCCCGAGTCTCCATCGCACCGAGGGATTCGCCGCTTTGAGGATCCACCAACCCTTCTCCTAACAGGTAGATGTTTACTTGCTGACCCAACTGCACTGCGCCCGAGCCTCTGTTCACGACGGCCTGGTTGCCTGTTATTTGAGCAATTCGTGCAGGGTAGATTGCACCCGCAAGATCGCTTGCCAGGGCCGCTGCCAGCGTTGTGTCTTTAGCACCAAGTCTCCCAGCTGCTGATCCTGGAGTTTCACTCTCAACGTGCACATTACCCTGCCTGCGCCACTTTATTTCCCGGCTGGAAAATTCAATTACTTCTAGGTCATAACTGTAGCCCGCTTCGGCATGATAGAGCTTTTCACCGGTGGCTTTAATCACCCTGACTGGGGCTTGTCGGTCGTAGTGACCTGAGCTGCGCAGAATAACCAGGTAGTCTGCACCTTCGCCTTGCCCAAATCTCGCAACTTCGCCACTTGAAGCATCACCGCTGCGGATGAAAATTTTCTCGACTTCAAACGCTGCTCGAGAATCTCGATTCAGGACGTTAAAACGGCGGCTAGCTACGAGGGATGATTCCAATTTATCTGCAAGTGGCGCTGATTTTGCGTCCTCAGCGACAACTACAACACTTCTTCGATTGTCGGGTGCTCCCAGCTTTTTGTAACTTTTGTAGAGCAATTTGACTTGAGCTTCCCAGCCTGTACTTGTCTCAATCGCACTCAACACCTCGTACCCAATGACGGGCGTATTATCGGGTGTTTTAACCTTCTGAGACACTTCACGGCTTACAGTCGCGATGAGTGATTCATTTCCACCATCATTGGAGTAACTCGAGTGCTCGGATGTGAATCGTTGTAACTCGC
>JAHEDZ010000016.1 GCA_024640955.1 Oceanospirillaceae bacterium
TCAGAAGAACGATAGCAAGTTGGCGATGCTATTTACTCTGGCGAACATTGTGCGCGTAGATCAGATGTTACGGGCGCAATAGCAGGATAAATCCGTCTGGAGGCTGTGAAATCGGCATCCATGAAGCAAAAATCGGGGACGTTTTGGCCTAAATCCGTCAAAAAATCGCATGTGGCGCCAGATTTGTTGACCGAACCAAAAAACGACTGCTTAATCGCAGGTTCCCTAGGGCTGAAAGTGACACAGTACGCGGTATTGGTACGACCGAGAAGATTCGAACTTCCGACCCCCACCATGTCAAGGTGGTGCTCTAACCAACTGAGCTACGGTCGTACAACGTGGCGCGTATTATAGCTGGGACGCGGCGCTTGGCAAGGCTTAATCTGGCAAGTTTTAATCGTCGCTTGCCAGCTGGGCGTGTTTGAGCTGTTGCAACTGGTCTCGCAGTTGGGCTGCACGCTCAAACTCTAGGTTGCGGGCGGCTTCGTACATCTGATCCTCGAGCTGATTTAGCGCTTTCGCTAGATCGGCTGCGCTCATGCGGCTGGGATCCACCTGGTAGTCGGCGGGCGGTTCGGCCACTTTACTCTGTTTGCCTCGGCCCACCTTCTTACCGGGTATAATCGCGCCCTCCATGATGTCAGCAACCGACTTCTTGATACCTTTAGGGATGATGCCGTGTTCGGTGTTGAACTCGACCTGTTTCTTGCGGCGGCGCTCCGTCTCGTCGATTGCGCGTTGCATGGAGCCAGTGATGCGATCGGCGTAGAGGATGGCGCGACCAGCCAGGTTACGGGCGGCGCGCCCAATGGTCTGGATCAGTGAGGTATCCGAGCGCAAGAATCCCTCTTTATCCGCATCGAGAATAGCCACCAACGCCACTTCGGGCATGTCGATACCCTCTCGCAACAGGTTTATACCCACCAGCACATCAAACTCGCCGATACGTAGATCACGAATAATCTCTACGCGCTCAACGGTGTCGATATCGGAGTGCAGGTAACGCACACGCACATTGTGCTCGGCGAGGTATTCGGTGAGATCCTCGGCCATACGCTTGGTCAGCACGGTGACAATCACGCGCTCGTCGCGGACAACAACTTTATGAATCTCACCCAAGAGGTCATCTACCTGGGTCTGTGCCGGACGAATCTCGACTTCGGGGTCAACCAGGCCAGTAGGCCGCACTACCTGCTCGCATATCTGTTGGGCATTGGCGGCTTCATATTTACTTGGGGTCGCTGATACAAAGATCATCTGCGGTGCCAGTCGCTCCCACTCCTCAAACTTCATTGGTCGGTTATCCATCGCCGATGGCAAGCGGAAGCCGTACTGCACCAGTGTCTCTTTGCGCGAGCGGTCGCCCTTATACATGGCGCCGATTTGCGGCACGGTAACGTGCGACTCATCAATCACACAGAGGGCGTTATCGGGCAGGTACTCAAATAGCGTCGGTGGCGGCATACCGGGGCCGCGGCCAGAGAGGTAGCGGGAGTAGTTCTCGATACCCGAGCAGTAGCCCAACTCTAGAATCATCTCGATATCGTAGAGAGTGCGCTGCTCCAAGCGCTGCGCCTCCACCAGTTTGTCATGTTCACGTAGCTCTTTCAGGCGCTCGCGCAGCTCCTCTTTGATGTGCTCCACCGCTTCCAACAGCGTCTCACGCGGCGTAACGTAGTGCGTTTTCGGGTAGATTGTCGCCCGAGGCACCTTGCGTAGAATTTCGCCCGTTAGCGGGTCAAACCAGGCCAACTGTTCAATCTCATCATCGAACAGCTCAACGCGCAGCGCCTCCTTCTCGGATTCGGCCGGGAAGATATCCAATACATCACCGCGGACACGATAGGTGCCACGATGTAGCTCAATATCGTTGCGGGTGTACTGTAGTTCAGCTAAACGGCGTAACAGCGAGCGCTGATCAATGCGATCGCCCCTGTCCAGATGCAACATCATCGCCAGATAGGATTTGGGGTCGCCCAGACCGTAGATAGCTGAAACGGTGGCGACGATAATCGCATCCTCGCGTTCCAGTAGCGCCTTCGTCGCAGAGAGACGCATCTGTTCGATGTGGTCGTTGATCGAAGCGTCCTTCTCTATGAAGGTATCGCTAGACGGCACATAGGCTTCCGGCTGGTAATAGTCGTAATAAGAGACGAAGTATTCGACTGAGTTGTTCGGAAAAAACTCTTTAAACTCGCCGTAAAGCTGAGCCGCCAGCGTCTTGTTGTGCGCCATGATAATAGTCGGCCGCTGAGCCTGTGCAATTACGTTTGCGATGGTGAAGGTCTTACCCGAGCCAGTTACCCCAAGCAACGTTTGCGCAGCCAATCCCGAGTCCAAACCATCTACCAGCCCAGCTATCGCCGTCGGCTGATCGCCGGCGGGTTTGAATTTCGAATGAACCTCGAAAGCTGTCTTCATTAGATCTCCGGAAACTACCACGCAGAGGCGGTCTGATAAAATTTGCTATTAATTGGCTCAAAATGCCAAAAAAACTGGGCCTGATGCCTTTTTTTTACAACCGCGGGGATTATACCTATAAGTTTGTTGCTGTATAATTTCGGCGGAATTTTCGTACTAAATTCGTCTATTGAGACGCTAAACAAAGACTTTCTTCAGAGGTATACAGGATTGGACGTTAATCTTTCCAACCGCGTAAACGCCATCAAACCATCGCCGACTCTGGCCGTCACTAACCGTGCTGCCGAACTCAAGGCTGCTGGTAAGGATATTATTGGCCTGGGTGCTGGTGAACCTGATTTCGATACCCCGCTACACATTAAAGCGGCTGCGATCGAAGCAATCAACGCTGGTATGACCAAATACACTGCGGTAGACGGCACCCCAGCTCTGAAAAAAGCGATTATCGATAAGTTCCAGCGTGACAACGGTTTGGAATACGCGGCTAACCAGATTCTGGTTTCAAGTGGCGGCAAGCAGAGCTTCTTCAACTTAGCTCTAGCACTGTTGAACGAAGGTGATGAAGTTGTCATCCCAGCCCCTTACTGGGTCTCTTACCCTGATATGGTTCTTGTTGCTGACGGCACGCCTGTCATCGTTCCAACAGCTCAGGAGCAGCGTTTCAAGATCACTGCGCAGCAGCTTGATGCAGCAATGAACGAGAAGACTAAACTGGTCGTACTCAACAGCCCATCTAACCCAACAGGTGTGGCTTACGAACTGGACGAGCTCAAAGCACTGGCTGAAGTACTACGTAAGTACCCTAACGCGCTGGTCGCGACTGATGATATGTACGAGCATATCCGTTTCAATGACCAGCCTTTCGCTAACATCCTCAACGCAGCGCCTGACCTTTATGAGCGCACTATCGTTCTCAACGGTGTCTCTAAAGCCTATTCAATGACCGGCTGGCGTATCGGTTACGCAGCAGGTCCTGCTAAGTTGATCGGCGCGATGAAGAAGGTACAGTCGCAGTCTACCTCTAACCCCTGCTCTATCGCACAGGCAGCAGCTGTTGCGGCACTGAACGGTGGCATGGAGTGTGTCAACCACATGGTTGTGGCATTCAAAGAGCGTCACGAGTTCGTCGTTGGCGCTCTGAATGAGATTCCTGGAGTTGAGTGTATCCCGGCCGACGGTACGTTCTACGCTTTCCCTAGCTTCCAGGGCGTGATCGATGGCTCAGACCGTTTTGCCAACGACATTGAGCTGGCTGAATTCCTGCTGACTGATGCTGGTGTTGCACTGGTTCCCGGCTCTGCATTCGGTGCCGAGGGCAACATGCGCCTCTCATTCGCGACCAGCATGGACGTGCTACAAGATGCGATTTCACGCATCGCGAAAGCACTGGGCTAATCGTCTCAGTGCCGCGTAAGAAACCGGAGCGTGGTCTTCGGTTTTTTTATGTCTAAAACTAGTCCATTATCGTATGGTTGTAGATCTGACCGACCGTTGAGGTAGGTCGCTCTGCTATAAAGGTCAAACATTTATCCTGCTCGACACCGAGCAGCCTTTTAAGGATGGTTCATGAAATCTTTGCGTAGCAAACTCTCAATCGCAATCGTCGCTTTGTCCGCTGCGAGCGCTGGGCAAGCTGGTATGTTGGCTGACCTCTATCAGCAGGCGCGCAACTATGATGCGCAGCTGCTTGCCACGCAGGCGCAGGCGAACGCTGGCGGCTTGCAGGCAGACTTGGCATTGACCCTCCTTAAACCGACTCTCAGCCTGACTGGCAACAGTAGCAAAACGAACGGCAGTGAGCTGAGCAATGGTGCGACCCTAGCGCTAGAGCAGCCGCTTTTTAACCTGCAGAGTCTCTACGGCTACGAGCAGGCTCAGACGCTAACCGAGCAAGCGAAGTTAGGGTTATCCCTGGCAGAACAGGGTCTAATCATCCGTGTGGTTAATGCCTACCTAGATATTCTGAGTGCACAAGCCACCCTTGAGGTAGCTGAATCACGTGAACGAGCCCTCTCCCGTCGCCTTGACCAGGTCAACGCTCAGTTTGATGTAGGCCTGATCGCCATCACCGATGTACTTGAAGCCCGGGCCTCTTACGACGATGCCCGTGTCGGACTGATCGACGCACAAGGGGCACTCTCCAATAGCTACGAGGCGATGGAGCGTATTAGCGGCAGTGCGGTGAACAGTGTTGACCCGTTGAGTGAGGAGTACCCAATTGCCGGTCTGGCAATAAGTGATACCGAGCAGTGGGTTGCTAAAGCACTGAACGGAAACCTAGAGCTACAGTCAGCTCAACTCTCTGAACAGGCGGCTAATCAAAACCTCGAAGTGAAGCGTGCGGCTGGTATGCCCACACTCTCATTTTCAGCATCACTAAACACCGGCAACGACCAGTTTATGGCGCGCAGTTCTGATTCAAGCTTCGGTCTGCGCCTCAACATACCTATCTACACCGGTGGCCGTACAGGAACAGAAGAGCTGAAAGCTGCATATGAAGCTGAACAGAAAGCCTATGACTACGATGACACCCTGCGAGAAGTCACTCAAAACACGCGTTCACTCGTGCGCGATATCGAGACCTCAGTTGCATCAGTCGATGCCCGTCTAAAGAGCATCGAGTCCCGTGAGACTGCGCTGGAGGCAACCGAGCAAGGTTTTGAGGTAGGTACACGCAACGTCGTAGACGTATTAGACGCGGAGAACGCACTCTATGTTGCACGCCAGAACTACGCTGACTCACGCCTCGGTCATATCAAATTACAATTTGCGCTCAAGCAAACTATCGGCACCTTGGCGCCAGACGATCTGGCAACCCTGGACAACTGGCTGAAGTAAGAGCGAGCGCACCACGCGATCTTAATGAACCGTAGGGTTATCGTCGTCATTCTCTTCGATGATTGGGTGGCCGCTGCTGTCGAAACCTAACGCACCCATCGACATCGCTCTGTCCACTAACTGCTGCACCAGCATCTCCGTTAGATGGGCAGAGACAATCATGCCCGCGGGTGGATCACCCTCGAACAGCTCGGGATCGACCAGGCTATCGTCACGCAATCCAAGAAGCAGAGGATTTTCTGCAATTAGCGGCGCCAGATCATCTGGCGAAAAGATCGCATGATCAGAAGCGACCAACAGTGCCAGCTGGTAGGCGTCGTGCGTACCCGTTTCAAGCTGCTCTTCATAGGCAGCCTCGGCAACAGCAAAGAGTTCAGAGAGCTTAGAGCGACCCTTGGGCGGCACAAACTCACCACTAGTCTGTGAGTAATCCACACCACTGATTGGTCTTACTAGGTCCAGCTCATGCGCTTCTATCTGAGCAACACCCTCCTCGTTAACTGTTAACCAATCGCGATTAACTGCAACGGCTATCAGCCCCTCGACACAGGCCACTATTAGATTTGCCGAGAGGATTGCCCCTATGCTTGGGTTGGCAACCTCTCTGGGATCCTCAATTAGCTCTGATGCCCGAGCTGCAAGCAGCTTGGGATCTTCCATCACCAGTTCAACCAACTCATTTGCCGATAGAGCCAACTTCCTGTTCGCAACGCGATGAGCGGTCATGTAGGGGTAGGTGTGGCCATTCGTCTCCATCTCGTGAAGATACTCAAGGCGCACCGAATCGAGAAGTTTTGCTAGTTTTTTACTCATTTGCTATGTTTCCCAGTAGATGCGCTTAGATTAGCGCACCTGGGCGCTGTGACACCAACGCTAGATTACCGCGTTAAACGCTGGTAAGCCACATAGTTGGCAGCGGTCGGTAGTTGTGTGTTGGCCGATCAACGTTGAACGAAACCGTACAAACCGGGGGAGGTTTGACATGGATCTTTCAATCGATCAGAGCGATCAGGAAGAGAACGTCTACGTTCTCTCAAGTAACTAAAAAGGACTCAGCGGGCGTCCCAATAACGCCCCGCCAACAAACCTGGCCACGGTGCAGGTTGCCTTTGTCAGTGAAGCTGAATACCCAGCGGCTTTACTTGGGCTTTCATTGCGTCAAATTCAGCGCGCAGCCCAGAGAGTGGTATCAGTCCATAGTCCAGAGGTTCAGCCGGCAGGTCGAACCAATCCAGGGCCCAGATTCGGGTCATTATTTCATATTCGCCGAGCAGGGCATCCAGCAGAATCATCGCGGCTTCAACGCGTGGATCCAGCTCCAGTACCTTGGGGGCATCCTCAAGATAGATCGCCAACTCCAGGCGGCCATTAATATTGCGCAGCGAGCACCAGAACTCCTCGATACTAATCAGCTCACCACCAAGATTGACCATATGCGGCACCGGGTCGAAGCGCTCATTAAACGCGCGCACTTTAACGCCTGCAATCTTCGGTGCAGAGTCAACCAGCGATAGCACTGTATGAATGGACTCTGGGTAACCATCACAACCAAACACCAAATCTACCGCGCCCTCTTCCGACTGGCGCTCAATATTCAACGTCAGATTGTTATCAATCTCAGCCAGCCGCTGACGGTAAGGGCTCAGGAGGCGCTCACCGTGCTCGGGAAGCTCATGCAGATGAGTCGTTTTAAGTTGCTCGACCGTCTGCTCAAGCTGCGTCCAGAATTCGTCAAGAAGTTGGGTAGTAAGAATCATCGACACCTCTTAAGTTCGCGGTACGGTCACGCCAGTCTGACCCTGGTATTTTCCACCACGGTCCGCGTACGAGGTTTCGCACACCTGATCACCACCAATAAAGAGCATCTGCGCGACCCCTTCATTGGCATAGATTTTTGCCGGCAGAGGTGTGGTATTGGAGAACTCTAGAGTCACGTGCCCCTCCCACTCAGGTTCAAGTGGGGTCACGTTTACGATTATTCCACAGCGCGCGTAGGTGCTCTTGCCAAGGCAAATTGTCAGAACATCACGAGGAATACGGAAGTACTCGACAGTGCGTGCCAAAGCGAAGGAGTTGGGCGGAATGATGCAGACATCCGATTTGATATCGACGAAGCTCGCTTCAGAGAACTCTTTAGGGTCTACGACGGCCGAATTGATATTGGTGAATACCTTGAACTCGTCTGCACAGCGCACATCGTAGCCGTAGCTTGAGGTGCCGTAAGAGACAATCGGTGAGCCGTCAACAGAGCGAACCTGACCCGCCTCGAACGGCTCGATCATTCCCTGCTCCTGCGACATCTGACGAATCCAGCTATCTGCCTTTATACCCATTAAGAGAACCCTTTGAGTTAAAACCCACTCATGAAAACAGCGGCGCATACTAACAGAAAAGCGAGCTTTTCGCTCGCTTATTTTGGTGTTGATCGCGACCTGCGCAACGCGCAGATCCCGCCTACAGGACGGGTTTGATCAATCATCCATGATGTTAAAGAATGGCATATCGGCCTGCTTGGCACTGGCAAGATCTGCAATCACCGTCCGTGCGATTTCGCGAAAACGCTGCGCGTACTCAGACTCAGGGTCTGAGAGTACTGTAGGTGTGCCCGCGTCAGCTTGAGCCCGAATCTGTGAAGCCAGCGGAATACGGCCCAACAGTTTGGTGTCGTAATCCGAAGAGATCTTCTCGCCGCCGCCTGAGCCAAAGATCGCCTCTTCGTGACCACAGTTAGAGCAGATGTGGGTGCTCATGTTCTCGACAACGCCCAGCACAGGGATATCGACTTTAGCGAACATTTCTATGCCCTTCTTCGCATCCAGTAGAGCAATATTCTGTGGGGTTGTTACGATTACAGCCCCGTCCACGGCCGCGCGCTGTGACAGTGTTAACTGGATATCGCCGGTGCCCGGAGGCATGTCGATTAGAAGGATGTCGAGCTCACTCCACTGAGTCTGGGTCAGTAGCTGCTGCAACGCACTGCCCGCCATAGGCCCACGCCATACCATCGGCGTGTTGTCATCGACCAGATAACCCATAGACATGGTCTGCAGCCCCAGAGCCTCAACCGGCACAAAGTGCTTCTCACCCGCTGTTTGTGGACGTGTACCCGCAGGTACTCCAAGCATCATTCCTTGGCTTGGGCCATAGATATCTGCGTCTAACAAACCCACGCGTTGGCCCTCAGCGGCCAGCGCTAACGCCAGGTTAGCTGTGACTGTAGATTTCCCGACGCCACCCTTGCCTGAGGCAACAGCAACAATTTTTTTAACACCCGGTAACGCCGAACCTTTACCTGCTTCTGACACGACAACTCCAAACTGGCAGCGATTGATTTCCGACCAATTTAGTAGGTTTTAACGCAAAGTTCTACACCCTTGGCAAAGTGCTTGAACTAATTCAGTAGGTTAACGCGCCTTAAGTACTACGCCACACTCAATATGATCGGTGTACGGGAATTGATCGAAGAGCGCGAAGCGCTCGATTTTATGGGTTTCGCACAGCTGCTCAAGGTTTGACGCGAGGGTTTCAGGGTTACATGAGATGTAGAGAATATCCTCGTACCCCTGCACCTGCTTGATGGTCTCATTGTCTAAACCCGCACGTGGCGGATCGACCAGCACCGTGCGAAAATCACAGGCATCCAAGTCTACATCCGACGTACGGCGTGTGATCAAATTTCCACGCAGCACCTGAGTAAACTCTTCCGAGGAGAGGCGCAATATCGATACGTTATCGATAGCGTTTCTCTCTATATTGACCTGGGCGGCACGCACCGACTCCTTAGAGATCTCAGTGCCGACCACCTGCCTAAAATTCTGAGCCAGCGGCAAAGAGAAGTTACCATTGCCACAGTAGAACTCGACGAGGTCCCCCTCTTTGTCACGCGTTGCATCGATGGCCCACTCCAGCATCTGTTCGCAGACGCGAGCGTTTGGCTGCGTGAAGGAGTTCTCTGTCTGTTTGTAGTGATAGTCGCGACCATTCACGCACAGTGTCTCAAAGACAAAGTCGCGATCCAGCACGATCTTATTCTTCCGAGAGCGACCAACAATATCGATACCGAACTGCTCGCGTAGCGGGCGTACCGCTTCGATCCACGCTTCGCCGATTTTGCGGTGATACAGCAGGCTGACCAGCAGTTCGCCCGATAGCGTTGCAAGAAAATCGACTTGAAACAGCCGTGCACGCAGCTCTTTATCTCCTTTCACCGCCTCGAGAAACGGAAACATCATATCGGCGATACGACGGTCTACCATCTGGCATTCGGTCAGTTTGTACTTATCATGCTTAGAACCTGGCTCAAACATCACGTAGTCGAGCTCATCCTCGTCATGCCAAACGCGAAACTCAGCGCGCATACGGTAGTGTTCTGTCGGTGAGCGGTAGAGCTCCATCTCGGGCGGATTGAAGCGCTCGAAGAGCTGCTGCATGCGCTGTTGCTTGGTGCTTAACTGCTCTTCGTATTTAGCGGGGTCTACCTGTGGCAGTGGCATGTAATTCTTACCTGTGAATCTGTTTGGGCGAGTCGGGCGCGGATTCTACCACTTTATCCCTGCCGCCTGAACGCGTAGAATCTGGCGATCTTTCATTTAGCCAATCAGAATCCATCGACGATGAGCAACGAGCGTAAAATACTGGTCACCAGCGCCCTTCCCTATGCCAATGGGCCGATCCATCTGGGCCACCTTGTAGAGTATATCCAGACCGACATTTGGGTGCGTTTCCAGAAGCAGCGCGGCAACACCTGCACCTACGTCTGTGCGGATGATGCACACGGCACGCCAATCATGCTCAAAGCGGATCAGATGGGCATCACGCCACAACAACTGATCGACAAAGTTAGCGAAGAGCATCAGCGTGACTTTGCCGGCTTTATGGTGAATTTTGACAACTACTACTCGACGCATTCGGAAGAAAATCGCGAGTTCGCCTCGTTGATCTACACGCGTCTGCGTGACGCCGGTCATATCGCCAAACGCACGATCACTCAGGCCTACGACCCTGAGAAAGAGATGTTCTTACCGGATCGTTTCATCAAGGGCGAGTGCCCCAAGTGTGGTGCCGCTGATCAGTACGGCGACTCTTGCGAGGCCTGTGGAGCAACCTACAGCCCAACAGAGCTGAAGAACGCCTACTCTGCTGTATCCGGCGCTAAACCGATTGAGAAGGACTCTGAGCACTACTTCTTCAAACTTGAGAATTTCGAAGAGTTTCTCCAAGGCTGGGTGGACACGCACGTTCAATCGCAGATGAAGCACAAACTCAATGAATGGTTTGAGTCAGGTCTGCAGCAGTGGGACATCTCTCGTGATGCACCCTACTGGGGCTTTGAGATCCCGGACGCGCCAGGCAAATACTTCTATGTCTGGCTAGATGCACCAATCGGCTACATGGCCAGCTTCAAAAACTGGGCCGATAAAAATGGCGTCAACTTCGACGAATACTGGGCCAAAGATAGCGATGCCGAGCTTTACCACTTTATCGGTAAAGATATCGCATACTTTCACACGCTCTTCTGGCCAGCTGAACTCCACGGTGCTGGCTTCCGCACACCAACCGGTGTCTTCTGCCACGGCTTTCTGACCGTCAACGGGCAGAAGATGTCGAAGTCGCGTGGCACCTTCATTATGGCTGAGACCTACCTTAACCACCTCAAACCTGAGTACTTACGCTACTACTTCGCAGCGAAGCTCGGTTCCGGCATTGATGATATCGACCTTAGCCTCGATGATTTCCGTCTGCGCGTAAACGCCGATCTGGTCAATAAGGTGGTTAACATCGCCAGTCGTTGCGCTGGCTTTATCGTGAAGAAGTTCGATGGCCAACTTGCTGATGAACTTGCCGAGCCAGCTCTCTATGCAGAAGCCGTTGCGGCCGGCACCAGCATCGCAGAAGCCTACGAGAAGCGCGAGTATGCCCGAGCGATGCGTGAAATCATGGCACTAGCTGACAAAGCAAACCAGTACATCGATGCTGCCCAGCCTTGGGTACTCGCTAAACAGGAAGGTATGGAGGCCCAAGTCCAGGCCTGCTGCTCGATGGGTATCAACCTGTTCCGTGTCATCCTCAACTACCTGGCACCGGTGTTACCGGAAGTCGCAAAACAGGGTGCGGCCTTCCTCAATATTGATGATCAGAGCTGGGATGCAATTCAGACACCGCTACGCAACCACAAGATCAACAAGTTCAAGCCGCTAATGCAGCGTGTTGAGCCGGAGCAGATCGAGAAGGTTATCGAAGATTCGAAGCAGAATTTGCAAGCGGCTCAGGCGAACGCTCCGGCAAAAAAACAGAGCCTAGAGCCGATCGCTGACGAGATCAGTTTTGATGACTTTGCCAAGGTTGACCTGCGTGTTGTGCGCATCGCTAAAGCCGAGCATGTTGAGGGTGCAGATAAGCTACTGCGCCTGACGCTGGATCTGGGCGAAGGTGAGCGCAATGTCTTTGCCGGTATCAAATCGGCATACGCCCCTGAGGAACTCGAGGGCAAGCTGACCGTGATGGTCGCAAACCTGGCACCACGTAAAATGAAGTTTGGTATGTCTGAAGGCATGGTGTTGGCAGCGGGTCCCGGTGGTAAAGATCTTTGGATTCTCGAACCCCATTCAGGCGCTCAGCCTGGGATGCGGATTAAGTAACCTACGAGAGATCCTCGTCCGGGTTGTTGAGCCGAACCAGCATCGGCTCAACAGGTCCGCTGTCTATACCAATCATCTCATTGTATGGGCTGGAGTGGCTCAGCATCGTTTCGTTGATGCCTAGCCCTTTAAAGGGTTTCTTAGCCGCGAGTTGAGAGCGAAACATGAGCGGCTTACCGGTGTCATCAACAACCTGATAATCCTTAGAATTTATTTTTACATCAACAAGATAGATCTCACACTCAAAGGACTTTAACACCAATTGATCGATGACCGGCCGCTCACTCTGCAACGCATCTAATTTGATCTTCATTCGTCCTCCTCACGTAGATAACTCACTGATTACGTTGCTACACTGGGGTTAGATTGCCACCTCAGATATCGAGTTTGAAGGATACCCGCAGCAGATGAATCCCGTTGGCCTATTTCTCATTTCGCTAGTCGTTATTGGTGGATACCTTTGGTATCACAAGCAGCCAGCAGAGAGACGTCCGCTTGCGCTACTCAAACTCTGTTTAATTATTATCGGTCTCGCTCTACTTTATCTCACCATCACTGGAAAGCTTCACTGGATCGGAGCCTTCTTTGCCGTACTACTCCCCTTTTTTACCAAACTTTTCCCGTGGATCATGCGCGGCTTAGGCCTGTTTCGATTCTTCAAGCGCAACCAAGGGGCAAGCCAACCTCGCAGCAATCGAGCATCGGGGCCTATGACCACTGCTCAAGCGCGGGAAATTTTGGGTGTTGAACCGGGAGCAACACGTCAAGAGATTGTTGAAGCGCATCGCAGACTGATACAGAAGGTGCATCCCGACCGAGGCGGCAATGATTGGCTGGCATCGCAACTCAACGCAGCCAAAGAGTTGCTACTGCAGCGGCTAAACGATTAGCGTCGTATAGGGGTGAGCTGGTTTAAGGCAAATCAGCGCGCAAGCGCTTCTGTGCTAGCAGTGGTTCAGTGCCGGGATAGAGTATCAACTCGCTACCAAGCAGCAGTTGAGTGTTTGCCAGGCGCAGCACTTCACCATCCGGAACAAACCGCAAACTGCGCCCCGAACCGCGAAGCCGCTCATCCTCTATCTGCAGTAGGAGCTGGCCAGCACTGAGCAGGCGCCAGCTTCCGCTGTAACTCTCACGCTCGCCGGTTGAGTTGATAAGACTTAAATCGAATCGCTCACTGTCTATCAGCTGTAGACCAATCTGACGAGCACGTTGGGGATCACGACTGTAGTAGCGTGTTTTCAGGAGCATACGCTGCAAGTCCCCGTACCGCGCACAGCCCCTCAATTGCCTGGCGCCAGCACGGAATTCGGCACTTAATGCGTACTCGACGCCCAGCTTGTCGAAACATTGAGCTCGACGGACTGTAAAGCCTGTCCCGTTGCCCTGCCAGCGCCAGCGGTTACCGGAGATAGAGAGCTCAGGCTCCGTCAGTCTCCAGGATTTCAGTCGGGTGCTGTCATGCACCTCCAAAACTCCTGGTTTCAGATCGGCGTACCAGACCGGATTCAAGCCCCCTGCACGTAGCTCAATTCCTTCCAGCCGATGCCGACAAGTGGCGATATCACCGCCAAGCATCTGCAGCTCGGAGATCAGTTGACCCGGCTCCCCCCACGCCTCTAGATAGATGCCCACACCCATGGGGGCTGTGGCAAGACGCTCGATAATCGCCCCTCGCAACTCCTCGCTAACCTGACCGGCACTCTCCCAGCGCATCCCATTACAGCCGCGCAGTTGGAGCTGATTGTCGACTGCACGCACCAAACCGCGAAAATAGGTCTGTGCGTTGATCGGTAACTCTGGCACAGAGGAGCAGCCTTGCAACAAAGCGAGAAGCAGCAGGCCGGTGCCTTGCCAGATCGGCAGACGCGCCAAATTCAGACAACGGCGCAGAAAACCAGTCAGAAAACGAACGATCGGTAGAACAGGAAACAGAGACTTCACGGCGATTGTGCCTATCCTTGAGCAATTAGAAACTATAAAACTTATCTGCTTAATTTTTTATAGCGCAAGATTTGTCGCAAATATGCAACAGACGAACTAAGCTCAGTGCAAATTATGTGACCTGCCTAAATATTTGCCGAGCGTTGGTACGCTTCGCGCAACTCAGCTTAGGTGAAATATTGCAGAAACAAAAGCTTAGCGACAAGCCGAAAGTATGCAGCAGACCGACATTATCCTTATCGATAGCGAATCCACTGCCATTGACGCCATCAGTGAAATTTGCGGGCCATTGGTAGCTGGTATCGATAGCGCGATGGATGAAGCTAGTGCGATAGAGCAGTTAGCGCGCAAGCACTACGGTATCGCGATCGTCGATGTCTCGATCTGCGACAGCTCGGGCTTTAAACTCTACGACTACATTCTCAAAGCTCACAAGAGCACGCGAGTCCTGCTACGCTGCCGTCAAACCGAAGTGATGGAGGCGATCTCAGCAACTCGCAACGGTTGTTTCGCCTTTTTCCAGCTAACCAGTATGCAGGTACAGTTGCCCCACCTAGTTCAGGCGGCAGCGCAGATAGACCAGCGCCGAGCAGATTATCCATGACCTGTTTGGCTACCAGGCAGGCGCATTTCCCGAAGCCAAAACAGCCGAGATTGGACTGCTAAAACGCACAGAGGGCGGCAGCCTGCTGCTGCATCATGTCGACACACTTCCACAGAGCGTGCAGACGCAGATTATTAAGCTGCTTGAGTCAGGTCTCTACCGCCCGCTTGGCGCGTTCTACAACGAGACACTGAAGACACGCATTATCGCTACAGCAGATCGCGACCTTGAGTCTGAAATGCTGTCCGGCAACCTGACTGAAGAGCTCTACTATCAACTTCAAGCGATGCAGATCAAAGTCCCCGAACTTGCGGAGCACGCCGAAGACATCCCTCCACTGATCAAGCAACGCGCAAAACAGGCAGCCAAGCTATATAACTATGCTAGCGGTAGTTTCAGCTCCGGCGCCATGCAACTGCTAACAGAGGCGTCTTGGCCTGGAAATGTCAAACAGCTGTTCGATTTTATTGATGAGTGTGTCGCCACTTATACCAAAGGCGGCGCGATTGGCTGACCGTAACCGCACGGACTTCTACAAGCTGTTGAAGCGCAACAACCTGGATCCATCCAACTTCAAACACCGCCCTGCCGTCGTTAAACGTTCGGGGCAGCGCGGGCCACTTCCACGCCCACGACTGAAAATGGCCTAAACCACTTTAGATTTGATCCTGGGCCCAGACAGGGCTCGGGACACTCTTTTTGCGCTATTTAAATTTGGCGATCGGCGCAAATTGTCCCCGGGTGGCTCGCACTAGATCATTCGGCGCCAGTTCGATCTCCAGCCCTCGACGACCAGCACTTACATAGAGTGTTTCCAGTGACTCAGCACTCTGATCGATCAACGTAGCAAAACCACGCTTTTGACCCAACGGACTGATTCCGCCAACCAAGTATCCGGTTAAACGCTGAGCCACCTGGGGATCAGCCATCGAAACCCTCTTCGTCTTCAAGGCTTTTGCTGCTGCTTTAAGATCTAAGGTTGCCGCAACTGGAATCACAGCTACCGCCAAAGCATTGGGACCTCTGTCAGTCTCCAGCATCAACGTCTTAAAGACCTGGGCAGGATCGAGATTTAACTTCTGTGCAGCTTCGAGACCATAAGCGGCCCCAGGTGCATGTTCATACTGATGAGTGTTGAAGCTTATCTTTGCCTTTTTAGCGGTATCTATGGCCGGCGTCATCGGTTAGTTTGATTCCAATATCCTGATTGCTCGATCACTCAGATCAATTACATCCAAAATGGTACCGCGACCCTCCATCACACGCAAAATGCGATCACCGACACGTAAGAGTTCGACGGCATCCTCGCGACCAGTAACGCGGCGCAGCAGTTCATCCGGCATAGGCTCCGCCTCGCGGTAGGTCTCGCGGTCGATCACCTCACCGCGCTGAAGTTTCATCTGCCAACCCGGGGGCAAACTACCGCCCCGTGCTAACTTCTTCTGCAAACCAGGCGGTAGCTGCTTTGCTGCTCCAGTCGCTTGGGTGGGCACTGAGTTCTTGGTGAAACCGTACTCCTTCTCTAACACGAGGCTCGCCAGCTCATCCCGCTGAGCATTTGTCAGCTCTGGCAAGAGCGCACTGGGCTGCTCAACCTCGTTGCTTTGCTGGCGCGACTGCTTCGCCGCCTTCCAAGATTTATCCTTTCCCTTACCCTCAGGCTTCGCCGCCAGCGTGCTCTGCGCGGGGTTAAAACTGAGTGCTACAATCAGGAGTGAATTTAGAACGCTCTTCGACATAAGTTTTCAACCTCGGGCTTTAACACTGTTAGTCTAAATTTAGTCCATAACTCCAGGCTTGCTCTAATAAAAGGAGACGCTGATGCAGATCAGCCAAATCGTTCGCTACCCACTTAAGTCCTGCAAGGGTGAGAGTTTAGACCAGGTAGATCTCGGTAGGCTTGGTATAGAGGGTGATCGGAGACTCATTCTTTGCGAACCCAATGGCCGGTTTATTACAGCGCGTAGCGAGCCCAAACTGCTTCAACTTGAGGTGCGGCCAGAACTAAATGGCTGGCGAGTAATCCACCCAAGTCTGGGTTCCACCTTTATACCGACTGAATCATCACTCGATGACGAGGTTGAAGTCTGGGGGCGCAAAATCAACGCACCGAGGCTAGATGGATCCGAGCCCTGGTTCAGTCAACTACTAGGACGCAATGTCGAGCTTCTATGGAACAACGAGGCGTCGGATCTGGCAGAGAAGCGCTACCCTTGGGGGCCGATATTCAGTGACGGCTATCCATTACTGATCTGCAATACCGCCTCGCTAGCGGCGATCAACCAAGCCACAGGCGGGATGTATGAGATGGATCGTTTTCGCCCTAACTTGGTGATCGATACGGACCTTCCCTGGGCGGAGGATGAGTGGGAGTGGCTGGATATTGGCGAAGTTTCGATACGCCGCTGCAAACCCTGTGAGCGCTGTGTACTGATAACGCGTGATCCGCATACCGGTGAGAAAGATCGCAATCAAGAGCCGCTTAGAACCCTTGCTAAAATTCATCGCGGCCCCAACCGCGAAGTACTTTTTGGTCAGAACTTCAGTGTTGAGCGCCCTGGGCGTATAACTGTTGGTGACCAGGTTCAGCTGCGCTGAGCCTCTAATCGATTTCGTAACCAAGCCCGAAGTGGTTTTAGTCGCTTGTTTGAAGGCGAGATCTCGTCAAGGATTGGAGCGAGCAGCTCGGGCAGATTGAGTTGTTTGAGTTGATCACGTACTAACTTGAGCGGTGCAAAGTGATAAGCAAAGTTCTGCAGTGCCTGCTCCTCAACCCGTTTCACTTGGCTCGGGTGTTGTTGACTCTCCAACCAGGCCTCTGCCGACTTTAAAACGGGTTGCAGCACTTGCACTGCAGGCTCTGCGGCGACAGGGTCAACTGAGTCGCCCCGGCGAACAATGCCAAATCCACAGCTATGCCAGAACTCAAGAAGATCCGCATGGCCGGCAAAACTAGCCCCCAAGAAATCGACACCCTTTGCGTGCGCCTCAGTAAGGAGTGATTGCAGCATTGAGCTCGCGTAACCAAGGCGTCTGTGCTGCTCAGCGACGGCAATTCGTACTACTCGCCAATACTGTTTATCACCGGCCTCTTCCCAGCCGAGATAGTGTAGCAGTGACTGAGGCAGCAGATTCCCGTTCGGTCGACGTCGCCCCTGCATCACCTGCTCGGCCAACTGCGAGTTCAATTCACCCTCCTCCGTCACCCAGAGAACTCCTATCAGAGCCCGGTTTACAACCAGGATGAAGAGACGCTGTCCCGGTGCATCGAGCAGCAGTCTCAGATCAGAGGGAGAGGTGCGGTAGTGGGCGGTAACTAGCAGTTGATAGATGCTGCGCAGTAGCTGTTCGTTGTCCAGCAGGTCATCGAGTTGAACTTCATAAAATCCGTCAACGAGTTGTAGATTCTCAGGTTCCTGTGCCAACAGCAGATAGCGCTCGACCCACTGCTCAAGTTGATCGCCGCACGCCCAGCGCAAGGGTTTTCCTAGCGGAATACGCCGACACTCGGGTCGACTCATATCGAGCTGCTTGAGGAACCTCAGGCCATAACCCCGCGCAAAACCCTCGTACCCATGTAGGGTACTTGAGAGCACAAGGTGCTCTGCGCTGGCGGCTATCTGTTCGAGTATAGGCAGAGGCACACCGGCTGCTTCATCCACCAGGACAGCGCGTAAACTAGCGGGGTTGCTTCGCATCTGTTTGATCAACTCAGCGGGGGTGTAAAACTTGGGTAGTGCCCTATCCTTATCTAACTCCAGAAAACGCTGGTAGATACTTACCACCGCTCGCTTATCGGGCGCACAGAGCGCTAACTGCTCTGCCTGGAAGCTCGATTGCAGCGCTAGAGCAAGCCCAAGCACGCTGCTTTTACCTCGGCCTCTATCGGCATCGAAAACCGTACAACTTCTGGGTTGCTGCCAGCTATTGAGTAGCTGATACACCGCTTGCTGCTGCACCTTAGCGAGGAAGTGGCCGGTACTCTCTGGGGCGCGGTATGGCGGTAATTCCGGCACGGCATAACCGGTAGAGTTAATCGAGCTGCATGAGTGACGCGCTACCGCACTTGAGTTCTCTAACCCCCGCAGCAGCCAACGGATAAATCGGCCAGCAGGTTGCTCCCCCGGTTCAAAGCCAAGGTGCCTGTACTCCGGGTCAAAATAGCTGGGCCACTCTCTCGCTGGCGGTGTCAACAGCACAAGCACGCCGCCACCCTCAAGTGTACCGATCGCCTGTGCCAGTGTCGCTGGATTAACTCCTGAAAAGGCGTCGAGTATGATCAGTCGATAGCTTCTACCGAGGTGCCTCACAAATTCACCACGACTGATAGGTTTAAGCCCACCTAGTGAGCGATCAGAGAGTAAAAGCAGCTCATCTGAGTCGAGCGAAAATGTCTCTAGCAGTTTCTGAATCGACTTTTCGAGCGGGTCGATCGCTTTTTCGATCTGTTGCTCGATCTGGAGCTCGACCGGGTGCTCACTCTGCGTTGGGGTTTCGAACTCGACCTCAATCCACAGCAGAGCTCGCGTGTAGCTTACCGATAGCGCAGCGCTGAGTTGGATTAATTCGATCATTCAGGTGGGAAGAGTTAAAGCGAATAGGTAACGCTGGGCATATCGAAGCCTTCAGACTCACAGCACATCTGCGCGTTGGTGTGTGAGTCAAGCTCAGTTTCGAGCTGCGCAAAGACGTCCGTCACTTTGATTGGGCTCAAGTCTGCCATCGGCTGAAAGGTGTAGCAAGTGAGGTGAGTATCGGGCATTAACTGATTGACCAGCTTAAAAACTCGCTCAGCAAATCCTCTCACCGCCTCATTGGTGGCGGGCAGCAGCAGCCAGAGCCCACGAATTGTATCCAACGCTACAAGATCGCCTGGACGAGTCATTCGCTGGTTAAGCTCATCTACTAGGCTTTTCTGATGCAGACTCTGCTTGGGGTCTGCCGGCACCAGGTGCACCACACTGATCGGTGTGAACTCGCGCATGGCGCGCCGACACTCCTGCTCAAGCGTGCGTTGAAACCAGAATTGTGAGATCGCACCAGTCTCTCCATCCACCGGTAACTGGCGCTGTAACTCCGCCTGCATATCTCGCATCAGGTTACGCTGGAAGCGCACAACCAGCAGTGCGGTAACAGCGATCGGTAGGGCTGCAATCAATAGTCCTGTAGTGTACTCGGGTAGGCTAAGTGCAAACAGCACCAGAGCAGCGACACTTAGGAGCAGCAGACTGGTCAATTTCCAGTACTGGGCTTCGCGATCGAATCGCCGATCCCCCATGAAGTGCTCCTCTAATGCTAACTTTATGTATTCTGTACCAAAAATAGCGAAACGGCCAGTTAGGGAGCTAATTCAGATCACCGGTGACGTTCAATATTCTCTAAACGCTGCTGCTCATTCTTGCGCAGCAGCAGATAAATAGCAGCCAGCCCGCCGTGCTGCGGCTGGCAAGAGTGGAAAGCCAGCACCTCATCAATCTTTGGTAACCAGAGCACCAAACAGCTGCGCATCACGTTCTGCGGAGCTTTGTTGTGCTTGCCTCGACCATGATTAATTACCACGGTGCGCAGACCAAGTTGGTAGCACTGTTTGATAAAGCCCGGTACCTCATCGACGGCCTCAGCCAGGCTGCGATTGATAAGATCCAGGCGTGCATCAGCTGCATACTTACCTAAGCGCAAGTTACGAAAGACACCCTCCTGTACTCCATCACGCTTCCACTCCATGGGATCCGCAGGATTCAGTAGCTGCTCAGGCTGCAGACGAAAACGCTCATCAATGCCCTCAGCCTGTTTGCGTCGTTCTGCGAGCTGGTCGATCTCGCCACGCCTCAATGCTTCTCGCGTCGAGACCCGCTTCTCAGCTTTGAGCGGTTTTACCCCCTCACCCAACATCATCGACGAAAAGTCACTCTTCTCGGATTCGCTCATCTACCCCTCAAAAACCGGTAAATTAGTCTCATGACACTATATTAACTCAGCTTAGCCCGGCAAAACTCTTCAAACCGGGTTAAAACCTGATATTCTCAACGTATACTTGCTACTACGTACTATCAGGGAAGACTGCCCACATGCAACGCGCGCTTATCGTACTGATTCTGCTTATCGCAGGGATCGGCGTATATTTATTCAACCAAAAGTCAGACTCGATGGCTAACGCACTGCCGCAGCAGAGTCTTGAACCGAGCAACGAAGAGATCGAGCCGACAGTTGTTGAGGCTGCAAAAGAGCATATCGAGAAGTTAACCACCGAGTCCCAGGAACAGGTGCTGGACATCACTAAGGCAGATAACTTCGTGACCGGTGAGCAGCTACTGAAAATGCCAACGATGGAGTCTGAGCAGATCGCCATTGAGCAGGTCTCAAGTGGGCAAGTCGAAAGCTCTATGGTGACGGATAGTTCTAGCGCAACCGAGGGTCCAAGTGTAACCAATCCAGTGCAATCGGCTACAGTGAGCACCACAGAAGTTACCCAGACACATTCTAGTGAGCAAATGGTTGAGACCGTCCGTAAACAGCAAACTGATCCCTCAGCTACCGACGTAATCGTGACTCAGGTTGTTGATGCCGGCTCCAAAGTGATACAGGGTGCAGCCGCGGCTATTCAAAGCCAGTCGGTGGTAGTGACTCAAGGTGCAGCACCCGCTGTGAGCTTTGAGTCCGCCCAGATTGAAGCAACCAACCTAGAGGTCACCAGGGTCGCCGAAGCTCAAACCGGTCGATCACTGCGCCCTGGCCAACGCATTCGCTTGCAAGAGCTGCTCTCTGACCCAGATTTAGCGGCAGGTACCGTCTTCTATATTCACGCGGTCTCTCCGACTGATGAGCAGGGGCTTTGGGGTATATTACAGCGCGGTCTGATTCAAACTTTTGCTCAGGGTATCGAACTGAAACAGAGCGGTCGCCTACTAACAGCGGAGATCCCGATGCTAGCCGACGAGACGCTGGAGAATCGCCGTAGCTCGTTCCTCGGTGAATTCCTCTACCAAAAGGTTCAAGACACCTACGTCTACAACTACCAACAGGGGATGCTAGGACAGGATCCGGATCTGATTAAGCCGGGCCAGCAGCTGATCATCGTTAGCTACAGTGAAAATGAGCTAATCAGCATCTTCAACCACTTTACCCAGCCCGGCGCGTAAACAGTCAGAGCCAGCACGATAAGCAAAGAGGCAGCATGATAGATCTTTATACTTGGACAACTCCCAACGGTCGAAAAATCTCTATTATGCTTGAGGCCTGTGGGCTCGAATACGAGGTACACACCATCAATATCGGTGCAAACGAACAGTTTGCACCGGAGTTTCTTAAGATCAGCCCGAACAACAAAATCCCTGCGATTGTTGACCGTGACGGGATAAATGGCGAGCCAACCTCGGTGTTTGAATCGGGTGCGATTCTGCTCTATCTCGCAGAAAAGTGCGGTAAATTTCTCCCATCCGAACCAAAAGCTAGGCTTGAGGTGATGGAGTGGTTGATGTTCCAGATGGGCAGTTTTGGCCCCTACCTAGGGCAAGCGCACCACTTCAACATGTTCGTCAAAGAGCCTGTGCCCTATGCCGAGAAGCGCTACCAAGATGAGGCATACCGTCTCTGGAGTGTACTTAACACTCGGCTCAAGGGTCGAGAGTTCATCGCTGGTGAGCTGAGCATCGCTGACTTCGCCCTCTACCCTTGGGCTGCTCGTTTTGAGTTTCAGCGCATTAATCCAGATGATTACCCTGGCGTGCATGCCTGGATGAAACGTTTGGAAGCCTTTGATTTTGTTCAACGTGGTATGCAGATACCGGGCTAAAGCTGTCTCATACCGCTAGACAGCAACTGATCAATTCCTGTACGATATCGGCTCTTTCAGCGGGCCGCTCATTTTGTTCGTCCGTGCTATTGGACTTTCTAAACTGAAGATCTAAATGGCGCTACCTACCGGCTTGCTCACTAAACACAGGTAACAAACCTCCGATATGTCAGAATCTGAAAACCCGACCCTCAGCTTTGCTGATCTGGGTCTTGCGCCCGCTATACTCGATGCACTCAAAGATGTTGGCTACGAAACACCCTCACCGATTCAGGCGGAATCAATCCCTGCCCTGCTCAATGGTGACGACATCCTTGGGCAGGCGCAGACCGGTACCGGCAAGACTGCAGCTTTCGCGCTGCCACTACTGAACCGGGTTGATCCAAACCTGCATCATCCACAACTGCTGATACTTGCTCCAACTCGCGAACTGGCTATTCAGGTTGCAGAGGCTTGTGAAACGTATTCACGCTACCTTTCTGGCGTGCGCACACTCTCTATCTATGGCGGCCAAGCCTACGACACTCAGCTTCGCGCTCTGCGCAAAGGTGTACAGGTAGTCATCGGCACTCCGGGTCGTGTGATGGACCACATCCGTCGCGGCACTCTGGTACTCGATAAACTCCAAGCACTAGTACTCGACGAAGCCGATGAGATGCTTCGCATGGGCTTTATCGATGACGTTGAGTGGATCCTGCAGCATACGCCACCTGCGCGCCAGATCGCCCTCTTCTCGGCCACGATGCCGAACGAAGTGCGTCGTATCGCTGAAAATTACTTGAACGAGCCCACCATCGTTAAGATCGCCTCCAAAAC
This sequence comes from Oceanospirillaceae bacterium, assembly GCA_024640955.1. Classification (GTDB taxonomy): domain Bacteria; phylum Pseudomonadota; class Gammaproteobacteria; order Pseudomonadales; family Balneatricaceae; genus Marinobacterium_E. Next base: position 23,054 of record JAHEDZ010000016.1, read on the forward strand.
CGCGACCGCCAGCACCATCCGCCAGCGGATCTGGGAGGTGCGCGGCATGTCGAAGTTTGCCGCGCTAACACGCATGCTGGAGCAGCAGGAGCATGATGCTGCGCTGATCTTCGTACGTACCAAGACGATGACCGAAGAGCTGACTGAACAGTTACGTTCGGAAGGCTTCCCGGCTGCTGCACTGCATGGCGACATTCCCCAGGCCCAGCGTGAAAAGATCGTTGATAAGCTGAAAAAGGGTAACCTCGAGATTCTGGTGGCTACGGACGTTGTTGCTCGCGGTCTCGATGTAGATCGAATTACCCACGTGTTTAACTTCGATATTCCCTACGATACCGAGTCATACGTGCACCGCATAGGCCGTACTGGCCGTGCTGGCCGTAGCGGTGATGCGATCCTGTTTGTAACGCCTCGTGAGCGTGGTCTACTACGCCAGATTGAGCGTCGCACCTCGTCAACGCTTGAGAAGCTAGTACTACCGACCGCTGCAGAGATTAACCAGATGCGCGCCCAGCGCCTGAAGAAACAGCTTGTCGATGCCACCGGTACCGCCGATGCCAACGCCTACCACAAGCTGATTACAGATCTGGTTACAGAGAGCGGCATCACCGCAAGTGCCCTAGCTGCCGCAGCACTCGGCCTAATGAACTCGGACCGTCGCTTCTTCCTTAATGAGAACGAGCCTGATCCAAATACTGCCCCACCTAAACGTGAGCGCGAACCGCGTAAAGAACGTGATGGTAGGCCTGGTAGCCGTCAGCGTGACCGCGAAGCACTCGATGCCGATAAGCAGCGCTACTGGATTAATGTAGGCCACGATCACGGTGTAAAGCCAGGCAATATTGTCGGCGCGATCGCTAACGAAGCCGGCATCAACTCAGGCCAGATCGGTCGCGTTGATATCAGCTCAGGTTTTACGACGGTTGATCTGCCATCGAATCTATCCAAAGCTCAGCTTAGCCAGCTCGCAAATGCTCGTGTGTGCGGCCAAGCCCTCAATATTCGCGAATGGAGCGATGAAGCACCTAAGCGAGGGCGCCGTACTAATAGCTCTGATGACGCACCTAAGCGCCCGCGTAAGCCACGTGAGGGTTACGCTGCTAAAGGCGCAAAGGATACTAAGCGAGATGGGGGTGCGGGCAAGTCTGATCGCCCAGCACGCAAGCCAAGCAAGCGTCCAGCCAAACAAGACTAGTCGGTTTTAGAAATAGTTGAGGCGGCCCCGTGGGTGCCGCCTCATTTGGCCGGAAAAGATTTCGGCTCGTCAATTCCCATAATGACCCGGGTCAGGTTGCTGAGTTCAGCACCGAGCAAACGGCTCCCTCTGCATTCCCTTTCAGTTTAGTTCTCAATATGCGAAATACCAATGAAAGGTATTCAACCCATAAGGCTTTGTTTTTTCGACATTGCTGCGCAGCAAACTGAACTGAAGTCACTCTTTCTGGGCGATTTTAGTCATTTAACTGGAGAAATCTTCAGGCTCAAATTGATTGCAAATTAGAGCCTCTTTGGCTTTAACCTTCAGTCGCTTTATCTGTGCCTCCCGCTTTGTCGCCTCTGAGCGATTAGACTTTGACTCCAGATAGACCATCTCAATCGGCAAACGCGCACGGGTGTAGCGGGCACCGCCTTTGATCTCTCCCCGATGCTGACGTAAACGACGCTGAGGGTCAGTTGTTACACCGGTATAGAGCGAACCATCACCACAACGCAGAATGTAGACGAACCAGTTTGACCCAAGTTTTTCTTCATCGTTCATTGTTCTGAACTCGGTTAATGAGAATAACGGTATGAAAAAATATTGCTAAAACAGCAACATTTACTGACAAATAACAGCAAGTAGTCTGACCAAAATAGAGTAGACTCTGCGCACATCAAACACCGCGTAGCCAACAACACTGCGCTAGCTTACAGGACCAGCTCCATGCTTCACACCGTTCTGATCGGTCTCGCCGTTGTCGCGCTCCTCTCGATTATTTTTGAAGAGGTGATTCGCGTAAACAAAGCTAAATCGACGCTTTTTCTAGGGAGCTTGGCTTGGATCTTGGTATTTCTTTTCCCGGAGACTGGCGTTAGCGCCGAGGAGCTCAGACATAAGCTCGATGAGAACATTCTCGAGATAGCAGGACTCTGGCTCTTTCTGATGGCTGCGATGACCTTTGTCGCGTTTCTAAACCAGCAGGGCCTCATAGAAACATTGATCTACAAACTCCTGCCGCGGCGCATCAGCGAACGTAAACTCATGTTTCTCGTGGCCGTTTTCGCCTTTTTATTCTCATCTCTGTGTGACAATATCACGGCGACACTGGTCTCAGTGGCTCTGGTACTTTCCTTGCGATTGGATCGTAGGAAGACTCTGCGTTTTACCGTTATGGTGGTCTTCGCAGTTAACTCTGGGGGTGTTGCGCTGATCACCGGTGATGTCACCACGCTGATGATCTTCTTGGCTGGCAAAGTAGAGATTCAGGAACTGCTGCTGCTCTCTCTCCCCGCTTTCACGAGCGTACTGGCTCTGGCGGCCATGTTATCGGTGCCGCTACGCGGCACAACAGAGATTATTCCCACCCCAAGACGTGATGACCATGTAGGCAAGGTGATCGCCCTCATATTCCTAGCCACTATTATCGGCACCATCGTGCTGAACATCACCGCGGGTGTTCCGCCGGTACTCACCTTCCTCTTCGGCCTCTCAATCATGTTCTTGATTGGACGTTTCGCCTACTCAGAGGATAAGCGTGAGAACCTACTGGACTATATCCGCAAGATCGAGTTCGACACGCTGATGTTCTTCGTCGGAATCCTGCTACTTGTAGGTATGCTTAAAGAGATCGGTGCATTAGAAAATCTGGTGGGTATCTACCAAGTGATGCCTGTCTACGCAGCTAACTTTGTAATGGGACTCTTCTCAGCCGTTGTCGATAATGTGCCCCTGACCGCTGCGCTGCTCAAAGCTAACATTGATATGTCACACGCTGAGTGGTTGATGCTTACTTACTCGGTAGGTGTAGGTGGTTCAATGCTAGTCATCGGGTCAGCCGCAGGTATAGTAGCGATGTCTAAAGTGGAGATTCTCACCTTCGCCACCTACGCCCGTTATGTGCTGTTTCTGGGGATCGCTTTTGTTGTCGGCTACGCCGGGACCTATGCGATGGGCACGCTACTGCTCTGACTGTCACCATACCAAGAGAGCTCGGAGTGAAGTTCGACAACCTCTCCGACAATAATAAGTGCGGGTGCAGGCAACTGCGCCTGCGCCTGTCTGGCGCAAATATCGTCGAGACGCCCAGTTAGGACCTGCTGATCAGGACGGGTACCTCGCGAAACGATTGCCACGGGTGTATCCGGGGATTTACCGGCCCCGATCAGTCCTGCAGTTAGAACATCCAGCGTATGCAGGCCCATATAGAACACAAGAGTTTGGTTGTTACCGGCCAGATCATCATAATCGATCGCAGCCGAACGTCTCTTCAGCTGACCGGTAATGAACTTAACTGACTGCGAGTAATCGCGATGCGTCAACGGAATACCGGCATAGGTACTGCAGGCGCTGGCTGCGGTAATGCCGGGTACAACTTGGAACGGCACACCAGCCTCCTTGAGCTGACGCAACTCCTCGCCGCCGCGCCCGAATATGAAGGGGTCACCGCCTTTCAATCGCACAACTCGCTGCCCGGCTTTAGCGTGCTGTACCAACAGATCATTAATGCCCTCTTGCGGCACCGCATGGTTATCGCGCTGTTTACCGACATAGATTAGATCCGCATCACGCCGACAGAGTTCGAGAACCTCGGGCGAAACCAATGCATCATAGAGCACTACGTCGGCTTGCTGCATCAGACGCAATGCCTTAAAAGTAAGCAACTCTGGGTCTCCTGGTCCCGCACCCACTAGGTAGACTTCCCCCACCTGATGATCGGCATCGGCGCGTTCAATCTGTTCGATAAGCAGCGCTTCAGCGGCCTCGTTTTGTCCGGCAAAAACCCGCTCGGCAACACTCCCACTGAGCACCTTCTCCCAAAAATTGCGCCTCTTATTAACGCTATCGAACTTCGCTTTAACCTGCGAGCGAAAGCGCCCCACGAGCTCGCCCAAATTGGCATAGCTTGGTGGAATCAGCGTCTCAAGTTTAGCGCGCAGGTTGCGCGCTAACACCGGTGCTTTGCCGGCGGAGGAAATTCCAATCACTATCGGAGAGCGATCTACAATCGCGGGGAAAATAAAGGTACACAGGGGCGGGTTATCTACAACGTTTACAGGCAGACCCGCAGCCACTGCGTCAGCATGAACCACTCTGTTCACCTCATCTATGTCGGTCGCTGCAACAATGAGGCGAACTCCGTGAAGATGCTGCCTATGATACTCTGCTTCGATCAGCTCGCCGCCAGATCCAGTAATTAGCTCTCGCACCTCGGCATCAATGCGAGGCGCCACCAGCCGCACGCGCGCGCCAGCACGGGTCAACAGCCGCCCCTTACGCAGGGCGATATCACCACCGCCAATCAAAAGAACAGACTGACCCTTGAGGTCAAAGAAAAGCGGCAGGTACTCCAACTAAAACTCCCAGTTCAAACTCTAATTAATCGGGCGGTACTTAAATAGCGATTCGTAGCCATCTTCGGCATACAGACAGGTGAAGCCCTCGGCGTCGGAGATCAGCGCACAACTCGCACTGTATGCACCGTATTCCTCCCACTGCGCGGCACAATCATCACGCCCGCGAGAGCTCTGGCCTTCAAACAGTAGTTGATCACCCCCCTGACTCCAACGGTACTCCAGCTTGTAGACTTCACAGCTGCCACGCGAATCTGTCTCGCTATATGAGCCGGTGCCATCGGCCCGGATAGTCTCGATGCCAATGCGCTCACCCTGATCACAATTGTAGGTGTGGTCATAGATCTGAAAGCGCCCAACGGGGTCTATGACCGCTGTTGGCTGTGGCTCTGCCAATGCGAATAGCGTTGTGGTGTCTAGCCCCTCAGATGTGAAGCCCATGGAGTACCCAGCTCGCAGCGGCGTCTGGCGCAGCAAGTTAGCCAAGCGTGTGCGTTCAACACAGAGGCTTGTCTCATCAGAGCCGACATCAGTTTGAAGCTCGTCGACAGGAAAACTCGCAACCAGGTCGCCGAAGGCGGGATAGTTCAGGCTCATCTGCATTAGCGCATTGGGTGTTAGCCCTTCAGACACTAGATTTTTAGCCGCTTGCGAGGCCTGTGACCCGGTGCTCAAAGTAACGTACTGCCCGTTTACCGCAACATCGGCGGTTAGACCAGGTTGAATTTCACCTAAATCAACGGTCGCCGAAGAGCCATCCAGAGGGATCTGACCATAAGCCGCGGCTGGCGACCCCGCAGCTAGAGAAGCGAGAAGCGCCGGGTTTTGTGTCGCGACACTGAACAGTAGATCGAGCTGTTTGATCGGTGCTAGCGCAGTGCCAAACTCTAGATCATAGAGCGAGACACCAACCCCCTTAACACCCTGAGCCATTCCGGTCACTAACCCCATCAGCGCTGGATTGTTCTGCGACATATCCTGCTGCACCCGACGAATCTCAGCACAGGCGAAGGTCGCCTGCGTGAACTGATTCCAGAGCTGAATGGTGACTGGGAGTAGCTGATCCATATCCAGCCCCAGGCCAAAACCGAGCAGCTGGGCATCAAAGTCAGCCACATGCTGAGGTACGTGACCATTGAGTAGATTCAACTTCTGCAGTGTATCTCCAGTTTTGATCTCAACCACTGAGCGGCTAGCAACACGCAGCTCCGGCTCGGTCTCAACCGAGGTGTAGCCGCCAACAAGTCGCGGAGTCCAGCTTGCAATACGGGCGTACTCTTCCCGACACACCTGCGTCAGCGAATCCCCTGGGCTCGGCTCCTGTAGCAGTGCCGAGAGCGCCTCAATATCGGTCGCCATACGCGAGCTCTGAGTGTTCAGAAAGCCCTCGGCCAGACGCTGAATATCGAGGATCAGATTGAAGTCGTTAGTAAAGCTGTAGCGCTGCTTCAAGCTCCCCAGCTCGCCACTGCTCTTGAGGCTCTCAGCCGGAGTGGCGATGCGCAGTCGTTGCGCCAGTTCACCCGAGCTGTCGAACGGCGTTGTGAAACTCAGTACTGCTATATCACCGCGCTTGGCAACAACCAGATCAATGTGCTCAGTCTCTTGCGGAGGTGTTAACTGAATACTGACGTAATCCTGCCCTGCAATGCTCTTTTCAGACACCGGCAAGCCAGCGCTGCGGGCCTGCATCGTCCAGAACTCAACAAAACGCTCATTCTCCTCCGCCGCGATGTGCAGCACCGGCACTAGACCATCCAGGAAAAGCTCTTGATTGCCACTCATCGACAGACCCAAACGGGCATAGACATCTGTCATATCACTGCCTGGAGAGAAGAGGTTACGCACAACGCCGGCACCAAAGCGCTGCAGTGGTGCGTAGCCCGTGCCTGCCTCTAGCTCTTGAGCGATGGTCTCTGCGTCAAACTCGAGATCGGGTTGGGCATACAGGTAGTCAAGCTGGGCCAGCACCGCCGGCGTTGCGCGCCCACCGGCGTAAAGCACCGTATCAGCCGGCACATACTCACCTAGCCCGCGGTCAGCAACATCATCAGCAACCCACAGACCAGTGCTGCTACCCACAGAGAGCAGTGCACTGGTAATCCAACTTTTTGCAGCTAGTAAACCCGGTTCCATAGAGACTCCAGAGACAGTGTCGGCAGTGATTCAGACCACCGAGCGGTGTATTGGCTCCAGATCAGAGTTTTGTATGTAGACCGCACTCGCGCGCCTCTAGGGCTTTCGTTGGATCGAAATAGTCCAACTCATTTGGCAGAGCAAATCGCGCCGAATACGCCTCTAGGTCAGCGTCGTTCCAATGGAACAGCGGTGCAACCTTCAACACACCATCACGACTCTGGCTAACGACATCCAGGGACTGACGAAACTCTGTCTGATCTTTTCTTATGGCATTAAACCAGAGATCCGGCTGGAGTTCACCGAGTGCACGCTGAAAGGGTTCTAGTTTTACCTGACGTGTAAACTCCTCATGTTGAGGATCATCTACGTCGGGAATCCCACCCATCAACACGTTACGCCGCGCACTGCTCATCTGCGGGATATAGGTATGGATATTAAGGTTCAAACGCTCAATTAATGATTCTGCAAGACGGTAGGTTGCTGAAGTGTTGTACCCCGAATCCACCCAAAGCACCTGAATATCTGGCTTCACCTGGGTAATCAGATGCAGAATCACCGCCTCGAAGGGTCGAAAGTTCGTCGTAACTAAAGGGCGCTCACTGCGCTCTAATGCCCAACGTACGATTTCATCTGCGCTGCGCTGAGCAAGGTGCTGGTTCGCTGCTTGAAGATCGAGGCTCATGCTGTCGTCTCCTGCTGTCGATAGATCGGCAGTGGCTGATCCACTGCGCCCTGGTACTGCACGCTAATCTCAGTGTACGCCTCTAGAAACTCACGCCTAAAATGCTCATCATCAAGCTCGACCGCATCAAAGCCGCAGCGCTCAAGAAACTGTAGCTTATCACGACTGGTCTCCCCTACTGCGCGAATCTGGCCGCCAAAGCCTGCGACTCTCAGCTCTCGCGCAATACTGAAGGAGCGGCCATCTCTAATGATGGGAAACTCCAACGCAATCAGATCAAAACGGCTTGAGTGCAGCAGCAACTGATCCAGAGAGTCCTCGCCATTCGCGCGTATGGATTTAATAGACGCTTGAGCCGCATCGTCGAGCTCCAAATACTCACTGAACGCGATGGGACCAGCGTAGCTGTCTACTCCCCGAATCTCTCGATTAACTAGCAACGGCATAAACAGCCTCCTTGAATGGTGTAACGCCCAAGCGGCGTACAGTATCAATAAAGCGCTCGCCCTCGACTCGTAACTCAACATAGGTCTCAAGCAGACGCTCCAGGGTGGAAGCTACATCATCAGCTGCAACTGCTCGCCCAAGCACTTTACCCAGCGAGGCGTCTTCACGGCTCGAACCACCGATAGTGATCTGATACCAATCCTCGCCTTTCTTATCGACACCTAGAATACCGATATGGCCGACATGGTGATGGCCGCAGGCATTGATGCAGCCCGACATGTTAAGGCGAATTTCGCCCAAGTCATGCAGGTAGTCCAGATCTTCAAAAGTCTGGTTGATCTGCTCTGCAATATTCAAGGTGTGTGCATTTGCCAAAGAACAGAAGTCAAACCCGGGGCAGACAATCATATCGGTCAGCAGGCCGATATTGGCGCGCGCCAGGTTATGTTCATTCAGCACCTGCCACACCTCATACAGGTCAGCTTGAGCCACATCTGCTAGCACCAAATTTTGCTCATGCGTTGAGCGAATCTGAGCGAAGGAGAAGCGTTCAGATAGGTCAGCGACAACCTCCATCTGTAGTGCAGTAATATCACCCGGAGCACCCAAATGTGGCTTCAGAGACACAGTGACCGCGCGGTAGCCCGGCTGCTTGTGCGGATGGGTGTTGCGGGCATACCAGGTGCGAAAATCTGGGTCGGCTTCGAGCTTCTCGTCCAGCGTCAAATCGGCTGCTGCATCCTCATTGTAGGGGTGGTCTGCGAAGAAAGCGGTAACACGATCAATCTCTTGCTGGGGTATGCGAAGCTCTCCGCCTTTCAACGTCTCCCAATGACGCTCAACTTGCTCAGTAAAAGCCTCAATCCCCGTGGCTTCGACCAGTATTTTGATTCGCGCTTTATACTTGTTATCGCGTCGACCTTTGAGGTTGTAGATACGTAAAATTGCCTCGAGGTAAGAGAGCAGCTCTGGCGCCGGCAGGAACTCCCGTATCTTCTTGCCAATGATGGGTGTGCGTCCCAATCCTCCACCTACGAGCACCTCAAAACCGAGTTCACCGGCCTTATTGCGCACAAGGTGCAGGCCTACATCATGAACCTGTGATGCAGCACGATCCTCCTTGGAACCGGTCACCGCAATTTTAAATTTGCGCGGTAGGTAAGCAAACTCAGGATGCAGAGTCGACCACTGCCTGATCAGCTCACACCAGGGACGTGGATCTTCAGTCTCGGACGGATGGATACCGGCAAAGTGGTCCGTTGTCGTGTTGCGAATACAGTTACCGGAGGTCTGGATAGCGTGCAGTTGCACCTTCGCCAGACGCTCCAGAATATCTGGCACCTCCTCTAGCTTCGGCCAGTTGAACTGGATATTGGTACGCGTTGTGAAGTGTCCATAGCCTTTATCGAAATCACGCGAAACCTCAGCCAGCACGCGCAGCTGTTCTGCACTCATCAGACCGTAGGGGATAGCGACACGCAGCATCGGCGCTTGACGCTGGATATAGAGGCCGTTCATCAGGCGCAGTGCTAGAAACTCATCCTCACTTAGGTCTCCAGCAATAAAGCGCTGGGTCTGATCGCGATACTGCACGACACGCTCATCAACTAGACGCTGATCAACTTCATTATATATGTACATTGTTTTTCTCCAGACTAACCGACCAGCACAAAACGCAAACCGATTGCCATTAACAAACTTCCTATCACTGGCTGCATCACTCGAGGTGAGAGCCTTGCGCCGAGGTAACTGCCAACAAACACACCTGGCAGCGACCCCAGCAGCAGATTGAACAGCAGTGATGTATCAACGCTACCCATCTGGTAGTGGCCCGCTCCGGCGACCGCGGTCAGAAGTACCGCATGTAGCAGATCCGTTCCGACGATCTCGGCCATTGAGAGTCTTGGATACAGCAGAATCAGTACCGCCGTACCCAGAGCTCCAGCCCCTACGGATGAGAGCGTCACAAGCACGCCTAAGAGAGCGCCTGCTACCAGCGTTAACAGCGGGCGCAACGTTTTAAGCCGTTGCCCTACTCCAGTATCGCGCAGACGTTCGGCTAGCAGCCTCACTCGTTGGCGCATAAATACCGCGATCGAGGTCAACACTAAAGAGACACCCAGTGTCAGATTGATCAACTGTTCAATCAGGGCCTTGGCGCCGAAACTCGCCAAAACCTCTAGCGTCAGCAAGGATGCCGGGAGGCTACCCGCCAACAGCAACACAACAACTCGGTAGTGCACTAGCTGTTTACGCGCGTAGCTGAACACCCCACCGCACTTGGTAATAGCTGCGTAAAGTAGATCAGTACTCACTGCGACCAGCGGTGGAATCCCAAACCCCAAAATCAGAATCGGGGTCATCAGGGCACCCCCGCCGATTCCGGTCAAACCGACAACAAAACCAACCACCAGACCAGCAAGGGTGTAAGCAATTTCCACTTTATAGCCCTCTAATCACAGCGCTTGATATAACCTTAGGAAATATTAAAACTATTTCTATATAACCGTAAATACTATTTACCTGTTTCTTTATAGCCTTTAGTTATATATCGAATGGGAATATAGGCTTTAATTGATATAACCAAAAGATACTAAGTAAAGCTTCAAATATTCTTTTTAATTATATAGGAAGGTATTAATAATTAGCCGGAAGTTTTAACAACCCAGTAGGTACATCTGATGCAACAGGTCAGCGAACAGCGCCTCACACATCTGCAGCAACTAGAGGCAGAGAGTATTCATATCATCCGAGAAGTGGCTGCAAGCTTTGGTAATCCGGTCATGCTCTACTCGATTGGAAAGGACTCTTCGGTGATGCTGCACCTCGCACGCAAAGCGTTCTATCCGGGTAAGCCACCCTTCCCGCTTCTGCATGTCGACACAACTTGGAAGTTCAAGGAGATGATCAGCTTCCGTGACCGGATGGCTGAGGAGTCCGGCATGGAGCTATTGGTACACATAAACCAGGAAGGTGTTGATATGGGGGTGGGCCCGTTCACCCATGGCTCATCTCGTCACACCGATATCATGAAAACGCAGGCGCTCAAACAGGCCTTGAACAAGCACCAGTTTGATGCCGCCTTTGGTGGCGCCAGGCGCGACGAAGAGCGCTCGCGAGCGAAAGAGCGAGTCTTCTCTTTCCGCGATCGTCACCACCGTTGGAATCCAAAGAATCAACGTCCAGAACTCTGGAACATTTACAACACTGAGGTTGACCAGGGTGAGTCAATTCGTGTCTTCCCTCTGAGCAATTGGACTGAGCTGGATATATGGCAATACATATACTTAGAGAATATTTCTATTGTGCCACTTTATTTATCGGAAGTGCGACCTGTGGTCGAACGGGATGGCATGCTGATCATGGTAGATGACGAGAGAATGCCCCTAGCACCCGATGAGGTTGTGCAGCAGAAATCGGTACGTTTCCGCACCCTCGGCTGCTACCCCCTGACCGGCGCTGTTGAGTCCGAGGCGAACACCCTACCCGAGATCATCCAAGAGATGCTGCTTGCAACAACCTCGGAGCGCCAGGGTCGCGCAATCGATCACGACAGCGCGGGATCGATGGAGCAGAAAAAGATAGAGGGGTACTTCTAATGAACCAAGAACAAGATCTAATTACTCAGGATATCGAGGGCTATCTAGCGCTGCACGAGAACAAGGAACTGCTGCGATTTATCACCTGCGGTAGTGTAGATGATGGAAAATCGACGCTGATCGGCCGTCTTTTGCATGACTCTAAACTAATTTACGAGGATCAGCTTGCGGCGGTACAGAACGATTCAAAACGCCTTGGGACCACAGGCGAGGAGATCGACCTAGCTCTATTAGTCGATGGGCTACAGGCGGAGCGTGAGCAAGGTATTACGATAGACGTAGCCTACCGCTACTTCTCAACAACTAAGCGCAAGTTCATCATCGCCGATACACCCGGGCACGAGCAATACACGCGCAATATGGCGACCGGCGCGTCGACTGCTGACCTGGCAATCATATTGATTGATGCGCGTCACGGTGTGCAGACGCAGACACGCCGTCATAGTTTTATAGCCTCCCTGCTGGGCATCAAGCACACCGTCATTGCTATCAACAAGATGGATCTGGTTGACTACTCGCAGACGCGCTATCAAGAGATACAGAAGGAGTACCGCGAATTCGCTCAGCCACTCAACTTAGGTGACCTTCACTTCGTCCCACTCTCTGCACTTAAAGGCGATAACGTCGTGAACAGTTCGGACCGGATGCCTTGGTACACAGAGGCACCTCTGCTCTCTCAACTGGAGACTATCCAGATTCGCCAGCAAGAGGTGGAGGCTCCGTTTCGATTTCCCGTACAGTACGTTAACCGCCCCAACCTCGACTTTCGGGGTTATGCCGGAACTCTGACTAGCGGCTGTGTAAAGGTGGGGGACCCCGTACAAGCTCTCCCGTCGGGCAAACGCAGTCGTATCAAGCAGATAATTACCTGGGAGGGTGAGCTTGCGGAGGCTTTTTCGCAACAGGCTGTAACGCTGACACTGGAAGATGAAATTGATATCTCTCGCGGAGATATGCTGGTACATGCTGAATCGACCCTTAAACCTCAGCGAAATTTTAATGCGCATCTTGTATGGATGAGCGATGCCCCCTTGGGTCTGGGTCGCGCCTACACGCTGAAGCTTGCGAGCAGTTCAACGAGTGCCGTGGTGAGTCGAATCCACCACCGTATCGATGTCAACTCACTGGAGCACTCTACACCCTCAGTGCTGGATCTCAATGAGATAGCAGAGGTTGAGATTAGCGCGGAGCAACCTGTCTTGGTCGACAATTATCAGTCTCTGCACCAGACCGGCGCTTTTATTCTGATTGATCGTCTCACCAACGCTACGGTGGCGGCGGGAATGGTTTCAAGCTCAGAGCAATCAGCCGATTCCATAAAACTCTACTCTCAACCGGCTGTATCAAGAGAGGAGCGAGCTAAACGTCTGGGGCAACAGGCGATTGTGATAGGGCTTCCGAACGCAGATAGCACTCTGCTCTATTCGCTTGAGCGGGCACTGTTCGAGCGTGGGCGTCTTGCTCTAGTCGCGCAACCCGGGCAGCAGCAGTTATTGGTGAGTGCTGGGCTGATTGCGCTCTGTCAATCCACAGAGGGCGCTGATTGGATTGCATCGTCCGAACAGGGTGACGATCTCTTTCTCAATGCGCGCCTCGACAGCGCGCAACGAGTCGAACTGATTCTTGATGCGCTTGAGCAGCATCAGATCATCTAAACCCCCTTAAAAAACAGGGCAATAGCGCGCTCCGTTCTTTGGAACGGGGCGTATACCTGGGTTACAATAGGGCTTCACCCAGCCTAGCGGTTAATCAACGAGTAAGGGACAGAATGACCGATTTTCTGCTGATACTTATCAGTACCGTACTGGTCAATAATTTCGTACTGGTTCAGTTTCTTGGACTCTGCCCATTTATGGGGGTCTCCAACAAGCTAGAGACCGCTATGGGCATGTCTCTGGCGACCACCTTTGTCCTGACGCTCTCATCAGTCTGTAGCTACTTGGTCTACACCTACCTGCTACAGCCGCTGGACCTTATCTATCTGCAGACAGTCTCGTTTATTCTGGTGATCGCCGTCGTTGTGCAGTTCACTGAGATGGTGGTGCACAAGACCAGTCCCCTGCTGTACAAGCTGCTAGGTATTTTTCTGCCACTGATAACCACTAACTGCGCGGTGCTCGGTGTTGCGCTACTCAATATCCGAAAGCAGAACTCCTTTGTTGAGTCTATCGGCTATGGATTTGGTGCGGCAGTTGGGTTCTCTCTGGCACTGATTTTGTTCTCTGCGATTCGCGAGCGTATTGCAGTAGCCGAAGTGCCCGTACCTTTCCGTGGTGCAGCGATTGGGATGATCACCGCGGGACTTATGTCGCTGGCCTTTATGGGCTTTGCTGGCCTGGTGAAGTTCTAAGGTGAGTTCGATGGACGCTATTCTCACCGCAATCCTCGTGCTTTTTGCGCTGGCTCTGATCTTCGGGCTGATCCTTGGCTACGCCTCCGTACGCTTCAAAATTGAGGGCAACCCAATTGTTGAACAGATCGACGCCATCTTACCGCAGACTCAGTGTGGCCAGTGTGGCCACCCAGGCTGTCGCCCCTATGCAGAGGCCATTGCGAACGGCGAAGCGATCAACAAGTGTCCACCTGGCGGGCAAGCAACGATCGATCAACTGGCCGAACTACTCAACGTCGAGTCTATTCCGCTCGACGCCGAGCACGGTAGCGAGGACGTGCGCAAAGTTGCCTACATTCGCGAGGATGAGTGTATCGGCTGTACTAAGTGTATTCAGGCCTGCCCGGTGGATGCCATTCTCGGTGCGGCTAAGCAGATGCACACGGTTATCGTGGCAGAGTGCACCGGCTGCGACCTCTGCGTCGAGCCCTGCCCGGTCGACTGCATCGATATGATTCCCGTCGCCACTACGATTGGTAACTGGAAATGGCCAGCTCCGCCCAGTCCAATGCAGATCATCGCAACAGACAGAACCGCACCAGCAGAGGAGAGCCAAGCATGACCGTCTATGCTTTCCATGGCGGCATCCATCCGCCCGAGAACAAACTGCAATCAACACAATTGCCGGTAGCACAGGCTAACTTGCCGTCGCATCTGGTCATTCCTGTGCTGCAGCATATCGGCATGGCGGCCGATCCGGTGGTAAAAGTCGGTGATACTGTTTTAAAGGGAGAGGTGATCGCCGAGCCCGTTGGACGTATCTCAGCAGCAATACACGCTCCGAGCTCTGGACGAATTATCGATATTTCGCAACAACCCGTACCTCATGCTTCGGGTCTGGAAGCGGAGTGCATCGTTATAGAAACTGACGGTGCCGAGACCTGGTGTGAGCATCAGGGCTTAGAGGATTACACTCAGCTCCCCCCCAACGAACTGATCGATTTTATCCGCTCTAAAGGTATCGCTGGTATGGGCGGCGCGGGTTTTCCAACAGATGTGAAATTGCATCTGGGTGATGACCATATTGTTAACACCTTGATTATCAATGCGGCGGAGTGTGAACCCTATATCACCTCCGACGACATGCTGATGCGCAGCGAGCCTGAAGCGATTATCGGCGGCATCGAGGTGATTGCTCGCCTGCTTAAACCGCACCACATTATGATCGGTATTGAAGATAACAAACCGGAAGCTATTGCCGCACTTAATCGTGCAGCAGAAGCCTCTTCTCTACAGATCGATATTCAGGTGGTACCGACCAAGTACCCGTCGGGTGGCGAGCGTCAGTTGATTCAACTGCTTACCAATATCGAAGTACCTAGCAGTAAGATACCTGCCGATATCGGCATTGTCTGTCAAAATGTGGGCACCGCGGCAGCCATTTACGAGGCTGTTACCACTGGCCGCCCGCTTATCTCACGTATCGTGACACTGACCGGAGATGCTCTGACACAGCCACAGAATTTCCGTACCCTGCTTGGCACGCCATTCACCACATTGCTAGAACAAGCGGGTGTTGATCAACAGCGTCTCAGCAAACTTATTATGGGTGGCCCGATGATGGGTGTGCCCCTGACGAGCCCGCATTTACCGGTTATCAAAACAACCAACTGCATTATCGCTACCACGCTTGAGGAGATGCCAGCACCACCCCCGGCCCAAGCGTGCATCCGTTGCGGGCTTTGTGAGCAGGCCTGTCCAGCGCAACTGTTGCCGCAGCAGCTCTACTGGTTCTCCAAAGGTAAGGAGTTCGAGAAGGCACGTCAGCACAACCTGTTTGACTGTATCGAATGTGGTGCCTGCGCCTACGTCTGTCCGAGTAACATTCCGTTGGTGCAGTACTACCGCTTTGCCAAATCTGAGATTCGCAACGAGGAGCTTGAGCAGCGCCGCGCAGATCACGCCCGCGCCCGCTTCGAGGCTCGCCAAGAGCGCCTAGAGCGTGAGGCAGCGCAGAAAGCCGAGAAGCGTAAGCAGCGTGCGATAGAGGCAGCGGCTGCGCAGGCCGCCCGCAAGAAAGCGCAAGAGCAAGCGCAAACTGAAACTACGGAAGATACTGGCACGCCCGCAGTCAACAATGAAGCCGAGGTAAAAGCCCTCAAGGTTGCCGCAGCTGTCGCTCGAACTAAACTCAGCAAGGCGGAGAAAGCGCTTAAGAATGCTCGCGATAAAGGGCTGGACGGCGTCGATAAATTAGGGGCTACAGTAGAGCAGTTAAGCGCCAAGGCGGAAGATGCTCAAGCTGCATATGATACGGCCTTGAGCACCAACAACGCGAGCTCAAACGTTGCAGATTCGGATGCAAAATGCGACGCAAAACAGAACGATAACTCTGACCAGCGAACTGCCAAGAGTGCGGACTATAAGCTTGATATGAAGAGCCTGAAACAGCAGGTCTCAATCATGCGTACCAAACTAAAAAAAGCGAAGGCAAGCGATCCTGAGAGCTCAGAAATCGAGGCACTCGAGAGTCGCCTAGCCGACGCCGCGGCAACGCTAAAAGCAGCTGAAGATAAGCAGATTGAACGGGCGGCCGCTGAGGGTATCGATCTGAAACAGCTCAAGATCGACGCCGCTCTCGCAAAAGCCGCAGTCACCAAGATTGAGCGCGCAGCTAAAGCAGCACAGAATGATGAAGAGCGTGAACAACTGGAGGCTGAATTGCCACAAAAACGCGAAGCGGCTGAAGGTTTAGCCCAACAGCTAGCGAGGTTCGAGTAACAGATGCCTCTACGACTAAGTTCACCCCACGTTAGCCGCAATAACAGCACTGCCGGCGTGATGCAGAAAGTTGTGCTGGCCATGCTGCCCGGTGTAGCGGTACTGACCTGGCTATTTGGCTGGGGTACGCTGATACAAATTCTGCTCTGCGTAAGTTCCGGTTTACTGTTTGAAGCGGCCGCCGTACGACTTCGCAAACAGAGCCTCAGCTTCTTCCTGTCAGACTACAGTGCCGTTGTGACAGCACTGCTTCTCGCCGTGGCTATTCCTCCTACTGCACCCTATTGGATCGCCATCGTCGGTATGCTGGTCTCTATTCTCTTCGGCAAACAGGCGTATGGGGGGCTGGGTAATAACCCGTTTAACCCTGCAATGGTTGCTTATGCCCTACTCTTGGTCTCCTTCCCCGTACAGATGACCAATTGGGTGCTACCAAACGAGACGCTTGCTAGCTTCCCAGAGACGCTATCACTCATCTTCGGCGGTGCTACTGCATCGGGGCTAGGTATAGATGGACTGACAGGCGCGACTCCACTCGATCTGCTTCGCAACCGCGGCGCTGTGACAACCTCGGAGGTCTGGTCAGGGACAGCACTAAACTCTATCGCCGCAGCCTACCAGTACCTAGCAGGGGCCTGGCTGGTTGGTGGTCTCGCCCTGCTCTACCTGAAGGTCTTTACCTGGCATACACCCATCAGCATGATCCTAAGCCTGCTGGTGATCAGTGCGCTCTTCTATGGTTATGATCCGGATAATTTCCTTGATCCGATCTCCCACCTGACCCTAGGTGCAACCATGCTTGGGGCTTTTTTCATCGCCACTGACCCGGTCTCTTCAGCCACCAGCACTCGCGGCAAGCTGGTGTTTGGAGCCGGTATAGGTCTACTGGTCTTTGTTATCCGGACCTGGGGCAACTACCCAGATGCAATCGCTTTCGCAGTGCTGCTGATGAACCTCTGCGCGCCCCTAATCGATCAGTACACCCAACCACGTACCTATGGCCACAAAGGGATTCGCAAGGGTCCGAGGGATGAAGAGTGACGCAAGAGACGCAAGAGAAGCCAACAAGACTGCTTGATGCAGTGCGCCGCAGCGGAATGGGCATCGGTCTGTTTGCCATTCTATCGGCGGGTATCATTGCCATTACTCAGGTCAATACTAAGGAGCAGATCTCTGCTAACCAGGCTGCAACTGCTGCGCGGGCTCTGTTCGAAATTTACCCGGCGGACATAGACCCTCAACTCTATCAGCATCAGCTGCAGCTACCTGCTGACAGCCTTGGCTACAGTGCGCAACAAGTCGGTTTTCAAGCGATTGACGGTGATCAGGTGAGTGGCGTCATCCTGCCGGTGCGAACTCTTGAGGGATACTCTGGCGACATCGATCTTCTGGTCGGGATCAATCGCGACAGCTCTATCAAAGGCGTGCGCATTGTAGCCCACCGCGAAACGCCCGGGCTTGGAGATAACATTGAGCTGGCAAAATCAGACTGGATTCTCAGCTTTAACGGTCAGTCGCGCACGAGTAGCAACGATGCGAACTGGGGTGTACGCAAAGATGGCGGGCAGTTTGACCAATTTACAGGGGCGACGATTACACCTCGAGCCGTTGTCGACGCCACCGCAGTAGCATTGGACTACTTTGAAGCGAATCGAGCAGTTCTGCTTAGGCCGGTTAACTCCCAAACAGGAGCGGCAGAATGAGCGCTGATAACGCCAAACTGATTAAACAAGGGCTCTGGGACAACAACCCAGCCCTAGTGCAGCTGCTGGGGCTCTGCCCCCTTCTAGCGGTAACTAACTCGGTCGTAAACGCGCTAGGATTAGGTATCGCGACCCTAATCGTGCTGACCGGCTCGAATCTTGCGATCTCACTGTTTCGCAATCTAGTCCCCGAGTCGGTTCGTCTGCCCATATTCGTAATGATCATTGCAGCACTGGTAACAGCGATTGAATTACTGATGCAGGCGCTTACCTATGATCTCTATCTAATTCTAGGGATATTCATCCCACTCATTGTGACTAACTGCATCATTATGGGGCGCGCCGACGCCTTCGCTTCACGTAATCCAGTACGCGCGTCGCTCGTTGATGGACTCGCTATGTCGATCGGATTCCTGATTGTACTTGTCCTTTTAGGAGCAATTCGTGAACTACTGGGCACTGGAGCACTCTTTGCCAATATGCAGCTCCTCTTCGGTGAAGCAGCGCGCGATTGGCACTGGGTTATCGCCGTCGACTACCCCCAGTTCTTGTTCGCCATCCTGCCACCAGGAGCCTTCGTGGCACTTGGACTATTGATCGCTCTCAAGAACGTCATTGATGCGCGGATTGAAGCGAAACGCAAAGCGCTCGAGTGCGCACTTCCACCGCATAAAGGGGTGAAAGGCAACAAACGGGTGCGCGTAACGGGTCATATCTCATGAACAAACTAAAGCGCACCGAGATCTTCGAGCGCCTGCGGGATGATAATCCACACCCGACGACAGAACTGGAGTACAACAGCCCGTTCGAGTTACTGGCAGCGGTGTTACTGTCCGCTCAAGCGACGGACGTAGGTGTTAACAAAGCAACCCGCAAGCTCTTCCCGATCGCTAATACACCCCAAGCCATCATTGACCTGGGTATTGATGGACTCAAAGAGAAGATCAAAACCATAGGCCTGTTTAACACCAAAGCAGAGAACCTGATGAAGACCTGCCAGATGTTGGTCGAGCTTCATTGCGGCGAAGTGCCTGAGGATAGAGAGTCGCTAGAGGCGCTTCCAGGCGTGGGGCGCAAGACGGCGAATGTGGTCTTAAATACCGCGTTTGGACAGCCCACGATGGCGGTCGATACGCATATCTTCCGCGTCTCTAACCGCACTGGTATAGCGCCCGGCAAGAATGTTCTCGAAGTCGAGAAGCGCCTTCTACGTCTGGTACCAAAAGAGTTTTTGGTCGACGCACACCATTGGTTAATTCTGCATGGCCGCTACGTCTGTGTTGCGCGCAAGCCACGCTGCGGTGCCTGCTTAATTGAAGATCTGTGTGAATTTAAGAAAAAGTCTGATTACGTTTAGAGACACAAACTGGTCTAATAATTGTTTTACTCTCAGAAAGAGAGAGTCTCTAACAATCAACAAGCAAAGGGACTAAGCCATGTTGAGCATTACTCGTGACCTCCGCAAGAACACTGTGGTAATCGGCGACGACATTAAAGTTCGGGTTGTATCGATTAGCGGTGGCCAGGTTAAGCTAGCCATTGAAGCACCAAAAGAGTGTAAAATCCTACGCTCCGAACTTATCGAAAAGCAGGAAGAGTCAGCGTAAGGCCTAACAACCGCCTGCTCACGTGTTAAAATGGGCACTCGTTAGTTGAGGAGTGCCCCATGAGTCAAAACGAAGCATCTAACCCCCATCAGGGTGAAACCAACCAGACCAAAAACGGTTATCTGGCTCTGATGTCTCGTCTGGTGATTGATGAAAAACTGCCGGTCCGTTTTATGTATAAAACCGTTCCCGAGCATCTTAACGATACCGGATGGCGTCTCTTTACCGGCTACGAGGATGAGGTCTTTCTCGCTGACGAGCAAGTTAACCTGATCCCAGTCCCACTCGAGCGCCTCGTACAGATCGACGACTCACTCGCACCACTATTAGAGTACAACGCTGGTACCGTATGGGAGCGCCACCCTGAATCCGACGGTTGGGAGCGTGTCTACGACTATAAAATTCCATCAGCCAATGTGGATATTGAGATCACTAACAATCCCGATCGATTTAACGAAACTCACTAACGCCAATTACAAAAAGGCTTGAAATCAAAATTAGCTAACCCCATCTCTATTCTTGTGGCAGGGGCAAAAGCACTGCCCGCTTACAGCGCTAGGCCTTCGGGGTGGCGCACAACTTGAAGATAGATACATATTGCTTTGAATTGAGGATATGACCATGCGTAATTTTGACCTTTCACCTCTCTACCGCTCAGCAATCGGTTTTGACCGCCTAGCTAACATGCTAGACGCAGCAAGCCGCAACGAGCAGCAACCAAGCTACCCACCCTACAACATCGAATTAACCGGCGAGAACGCCTACCGCATCAGCATGGCGGTAGCTGGTTTTTCACAAGATGAGCTCGAGATACTGAGCGAAAGCGGAAATCTGGTCATCCGCGGCAAGAAAACTGAAGAGAAGGTTGAGCGCCAGTACCTGTACCAGGGCATTGCAGCTCGCAACTTCGAGCGCCGCTTCCAGCTCGCTGACCATGTACGTGTAGAGAGCGCGACCATCTCTGACGGACTGCTGCACGTTGATCTTGTGCGCGAGATTCCTGAAACGATGAAGCCGCGTCGTATCGAAATCCGCTAACTATTGGGAAAAAGCGTCTGCATTACCTGCTGATTTGAGTGCACTATATGCAGACGCAGCAACTCGGACGCCGTCTTCACATCACGTTTGAAGGCGGCTTGCATAATCTGCTCATGCTCATCGACTGGGGGTTTAGTCGAACGCTCCACTGCATGACTGAGCGAGAGTCGACGAAAGCGTTCCGACTGATCATAGAGCGTTGAGATAAAGCGCAGCTGCCACTGCGATGGGCAACCACTAATCAGCGCCATATGGAAACGGCGGTTCTCACGCGTACGTTGTACTGCGGCCTCACTATCTGTTAATTCTGCCTGTTTACGCACGGCCAACTCGCGATGACGCGCCCCGGCAATACGCGCCTCCCAATCCAGATCACCCAACTCAATCGACTGCCTAAAAGCGTCCACCTCAAGCATCTCACGTAGGCGCGACACCTCAACAAACTCCTCAGCCGAAATCGGCGCTGCCCAGTAACCACGTTGACCGCGACGGGTCACCAGACCTTCGGCAGCGAGCCGAGACAACGACTCGCGTACCGGTGCGGCACTCGAACCATAACGCTCCGCAAGCACAGCAATCGATAGCTTGGACTCAGGCTGAATTTCGCCCTCAAGGATATCGTTGCGTAGTTGCTGATAGGTTGATGGATTCTCGATCTCTTCCACGACTAAGCCTCAAAAAGTAACAGTGACCAAATTATCGCTTAAACTGCCAATTATGTTCTAGTTCTCAAAGCGGCTAAAACGGTACTTTTTGTAATTAAGTGCTACTTAATTGCAGCTAATGAGCGTCTCGGGGCGGTCTAAAAGCTCTAGCCCCTCAAGCAGTTCGCGGACTGAGTCACTGTCCAACAAATTGTAGCGACCACGCATAAGCGCTCCTTGAAATTTGGTTATGAACTTAGCCTGGGCTCACTAGCGCTAAACCGATGAATTGAGTACCCTTTGCGCATGACAGTATACAACCTCGGCTCCATCAATATTGACCATATTTTTCGGCTTGATCACCTACCGCAAGCGGGCGAGACGTTGCTCTCCCGGGACTATCTTTGCTGCCTCGGCGGCAAAGGCGCGAACCAAAGTTTAGCGCTAGCTCGAGGCGGAGCGAAGGTCGAGCATATCGGCCGTATGGCACTGCCTGATCTGTACTTCATAAATCAACTAAAACAGGCCGGCGTCAATCTCGGTTCAATAGATACCACTGCAGATACAACGGCTTCGGCGATTGTGATGGTTGACGACACCAGTGGTGAAAATCAAATTGTGATTAATCCTGGGGCCAATCAACAGATTAGCACTCAATCTATCGACTCTAGCTTAGCTAATGCAAAACCTGGCGACTGGGCACTGTCCCAGAACGAAACCAATGCGGTGCCCTATTTCCTTCAGCAGGCTAAGGAGCGAGGGCTGAAAGTCTGTTATAGCGCTGCACCCTTTGTTGCCGAGATAACCATCGAACTCCTGCCGATCACAGATCTACTTGTGGTCAATCAACTGGAGGCCGAGGCCCTAGCTGAAGCTCTTGACTGTACACTCGAACAGATAGACGTTCCCCATCTGGTGGTCACCCTGGGGGCTGAGGGGGCTCGTTATATTGGCAAAGAGGGTGACTGGGCACTCCCCTCTCCCAAGGTCAATGCGGTAGATACAACAGGAGCGGGAGATACCTTCCTCGGTTTTCTGCTTGCGGCTTTGACGCAACAGCAGACGATAGGTGAGGCGATGCAGCTCGCCTTAAACGCTGCGGCACTGCAAGTAACCCGTAAAGGCACAGCCGATGCGATTCCAACTCTTGACGAGGTTAACGCGTTTATCTCTGACCAAACGAGCACCCGTTACAGTAAAAAGGAAGCTCAATGAACGTTAAACAGGTTGATTACAGCAGCGCGATAGCTGGCCAAGATCTTGTCACTTCACTGCACGAGTCAGGCTTTGCGGTACTCAGTAATAGTCCAATTACGCCGCAGCGCATCGATGCATTCTATAAGCTTTGGGCGGACTTCTTCGACGGCCACGAGAAGCACGACTACACTTTCGAACCGAGCAAGCAGGACGGCTATTTCCCGTTTCGCAGTGAGAATGCTAAAGATGCTGCGGCCAAGGATCTAAAGGAGTTCTATCACGTCTACCCCTGGGGCAAACTACCGGCCAGCTTAGAGGGAGAGACCCGCTCCTTTTATGCCGATCTACAGACCCTCGGCGGTGAGCTGCTCAATTGGATTCAAACCCATACACCCGGCGACGTGACTCAGAATTTCTTCGAGCCCCTCGATAGCATGATTGCCGGTAGCGAGCAGTCGCTGCTGCGGGTGCTGCACTATCCACCGGTCAAAGGAGAAATTGAGCCAGGAGCCGTGCGTGCCGCTGCACACGAAGATATCAACCTGATCACCCTGCTCGTCTCTGGCTCTCAGCCAGGATTGGAAGCGAAAGACAAACAGGGTAACTGGTTCCCGGTGACCGGCGACCAAGGCATGATTACGATCAACACCGGCGATATGCTGCAGGAAGCGAGCGGCGGGTACTTCCCATCGACGACTCACCGCGTAGTGAACCCTGATAGCGGCGCGAATGTGTCGCGCTACTCAATCCCAATGTTTGTCCACCCACGAAAAGAGGTGCGCCTGAGTGAGCGTTACACTGCGGGTGAATATCTTGATCAGCGCCTAAGAGAGATCGGCCTGATCTCGTAGTCGGACTTTTCGCGAAGCGTATTTCTCAATCCCTTAATGTCGCGCAATCGAGCTTCGCTCTAAAGCACTCCTACAGGGAATATCTAGATACGGGTTTCATACGCTTAGCGAAGGAGAGGAGCGAATAGCCCAACTCATCACTCAGCAGACGCGCGCGCTCTTTAAAGGCTTTCTGACTCAGAGCGGGCATCTGATGTGTCGCAAACAGCAACCAGTTCCCGTCGGGTGTCGTCGAGGTAAATAGATACTCGAAATGCTTGTCGAGTAGGTCGAGTACCTGGTCAGCGCGATGCTCGCGCCAGCAGTTTAATACTAACCAACCTTTGGGCTGCAGCCGTTCGATGCACGCCTGTAGAAAACGATCATCAATCTGCGTTTCACACAACCCTTGAGCATCGTAGAGATCGGAAAAAATCAGATCAAAACGCTTACCAATCGGCTCTTCAACGTAGTCTGCCGCATCCTGCACAACAAGCCTCATCGATTTTGAGCGAGGTAGGTAGAAGTATTTATAAGCGAAATCTACGACCGTTTGACGCAGCTCTACCACCTCTTGCTTCGCACCCGGACAGGCTGAGGCAATAGCGGTATTAAGTGAACCGGCACCTAGCCCAAAGCTGAGTACGCGTTTGGGCTCAATATAGAGAAGCGGCAGTAACATCGAGCGAATAAATGAGTATTGCGGATGAGCTGGATTAGCCTTCAGGATACAGCTCTGCTCATCCTCCTCGCCAAAACTGAGGAAACGGCGATTGCCATCATCATAAACCGCGACCGTACCAAATCGATCTTGGTCGCGCGCCAGTTCGCAATGTTTCACTGCAGTGGCAGCTCACAGACTACGCAAGTACCTTTTCCGACAGAGCTACTCAGGCGCAGGTGACCGCCATGATTACGCACAATAGCTTCGGCACGACTCAACCCCATTCCCAACGCCGAGCCGATCGGCTTAGTCGTAAAGAAAGGATCGGTAACTCGCAACAGATTATCTGGTTCAATACCGCGGCCAGTATCCTCAACAACTAAACGGATATGGTCGTCCGCTTTAGACGTGCTAATTGAAACCTCACCGCCAGCCTGAACGGCCCATCGAGCATTGTCGACAAGCTCGATAATAAGTCGCTTCAATTGCTGCGGATCTGCAAAGATCGAGTTTTGGGAGTCAAGATCCAGTTTTACATCATCACCGGCGACCGATCGAATCAACTCATTGAAATCGAATGCAGGGTTCTTTTGCGGTATCTCGGCAGTAAACGATTGAAGGCTACCGACGATCGCTCCAATGCGCTCAGCACCGTTGCACATATCTACCAACATCTCTGAGAAGTCCTGCAGACTCTCAGCTAAATCATCCCGCGTAACACAGGAGCGCACCTCATCAATTGACTCTGAGGGGTCCATCGCGCGCTGGAGGAGCGCACACACCGCGGGCATCTCCGCCTGCAAGAGCGATAAGTTGGATTTAAGGAACCCAAGAGGATTGTTTATCTCATGCGCCGCACCGGCCGCCAACTGGCCAACCCCGGCATATCGCTCTGCCGCAAAACGCTTGCTGTTGGCTTCATCCAACTCAGCACGAAGCTCGAGAGTCCGCACTCCGACTTCTAGGCGAGCATTTATCTCTTGGGGGTTAAGCGGCTTGCTGATGTAGTCGTCAGCACCGGCTCGCAAACCCTCTGCGACATCGGCACTCTCGTTTTTGGCTGAAACCATTATTATATAAGTGTTGCTATGAGGGTATTTGTCACGAATGATTTCACAGAGCTCAGGCCCCTGAATGTCAGGCATGACCCAATCGAGCAGAACTAATGTTTCGGTTAGGCCGTTAAGATCACTCCACTCTAGGAGCTGCTCAGCCGATTCAAAGAGATAGGGATCGAAACCGGCCTCGCGCACAAAGTAGCTCATGTGCTCGCGACTAACCGGGCTGTCATCGATGATTAAAACTTTCACTGGGCGATCCTTTCCCAAGAATAAGAATTTTCTGGATATTATCTGAGATAAGCTCAGAAACGAAGAGATAACAGCGCGACTAAAACCCAACGGTGGATGTAAATTTAGACCCGATCCTCACTTGCTAGCTCGCAAGCGAGGCCGGACAACTCTAGCCTTATGGGCGAACGTATGCGTAGCCTTGCGCCTGCAGTTCCATCAAACGGACGACCCCCGAGCTAGTCATGGTAGTACCATCAAGCAGCGCTACTGTCTTACCCGCCTTCTTCTCCATCTTCGCGAGTGTGTTACCACAGGCTGCGAAGGTGTAGCTCTCATCCAACGAGAGCGCATCGATACGGTCTTTCACGGGGCTCTTCATCGTGTACATCTGTAAACCCGGGCCATACGCGACGATCTCGACTTTGACACTATCACCCTGCGCCTCGTAATGCTTCTGCACGTTCTGGGCGTTATTCAGCGCAATATTCATCTTCTGCGGATCATTGTCGCTGACCTGAATCGCTAGCTTGTGCTCTGCGGCACTGGCAATGCCGGCTAACAGGGACAGTCCGAGTGCAATAACAGTTTTTTTCATAGGTGTTATCCTTATTTTTCTTCTTCAACTAAGCCGAGCAGACTCACCATCTCGTCAGCGCCGCTCGCTTCTTTATTCTCCATTAGAACCGCTTGGTCACGCACTTTAATGACCGAACCATCTCGACGTTTAAGGCGGTAAGTTATATCCCAGCCTTCAGCGTCTTGATCCCGATACTGCGCAACAACACGTTCGCGGTCCTCGTTGAGTACTACATCCAAGAAGGTATCTGGATCACGAGTCAACACTTCCGACTTGCGCTGCAAGAACTCCTCCAAACGTGGGCTCACAAAAAGCACATCAGTCAGACCCCGGCGAGTAACTAGAACACCCTCATCCATCACTGAGCCAACCGTCTGTAGCAGGTGCTGTACGTAGTCGGCACGGTCCTGAGACTCACTAAGCTTGGTCGTTTCGGTAAACGTTAGAACCGCACCCGAAATAACTCCTTGGTCACGACGGTATGGCGATACGTTCATGAGATACTTCTCGCCTGGACGTTCTATCTGGCGCCGTGCAGGGGTGCCAGTGCTAATAACCGAGTCAATCAATGCACCAAAGTCGTCGATTTCAATATGCTTCGGCAGCTTGGTCAGCTTATGACCAATATCATCCGGCAAAATACCAAACAGGCGAACTGTCTGAGGTGTGAAGCGAGTAACGCGATGATCTACATCGACAACAATCAAGCCCATATCCAGCGAGCGCTGAATGTTATTGAGCGTCTCGTTCGTATCGGTAAGCAGAATCGACTTGGCCTGCAACTCATCGTTGACGGTTGTCAACTCTTCATTGGTTGCCTGCAGCTCTTCGTTGGTGGTCTCGAGTTCTTCGTTTGAGGCCTGCAGCTCTTCCGTCGAAGCCTGTAGCTCTTCGTTGAGTGCCTGCAGCTCTTCGTTGGAAGTCTCGAGCTCCTCGATCACCGCTTGTAGGTGATCACGAGTGCGGTCTAGCTCCTCCTCCAACTCAGTCAGCGCTCGAATATCCTCCGGAGTTATAGATTCTGCCCGCAAGGTTGCATTCGAGTTTGTCGACTCCAGACGCTTGAAGGTCATTAAGTAGATATGAGAATCGGTGACCGTATCGAGCAATTTGCGCACGATGATATTGACCGACGCGGCCGACTCCTCATTTGCAAAACGGAAGCGCACCATGTGCTCAACCTTCTCGGCATCGCTGCGCGCGCAGCGATTCACCAGAGCGCGGACCTCTGTCTGCAGCTGCGGGCTGGCAAGACTCACAATGTCAAAGTTGGCTTTACCCGGCTGAATCTGAAGAAAAGCGGAGACGTCCCCGAAGTACTCCATCGGTTGGAAGGAATCATTCAACTGAATGGTCGGCGGAGCGTAAGTTTCGACCAGTACACCCCGAACTCGCTCAGCCAAGCGTGAAACGGGGGCGATCGACTTGCCGACACCTGTCTCTTGATGGTTCGACTTCGGTGAAAATGAGGCGCCAAAGCGACCATATGAGACCACGCCCGACTTACGACGGAAGATCTTGTTGGTCTTACTGACAACTTCAAACAGTTTCTCGCCTGTTGTGCCGCTCGATTCGGACTTACCCAAGAACAGGAAACCGCCCGCAGTCAGTGCGTAGTGGAAGTTGTTTACCAGTTGATTCTGAAGCTGAGAATTCAAGTAAATCATCAGGTTACGGCAGCTTATGAGATTCATTTTTAAGAACGGCGGATCTTTAATCAAGTCATGTCGCGCGAACATACACATATCGCGAATCCATTTTTTCACGCGGTACTTACTACCTTCCTGATCAAAGTAGTTGTACAAGACTCTCTCGTCGAGATGCTCAATAACAGCATCCACATACGCTGCATGACGTGCAACCTCTAGACTTATATCATCGATATCAGTGGCGAAGATTTTCACCTCGTAGCCACGAAGGGTTGGGCCTAGCCGCTCTGCTAGCATAATGGCAATCGAATAGACCTCTTCGCCCGTTGCACAAGCAGGTACCCAGATACGAATAATGCGCGTCTCTGCAGCCTGTTCGATGACGTTGTCTATTACAGTACCAAGCGATGCAAATGCCTCCTCATCACGGAAGAAGCCTGTAACTGAAATGAGGAAGCTACGCTGGAGGATTTCGAGCTCTTCTGGATCGCCATCGATATGAGCGAAGTACTCCTCCATCGAGTTCAAGCGCAATGCCGCAATTCGACGCTGCAGTTGACGCTCTAGAGTCGCCTTTTTGTACTGTCTGAAGTCGACACCGGTGACTGTAAAGACTCGATCGATGATACCGTCCATCGAAACGACCTCATCCGCGTCGGCCTCCTCCTCTTTTAAACTTGGCATACCTGCTGGATGCTTGTGCAGCTCCGGCAGGTAGGCAGCAATCTCCTCAGGGCTCAGAATCAAATCAGCCGTGCGTGCACGAATGACAGAGTTTGGCATACCATCATACTTGGCCGTATCTGGATTCTGAACAATTGTGATACCGCCAGCGTCACGTATCGCACGACAGCCCTGAGTGCCGTCCGACCCGGTCCCAGACAGCACGACACCAATAGCCTGGTTACCAAAAGCTTCTGCAACGGAATTAAAGAGCTTATCAATCGATGGTTTGGCGCCGATATCGGTCGTCGGTACCTTAAGGTGGATGTGTCCATCCTTAACCACAATGTCTGTGTTTGGAGTGTTGACGTAGACCGTATCAGGCTTGATCAATGCGCCCTCGGTGGCGCCCACTACACGGTACGCACAATCTTTTGAGAGCAACTCGACCAGCACAGAGCGGTGCTGCGGTGCCATGTGCTGGGCAATTACAAACGCAATGTACCCATTGGGCTTGCTTGCACGAAGTAGAGAGGTGATCGCCTCTAAACCGCCCGCAGAGGCACCTATCGCAACAACAATCAAATTCTGAAAACGTTTTTCATCCTGACTGTCTTCTACAATCTCAACTGTCTGATTCTGCTCTTTATCTGCCACGCTGTTATGACCCCCGGTGCTGTTTCATTACTGACACCCATCTATTAACTGTTGTGAGTAATCTGTACACAGGCGAGGCTATTCTCTGCAGCCTTCGCCTTCTGTTGTTCAACCTCTGCCGCACGCAGCAGTTCGTGTAGTACCTCTTGCGCGCCAGACCGATCGACTCGCAGCCCATCATCATGCACGATCGAACTACAACCGGCGTAAACGCTGACACTGCCCTGATCAGCATCTATCTTCCGAAGCTTCCCTTGCAGTTGCGACAACAATTTTTCGCTATCCGAAGCGAAACCATCATTAGAGCACGCCGGTATTAGTGCTACAAACTGGTCCGCCATATGCCGGCCCAGCAAGATCTCTATATTCTCAAACTCTTCAGCAACCCTTTGCAATTCTTGGGCCACAATTTTCAATATTCGATCACCCTCGCGGTATCCCGCTTTGGCATTGATCGCTGTCATACCCTCAACATTGATAATCATCAATGCGCTGGTCGCGCCACTAAAAAGACGTTTGATCAGCTCTATGGAACCACGACTCACAAGAGCCTCGCGCTGCATCAGACCGGTAAGAGGATCGAGCATCAAACTTGAGCTGAGTCTATTAAATCTCTTACTAATTTCAAGGAAAGAGCGCACACGTAGCTGTAGGCGTGCGAAGCTCATCGGCTTCTCGATGAAGTCCAGTCCGCCAGCCTGATAGGCCAAGCGCTCCATCGAGGAGTCAGCAAACGCACTGTAGAAGATAACCGGCACGAATTGATCGCCACTGAAGTGCTGAGAAAGTCGTTCGCAGAATTCGATACCGTTCATCTGCCCAAGCACGATATCGGCGATCACCAGGTCGACGCGACCACCCCGACCCAAAAAATTCAGCGCATTTTCGGCGTTTGAGAAGGTGACCACATTGGCTAAATCCGAAAGGCAATCGATCAAAGACTGTTCGGTGGTTGGGTCATCCTCGACAACCATAATCGTTGGTTTTTCGCGTTTGAGTCGTTCGATCATTGGTATCCTATGAATATCAAAACCGGACCGCTTGGTCGCCGCCCGCGCCGCTTACAGCAATATAGCTGTGGTTCGCCGTCAATGCCATGATTGTGCTGGATTCCAGCGCCGAATCATAGATATAAAAACGGCTAATTCATGACTTAGCCGTGAACTAGCCTAGTTTCAATTGAGTTTGCTCTAGCGCTGCGGCATATCCGCCCGGCCATAGCCAAGGCTGACGCTCGCATCTTCCGGAATAACAGGAATACTTTGATTCCACTCCAACCAAACCTGGCGCATCTGATCCAGTCTGTCAGGGTGGTTTTTCGCCTGATTAGCCCGCTCGCGCGCATCGTTGACAACGTTGAATAGGTATTCATGCTCATCAACTTTGAGGTACTTCCATTCGCCCATGCGGTAGGCGCGTTGATCGCGGTGATTCATACGCCAAAACAGAGGACGCTCGAAGCTCTCAACTTCGCCTTTTAACACTGGCGTAAGATCGACACCATCGGTGGCATGGCTTGGATCTGAATCACCACCGCCAATTTTCATCAAGGTGTACGACCAATCCATGGTCATGCAGTGCTGGGCGCTCTTGTAGCTCGCGTTTAGAACTGGCGCAGGATAACCTGTCAGTTTATGCGGCTAGCACACACCCGTTGGCGCGAAAGAGCCCTTTAACACTGGAGGACTTCGCTGACGCAGACTGGGTCTCATTGGGGCACGCTAACCCGTTCGAACGTCAGGCAATGGAGCTACTTAACACCGGGGGCGTATCGAAAATCAGAACCCCGGTAGTGTTTCGCAATGACGGTGCCATGCTCCTCGAGCTACTTGCTCGGGGTAGACATCTAGCAGTATTACCAGATCTACCGCTACGTGCCGCCAACGACGATGGCCGCTTCACCCGCCTCGACTTCAACGCCAAGCAGACGACAGAACGCAACCTCTACCTGTGGGTACGGGACGAGTTTGGTGGGACACCGGTTGCTACAACACTCTTTGAAATTCTCAAACAGCGATTCGCAAAGTTCGCATAACCCGCTGAAGAAGGGATCTTGGCGCAGCGAAGGTCGCGACCTAACACATATCGCGTCATTCGCCTTCGGTTCGCAGCATTCCTACAGTGGGTTATCCGAAATTCTTTGGTAATCCAGCCCGAGCAATCCCTCCGTACAAAGGCTCATCCGGCATAGACTCCTCGATAACCACCCTCGCCTGCACCAACTTAGCGATATCCACGCCCGTGTCGTACCCCATCTTCTCAAACATAAATAACAGGTCCTCAATCACGACATTACCGGTTGCACCGGGCGCGAACGGGCAACCGCCAAGACCTGCCAAGGATGCATCAAAGATACGGGCACCCGCCTCAACAGCCGCTGCCGCATTGGCAAGACCCGTACCCCTAGTATTGTGCAGGTGGACTGTATACGGCCGCTGACCCATCATTTCTGTCATACGCAAGCAGAGCGCGCGCACCTCTGTGGGGCCGGCATAGCCCACGGTATCCGCCACACCTACCGTATCGACTCCTGCAGCGATGCACTCACCCGCTAGACGTATCACCTCATCGGTATCGACATCGCCGGCAATCGAACACCCAAAGGACATCGAGATAATACAATTCAGAAGCGTCCGCGATCTGGACTGGTTACGCGATTCAACCGCATGATGTATTGCCTCAATGCTCGCCTCGCGACTGCGCCGTGCGTTGGCCTGGTTATGTTCTTCAGTAGCAGAGAGCACCAATGTCAGTTCATCAACACCCGCCTTAAGCGCTTCATTGATACCACGTTCATTGATAACCAGAGCGATCGCGGTAGCGCCCGGCAGAGACTGAATATGAGCGACAATATCACGCACGTCAGCAAACTGCGGAAAGCGTGAAACGGGCAGGAAAGAGCCCGCTTCAAAATGACGCACGCCCGCCGCATACTCCAGATTAATCCAGCGCTTCTTCTGTTCCGTGTTCGGGAACGTATCAGCCATCTGGATACCATCGCGTAAACCTACTTCCCGTACCACTAGCTGCCCGTTGGGGTAAACCTCGTTCAAGCGGCTCATGGCTTACCCCTCGAAGAATTCATCGTTGTGCTGACCGATCTCCGGCAGGTCCAACTGCACCGGTAGGAAAGGATCGCCGTCTATCTCAATCGGTAGACCGGGCGCTCTGAAGGTCTGACCGCCATCAACAGACTCAAATAGACCATTCGGACGATTCACATGGGGGTCATCATACATCTCAGCGGGTCTTGCGATAGGAGCAAAGGAGAGCCCCGCCGCTTCAAACTCTCGAGCCAGAGACTCGAAGCTTTGCTGTTTTATCGCCTCAGCAAAAATTGGTAGCGTCCAACTGCGCGCACGAATCTGATCGGGCCGTGTCTGCAAACGCTCATCTTCAAGCAGGTTCTCGAGCTGCAGAATTTTACACAGCGAGTTCCAGTGCCCCTCTGTAACGGCGCTGACAAACATCTGTTTCCCGGACTGAGTCTCAAAAATGTCGTAGACCGCCCAGGAGAAGTTGCGCTCGGGCATCGGCGGCTCCTCTTTGCCCTCAAGGTCAAACTGCACCATGTGCTGGGAGACTAGGAACAGACAGTTCTCGAACAGGCCGATACGCAGTGCATGCCCCTCACCATCGCGCTCCCGCGCCAGCAGCGTAGAGACCACGGCAAAGGCGCCAAACAATCCGGCCATGATGTCATTAGCAGATGAGCCAATACGCAGTGGGCGACCGGTAGGCCCGGTCATGTAGGCCATCCCTGTCATCATCTGCACCACCTCATCCATCGCGGTACGGGTCTCGTAGGGCCCGTGAAGGAATCCTTTACAGGAGGCGAGTATCATCTGCGGATAACGCTCGCGCAATTGCGAAGGTGCTAACCCCATCTTCTCGAGTGACTCATCACGAAAGTTCTCAACGAACACATCAGCCGTCGCCAGCAGGCGGTGCAATTTCTCCCGATCTTCAGGCTTTTTGATATCCAAGCTGACCGACTTTTTACCTCGGTTAAAAGTTGGGAAGAAGCCGCGCCCCATCCCGCTGAGGTCGCGGGTTTTATCACCGCCGGGCGGCTCAATTTTAATCACCTCAGCGCCCATAAACGCGAGAAACATGCCACAGGACGGCCCCATAATCATGTGGCTCATCTCAACGACGCGCACGCCTTCTAATGGTCTCGCTGCACTCATTCCTCTCTCCCGGCCGACACTCTCTATTTTCTGCAGGCTAACGGCAAAAGAGGTTCGCATCAATCTACCCCCTGGTTTAAAATTTCGCTCCTGTAACTAAACCCACACCACCTTATCAAGAGGCGAGCGTAAAGATGGTACAGATCGGTTTTTTGGATGGCGGTACAGGGCAAGAGATCTACAAACGCGCAGGCAAGCCTGATGCTCGCCTCTGGTCTGTTGAAGTGCTCCTCAAGCAGCCTGAGCTTGTGACCCAGGTTCATGCGGATTTCATTGCGGCGGGCTGTCGTACATTGACACTCAATACCTACACCGCCACCCCAACGCGACTCGAAGGGGCTGGTATTGCAGATCGGCAAAACCAGATCTTTGCGAAAGCTAAGCAAGCGATGAGTGAGGCAATTGCTCTAGCCGGCCCCGATGTTGAGTGTGCGGGTTGCCTACCGCCGCTACATGGCAGCTACCTAGCAGACCCACCGAGGAGCTTCGAATCGATGCTGCCGGAGTTTCAGCGACTGTGCGAGCTGCAGTCAGACCAGGACCTGCTGCTGATAGAGACCATGTCGAATAGCACTGAGGCGCGTGCTGCCTGCGCAGCAGCAACTGAAACCGGACTGCTCTACACCCTAGGATTGCGGGTCGAATCCGACGGAAAGTTGAGGTCAGGTGAGAGCCTCGAGCGCGTCATTGAAGCCTGCCTCCCCTACAACCCAGATGGCATCTGGCTAAATTGCAGCGCTCCGGAGGACATCAACGAAGCGTTACTTCGACTGCAGCCATTTAATCTGCCGTTCGGTGCCTACGCCAACGGTTTCATATCCGTGGAGGCGCTGGCGGCGGGTAATTCAGTGGCACTTTTGGGCGAACGCTCAGATGTAACCCCCGAGGTTTATGCACAGCTTGCAAAGCACTGGGTTAGCGAGGGGGCACAGTTGATCGGCGGCTGCTGCGAAGTGACCGCCGAACATATGCGAGTGACTGCCGAGCAACTTAACCTGGCGGGACACCAGTTAGCGAAGGTGTCAGAGCTGTTGAAAGGCTAGAACCTCTCCTGCAAGCGCACTTACTGCAGGCTTGCCAAAGCCCGAGCGACACCGGATACTCATTTTCCAAACCCTAATGACCGAGGAGACTCTGGTGACACAGATCAGTAAAGATAAAGTCGTGCAGTTTTTCTACACCCTGTCAGATACTGACG
The DNA here is from genome assembly GCA_024640955.1 of Oceanospirillaceae bacterium. Lineage (GTDB taxonomy): Bacteria > Pseudomonadota > Gammaproteobacteria > Pseudomonadales > Balneatricaceae > Marinobacterium_E. The sequence continues at coordinate 57,494 of JAHEDZ010000016.1, forward strand.
GCAATCAGATCGAGACCAATCGTGATACCAATCCAATGGCCTACCTGCACGGCCACAACGGCATGCTTGGCGCCATAGAAGCAGAGCTGGAGGGCAAGAGCGCCGGTGACGTTTTATCAATCACCCTAAGCCCAGATCAGGCTCATGGCGAACGACAGCCAGACTCAGAAATTCGCGTTCCAATGAAACATCTTCAGGGTCTACCCAAAGGTCAGCGCAGCTGGAAGCCGGGTATGGTTGCCGTGGTAAAAACGGAGCAAGGGATGCGTCAGGTAACTGTGGTTAAACCGGGCCTGAAGATGGTAACCATCGATACTAACCACCCGCTCGCGGGCCAGACGCTCGGCTACGACATTGAAGTGGTTGATGTGCGCGATGCAACAGCAGAAGAGATCGCCCACGGTCATGCTCATGGTGTTGGCGGCCATCAGCACTAATCTAGAGGACGATAGTCTCTTTTGGCTAGTTTCTTTTGGCCAATCTCTTCTAGAGGACATGTTGAAGTGGGTATGACTGCGTTGCTGCAGTCCAATCAACTGCTGCAATTGCGCGAGCAATATAATGAGATCTTTATCGAGGAGCGTATTGAGAGCTTTGCAGTCAAATTACTGAAGGACTCTACAGACACAAATGGAATCTCAGCCATATAAACAAAAAGCCCCGCTGATGCGGGGCTTTTTGTTTATATGGCGGTCAGAGAGGGATTGACTCATTTCGGCTCGTGGCCGAAATGCCCCTGCGGGCGCCTTCGGCGGTCCAAAACGCTTTCGCGTTTTGTCGAACCCTCTTCTCGGGTTCTTATCCACTACCCAACAAACAAAAAGCCCCGCTGATGCGGGGCTTTTTGTTTATATGGCGGTCAGAGAGGGATTCGAACCCTCGGTACGTTGCCGTACAGCCGCTTTCCAGGCGACCTCCTTCGACCACTCGGACACCTGACCTAAACTGGTGTGCGCATCGGCGATTTGTGCATTCGGCCGATAGCGAGTGAGCGCGGCATTGTATCAGCTTTTAGTTAAAGCTCAAGCGCTTAAAGAGCGCAAAATAGTCCCGTTGCGCGCTGTATCTGCTGGGGCTTTTCTATAGAATGTCGAGCAACGATTTTATGGTTTTGGAGTTGTCGATGTTGTGGCCGGTTGTGGCAGTGGTTGTAGGTTTAATTATACTGGTGTGGAGTGCAGACCGTTTTGTTGATGGCGCCGCTGCAACAGCGCGTCATCTGGGTATGCCAACGCTACTGATCGGTATGGTAATCATCGGCTTCGGGACCTCTGCACCAGAGATGGTTGTTTCGGCGTTAGCGGCAATGCAGGGGAACCCAGGCTTGGCGCTCGGTAACGGTTTTGGCTCCAACATTACCAATATCGCGCTGATTCTTGGCCTTACCGCTATTCTCGCCCCTATCGCTGTGCAGTCTCGCATTCTTAAGGCCGAGCTACCGGTATTGATGGCTGCAACACTGTTGGTCGGTGCCCTGCTCTATGATCTTGAGATTAGTCGTCTCGACGCTTGGATTATGCTAATCACCTTTTTTGCTATTATGGTCTGGTCGATCTGGCGCGGTATGCGCCAGCCCAAGGATACGCTGGCTGATGATATCGCGCATGAGCTTGACGATGATCAGATGCCCATGGGCAGAGCAATTCTATGGTTACTGATTGGCTTAGCGCTGTTGATCGCAAGCTCACGGCTGCTGGTTTGGGGCGCAGTGGATATTGCTAGCGCGCTGGGTGTCAGTGATCTGATCATCGGACTCACTATCGTTGCCATCGGCACCTCACTGCCCGAGCTCGCTTCATCAATCATCGCGGTGCGCAAGAATGAGCATGATCTGGCCATCGGCAATGTGATTGGCAGCAACCTGTTTAACACATTGGCTGTTGTCGGCATTGCGGGCGCAATACACCCATTGAGTGTGGCCGCAGAGGTACTCAGTCGTGACTGGATGGTGATGACCGGCCTAACCCTCTCCCTCTTTGTTCTGGGTTATGGTGTGCTTGGGCGCGGCCGTATAAACCGCGTCGAGGGCGGGTTGTTGCTTGCAGCTTACGTTAGCTACGCCGGCTACCTCTTCTACACTCTGGCACAGGCCATCTAACCACAGCTAATAAGGAACATCGGCATGCTGCGCGGATTTGCACTAGACGCTAATAAGTTGCGTGAACGAGAACTAGATGCCGATGACCGCCTAGCCCAACTGCAATCACTCTGCTGGATTGACCTGCAGGACCCCACCGAGGAGGAGCGGCTCTGGGTTGAACAGTGCCACCCCCAGGCGCTACCGGAGGCGGATGAAGTTGACGAGATCGAGTCCAGTGCCCGTTACTTCATTGAGGGCCGCGATATCCATGTCCACTCTCTATTCTTAACCCAGAGCGAAGGTCGCTACAACACCACAACCGTGGCTTTTACATTGGCGCCAGAACGCCTACTCAGTTTCCACGACGCTGATCTGGCAGACTTTCGCTTAATTCGCCTACGTGCGCGCCGTGGCTGGATTGAGACCAGCAACCCGCTTCAGCTGCTGACCACCATATTCACTCAGAAGGTCGATAACCTCGCCGACCAACTTGAAGATCTGCACACAGAACTCGAAGAGATTGGCCACGAGGTTTTAGAGAGCCAGAGCAGTGGCTCACATGCACAGGCCTTGGATCGCCTTGCACGACTGGAGGACTCCAACGGCAAAATTCGCCTCTGCCTTATGGACACCCAACGCTCCATCTCGTTCTTGATGCGCCACATTCGTAATCAAGCCGAAGAGCAGGACGCGTGTCGGGAGATTCTTCGCGACCTGGACACACTGATGTCCCACGCCACCTTCATGTTTGAGAAGATCAACTTCCTGATGGACGCTGCTCTGGGCTTTATCAATATCCGCCAAAACCAGATCATCAAGACCTTCTCGATCGCTGCAGTGGTCTTTCTACCACCTACGCTGGTAGCAAGCATCTATGGTATGAACTTCGCGCACATGCCTGAACTGCAATGGAGCGCAGGCTATCCCTTCGCACTCAGTGCTATGTTGGTCTCTGGTATTGCCCCCTACCTATTCTTCAAACATAAAGGCTGGCTCTGAAATTAATCGGTTCACTGCGGCTAAGTTGGCCGTGTGCTCCAGAGTGATAAAAGCCATATGGATGAGTAATGTTGGCATTAAGGTTGCTTGAGGTTGTCAATATCTGTGTTTACGGAAAGGATATTCACCCACATGCACAACGGACGTAAACTGCTCGTTATTATCGGCCTCGCATTCAGCTTACTGGGCTACTCCCAAACCAGCTTTGCCCGCAATGTATTGGTTATCTGGGGTGCAGACTATAACCAACCCTGGACCGCAGCTGTGTCAAATGCTCTGGAGCAGTCACTGACTGCTTCTCAAGCGCCCGTCACGCTCTATTCGGAATCGCTAAGTTACGACCGCTTGAGAGTATTACCCAACCCTAGAGTCTGGGCCACTCACCTCAATCAGAAATACGCCAACGCACAGATCGATCTAGTGATCGCGTTTGAGCACGGCGCGTCCCTGCAACTTCATGCAGCCTTTGATGACCTACTACCCCTGGCAGAAAAGTTTTCGATTTTGGGTAATGGCGAATTAACGCAGATCGCCACGGTCGGACAAGATATCTCTTTTTCGAATCATATTGAGCATCTCGACGTCCTGCTCCCCAACACACAGCAGCATCTCGTCATCTCATCCCTGCCGTCCATAAAAGGCGAAGCCGGTGAACTTGCTCAGCTTGATTCACGCATCGAGCTTTTTACCGATGACCGCAGCTATGATGAATTGTTTGCCCAAGTTGAAGCGCTGCCCGAAAACAGTGTGATTACCTATGCCGTAATGCACAGAGACGCTCAGGGCGACCAACGCAACCCGCGCGCGGTGCTACAGGAGCTTTTGCAGCGCTCGAAAGTACCGCTATTCGTCAAACACTCAACACTGCTGCTACCAGGTGTCGTTGGTGGGCACACGCTGGATGCCAACAAAGTAGCCCAACTGATGCTAGCGGCGCTGCAGAGTGATGATCCAAGTTCAGCATCTTTGTACCTGGGATCGCTCTCACTTGATGTCGCAGAGCTTAACCGTTGGAACATTCCGTTGAACCGGGTGCCCACTGAAGCTCGCCTGTACAACGAACCGCTGACATTTTGGCAAGATCATAAATCACAACTTTTCTGGATGACAGGGCTCCTGCTTGCGACTCTCCTGGTTATTGGCGTATTGACTAGTGTATTGCGCCAGCGCAACAACACCCTACGAATCAGCGAACAGCATCGAGAAGCTTCAGCGCAACTGCAGCGTGAAGCCGAAGCCCGGCTGGCGGCAGAACAAGACAAACTTGATGCTGAAAAGTTTTCGAGCCTTGCTTTAGAGTCTGCGTATATCGGAGCCTACAAGTACGATGCGAAGACGGGTTCGATGTGGCTATCGCCAGTTGCTGCAGCAACACTTGGAGTGGAAACCGACGCTGCCGGACTACTACATGACATCAAGAACACGCTACTAGTACGTATTCATCCTGATGATCTTTCCAGACTCCAATCAGAATACGACCCCAACACCAGCGGCCCTGAGTCTTTAACCTACCGAATCAGGGATAAAGCGGGCGAAATACGTTGGATCAACTCTATTTCGGACTCGAGTTCCGAGGCAGGGGCATTCACAAGAATCGGGGTGATTCGCGATACAACAGACGGGCACGAATTGACTGATCGACTCTTGCGTGCGCAAGAGCGCATGACTCTGGCGTTAGAAGCAGCATGTATCGATCTGTTCGAGATTGAGACCGAGTCAGGCGTTGCACTGCCACTAACAAATGGCCGCGGTCTATTCCAAATCGGTCAACGGTTTGATTTTGTCGAAGGTATTTCTACTCAACAACTCCCCAAAAGTACGCGAGAGGAGCTAAGCTCAGTAATCCGTCAAGAAAACCGCACATTTGAGTTCACTGAGTCTAACAGTGTCGGGACCAAGCACCGGTGGATACAGGTTGTAACCGGGCGCTTCTACCGCCGTAACGATACCGAGTACCTAACACTGGTGTACACCGATATCACCCATCTACGCCAGCACGAGTATGCCGCGTTTCGTCATAGCCAGGAGAACGAGCTAGCCCTCTCTGCTTCCGGTGCCGGCGTTGCAACAATCCATCCCGCTACAGGACGCACACAACTGTCAGCGCGCGCACAGGAGGTTTGGGATACCGGCCCACTCGCAAATGACGCGACAAGTCTGATGACGCTGGCAGAGCAGTACCACCCCGAGGACGACGGTTGGGTCAGAGCCAAATTCCGCGAAATGCTATCGGGCGCGGATATCGGTTCACAGGAGTATCGCATTCGCTTAAGGTCCGGAGAGTATCGCTGGATCCGAGCGTTCGGTAGGACTCACTATGATATCAACGGTACAGCAGAAGTAATCGCCGTCTTCTATGATATCGACGCGGAGAAACGCCAGTTTGAACTGGTTGAGGAGGCGCGCGAGCGCCAGTCTCGCCTATTTGCCATCATCGGACATGAGCTACGCACTCCGATTGCAACCATCAAGATGATGCTCGAAGAGCAAGGCGTCTACGAGCTAGCGCCCTATGGTAAACAGACGCAGGAAACTATCAAGCATACACTGAGTGTACTGGATGATTTGCGCTCTGTTACTCAACCCCAACAGCACGTACATACCGAAACACCTGCAAGCCCCTACGAGCAACTGGAACAAGCCTTGGGTTCTCTAGGCGGACTACTTGAAACCCATAATATCCGGCCACACTTCCTCAGCAATCCCGAGTCGCAAACGCTCTGTCTACTCGACCGACAAAGCCTACGCCAAATGATCACGAATCTGATCAAGAACGCGGCCGTGCACTCTGGCGCCTCGGATATTTGGCTGACGCTAGAGGCCGAGCCGCAACCCGATGAGCGCATGAACCTTAAAATAAGCCTTTCAGATAACGGCAAGGGGATCCCCGAAGCCGAAATCGAGACGCTGTTTGAGCCGTTCCGGCGAGGCGATACGCAAGCAGATGGTACTGGCTTGGGTCTACACATCTGTAGAGATCTAGCGCAACGCATGAGCGGCACGCTCACCTACGAGGCTAGCGCGCAGGGCGGCGCGAAGTTCAACTTTAACGCCAGTTTCCGTCTTGCGAGGCAGGTCGAAACACAGGTTGAATTACACACTGAGGCGCAAGCACAGGTGCTTCCCCTGAAGGGCATGCAAGTTCTCTATGCAGAAGATCAAAAAACACTGCAGATGCTAACGACCGTCCTACTCAAAAAACAGGGTGCTGAGGTGGTTCTAGCAAACGATGGAAATGAGGCTCTGGAACTGTTCAAACGTCATACTTTTGATTTTGTACTGACCGATATCATGATGCCCAACTTAGACGGCTATGGGCTGACACGTGCCCTGCGTGAGCAAGGCTACACCCATCCGATAATCGGCCTAACGGCAGCTACGATTGGTCTGGAGACAGACGAGTTGCTGCTCGCAGGTGCGGATGTCGCCCTAAGCAAGCCGGTGGATATCCAAAAACTCCTAGAGTTCATGACCGAGGCAAAAACTAAAGGCCAGCAGGTTTAGTGACGCGCTGAGTCGCCAGTTGTTTGAGCAACTGGCGTTCCACTCTGTCAAGCTGCGTGTGCAGTATCAGTTTTTGGTCCATACACTCTGTACGTTTGAGGCTTTGCCTCAACTCAACGGATGAACGCACCAGTTCCTCAATAGAGTTCGTAGCCTTCAATTCATGCTCAACAGAACCGCTATTGCGAGGCGATGGATCTCGATAGAATTTGATTGAACGGCGCATATTGGCAATATCGTTTAGGTAGTAATCGCCGGAGTCTAATTGATAGTTTGATCCCTGAAAAATGACCCTTATTACAGTTAAGACTTGTCGACCAATAATTTTCGTTTTGCCGCAAATATTTTGCAAAATATGACCTCTTACGGCATCAAAACTGTAAAACATCTATCTAACCTCGGGCTTTTAGATTGACCTAATCGTACTAGCCTGATAGTGTACTAGTACATGAATACACCTGAATATTTTGACGATCTCCTAGACCACCTGCACGGGATGGACTCACGCGAGGAGTTTGCGAAAGCGCTTAACGGCCTGCTTACCCCCACCGAACTTGCGGAGGTGTGTAAACGCCTGCAGATATTCCGCATGCTCGAAGCGGGTGTGCCGCAGCGTGAGATCGCCAAACAACTTGGTGTGGGTATAGCCACAGTGACGCGCGGTTCGCGCGCACTTCAAGCGGAAGAGAGTGATGATTAAACGCCCTGCTAAAATAGAGCTACCGCGTAAACCGAAATACGTAGCTCTAGCTGCAGACATAGACTTCTTTGAGCTATTCAAAAAGATCGAAAAACGCTTCGACACCTGTTTTATGCTCGAGTCCCTCGGAGAGGAGAGCTACATCTCGCGCTACTCGATTATCGGCTTCGATCCCGAACAGCAGATCTGGGCCAGCGAAGGCGCGCTGCACATTGATAGCCGCGACGGCAGCTGCGAAACCTATGAGTCGGAAAACCCCTACTACCTGCTACGGGAGATTGTGCCTCAGGACATCATTTCACGCCGCTATGCGGGTGGTCTGACTGGCTACATCGGCTATGACTGCATGAACTACTTTGAGCCCAGCTTGAAACTGCAGAGCTCCGATCTGTTCGACATCTTCCGCTTCGGCGTTTACAAAGATGGTCTCATCCTCGATAAGATGACCGGTGAAGTGTTCTACTTCTACTACTCAGATAGCCGCCTTGAGCTCATCGAGTCGATTATGCACACCCCCTGCCCTGCGAATGGCGAGCTGAAAATCTACAACCTCGGCGACACCATGACCAAAGCCGATCACGCCGATGCGGTGATGAAGGTCAAACAGGATATCGTTGAAGGCAAGATCTTCCAGACAGAGGTGGGCTTTAAGAAGCGCTTCCGCCTCGAGGGCGACAGCATCAACATCTATGAGCAACTACGCGAAGTGAACCCCTCGCCGCAGATGTACTACGTGAAATTTGGCGAGCAGAAGCTGATTGGCGCAAGCCCTGAGTTGCTGTTCCGCCTACGTCAGGGGGAGATGGAAACCTTCCCACTGGCTGGCACTACTAAACGAGGCGCGGATGCAGTGGAAGATCAGCAACTGGCACGCAAGCTGCTGAATGACCCTAAAGAGATCGCCGAACACAATATGATTGTCGATCTGCATCGCAACGACATCGGTCGTGTGGCGCGCTTTGGCACCGTCAAAGTTCGCAGCCTGATGGATATCAAACGTTTCAGCCATGTGCAGCACATCTCCTCTGAGATTGTCGGTATCATCCACGAAGATCACGATATGTTCTCGGCTTTGGCCAGCAACTTCCCGGCCGGCACACTCACAGGCGCACCAAAAATCGAAGCGATGAAGATTATCGACGCGCTTGAAGCTGATGGTCGAGGGCCTTATGGCGGCGCAGTCGGCCACTTCTCGTTTAATGGTGATTGTACCTTTGCGATACCAATCCGTACGGTCTTCGCCAACGGCGAGAAGGCGTACGTGCAGACCTGCGGTGGCAACGTCTACGACTCCAACCCTGAAGATGAGTACGAAGAGATTCGACGCAAATTCGCCGGCACCAAGAAGGTGTTGGACCAGTTCATCGTGGAGGAGCAGGCATGAAGGTTCTGATTATCGACAACTACGACTCCTTCACCTACAACCTTTATCAGTTCATCGGTGAGGTGTTGGAAGCGCAGGTTCAACAGGGTCAGCTCGATAGCTTTGATATTTTGGTGAAGCGTAATGACGAGCTAGATCTTGAGCAGATTAAAGCGCTGAATGCAGATCGTATCATTATCTCTCCGGGACCGGGTTCACCCGATGATCCCGACTATTTCGGTATCTGTGCCGAAGTGATCCGTACCCTGGGCAAGACTATCCCGCTGATGGGTGTCTGTCTTGGTATGCAGGGCATCTGTCACGTCTTCGGTGGTAAGGTGGTTAAAGCGCCACTGCCGATGCACGGCAAGATCAGCCCCATTACCCATAATGGTGAGGGCGTATTCAGCAACATCCCGGACCAGCTCGAGGTGATGCGTTATCACTCACTGATTGCCGAGTCTGAGTCTATTCCTGACTGCCTTGAGGTCACTTCAGCTGTTGGTGAGCTGACACAAGATGATCTGCCCAATCTCGAACGTATTCGCCAAGGTGGTGAGTTTGAGATTATGGGCGTGCGCCACAAAAAGTTCCCGATTCAGGGGATCCAGTTCCACCCCGAGTCCTTTGCTACTGAGGGCGGGCGCGAGCTGATTCTAAACTTTCTGGCACAGGCGTAGGCCTCGGGGAACCAGGGTTGTACGCGCAGCGTATTACCCGACCTATTTCCTGACGCACTTGCCGACCTACTTCCCGACCTGACTGCCAAATCGGGAAATAGAATTGCGTTCTACGTCCCTCCTACCGTTCTTCAGCCTATACTTGGAGAAGAACGGAAGGAGTAACCTATGGCGCGCATCACCCGCGAATACGTCAAATCACTACCAAAAGCCGAGTTGCATATGCATCTTGAGGGCTCACTTGAGCCCGAGCTGATGTTCAAACTCGCTGAACGTAACAAAATTCGTCTTAACTACAGCAGCGTTGCAGGAATCAAACAGGCGTATCGGTTTACCGACCTTCAGTCCTTCCTCAATATCTACTATCAGGGGGCTCAGGTTCTCTGTACCGCCAACGATTTCTACGATCTCACCACCGCCTATTTGCAGCGTTGCAAAGATGAGGGTATCGACCATGTTGAACCCTTCTTTGACCCGCAAACCCATCTACAACGCGGTGTTTCTCTCGAGGCACAACTAGATGGAATAGTTAATGCACTAAGTGATGCCGGCTCTCGGTGGGGTATCAGCTATGGTTTAATCCTCTCTATCCTGCGTCATATACCTGCCGAAGAGGGTATGAAAGTGTATGAGATGGCCCGCCCTCATATAGGTGAGTTTATCGGCATCGGCTTAGATAGCTCAGAGCGTAACAACCCACCTCGAAAGTTTGCGCAAATCTATGAAGCAGCGCGGGCCGATGGGTTAAGGGTGGTCGCACATGCCGGTGAGGAGGGTCCGCCAAGTTATGTTTGGGAAGCACTACAGAGTCTACATGTGCAGCGTATCGATCACGGCGTGCGTGCACTGGAAGATGGCAAATTGGTCGACTACTTAGTTGATCGCCAGGTTCCGCTCACGGTATGCCCCAACTCCAACATTAGTTTAAAAGTGTATGACAAGATGGCAGACCACCCTATTTTGCGGATGCTTGAGCAGGGCTTGAATGTCAGCATTAATTCCGATGATCCTGCGTACTTCGGCGGCTATCTGATCGACAACTTCATGGCTGTAGATCGGGCGTTGGGGATGAGCCGAAAAGAGGCAGCGCTCTTGGCGCGCAACAGCATTACAGCCTCGTTTGTGGATCCCGAACGTAAAGCGCACCTGCTGGCACGCCTGCCGATGCGAGATATACAGAACTAAGTGCTAGTTTCAGAGCGTTTCTGACAGACACGGTGCAACTGCTCTAGCTGCTTTTGACAGCGTGAGCACTTGCCACACATCATCAGATGTGCGCCTAGACTCATCTTTTCTAACAGGCTTAACGGCGCGTCGAGTTTCTGCGACATCTGCTCGGTTGCCCGTTTGCAGCTCATCATAGTTCAATCTCCTCACGCCCATACCAGCCCCGCTCCAAACAGCCCCTAATCTTCAATCGGGCACGATGCAGCATCGTCCAGACGTTTTGCTGCGAAAGCCCCAGCGAGTCGCAGACCTCTTCGGTATCGATTCCCAGCAACTCGCGCATCGTAAATACACGAGCCGTGCCTTTGGGTAGGTGAAATACACAGACATCAAAGACTTGCCAGAACTGCTCGTGAAGGTATGAGGACTCTGGCTGCACCCACTTCTGCGGCTGCTGTCCACTGACCCAGTGAGACCGCTCATCAAACATCTCGTCAATCTCCGCCACCTGATCGGCATCAAAGTCGGTCGTAAATTCGCGCGTACGGCGCCGAATTTCATCTATCAACTTGTTCTTCAAAATTGCAAATAACCAGGTCTCAAACTTGGATTGGCCATTGAAGCGTTCAATTGACTCATAGGCTGCCAACAAGGTGTCCTGCACCTTATCTTCCGCCAGCGCCTCATCCTCCAACTGCAGACGCGCAAAGGCGAAAAGTCGAGGACGGACCCTCTCAAAATGCTCTTCAATATTTATCACAGCTGCGTTCATCACACCCCTCGCTTCATGAAGCTGATCTTCAAATAACTTTTCACCTTAAGTCGCACCTTAGGTCTCAAATCTGTTTTCACGTTAGAAGAGCAGCAAAATGAGTACCAAGAGACGTAGCAACCTCTGTAACCACGCTTATAATACTAGTTTAAATAAGTGGACCCTGCCCGCTGGCTGGCTGACTCGCCTCGGAAAGGTCAATGAGTAGCGCTCACACAGCGCTTCAAAACTTTTAACAGTTACCAGATCTAGCGGTACTTACTACAAAAAAAGCGTGGCAGTTGAAGCTGGCACGCTTTTTTCGGTGGCTGTGACTAAACGTTAGGCTGCGGCGCGCGCTTCCGCTTTCGCCCGGTTGATCGCTGAGATCAGAGCACGCAGGGACGCTCCAAGGCTGTCGTTATCCAACGCCATGCCGCCCACTCGCGCACCATCAACATTAATCAAGTAGTAGGCTGCCGCCTCAGCTGAGGTGCCCTCGCCAATTGCATGCTCGGAGTAGTCGATCACATTGACCTGTTGACCTGAGTGTTTCGCCCAGGCATCGAGGAACGCACTAACAACCCCCTCACCTGAACCATTTACCTCAACCTCTTGGCCATCAATCAGCAGCTTCGCATGGACAATCTCGTGGCCGTCACGCTCAATCTGATAGCCCTTAAGACTGATGGGCGCCTGATCGACAATAAAGCTGCCTTTCAACAGGTCGAAGATCGCCTGACTGCTTAGCTCAGTTCCCACCGCTTCAGTCGCCTTTTGCACCACCGGCGCAAGTTCAGTCTGCATCCAACGCGGCAGGTGAATACCGAAGTCACGCTCCAGCACAAACGCCATTCCGCCCTTACCTGACTGCGAGTTGACGCGAATAACCGCCTGGTAGTCGCGACCTATATCTTGTGGATCGATTGGCAGATAAGCCACCTGCCAGTGCTCCTCTTCGCTCTGCACATGCAGACACTTCTTAATTGCATCCTGATGACTGCCAGAGAATGCCGTGTAGACCAATTCTCCAATCCAGGGGTGGCGCGGATGTACCGGCAAACGGGTACACTCGGTGTAGACAGTGATAATCTCGTCTGGATTCGAGAGGTCAAGCATCGGTTCCACACCCTGGCTGTAAAGGTTCATCGCCAGGGTGACGATATCCATATTACCAGTGCGCTCACCGTTACCCAGCAGTGTACCCTCGACACGATCTGCACCTGCCAGCAGAGCGAGTTCGCCAGCCGCAACCGCACAACCTCGGTCGTTGTGTGTGTGAACTGAAACAATCGCTGACTCACGGTTTTTCAGGTGACGACAGAAATACTCAATCTGATCCGCAAAGACGTTCGGTGTAGAGACTTCAACGGTTGATGGCAGGTTAAGAATACAACGCTTCTCTGGGGTTGGCTGCCACACATCCATCACGGCGTTACACACCTCAACAGCGTAATCGATCTCGGTGCTAGTAAAACTCTCCGGTGAATACTCAAACATCCAATCGACATCTGGAAACTGCTCAGCACCCTCCATGACCCACTTCGCGCCCTGTACAGCGATCGCCTTGATGCCTTCGCGATCTTGGCGGAATACACGCTCGCGCTGTACCGTGCTAGTGGAGTTGTAGACGTGAACAACAGCACGTTTAACGCCTTTGAGTGATTCATAAGTACGATCGATCAGCTCCTTGCGCGCCTGCACCAGCACCTGCACGGTCACGTCTTCAGGGATCTGATCCTCTTCAATCAACCAACGAATGAAGTCGTAGTCAGGCTGACTGGCAGATGGGAAACCCACCTCTATCTGTTTCAGCCCCAGTTTAACCAGCAGTTTCCACAAGCGCTGTTTCTGGTGCACGTTCATCGGCTCCAGCAGAGCCTGGTTGCCATCACGCAGATCAACTGATGCCCAGATAGGTGCCTCAGTGATCTGTTTGCTCGGCCAAGTACGATCAGCAATATTGATCTGCGGAGCGGGACGGTAACGTGTGTGGTTGAACATACTGTGCCTCAAATAATAGAACTTGCTTTAGTTGATGACTATTCTACGCCTATCGAATAGCAGAAGATTGCGAAGTTTGCGCTATTTTGTAATTTTATTTTGCAATTATTGCTAGAAAGAATATATAAATGGCAGAATATTTCAGCTTATAAGGGTTAATAGAAATGGATCGCTACGATCGATTGATTCTCGAAATACTCCAAAGAGAGGGACGCATCTCTAACCAAGAGCTTGCAGACCGTGTCGGTCTGTCGCCCTCACCCTGCCTGAGACGTGTTCGCGCACTGGAAGAGAACGGCCTGATTATCGACTACCGCGCTATCGTGGATGCACGTGCGCTGGGCTATAAGTTGATGGCCATCATACTTATCTCCATGGACCGCCATACACCTGAGCGTTTCGCCAACTTCGACCGTATCGTCTCAAACCTGCCGGAGGTACTCGAGTGTCTGCTGATCACCGGACAGGATGCTGACTACCAACTCAAGGTGATCGTGAATGATATGGATGACTACCAGCGCTTATTGCTGGACAAAATCACCCGGATTGAAGGGGTCAGCGGCGTCCACTCCAGCTTTGTAATGCGCCAGGTGGTGAATAAGACAGCAATCAGCCTATGAGGATGCGGTCTCTTCCCTTCTCTTTCGCCTCGTAGAGTAGATTATCAGCGCTTTTCAGCGATGCATAAAGGCCAGTGGATCCTGCGATGCAGATAAAGCCGCCGCTGAATGTGAAGAGAGGAATACGCGGGACCTGATGGGCGGTAGCTGCGAAAGTACTGGCAAAGCTCGCACGTAGGGCATCAAGAAAGACCGCGATGTCACTTATAGCCTCGTTCTATAGAACCAAAGCGCCGGCCAAGCGCGCTGCATATTTCACTTTAGAATTGATCTTTGCCATGGCGTTAATTAGCCTTCACAGAACTTCTTTAAACCTCTCTACTCGGCTTAACTGAATTTTCAGGATATACCGGGACTAGAGGCCAGCACTGCATTAACTTAAATAGGCTCAGCGCCCTGATCTGAGCGGACAACTAAGGACAGATCCATGAAGTTGATCCAAACTGCGCTTCTGAGCGCACTCTTCTGTACGCCGCTTTCAGCGATCGCAGAAACACCTGCCGACAAATATCCGGAGTCACTGCTCTACGACAAACCCGTGCAAGTATCCGACTCGGTGTGGTCAGCTATCGGACAGTTGAAGTTTTATACCTACGAAAACGCCGGCCATAACAACAACCTCTCATTTGTGATTGGTAGGGAGTCAGTATTGGTAGTGAACGGCAGCAGTGCTTACCAGTTGGCTGAAGCACTACATGATGAGATCAAAAAGATTACCGACCTGCCGGTTAGGTATATTGTGGATGAAAATGGTCAGACGCACGCGTCAGGTGGCAATAACTACTGGAAAGCGCAGGGTGCAACTATCATTGCCCACACCGATGCAGCTGATGAGATTGAGAATCGAGGCCCTCAAGGGTTAGTCCGTTTAAACGAGATTCTTAAAGAGCGAGTCGAGGGCAGCGAAATCATCCCCGTTGATGAAACTTTCGACGATAGCATGACCATCGATCTAGGCGGTCTTAACGTTGAGTTACTGCACCTAGGGCCGGCCCACTCTGTCGGCGACATCACCGTGTATGTCCCAAGCGAAAACGTGGTAATCGCGGGCGATATCGCCTTCCATCAGCGAATGCTTCCGGTCTTTCCCGAAACAGATACCGCAGAGTGGCTGGAGACTTGGGTAAATGAGTTCACACCATTGGCGCAGAACGCAATTATTGTTCCGGGTCACGGTGATCCTACGGACTTTGAGCAGGTAGATACCTACACCCGCGGCTACCTAGAGTACCTACGTGGCAAGGTCGCTGAACTGCTCGATGAAGGCGGCACACTGGCGGATGCTTACGAGATCAATCAGCAACCCTACATGTTCCTCGAGACCGCTGACGAGCTTGCCCGGAAAAACGCGGGCCGTATCTTTGAAGCGATGGAGTGGGAATAAGGTCTAAAGAGTGACCCTAGAATTCACCCTCCGGCCCTACCAACAGCAGGCGGTCGATGCCACACTAACGCACTTCCGCCAATCTGACGCCAGCGCCCTACTTGTGCTGCCCACCGGCGCTGGCAAGAGCTTGGTTATAGCCGAGCTCGCCCGCCTGGCAAAGCGCAAAATCCTTGTAGTGACCCATGTGCAGGAGCTGGTGGAACAGAATGCAGCCAAGTTTGCCGCGCTAGGTCGCGCACCCGGCATCTACTCAGCAGGGCTGAAACAACGCGATACCGCCCCTCAGGTCGTGTTTGGCTCGATACAATCGGTTGCCGCTAATCTCGACCAATTCGCAAATGAGTACTCGCTGTTAATTGTCGACGAGGCGCACCGCATCAGCGACAACACAGACTCTCAATATCAACAGCTAATCAGCCATCTGCGCGAGCTGAATTCGGGCCTCAAGGTTCTTGGTCTTACAGCAACCCCCTATCGCTTAGGTTACGGCTGGATCTACAAACGTGACTATCGCGGATTTGTGCGCTCCGAAGAGAGGCGCATCTTCGAACATTGTATCTACGACCTGCCGCTGCGCACGCTCGTGAAACAGGGTTACCTTACCCAGCCTCAGATGGAGAATCCGGCCGTTGCACATTACGATTTCTCTGCGCTGCGCCCAAACCGTGAAGGACTCTTTGCCGAGGCCGACCTAAATGAGCTGCTCGCACAGTGTCCGCGGGTTACAGAGGCGATTTGTCGGCAGTTAATAGAACTCAGCGCCGAGCGTCAGGGCGTGATGCTCTTCGCCGCAACGGTGAAGCATGCGAAAGAGATCCTAAGTTACCTGCCGGCGAGTCAAAGCGCGCTGGTGATCGCTGAGACAGATGCGCACGAGCGCCGCAGAATCGTAGAGCGGTTCAAGGCGCGGGAGCTCAAATACTTGGTGAACGTATCCGTACTAACCACCGGCTTTGATGCACCCCATGTCGATCTGATCGCCCTACTGCGCCCTACTCAATCCGTCAGCCTGTTCCAGCAGATGGTTGGGCGCGGACTGCGCCTGAGCGAGGGTAAAACAGAGTGCTTGGTGATCGACTACGCCAACAACGGCATCGACCTCTACGACCCAGAGGTCGGCGAACCCAAGCCCGCCCCAGATACCGAACCGGTACAGGTCTTCTGTCAAGAATGTGACCATGCCAACCTCTTTTGGGGGCGCACCGATGCGGCTGGCGAGGTTATCGAACACTTTGGCCGGCGCTGTCAGGGGCTATTGGAGAGCGGTGAGCAGTGCACGTTTCGCTACAAATTCAAACGCTGCGCCAGTTGTGGCAGCGAGAACGATATCGCTGCGCGTAGTTGCCATAGCTGCGCCGCTGACCTGATAGACCCTGATGAACTGATTAAACGCGCACTTTCACTAAAAGATCACAAAGTGATTCGCTGCGCCGGCGTCTCAGTAAAGTCAGAGAATAGCGCTGTTCGCCTAACCTATCATGATGAGGACGGGCAGACACTATCTGAAAAGTTTGATCTTAAGAATATCTCGCAAAGATCTGTTTTTAATGAACTATTTGGAAGGCGGTTAAATTCAGGATCCACTCCACTAACCTTTACAAGCAATGAACAGCTGATCGAATCAGCCGCGCTGCTGCCCCATCCTGATTTCGTAATCTCACGCAAACAGGGTAAGTTTTGGCGCATCAGCGAACGGTTATTTGATTATCAGGGCCCTTATCGCAGGGCGAATGAGCTGTAAGCGAGATATAGAAAGA
The DNA here is from genome assembly GCA_024640955.1 of Oceanospirillaceae bacterium. Taxonomy (GTDB): domain Bacteria; phylum Pseudomonadota; class Gammaproteobacteria; order Pseudomonadales; family Balneatricaceae; genus Marinobacterium_E. The sequence continues at coordinate 74,506 of JAHEDZ010000016.1, forward strand.
ATTTCGGCCGAAGCCCTATTTCCCAGGGTCGCGAACATACGCTTTGCGTAGATCGCTCTTACCCCCTCAAGAAGGCTGAATCACCTTGTCGTAGACCGCGCTCTCTTTGAGCATCTGATCTATCAGCGCCTGATGCTCTGGCGCATAGCTATGATCATCCTCCCACAGCTCATCAAAGCGAAGACAGCGCACGTAGTCGTGGATATCATACTCAAACTGATGACATTGAGGATTCTTCACCGCCTCTATCTTCATGCGCTTGGCCAGCTCATGCAGATCAATTAGGGATTCGGGTTTAAGCACAACGAAAACAACAAATTTCTCAGCCATGGTTTTTATCCTAATAGCGGCAGTTGAGCTATCATCTTAGGGCATGTCTGGTAATTTATGCCAGCAATCAATCACCTATAAATTCTTGAAAGGAAGCACCCATGGATCCGTTCTGGATAGGCGTCACCGTTATCGCCCCGCTAGTAGTCGGATATCTGATCTCCATCTACAACCACTTGGTGCGTTAAAAACACCAGGTAAGCCAGTCTTGGTCAAATATCGATGTACTGCTGAAACAGCGGCACGATGAGCTACCTAAGCTGGTGGATACTTGCAAAGAGTATATGGGCTATGAGTCTGAGACGCTGCCAAAGATCGTTGCAGCGCGCAGCGCTGTTTCAGGTGCGCCGGAGTCGGGCAATATTGAAGCGCTGGGTGCTGCCGAGACAATGCTACGTCAGAGACTGAGATCTATGCCAGCGTGCTCTGGTGTCGCCGGCAAGATTCCGGCTATCAACTTGCACTCGAGTTCCGCTCAGCGGAGGATCTTTACCGCCCGCGCCTGCTTGAGCAGCTCTGCTATATAAAACTCTATCAGGGGGAGCGCCAGCAACAGGGCGAGCAGCTTAGCTTCGGTCGCGCGGCTGAGCAGTGGGTCACACAATATGCCGCCCATTTTCCAATAGATAGCTTATAATCAGTCGCTGATAACCATTCAGTTCTGACCTTTAAGGAAAACAGATGCAGCAGCGGACAATCCGCGTTGGTGATATCGATGTCTCCAACGACAAACCTATGGTGCTATTCGGCGGTATGAACGTACTGGAGTCACGTGACCTGGCGATGCAGATCGCAGAGACCTATGTTGAAGTGACCAGCAAACTCAATATCCCCTACATCTTTAAAGCGAGCTTCGACAAAGCTAACCGCTCATCAATCAACTCTTTCCGTGGTCCAGGCTTGGATGAGGGTTTAAAGATCCTGCAGGAGATCAAAACCACCTTCGGCGTTCCTGTAATCTCAGATGTTCACGAGCCCTATCAGTGCAAGCCGGCTGCCGAGGTGTGTGACATCATTCAACTGCCTGCATTCCTGTCACGCCAGACGGATCTGGTTGTAGCAATGGCAAAAACCGGAGCCGTGATCAATATCAAAAAGGCTCAGTTCCTTGCGCCGCATGAGATGGGCCACATCCTGCGTAAGTGTGAAGAGGCCGGCAACGACCAGCTGATTCTATGTGAGCGCGGCAGCGCCTTCGGCTACAACAACCTCGTGGTAGATATGCTCGGCTTCAATACGATGAAGGATTTCGGTTATCCAGTGATCTTTGATGCAACTCACGCGCTACAGATGCCGGGTGGTCGCTCAGACTCTGCCGATGGTCGACGTGCTTTGGTGGCACAGTTATCTCGTGCTGGCCTATCTCAGGGTATCGCTGGCCTCTTCCTGGAAGCGCATCCAGACCCGAATCTGGCCAAGTGTGATGGCCCCTGTGCTCTGCCACTCTCAAAACTGGAGCCGTACCTGGCACAGATGAAGGCCGTCGATGAGCTGGTGAAATCTTTCCCAGAACTGGACACTTCAGCCACCTAAGACCTAAGGCGACAGTATGGAGACACGTGATTCAGCTGTTACCGCATACACTTCGCTACAGCCCGATCAGACGATCGGGCCGTCTCATCACCGTTTTAAACTGATCGCAGCAGGGCCATCCACCCGCCTGGGCGGTTCTGGAGTGCTCAAGACCTCACTACCACTTCTCCCTTTGACGTCTCACTGCTTATCTTCGACCCGCGCCAATTCAGTGAACAGAGCCAGCTCGATCGACTGCGCACAACGCGCTGGACTCGGACAGTGCGGAACTGAGCTATGGCCTAGAACCACCTATCGATCTTCCAGTCAGATCTGGTACTGGTGACCAGTCGCTTTGACTCGGTTGCGCAGAGCAAAAACTTGACGATCGAGGGGCTACCAAGCACCCTCCTACCAGCCACTGTGCAGATCGCCAACAGCACTATCAGTCATCAACACTGGCACACCGGCCGCAGTTTTAAACAACGGCTCGCCGATCATGTGGGTCAAGAGCTCACTATGGTGCATCTCAATAGTGCAGAATCGCGTGCCGGCAGACTCCCCGGCTTTAATGGAGCCTATGTGGAGTTCGAGTATCAAGGCTCGGTTTTACGCTATCCGATCAATGGCGCTGATGAGGCACGTGCCCTGGAGTATCTGGTGGATGTTAACGAGCAGTGGTCTCTCGTGGACTCATCTCAACTGGCGACGGTAGAGGGCATGCAGGCGCGCTGGCTTGTCGAGGTGCCCGCTTACCCCACCGAGCGAGTCTTAGTGCGCATCGTCACAAACTCCTCCGCGGCTGTCGGATGAATCCCGATGGTACGGTCAAAGTCGGTTTTAGTCGCCCCGGCAGTCACCGCGACCGACAAACCTTGCATAATCTCACCAGCATCCGCACCCACCATATGGATGCCAACAATCCGCTCGCTGCCCTGCTCCACAATCAGCTTCATCAGCGTGCGCTCCTGGCTGCCACTGAGGGTATGGCGCATTGCACGAAAATCCGAAACATAAACATCGATCTTCAGCCCCTGCTCAACGGCCTCCTCCTCACTCAGCCCCAGCGTACCGATATTAGGCTGGCAGAAGACCGCCGTGGCGATCATCTTATAGTTCGGCATCGGGGTGCTAGCATCGCCATAGAGCTGATCTACCAGCGCCATCGCTTCAGCCAGCGCCACCGGTGTTAGTTGCACGCGATCAATCACATCACCCAAGGCATAAACCGAAGGTGCGCTTGATTGAAACTGCTCATTCACAATAATCGCACCACGGGCGTTCAGCTCAACACCTGCACTCTCAAGCCCCAGGTTCGCCGTTTTCGGTACTCGACCAATGGCATAAAGGATCTGATCAACTTCACGCACCTCGCCAGATTTGAGCGTTACGCTGAGCGAACCATCAGCGTTTTTCACGATCTTCACCGGATCATCATTGAAGCTCAGCTTCACACCCTTGCGAGCCACCTCAGTTGCAGTGAACTCACGCACCTCGAGGTCAAAGCCACGCAGGAACAGGTCACCACGATAGACAAGCTCCGTCTGAGCACCAAGACCTGCAAAGATGCCGGCAAACTCAACGGCAATGTACCCCCCGCCAACCACCATCGCACGCTTGGGGAAGGTCTCGAGATCGAACACCTCATTTGACGTAATCGCATGCTCAGCGCCCGGGATTTCAGGCAACTGCGGCCAACCACCTACTGCAACCAGAATGCGCTCAGCGCTAATCTCACGTTCACCGACTCGCACAGCGTGCGGACCCGTCACAACGGCTCGGCCATTAATCAGGTCACAACCTGAATTGGACAGAAGATTTCCGTAGATACCGTTAAGACGGCTGATCTCGGTTTTTTTGTTATCGCGCAGAGTCGGCCAGTCAAAACTGATATCCCCAGCATCAACACCAAAGCCGCGCGCATCCTCTATACCTTGGCGGTACTCAGAGGCGTAAACGTAGAGTTTCTTTGGTACACAGCCGACATTGACGCAGGTACCGCCCAAGTGCAGATCCTCGGCGATGGCCACGCGTACACCCCGTGCAGCGGCCATACGCGCTGCCCGCACACCGCCAGAACCTGCACCTATCACAAAGAGATCATAATCATATTGGCTCATTGGAGCTTATCCTCGCGCTTAAATCGAAAAGTTGTGGCAAGCTTAACCCGCAGAGTTTGATAGTTCTATTTGAACATCCCTACAATGATGATAACTTTAAACTATTGATAATATTCTTACGCTAGCTTCAATCTATTACCGGAGTTCTAATGCTGCTTATCTCGTTCAACGTCAACGGTATCCGTGCCCGTCTACATCAACTCGAGGCGGTAATTGAGAAGTACCAGCCCGATGTTATTGGCCTACAGGAGACCAAGGTAACCGACGAGCAGTTCCCGTTCGAAGCGATAGAAGCGCTCGGATATCAGGCCTATGTGCACGGGCAGAAGACCCACTACGGTGTTGCCCTGCTTTCGAAACAACCTGCGCTGCATATTCAGAAGGGCTTCGCCAGCGATACCGATGAGTCACAGAAACGTCTGATTGTCGGCGACTTCGCCGCAGCTAATGGCGATACGGTGCGCGTAATCAACGGCTACTTCCCGCAGGGCGAGAACATCAAGCATGAGGTGAAGTTTCCAGCCAAACGTAAGTATTACGCCGATCTTAATGCCTTTCTTCGAAGCGACAACGACCCTAGTGCCAAAGTCACCGTAATAGGTGACCTCAATATATCGCCAACCGACCTCGATATCGGCATTGGTGAAGAGAACCGAAAGCGCTGGCTTAAGAGTGGCAAAACTAGCTTCCAGCCAGAGGAGCGCGAATGGTTGGGGCAGCTACACGCCTGGGGTCTCGTTGATAGTTTCCGTGAGCAACATCCCGAGCAGACGAGTCACTATAGCTGGTATGATTACCGTAGTCGCGGGTTTGAGGATGACCCTCGCCGTGGCCTACGAATCGATGCCATCCTGACGACAGAGTCACTGCAAGCGGCCTGTATTGAGACCGGTATTGATTTGGAAATCCGCGGTATGGAGAAGCCCTCAGACCATGCCCCCGTATTTGCAAAATTCGACCTGTAGGAGAGTTGTATCGCGCAGCTATATTACCCGACAAACCACCAACCGATCGGGCAATACGCTCTGCGTACAGCCCTCTTACAGAGGTGAGAACGTCCTAATCGCGGTGCAACACCAGTACATCACAGCCAAGACGCGCTAATAGCCGCTCGGTGGTACTTCCGAGCAACAGGCGCTCCAACAGACTGTGCTCATTGGTACCCAGGATCAAGATATCAATGCGCTGCTCCTCGACAAAGCGCGGCAACTCTACCTGCACCTCGCCCTCTAGTAACTGCATCAGCGGGCCTCCTACAGGGCGGTCGATCTGACTGAGGAGCGCTTCAATCCGATTACGGTGCTCCTCGCCGACTTGAGACTGCAAGCTGGCGTAGTCAGTGATGATCTGCTCATCAAAAATAGTCGCTTGCGGTAGGCTAAGCAAGCAGTGCACCACGTGCATCTCTGCACTCAGACGCTGCGCCATCTTGTCGGCGGTTTTGAGTAACTCAACTTCTAGTTGATCATCTCGGGTATCTGTGTGGAATGGGTTCAGTGCAACGGCGATGCGCGGATGGGCTGGCCACTCGGTTCCATTGGCAAACATCAGGGGTGTGTGCAGCTCCCGGACTAGATCCTGCTCTTCCCCGCCAATTAGCCAATCCAGAAAGTCGTTATTCTCGCGCCGTGGCACTACTAGCAGATCCGGCTTGTAACGCTCTGCTTGACGCATCACCGCTGCGGGAAAGCTCGGGTGCCAGCAAACATCGGCCACAACATCCGCATCATCACGGAGATTTGCGATCAGCTTATCAGCCTGATTTTGACGGTGCCGGGCATAAAGTTGGCGCGCCTCAGCTTCGGTTTCCGGATCATCACTGGTAGCCGCTTCGAAGGCGGGGTGATAGACCGTCATAAACCATTCAGTGTGCCCAGCTTCGCTTGTTAGGCTCAGCCCCTTCCTTAGTTGCGGCAGCGAAAGCTTCGCTTCCTCGGTTGTTACCAATACACGCTTATACATAGCACTCTCCAACCAGCATATCTTTAACTATAGGCAATGGATGATTGCTCGCGCAGGAAGATTTACATTTTATTGATCTGCCACTAATATTAGCGATACTGCATACACTGATATCTACTGAGTCCCTTGAATGAGCAGTCAAACCGCTAACCGCCTACCTCCTGAAGCACTCGCGCTAATGCGTGAAAACGCAGGTAGTGCTGCGCGTTTGATGAAGGCTTTGGCTAACGATAGTCGATTGATGATTCTCTGCTATCTGGACGGTAAAGAGCTCTCTGTTAGTGAATTGAATGAGAATCTCGACCTGAGCCAGTCGGCTCTATCACAACACCTGGCAGTGCTGCGTCGTGATGGGCTTGTGAAGACCCGTCGCGATTCGCAGACTATCTACTACTCTCTCTCGGGTGACCAGGCGAGCCGAATAATCTCTACGCTGCACGAGATGTTCTGCCCAGTCTAATACCTCTTCACGAAGTTGCAGATAGGAGCAGCAGTGATCAGATCAACAGTGCGTAGAGCAAGCTACCTGCAAAGATACTGATCAGCGGGTTTTTTAGCGTCCACTGCAGAAACGCTACACAGATAGTCGACATCAGCACAATGCCGAGCGTTGCACTACTGCTGATCAAATCCGCTGTCGCATAAACCACCAACAACACCATCATCACTGGCGGTAAGTATCGCCCCAAAAAGCGCAGCAACGGATGTTGAGCGAAGCGGCCCAATAACACAAAAGGTAAAGCTCTGGTCGCAAAGGTCGCTAAGGTGCCCACCAGAATTACTCCCCAGATGTAGCTATCCATCGTCCACTCCTGTAAGTCCCCAATAACAGCCCCAGCGCCAATGTAATCGACACCAACAACATCTGCCCGGACCAAAGCCAAACCGCCACGGCTCCAATACCTGCTGCCGCAAGCATCAGGCCCGCACTTCGCACAGCGCGATACTGTTCAACACAAAGCACAATAAAGAGCCCCGGTAGCACAAAGGCGAGCGACTCAGTCGGGATCTCGACCCCCTCACCGAACAGCCCACCTAGGGTACAACCGAGTACCCAATAGCTCTGATTGATCATCATTATTTGCCAATGCAGATCCTGGTCTGCTCGCTTCTCTTGCGGTAAAGCGGTTATCAGTGAGTAACTCTCATCAGTCAAAGCAAAGATCAAATACCAGCGTCGCCAACCCTTGAGGTTGAGTTCACTCAACAAGCTCAAACCGTAAAAAATATGGCGGGCATTAAGCAGAAAAATTGCGATGGCAACAGAGAGCAGGCTGGCTTGATTAGCGATCAGACCAATACTGAGAAATTGCGCTGATCCGGCAAAAATAAACAGTGCCATTGCAGTCGCCATATACCAGGCGTAATCCAGCTGAGATACAAAAAGCACTCCAAAGGCCATACCCAGAGGAATGTAGCCGAAGGCGACCGGCAGTGTAGTAGAGAGCAGTCTGCGCACGAGCAAGCACCATTAAATTCCTTGATTGAAAAATACTGCAAATCTAACCAGAACTAATAGAAAAATTTAATTTTTCGGCTGTTCGAGAGCTGAATTATATTCCGCGGTGTGGCTGTTGATCAGAAATTAGTCAGCAGGTCGTTCTACAACCTTGGTGCAGGAGTAATAGGATGGGCACTAAAGTTAAGGTCGAACAAAATATCGACGACGTGGATAACTGGGATGATGCGTTTGATGACGATGCTGAACTGGGCACCCGCTCAAAGCTGCGCTACAACAGTAAACGCCGCCGTGATATCGAGGACATTATGGAAGAGCGTCGCCTAGCTCGCGAGCTGCAAGATGGGTGGGACGAGGCTTATTAATAGGCCGAAAAGACGCATAACGCGAATTTTTGATAGCACATAACGTCATAAAGGCCTTAAAGGTATTGCGCGCCCTCATGCGATCTGATCTCATAAGGCCGTCTGGGCGTGAGAGCTGTAACGGCTCCTGCGTTTAGCACCTCGGTCGATTCCAGTGACTTAGCTGGGATCGGCCACCCATTTCCCCTCGTACCTCTTCTATATCTGTTTTGCGCGCTGCTGCATTCTGCTAGCATTAGACGCCTATTTTTTCAGCCGCATCGAGTTTGCTAATGAATAAGTTTTGGAGCCCACAGATCGCAGATCTTGTGCCGTATACCCCGGGCGAGCAGCCTAAAATTGCCGATCTCACCAAGCTGAACACCAACGAGAGCCCTTACCCACCGGCGCCGGGTGTAGAGCATGTGCTGCAGAGTTTCGACAGCGCACGTCTACGTCTCTACCCCGACCCCGAAGCAAGCGACCTGAAACAGGCCCTAGCATCGACTTACGGTGTAGACACTAAACAAGTATTTGTGGGTAACGGCTCAGACGAAGTGCTGGCACACGCCTTTATGGCCTTTTTCCGCCAAAGCAAACCGGTCGTTAAGCCGGCGATTACCTACAGCTTCTACGAGGTCTATGCCGATCTCTACGGCATCGATCTGATCAATATGCCGCTCAATAGCGAATTCGGCATCGACTTGGGTGCCTTCCCTGCAGAGAACGGCGGCATTATCTTTGCCAACCCGAATGCCCCTACCGGTAAGGCTGTGCCCCTGTATCAGATTGAAGCACTGCTAGAGCGCAATACCGAGTCTCTGGTTCTGGTTGACGAGGCCTACGTCGACTTTGGCGGCGACTCTGCAATTGCACTCGTCGATAAGTACCCTAACTTGCTCGTCACACAGACCTTCTCTAAGTCACGTTCTCTGGCTGGCCTACGTATAGGTTTTGGAATCGGCCACCCAGACCTTATCGAGGCACTGGAACGGGTTAAAAACTCGTTCAATTCCTACCCTTTGGATATGGTGGCAATTCAAGCCGGTGTGGCCTCATTGGCAGACAAAGAGTACTTCGATGCCTGCACAGCAAAGATCATTGCAACGCGTGAGCAGACAGTGACGCAGCTACAAGAGCTCGGCTTCACCGTGTTGCCTTCAGCAACGAACTTTGTCTTTGCCCAGCACCGCTACCTTGAGGGTGGCGAGTTGATGGGATTTTTGCGCACCAAAGGTGTGTTGGTGCGTCACTTCAGCCGTCCAGAGATCGCTAACTTCCTGCGCATCACTATAGGCACCGGTGAAGAGATGCAGCGACTGATCGATACTCTCAAGCAACACCCAGACATCATCTCACTGCCGGTCAGTGCTGAGTGACAACCTATAGTCAGGGCATACTCTATGGTCTAGGTGCCTACACCATCTGGGGTGCCTTCGGCCTCTTCTTTACGCTGCTGGCCGATGTTCCCTCTGATGAGGTCTTGGCGCACCGCGTTATCTGGTGTCTGCTGATTGTCATCGGATTGATCCTGATCTCAGGCAAACTGCGCGTCACGCTCGATATACTGCGCCAGCCTAAAACGCTCGGCTGGCTGACACTAACCTCGATTCTGATCAGCCTCAACTGGTGGATATTTATCTGGGCGGTGGCCAATAAAGAGGTGATTCAGGCGAGTCTGGGCTACTTTCTCTCCCCACTGATCGCAATCATACTGGGCCGCATATTCCTGGGCGAACGCCTCAACGCGTTACAGAAAGTGTCGGTTGTGTTAGCGTCTCTCGGTGTTCTCTGGCAGCTGTGGGCCTTGGGCAAGGTGCCTTGGATAGCCCTATCACTCTCGAGCTTATTTGGCTTTTATGGACTGATCAGAAAACAGACTCAAGTTAACTCGATTTCGGGCCTGACTGTTGAGACGCTGCTGGTAGCCCCCATCGCCCTCGGATACGTCTACTACCTCGGTACTCAAGGTCAAAATCATTTTATGTCACACCCCTGGAAGTTGATCGGTTCAGGGCTGATGACGGCTGTACCGCTGCTGCTCTTTGCATCGGCGGCTAAGCGTTTGCCTTTGAGCACCGTTGGCTTTCTCAATTACCTAGCACCAACACTGCAGATCATTAGCGCAATCTTTATTCTGCAAGAGCCCTTCCCGCTGCAAAAGATGATCAGCTTTATGTTTATCTGGGCCGGCCTGATTGTCTTCTCTATCAGCATCTACAAACAGCTAAAAACAGCCCGTTAAAAGTTGCCGACGGGCTCTGGCCTGCTAGGCTCAATGTAGAGCTGAGTGTTGAGCCGAGAAGGAGCCAATGGATGAGCCAAGCGGTAAATGCCACGATCTCTCAGGGCGTCGTTGAAGCGCAGGAAGCGAGCGATAAGCGCACTAAAGTAGGACTGATCTTGGGCCCTGACCAGCCGCAGTTTTGGGGTTATCTTGGATTGGATAAAGGGCAGGTATTTGAACTTACTCTAGTCTGCATTGATGGCGACCGCATGCTCTCATCAATGCGCAACACCACTGAACTGAGCCATCTACAGCAGGCGCATCTGCGCGCAGCGCATGTTCGCGACCATAAAGCGGCCGACTCAGATCGAGCCCGCCTCCACCATATAGTTATTGGCGCTACACATCGCCGAGTCATCAGATGCGAGGAACAGCACCATACGCGCTAGGTATACTGGCTCAATCAACTTGGGTAAGCACTGGCGCTGGCGCTGCTTCTCGAGTGCTTCAGGCGTTGCCCAGAGCTCCTTCTGACGCTCTGTCATCACCCAGCCCGGTACAACGGTATTGACACGAATCATGTGTCGGCCGAAATCCCGCGCTAGCGTGCGCGTCATACCGTGCACAGCGGCCTTGGCCGTGGCGTATACCGGGAAGCCGCCACCCGCCTCCCACCAAGAGTTAGAGCCCATATTGATGATGCTACCACCGCCGTTCTTGATCATTCCCGGCGCAACCGCCTGACAAGCGAAAAACATATGACGTAAATTGGTGTTGATGCGGTCGTCATAGTACTCGGGTGTTACTTCAGACCAGTCGTGACGATCATCGCGTGCCGCGTTGTTCACAAGCACATCGAACTCACCACTCTGCTCGATCAGATCAGCGACAGCCGCTTTGAGTGCGTCGATATCGCGCAGGTCAAGCTGGCGAAACTGGAGGTTCTCTGCCCCGAGTTCAGCCTGTAAGGCGGTAGCCGCATCTGCATCCATATCGAGTGTGGCAACCCGAGCTCCCTGAGCCACAAAGGCTTTGACGATTTCGGCACCTATACCGCTGGCACCACCGGTGACTAGAATATGTTTGTCTTTCAAGCTTGGATAAATAGCAAAGTTATTGCTCACGCAGCACTCCTCATTATGACTCTTTATTCCTAATCTATTGCGCCGTTATTAACCGAATCTCCTCAGTCAAATTGTCGATATCGTCAAGTATACGGCTATAGAACAGTTGATAGACGCGCCCCTCTCTTCGATAGGTTTCGGTGTAACCGACCTCGGCCCAGTATAAACACTCCTTGCCCGTGACATCAAAGGTTCGCACCATCGCGATTTGACCGGGACTATCGCGCAGTAACTTTACTCTCTCATAATCCTGAGGCGAGTAGATCTGACGCAGGACCTGGTCAAAAGCGAGACTGATATACAAGCGCTGATGCTCTGACTCGCCCCGAATCAGCTCTCCCACACTGGAATCCAGATCGATCTCTATCAACGCTATCTTGGCGGATGGAATCAGAGAATTCAGAACGCGCTCCTGCTCTTCTAGACGCCGAAACTGCAGGGCCATCTGTTGTTGATGCCGCATCGAGTCACTAAAATCGATGAGTACGCCACAGGCTTGCCAGCCATCCGAGGTATCGAGAAACTCAAACTTAAGCTTGATCCAGCGATGTATCCCGTCCCAACCCCGGACGTTCAGCTCGAGTGTCTGAGTGCCCTTGGCCTATCGTTGAAAACTCAAAGCTTCACGCAGTTGTTTTGCAGATCTATCAACGACATAGGTGAGAAGGGCCTCTGAGTCGACCTGTTCTCCTAACGCGGCCAAAAGGCGCTCTCCCGCTAGCTGCGGTAACTGGTCTGGATTCTCCCAAATTACCTCTATGCCTGCCGCTTCAACCACTTGGGCCAGCAGCGACCCTTTATCAATTTCCACGCAATCATCCTGATCTCTCGCTTTTCAGCATCATGCGCACTTTATTGTGAGTCGTAAAGGCTCTACATGGATGATTGATCTAGCCAGTTAGCTAGTTTATGACTATCAATCGGTTTGGGAATAATTAGAAACCTAAACCTGAGCCAGAAACGCATAAAAAAGCCCCCACATCTGCAAAATGTGGGGGCGTTTTGTGTAGAAGCGCAGCTATGCTGCGCAATATAACCTGCATCTAATGTAATCGCGCAGCATAGCTGCGCTCCTACAGCGCTTCTTAAGCGC
>JAHEDZ010000009.1:0-20430 GCA_024640955.1 Oceanospirillaceae bacterium
GCTTTACGGAACTCAGCACGGTCTTCCTCAGACCAGTCGTAAAGCATTACGCCCTGCTCTTTCAACATAGAAGCTGCTTCAGCGTTTTTCTTGTCGTTGGACAGTGCGATCTGGAATGACAATTTCTGCCAAGCAGTGTCGATGATGCGACGCTGCTGCTCGGTCATGCCGTTCCATACGTCCAGGTTACACGCCAGGTGGTCAGAAGGCATTGAGTGGAAGCCCGGGTAAGTCGCATGCTTAACGATGTCATACAGACCCAGACCAACGTTGTTGTAAAGGCCTGATGCATCAGCACCGTCGATAATACCGGTTTCCAGAGCGGTAAAGATCTCGGTGAAGTCCATTACGATTGGCGATGCACCCAGTTTCTCGAAAATCTCAGTTTCCATGCCTGGTGGTGAACGGAACTTCCAGCCTTTGAGGTCTTCAAAGCCACGGATTGGCTTAGACGAAGACATGGATTCCTGGCCGTAGATAGACCAGCCAATCAGCTGCATGTTCTGCGCGTTGTAGAGCTCCTGTGCAGCTGCGTAGCCATCACCGTAGTACAACCAAGAGTACTGCTGCCATGCGGTATCGTAACCACCCATGATGTCACCAACGAACTGGAACGCTGGGTTTTTACCCGTCTGGTAAGCGCCGCCAGTCGCGTCACAGTCGAGGATACCGTTGATCGCTGCATCGAAAGTTTCAGTGGTTGCTACGACTGAAGATGAGTAGAACATCTCAACAGTAATTTCGCCGCCAGACATCGTCTGAAGGTCGTCAGCCCAAATAGCCAGCATCTGGCCAGTTGGGTGTTCGGTAGCGTAGTGGGTCTGTACACGCAGGGTCATTGGATCTGCGATCGCAGCGGTAGAGACTGCTGCAGCAACAGCAGTGACGAGCATGGATTTCTTCAGGTTCATACCTTCATTCTCCGTTGTCTCAACGCCATTAAACGTCGGCGCCGATTATTATTTTTGTTCTACCCCAACAGGTGAGGTTCTTCCGATGCTATACAATTCAAAAGTAATTGGTATACCATTCAACAACCAAGACTAACCAAACAGAATCCGAGTTACAACACTTTGGTTTAGTAAAAAAAATCTTTTTTTAACCTTATAAACGCACTCCAGCAACCGCATTCTTATAGCTGCAAAGATATTCAGAGAAGTCTAGATATGCCTAAAAACACCCTAGCAGAGCGTATAGCCGCCACACTGAGGCGCGACATTCTTCGCGGTAAACTCAAGCCTGGCGCGCCGATCAAAGAGCGCGACAATGCCGCAGAGCTTGGGGTTAGCCGCACGCCAATGCGTGAAGCCATCCGAATTCTGGCCAAAGAGGGTTTGGTCGAACTCCGTCCTGCTCGCAGTCCGATAGTGGCTCAACCGGGGTTTAAAGAAGTTGAGGATCAAGCCGCTGTACTGATCGCTCTCGAGAAGCTGTCGGCCGAACTCGCCTGTTCACACGCGTCAGCCACCGACCTCGAGCGGATAGAGACCCTCGTTCGACAGATGTCTGAAACCTTTGATGAGACAGACCCGCTCGATATGTTTGAGTTAGATATGCAGTTTCACTCAGCGATTGTAGAGGCGTCACACAACCAACCGCTCATTAACACCCATACTCAGTACCTGCAGAAGCTCTGGCGAGCCCGCTATATTGCCGCTAGCCAGCGGCGAAATCGTGAGCGAGTGGTTTGCCAGCACACTGATATCGTCGATGCACTGCGGGCTAAGGACTCAAAGGCCGCGCTCGCCGCTATCGAAACCCATCTTGATCACCTAGCGGAGGATGTCCGTGAGGTGATTGAGCTCGAGGCTAAAGAGAGTGCACTCCCCGCTTAAGAAGAACAAACAGCCAACAGAACAGCCAACAAAAAAAGATAGGAGTAGAACAAGATGAAACTACTGCGATTTGGCCCTAAGGGCCGGGAAAAACCTGGCGTTATTGACCAAGACGGCAATATCCGTGATCTATCGTCTGCAGTATCCGACTACGTTGGCGAGAACATCTCTATTGATGCCATCGCAAAGATAAAGGCTCTGGACCTCTCGCAGTTTCCCGTTGTTGAAAACCCAGAGCGTCTGGGTTCTTGTGTGGGTACTCCACCAAACTTCTACTGCGTTGGTTTGAACTACGCCAAACACGCTGCTGAATCAGGCCTTGAGCCACCGAAAGAGCCCGTACTGTTTAATAAAGCAACCTCTTGCCTCTCTGGCCCTAACGATAATGTTGTAATTCCCCGCAAATCGTCCAAAGCCGACTGGGAGGTCGAACTGGGTGTCGTTATTGGTAAAGAGGCGCTCTATATTAGCGAAGAGGATGCACTCGACTACGTGGCGGGCTACTGCATCGTGAACGATATGTCTGAGCGCGAGTTCCAGATTGAGCGCAGCGGTCAGTGGGTTAAAGGTAAATCGGCGCCAACCTTCGGCCCAACAGGCCCGTACCTGGTCACAACTGATGAGATCTCCGATCCTCAGATACTCAACTTGAAGCTTAGCCTCAATGGTGAGGTGCTACAGAACTCAAATACCAGCGATATGATCTTCACCGTTCGACAGATCGTGTCTCACATGAGTCAGTTTATGCAGCTGATGCCAGGTGACATTATCTGCACCGGCACGCCCGAGGGGGTAGGCCTGGGTATGAACCCACCGCGTTACTTGAAAGCGGGTGAGGTTATGGAGCTTGAGATCGACGGTCTTGGCTCGCAGCGTCAAACCACTGTAGAAGCACAGTAAATACTCAAACGCCGGCTCATTCAGCCGGCGTTTTTCATTCAGCCGCAGAGAAAAACAAAAATGAACCTTCACGCAAAACTGGCCGAGCGCAACGCACAAGGCAAACCTGTTCGCATTGGTCTAATCGGCGCCGGCAAATTCGGCTCAATGATTCTCGCTCAGGCTAAACATATCGAGGGATATCATATCGTCGGTATCGCCGACCTCGACGTCGCCAAAGCACGCCAGTCGCTCGATCGCGTTCATTGGGACGCCGAGCAATACCGTGCAACATCAATCGCCGATGCCTACGCCAGTGGCAAAACTTACGTACTTGATGATGCCAACACGCTGTTTGAAGCGGGTGAGATCGAGGTGATCATCGAGGCGACCGGGCATCCAACGGCAGGAACTCGCCACGCCATTAAAGCGATAGAGAACGGCAAACACGTTGTGATGGTCAATGTAGAAGCGGATGTGATGTGTGGCCCCTATATCGCCGATTTGGCGCGCCAAAATGGCGTGGTCTACTCCATGGCCTACGGCGATCAGCCGGCCGCTATCTGTGAGCTAGTCGACTGGGTACACGCCTCGGGGTTTGAGCTGATCTCTGCCGGTAAAGGTATGAACTTCGCTCCACACTATCGCTACTCCACACCAGACACAGTCTGGGGTTTCTTTGGCTGGACTGATGAAGAGGTGGCTGCAGGCGACTTCAACCCCAAAATGTACAACTCCTTTACCGACGGCACCAAAGCGGCGATTGAGATGGCTGCAGTCGCCAACGCCACAGGGCTGGACTGCCCTAATGAGGGTCTCGCCTTTCCCCCAGCAGGCCTGCATGACCTTACGCGTGTCTTTAAACCGGTCTCAGAGGGTGGCCGCCTACCCAAGAAAGGTCTAGTAGATATCGCTGCAAGTCGTGAACCCGACGGTCGAGTCGTACTTAACAACATTCAGTACGGCATGTTTGTGACCTTTAAAGCGCCTGATGAGTACACCCGCGCATGTTTCAAACAGTACGGCATGCTAACAGACGAGTCAGGTTGGTACGGATCTATGTGGCGCCCCTTCCATCTGATCGGTTTAGAGACCAGTGTCTCAGTCCTCTCTGCAGTGCTGCGAAACGAACCAACAGGATGCTCGCACGAGTTCCGTGGCGATGCTGTTGCGACCGCTAAAGGTGATTTTGCTGTCGGCGACATTCTGGACGGCGAAGGTGGCTTCAAAGTCTGGGCTAATGCAATACCGGCAACCAAGTCAGTGGCGCACAAGGCGTTGCCAATCGGATTAGCGCACAACGTAAAGCTCAAGCGTGCGATTAAGAAGGATCAGATTGTGACCATGGATGATGTGGAGATCGTTGATGATCTCGATATCCATGCAATTCGAGAGAAGCAGAATAAGCTGCTGGCGGGGTAAAACAAGATTTGTGGGAGGGATATGCGCAAAGCGCATGTCACGACAATTTCTATCGCGTCGCTAGGCTGCGCCTAGCAACCCTCCCACCAAATGCTTACATCACATCCCGGATACGATTAATCGCAGTCTGGATATTCTCCAACGAGTTCGCGTAAGAGAAGCGCACATAACCCTCACCCCAGGCGCCGAACGCAGTACCACTTACTGTCGCAACGCCGGCTTTCTCCAGGAACAGGTTCTGGATCTCAGTTGAGGTTTTGCCCGTTCCCGAGATATTCGGGAATGCATAGAAGGCACCCGCCGCATCGGTACAGGTCACACCCGGCAGAGTATTGAGCTCAGAGACGATCAACTGACGACGCTTATCGAACTCGGCCAGCATAGAGTGCACCGCGTCCTGAGGCCCATTGAGCGCTGCGATACCCGCATACTGAGTCGCAGCGTTGACGCAGGAGTGGTCGTTAATACAGAGGCGTGTCACATGCTCAACACAGGAATCTGGCCATACGGCGTACCCGAGGCGCCAGCCGGTCATTGCGTATGTCTTAGACCAACCATCCAGCATAATCAGACGATCACGAATCTCTGGGTATTGCAGCAAGCTAACATGCTCGCGGCCGTCATAAAGCATATTTGAATAGATCTCGTCCGACATCAAACAGACGTGCGGATGATCTAATAAGCCAGCAACGAGCTTATCGATCTCTTCGCGCGGCGTTACACCACCTGTGGGGTTGGCTGGCGAATTGATAATGATAAGACGTGTCTTATCAGTAATCTGCGAAAGCACCTCTTCTGCAGAGAAGGCAAAACCGTTCTCCTCTTTAAGCGCAATCGGTACTGGCGTCGCACCGGTGTACTTAATCACAGACTCGTAAATTGGGAAGCCTGGATTGGGGTACATGATCTCAGCACCTGGCTGACCAAAGAGCATCACCGCGAAAAACATTGTTGGCTTGCCACCCGGTACTACAACGACGTTGTCGGGGTTAACCTCAACGTTGTGACGGCGATGCAGATCTGCTGCAACCGCTTCGCGCAGCGCTGGAATACCATTCGCTGGCGTGTAGCCGTGATGACCGTCTTTCAGCGCTTTGATACCGGCCTCAACAATGTGCTCTGGCGTCTGAAAGTCAGGCTGGCCGATACCCAGGTTAATAATGTCATGTCCCTGTGCAGCCAGTTTATTGGCACGCGCCAGGATCTCAAAGGCAGACTCAGTACCCAGACGGGACAGACTGTCGGCAAAGATTGGTTGAAACACTCGATGATCCTCTCACTATACTGACCACGTCGTTCGACGCGTCTCAAATTTTGGTATACCAGTTACACGCGAGATGGTATACCATCTCACAACTAAAAATAAATGCGCATGAGCATACGCCCCAGCGCAGTGGAAATAAAGGTACCAAGATGAGCACCCTCAGTGACCGCTTTGAAGCGGACTACCTGATAGAGACCCCCGTCTCCCCTGAGATAGCCGCCGCAGCTATGGCGGGCGAACAGAGCTCTGGCACATTCGTTTCCGTACCGGGCGACACCCCGGAGCTACAAGAGCGCTCAGCAGCGCGCATCGAGTATCTCGAGGTGATCGGAACCACCGAGACGCCAGCGCTACCAGGTCGCCACTCAGGCGAGACCTACTACCGCGCGAAGGTGACGCTCTCTTGGCCACTCGCCAACATCGGTCCTGATCTACTCAATCTTATGGCCACGGTATCAGGCAATCTCTTCGAGCTTGCTCAATTCTCTGGTTTACGAATTCTCGACATACGCTTACCAGACGCTTTTGGGGCAGCCTACCCAGGCCCTAAATTTGGTATTGCAGGCACTCGTCGCCTAAGCGGCGTTGAGACTGGCCCGCTAATCGGGACTATTGTTAAGCCCTCGGTTGGTTTTGACGCGCAACAGACAGCTGATCTAGTGAGAACGCTAGCCGATGCGGGTATCGACTTCATCAAAGATGATGAACTCCAGGCCGATGGCCCGAACTGCCCCTTTGATGAACGCGTCCACAAAGTGATGCGGGTCATTAATGAGGTGGCGGACCGCACCGGCAAAAAGGTGATGTACGCCTTCAACCTGACCGGCGAAATCGATGATATGCGTCGTCGCCACGACCTGGTGAAAGAGCTGGGTGGCACCTGTGTTATGGCCAGTCTTAACTCCGTGGGCCTAGCTGGCATTATTGCGCTGGCACGCCACACAGAGCTGCCACTGCACGCTCACCGTAACGGCTGGGGCTATTTGTCGCGCCACCCGATGCTAGGCTGGGAGTACACGGCTTGGTCTAAGTTTTGGCGTATCGCCGGCGTAGACCACATGCATGTAAACGGTCTGCGAAATAAATTTAGTGAATCTGATGAGAGTGTTGTCCGCTCAGCAAAATCGGTGACAGAGCCACTCTTCCCATCGAAGAGCTGTGCCATTATGCCGGTCTTCTCATCGGGTCAGTCCGCTGTACAGGCGGGTGAAACCTATGCTCAACTGGGTCATGCAGACTGCATCTACGCAGCGGGTGGTGGGATAATGGCTCATCCAGAGGGTCCAGCTGCAGGTGTGCTTGCACTTCGCGAAGCCTGGAATGCCGCAATCCAAGGCACTACTGTCCAGGAGTATGCCAAGACTCACCCTGCCCTGGCTGCAGCACTAAGAAAGTTTAACTAATGTCTGCGCTTCCCGAAGGCCTGCTGGTCAGCTGGTACGGTGATGATTTCACCGGCTCTGCAGCCACGATGGAGGTGCTAGAGTTCGCTGGCCTCCCCTCTGTACTGTTTTTGAATCAACCCACTACAGAGCAACTGCAACGTTTCCCAAATATTCGTGGTCTAGGCGTCGCCTCGACCGCTCGTGCGCACTCACCGCAGTGGATGGATGAGCACTTGCCAGAGCAGTTCGAGTTTCTAAAATCCACTGGCGCCCCGATCTGTCACTACAAGATCTGCTCTACGCTCGATAGCTCACCCAGATCCGGCTCCGTCGGCCGCGCGATTGATATTGCCAAGCCGATCATGCAGAGCTCATGGATTCCATGTCAGGTCGCTGCACCGGTGATGCGTCGCTTTCAGGCCTTTGGAAATCTGTTCGCGGCCGCCGGTAATGACGTCTACCGACTTGATCGGCATCCTGTAATGGCACGCCACCCCGTCACACCAATGGCTGAAGCGGATGTTGCTAAACACCTCAGTGAACAGACGGATGCAAGTTTCGGTTTATTAGATGTGGAGCACCTACATCAGGGGGCAGATGCACATCTACAGCAACTACTCCAAGACGGCGCAGAGGTCATCAGTTGTGATGCGATGTCTGCGCAAGATATCGAAACGCTCGGTCGCCTCTACTGGAAGAGCACCCCGCTTTTTGCCGTCGGCTCTCAGGGGATTGAGTACTCGCTGGTCGCCTACTGGCGCAAGCAGGGTTGGATTCCAGCAAGTGATCGCAATCATGCAGCCGGACCAGTAGACCAGATGCTGGCTGTTTCGGGCTCAGTTTCACCGGTCACGGCACTCCAGCTAGATTGGGCAGAGCAGAACGGTTTTGCACTGATTGAACTTGACGCAGCTCGCGCCGTGCTCGGTGATGAGAGCGTTGAGTCTGAGGTTATGCGAGCGAGTCTGGACGCGCTTGAGCAGGGACTCGACCCTCTGATCTACAGCGCTCGTGGTCCGGATGACCCGGCAGTTGAGCGCATGCGAACCACCGTAGAGCGTGAGCAGATCTCGCTAGATTTGGCGAACAGTCGAATTGGAGCTGCGCTCGGGCGTCTACTGGCCAATCTGATACGTGCCACAGGCATCCGCCGCGCAGTGATATCGGGCGGCGACACCTCTGGGTATGTCTCACGCGAGCTTGATCTATACGCTTTTACGGCACTGGCACCGACCATACCGGGAGCTTCCCTACTGGAGGCGCACTCGGAAAACCCTGAGCTCGCTGGCTTGCAGCTGGCATTAAAGGGCGGACAGATGGGCAGTGCCGACTATTTTGGATGGATTAAACGAGGCGGCGGCGCCGCTTAAACCGTTTATGAGAACAGTTGAAGGAGAAGAAAGTGACTAAAGTTGCACTACTTGGCGCAGGCGGCAAAATGGGCGTTCGTCTAGCACAGAACCTGTCTAATTCACGTTTCGAGCTAGATCCCGTTGAGGTATCTGAAGCGGGTCGCGAGCGTCTCAAAGAAGCTACTGGTCTAGACACGGTAGAGCAGGATGTCGCACTGGCGGGCGCAGATGTGGTCCTGATGGCCGTTCCCGATAAATTGATCGGTAAGATCTGTCACACGTTTATCGACAAGCTCAAACCAGGTACAGCCGTTATCGTACTGGATGCGGCAGCACCTTATGCTGGCGAGATGCCTGAGCGTGATGATGTGACCTACTTCTGTGCTCACCCTTGCCATCCACATATCCTTGAAGCGCACGACTCTATCGAAGCACAGAAGGACTACTTCGGTGGTATCGCGGCACCTCAGGGTATCGTCTGTGCACTGATTCAGGGCCCTGAAGAGCACTACGCGCTCTGTGAAGAGGTGGCTAAGGTTATTTACCAGCCAGTTTCACGCGCTCACCGCTGTACGCTAGAGAACATCGCTGTACTGGAGCCCGCTCTCTCGGAAACAGTCGGTGCCACCTTTGCTATGGCGATGCGTGAAGCAACTGACCGCGCTGTTGCTATGGGTGTGCCTAAAGAGGCAGCACACGACTTTCTGCTGGGCCACCTTAAGATTGAACTCGCGATCGCCTTTGGAATCTTTGAAGGCCGCTTCTCTGATGGTGCAATTCTAGCAATCGATCAGGCTAAGTCCGTCGTATTCAAAGAGACTTGGCTCGATGATGTGTTTAATCTGGACGCCATCAAAAAGTCAGTTCAAGATATCTGCGCCGATTGATTCGGCGCTTTACACAATTTATAGAGCTAAGACTTGAGTCTTTAGCAGGAGCAGAACGTAATGTCAGATGTACTGGTAATTGGTAGCTACGCACAAAATGATGTTGATGCACTCAACAGCACCTTCAACCCAACCTGGTGTGCGGCGCCTGCTGACATTGCATCGCTTGAAGAGTCGGCTCGTGCAGGTATCAAAGTTGTCGGTTTCAAAGGCCATGTTGCTTTTGGCGCGGCGGAGATGGACCAACTTCCCAACCTTGAGTTGGTCGCAAACTTCGGCGTGGGTTACGACGCAATCGATACCACAGCAGCATCTGCGCGCGGTATAAAAGTGACCAATACACCGGACGTACTCAACGATGATGTCGCTGATCTTGCCGTACTACTTCTGCTGGCCCACGGCCGTAAGTTTGAGCAGGCGAGTCAGTGGGCTCGCGACGGTAGCTGGGCGGCAAAAGGCGAATACTCGCTGGCACGCAAAATCTCTGGCGGTAAGGTGGGCATTCTCGGTTTGGGGCGTATCGGCCGCGAAATCGCTGATCGCATGGCCGCGTTTAAAATGGACGTGCACTACTTCGCACGTTCTGAGAAAGAGACTCCTAACTGGACCTATCACAGCGATCCTGTTGCTCTAGCAGCAGCCGTGGACTACCTCGTGGTAGCGCTTGTCGGTGGCGAAGAGACTAAAGGCTTCGTATCTAAAGAGATGCTTGAGGCACTGGGGCCACGCGGCATTATCGTTAACATCTCACGTGGCACTACGATTGATGAAGAGGCGATGATTGAGGCACTGACTAACGGCACGCTCGGCGGTGCAGCCTTGGATGTGTTCCTGAATGAGCCCAAGATCGATGAGCGTCTCTACGCACTCGACAACGTCACTATTCAACCGCATCAGGGCTCGGGTACCGTTGAGACTCGAGCCGATATGGGCCAACTGCAGCGCGACAACATCAGTGCTCAACTCGCGGGCGCATCGCTGCTAACTCCGGTGAACTGATCTAGCGATGTAAAATAAGGGAGCATTTTGCTCCCTTATTTTTCGCATGTAGAAAGTCAGATCGCCAAGCTCAAGACCGGATCATAGCTGCGTGCGCGCACCTCAAACTCCTGAGCTGCTCGTTCAAGAAAGTTATCGGTCGCCTCACCCGCTTTTGGAAAGACCAGCATTTTGTCGCGCTCTGCACAGATTAGCTTACCGGAAGCGGTCACAATCACTTTGATGTCATTCATAAGTTTACCCTCAATACTTTTGGCTGTCGGCCGCGGGCGCTAAATATGAAGCGCTCTCAGCGGCTAGTTACCCAACGAGTACAGCAAAGAGCGGGCCAACTTTTTCATCCTACAAAGGCTGGAGACAAAACCCCTAGATAAAATCAATTTTTCAGCTATTTTTAAGGAAGAACTGATTTACAAAAAAAGAGAGCAAGAAGGCGATAGGGTATGAGTGACGAAAGAGGGCCCTCAGCACAGGGCAGAATAACCGACAGGGACCTGCTTAAACAGCGCGATTCGGAAATAGAGGCCCAACGCGGTCAAATAGAGAGCTTGCAGCACAGTATAGAGGCCGCGAAATTTGAACTGCCCCTGCTTCGCATTTCTACCCACATTTTGATGGTCCCAATCGTTGGCGCAATGGATTCTCTGCGCTCACAACGTGTGATGGAAGACGTGCTCGAGAATATTCGGCGCGCAGGAACCAAAGTCGTGGTAATCGACATCTCTGGTGTCAACGTTGTCGACAGCTCAGTTGCCTCGCACCTGATAATGATGGGGGCAGCGAGCAAGCTGATGGGATCCACAACTATTATCTCTGGCATATCTCCTGGCATGGCCTCAAACATCGTGAAGTTGGGTATCGACACCGGTCAAACAGAGACAACTAATACTGTCGAAGATGCGCTTAAACGCGCCTACAACCATGTTGGTAAAAAGTTAGTCGACGCGTAAAACATGGTCGTTAGCGAACTATCGATACTGCGAGGACTTGCTGTCCTTGATGTCAATGTCTCAGATTTGGAGCACACCGGCTTTACCCAGGAGCTGTACGCTCAGCTGGTCGGCTTAGGAGTCAGCGGCTGTGTACTGAGCCTTAGCTCAGTTACCGGTCTATCACGATCAGAATGGATTGCAATCACATCACTGGCCCAAGGTCTTGAACTACTGGGCATCAAGTCTGTAGTTTCAGGCATCGCCCCGACTCTTGCTGTAGCGCTCGTCTGGTACCCGACCCCTTCGGGCCTCTCAACCTACCTGAATGAAGATGAGGCGCTAGATGCACTTGCTGATCAATAGCGAAGAAGATGCGCGCGACGCCCTCTTTCGGATCAAACAGGAGCTGGAGTTGAAGACGGTCCAGACTGCAGTGTCGGCCGAATTCATTACACTCGCCTCTGAGCTGTTTTTTAATATTCTGCGCCATGGGAAGACTGGTTTTGCTGACTTTTATCTGCATAAAAAACAGGCAGAGTTGATAGTAAAAGATCAGGGGAGCGGTTTTTTAAAGCTGGGAGAGCGCGCATTCGCCGAAGGCGTTTCCACCGCACATGGCTTAGGGCTTGGACTGAGCGCTGCCGTGCGAATGGCTGACACTTTTTCGTTGCAGACTGGCGATCAAGGAACCTCAGTGAGAGTAACCAAACAGGTGCAGGATGATTGAGTTTCAATCAGAGATCTTCCCCTTCTCCGGGCCTGAGAGTTGTGGAGACTTTGCCATTAGGGTCAAGCGCGAAGATGGCGATCTATTAGCTGTTGGAGATGTAGCAGGACATGGTGACCCGGTAGTTGGGCGCTTGGCCCAAAGTTGCATGAGCCGCTTGTCAAAAAGCGCAAACTTGAGCCTTGAAGAGATCATCAACGACCTTGAGGAGCTACCCGGAATGTCTGACCGAGGCGTCTCAATTTTTCTAGGGTTATTTGATCGCGCGCTCCCACTATTGCACTACTACCTGCTCGGAGATATCTCGGTCCAACACTTCACAGACGGTCGTTACAAACGCTTGCCCAACCACGATGCACCCCTGGGGCTCCTCGCCAGGGTGTCGGATCGAAAGTTTCGATCTATCAAGGTAGCACCTGGAGAGCTTTTTACACTGACGTCCGATGGCGTCAAACTGAGCTTCGAAACCGAATCGAACACACCTGCCACAACAACACTCGACAGGCTGTTTGAGCAATTCGTCAGTAGCATGTCGCATGGGGCCGATGATGGTGTGATCGCGCTTGCCAGGGTACCAGGTACAGTACAGAACAATTCACGATCAACTGTAATCCACAACATCCCAAGCCCCAGGAAAAACGCCACTGAAACTGCGCAAATAAGCCGAAACACATCCGCAATGGAAAAACTCAAATTCGAGACGCCGGACTTCACTACCGTACTCGGCCCGGGTGCGAGCATCGGTCAGCTACAGTCAAAGGATCAAATTCGCCCCTATCTTCGACTGCTGTTTGAATTAGTTCAGCTCGGGGACTTTGAGCGCGCCAAACTAGAGTCCTTTTTGTTACAGCAAGCAGAGGAAACTGACAGTAGCGCAGAGTTGTTTTCAGAGGACAATTTACTGCAAATTCAATTCGGCTACTCCGTGGAAATTGAGCAACAAGCCAAGGCGCTCTTCTCACCTGAGAGGGTCCAACACAAAGACTCTACACTGATCGTATCGCTACCCTGCGCCTATAAACGGACGATTACTGATGAAGACAGAAAACGTCTGCTACAACGGCTGAGTGCTAAAGATTACGAGGATCAGCAAACGCGCCAGAAAAACGAATCGCTATTAGCCGAACAATCAAAACTCGCTGCAATGGGTGAGATGGTAGGAGCCATAGCGCATCAATGGCGCCAACCGCTTAATGAGCTGGGCCTGCGTATACAACGCTTGCAATTGCACCAGCATCATTCGAGGTTGGAAACCAATGAAGTTGATGCCTTCGCTCAAGAGAGCTTGGAGCTGATTCAGCACATGGCCAACACCATCGACGATTTCCGCGAGTTCTTCTCTCATGACTCTCAGGGCTCCAGCTTTGAGGTGCGCTCGGTAATCGATGAAGTGTTACGCCTCCACTCGGCACAACTTGAAAACAATGGAATAGCCGTAGCGATCTCAGGCGACTCTTTCAGAGCGGTCGGCCAGGCCTCTCACCTGAAGCAGATCTTTTTTAATCTTATCTCTAATGCACGGGACGCTTTGCGCGCTCACGAAATCAAAAACCCCAGGATCAGCGTAACCTTGGATGCAGCTACTTCTGAGTTACGTTTCGCGGATAACGCAGGTGGGGTACCGACGGATACATTGGAACGAATCTTTGAGCCCTACTACACTACAAAGACCCATGGACAGGGTACAGGGATGGGCCTCTACATGTGCAGGATGCTTGCAGTGGAACACCTCCATGGGAGCATCTATGCGACCAATATCGGAGGGGCGAGCAGCGGTCTTGAGATCAGATTGTCGCTTTTATCGAAACCAAATGACTAGAGAGTAACGCCCTAATGCCTCCAGATAATAATAAACCACTCAAAGGCATGAGCATTCTCTGCGCCGATGACGAGCCCGTCTCGCTGGAAATTCTAGCCGAAATTTTACACGAAGCCGGGGCAACAGTGCGTATAGCTAGCAACGGCAAACGTGCACTAGATCTTATTCATACGCACACAATAGATTGCATCCTTATGGATATAATGATGCCCGAAATGGACGGTTTAACGGCCATCCGGGCAATACGAGGGATGGGTTCGAAAGTTTTGATCGTTGCCGTAACAGGGGCTGCGAAGATGGAGGCAGCAGAGATTATGGCTGCGGGTGCAGATGCCTACATGTCTAAGCCCGTCATGGCTGCAAATCTGATCGATCTCATAAAAATCAAGTTGATCGACCAGCCCCCCAGTTAATTATTCGACAGCTAACATTTTTTCCCAGCCTAGGGGCGATCGTCTTCGATGTAGTAGCGGACGTTGTCCTCGAAGGATTCATCCGCTGTAAGTCCCAGCTTCAGCGCCTTCTCTGGGCGCAAGTCGAAACGCCAACCTTTTACAATTTTCTGGATCTCTGGCTGAGCTTCCCACTTGATCAGCTTGGCGGGTTCAGGACCTGCCACAGCGTTCATCGCATCGATCAGCTGGCCGATGGTCCACATACGACCCGGCATCATCATGCAGCGGTTCTGTCCGAGATCCTCAGCTTTGAGCTCAGCCCCCTTGATCAGGTTCTCGATACACTTGCGTGGCGATAGATAGTAGTGCGGGAAGTCAGCGTCAACCGGGCAGACAGCCTCTTGACCGTTTAGCGGTTCACGCAGAATAGATGACATAAAGCTCGATGCTGCACGGTTTGGTTTACCTGGACGTACCGAGATGGTTGGTAGACGGAAGCCTACACCATCGATAAAACCTTTACGGCTGTAGTCGTTAATAAGTAGCTCACCCACCGCCTTCTGCGCACCGTAGGAGGTCTGGGGATTAAGGAATGTGTGATCGATAATAGGATCTGGCACTTCGCCCCCATACACAGCAATCGATGAGGTGAATACCACGCGTGGCTTGGTACCCAGTTCACGCGCACGATCAAGCACGTTAAGCGTACCCATCATATTGATGCTCCACCCCGCATCGAAATCCTCCTCTGCATGTGCCGAAACGATCGCGGCTAGCAGGTAGATAACGTCGATGTCAGCTGTCACCGCTTCAGCCACTGAGGCAGTATCGGTGATATCACAGATACTGGTATTTACCGCAATTGAGCCACCATCAATGGCACCGGGCTCCATTACATCAACGAGGTTAATGCTGTTGATCGACTTGCCGTTGAGCTCGCCTCGCTCGATCAGTGCGCGCGCCAACTTCTGTCCGACGAAACCGCCGCCACCAATAATCAAAACATTCATATTCCTATTGTCTCCAGTATGAGCCCCGCTGTTACAGCAGGTCTCGTTTAGCCAAATTACGAATCAGTGCCGAGGTACCAAAGGTCCACTCCGGACACTCAGTGGAGTAGCGCACACGATTGCGCAGCTCACCTAGGTTCGCCTCAGTGATTTTTACAATGTCATCACCGTGATGAGTAAAGCCCTGCCCTGCTGCGTCACGGTCTTTGACTGGCGCGAACATAGTACCGAGGAACAGGAAGAAACCATCCGGATACTGGTGGTGTCGACCAATGGTTTGCTTCACGATGCTCGCCGGATCGCGGCTGATTTTGGTCATCGACGAGAAGCCATCAAGCTCGAATCCATCCACACCCTCTACACGCATCGACAGATCTGCTTTACGGATGGAGTCCAGCGTAAAGTCGCCATCAAACAGACGTACAAAGGGTCCGATAGCGCAGGAGGCGTTGTTATCCTTTGCTTTACCGAGTAGTAGCGCCGAACGACCCTCAACATCACGCAGATTTACGTCATTTCCCAGAGTGGCACCCACAATCTCGCCGCGAGAATTCATCGCCAGAACAATCTCAGGCTCAGGGTTGTTCCAGGTTGAGATGGGGTGAATACCGACATCGGCGCCAAAGCCCACGGCGGCCATTGGTTGGCATTTAGTGAACACCTCAGCATCAGGCCCGATACCGACCTCAAGGTATTGTGACCAGAGCCCCTCTTGCTGCAGCACAGCCTTAACCTGCATCGCCTGTTCAGAACCGGGCTCGATACCGGAGAGGCTATCGCCGATAACCAATTTAACTCGCTCACGTATCGCTTCAGCACGATCCGCATCACCAGCAGCCTGCTCTTCGATTACGCGCTCAACCATGCTCTCAGCAAAGGTCACACCCGAGGCTTTAATCGCCTGAAGATCGGCCGGAGCCAGCAGATGAATGCGCTGTTCTCGATCCTCACGTACCGAGTTCTCGGTCAGCTGCGCCAGTGAGCAGATCAGTGTTCCCGGAGCACTGCGGACAACACTGACGAGATCGTCGCTCTCAAGCAGCGCCTGCATGGTCGGTAATGTTTTACTGGTAATATCGACTACATCTTCACCATCTACCCGCACCAGGATGGGTCCGATAGAGGGCACCCAGACACGACCAACAAGCAGCGCCTCTTGGGTTGGATTGGAGTAAGGTAGCATCTTAAGCCTCCACCGGTATCATCTTGCCCGGATTCAGAATATTGTTGGGATCGAAGCTCTTCTTAATGATGCGCATATACTGCAGCGACGCGCCGTGCTCGGCATCCATAAACTTAAGCTTACCGAGGCCGATACCGTGTTCGCCCGATACGGTGCCACCGAGACGCAGAGCAGTCTCCGCCAGCGCAGTTATAAACTGCTCACAGCGCTCCATCTCATCTGCATTATTGGGGTCTACGCTGACACCCGCATGGAAGTTACCCTCACCCACATGGCCAACAATTGTAGAGGTTAGACCCAGTCGAACGGCATCCTCTTTCGCCTGCACCACGGCCTCAGCCAATTTCGATATAGGTACACAAACATCCGTCGGCCAAAGGTGACCACCCTCGCCCAGAGCGGCGCTGGCGTAGTGTGATTTGTGACGCATAGCCCAGAGCTTGTTACGCTCCTCAGCGAGTGTTGCCGTGGTCCAACCTTCGGCGCCGAACTCTTCGGCGATCTCACCAAAAGCTTGCATCTGTTCCTGCACACCCGAGTACGTACCAATGAACTCTAGGAAGAGATGCGGCATCTCTGGTAGCTCAGATTTTGAGTAGTTATTAAAACCACGCACCATCATCTCATCTACGAGTTCGATGCGCCCTACAGGCAAGCCGCACTGAATCGTCATAATGACGCAGTTAACGGCATCTTCGATGCTTGGAAAGCGACAAGTAGCTGCGGTTAAAGCTTCAGGAATACCGTGGAGCTTCAAGGTCAGCTCTGTGATGATCCCCAGCGTGCCCTCAGAGCCCACCATCAGGTGGGTCAGGTCGTAACCGGTGGCTGATTTTTTAGCTTGGTTGCCAGTACGGATAATCGTACCGTCTGCCATCACCACCTCCATCGCCAACACGTTATCGCGCATGGTGCCGTACTTAACGGCGGCGGTACCCGACGCACGGGTTGCCGTCATGCCGCCCACCGATGCATCGGCGCCTGGATCAACAGGGAAGAAGAGCCCCGTATTGCGCAGTTCATTGTTCAGTGTTTTACGAGTGATACCGGGCTGAACGACGACGTTGAGATCCTCAGCGTTAACGGCCAATAGCTTGCTCATACGGATCATATCCAGGCTTATACCGCCCTGTACGGCTAGGTGCTGACCTTCAAGAGAAGACGCTGCTCCGTAGGGCACAACAGGACAGAGCTCTTCGTTACAAATTTTTACAATCTGCGACACCTCTGCAGTCGACTCCGGATAGACCACGGCATCGGGCAGCGCCTTCTGGTAGTAAGACTCGTTCTCACCGTGCAGTTCGCGCTCCGCTAACGAGGTAACCACTCGGTCACCCAGAATCGCAGAGATACGTTCAATGGCTGTTTCAATAGACATCTTATTTACCCCAACGCAGTACTAGCGGGTCCAAGGGTTGCAGTAATTCAAGTAACATCGACTTGGTATCGGCATGTAGCGGCGCAATTGGGTGACGACAGAAATCGGATTTAATCACCCCGCCAGCCACCATCGCCGCTTTAGCTGATTGGAAACCACACTGGCGGTTTTCATGATTAATAACGGGCAGCACGCGCGTGTAACCGTCGATAGCAGCAGCACGATCGCCCGCTAAGAAGTTGCGCACGATGGGTCCAATCAGGTCAGAGATCAGCGCTGAGGTCATGGTACCGGTGGCCCCAGCATCAAGGTCAGCTAAGAGCGTGATCGCCTCCTCGCCATCAAACGGCCCCTCGATTGCAGCACCGCCCTCTGCAATCAGGCTGCGAATTTTGCCAGCAGCTCGCGGACACTCAATTTTAAACAGTTTAAGCATCTCAATCTGCTGCGCCATCTTTACCAACAGCGGTACCGGCAGATCCACACCCGAAAGAGGTGCGTCCTGAACCATAATCGGGATGCCAACTTCGCCAACAGCCTGAAACTGCTCGAACGTCTGCTGCGCATTACCTTTCAATAGCGCGCCATGATAAGGCGGCATCATCATTACAATATCTGCACCCAGCGCCTTAGCGAAGCGAGCCCGCTCCACCACAATCGGCGTTGCAAAATGACTGATGGTGACAATGACGGGCACTCGACCAGCCACATGTTCCAGACAGAGACGCGTCAGTATTTCGCGCTCGGCATCAGAGATCAGAAACTGCTCAGAGAAGTTGGCCAGAATACAAATACCGTCCACACCCTGATCGATAATCAGATCTAGCACACGTTTCATACCGTCTAAGTCGAGTGTACCGTCATCACGAAAAGGGGTGGGCGCGACCGGCCAAATACCGGTGTAAATAGGGTGTGTCATACTTCCTCTTAGCGGGCGGTTTGCAAGCCCATTAAAATGGTATACCGTTTACGAAAAGTCAAAGGAAAAATAAGATGAGCGACCTACCTACTATCGGCTTTATTGGCGTTGGCTACATGGGCCACGGCATGGCGAAAAATATTCTCAAAGGCGGCTACCCTCTGTGGATCAAAGGTAACCGTAACCGTCAGCCGATCGATAGTCTCCTTGGCATGGGCGCATCGGAAGCGAGCAGTATCAAAGAGCTGGCCGAAAATTGTGACATCATCCATCTCTGCCTCTCCAACTCTGAACAGGTGCAAGCCGCTATTCGCGACAACGGCATTCTGGCCGGCGCGCGCCCAGGCACCATCATTATCGATACCTCGACCTCCGACCCTACCGTCACACTAGCACTGGCTGCTGAGCTGGCCGAAGCGGGCATGCACATGGTGGATGCACCACTGGGCCGCACGCCCAAGGAGGCAGAATCTGGCGAGCTGGATGCGATGGTCGGTTGTAGCGAAGAGATCTTTGCGCAGGTACGGCCCGTGATCGACTGCTGGGCTGGCACCATCACCCGCATCGGTGAGGTCGGCACCGGGCATAAGATGAAACTGCTGATGAACTTCCTCGGCGCCAGCTACGCTTCACTCTACTCGGAAGCCGTCTCTTTGGGCGCGGCCGTCGGTATCTCACCTCACGCCTTTCGTGAAGTCATAGCCCCAAGTCGACTCGGCTCCGGTTTCTTCAATACCTTTATGCAGTATGTCTGTGAGCGCGACGAGAACGCTCACAAGTTCTCCATCGACAACATGGCCAAAGACATTCGTTATGTAAATGCTATGGCTACCGATGCGGGCGTGATGAATGTTATGGCTTCAGCGGCGCGCCACTACTATACCCACACCCAGGCGATTGACGCCGGTGGCGACTTCGTGCCGATGCTCAGCGACCATGTCGGCCGCCTGAATGGGCTCAATATCGATGCGATAGCGCGCGAAACGATGCCGAAAAAGTAGCACCTAGGAGAATCCATGAGCAGCAAACGTATTCTTTTCACGGGCGGTTCAGGCAAGGCCGGACGGCACGTCATACCCTATCTATTGAAGCAGGGGCATCAAGTACTCAATTTGGATCTGGTGCCCTTGGATCATCCCGCAGTGGACAACCTGAGCGTGGATATCACGGACTCAGGGCAGGTCTTTAACGCCATGACTAGCTACGCTAATTTCTCTGAGCTAGAGCCAGGCATTGGCGTACAAAAATTCGATGCGGTGGTGCACTTCGCCGCGGTGCCTCGGATACTGTTGAAGCCCGATAATGAGACCTTTCGAGTCAATACAATCGGTACCTATAATGTCATCGAGGCGGCTGTAAAACTGGGTATCCGCAAGGTGATTATCGCCTCCTCGGAGACCACCTACGGTGTCTGTTTTACCGACGGTCGTTCAGACCCTGAGGCCATACCAGTTTCAGAGGAGTGCGATACCAACCCTATGGATAGCTACGGTCTATCAAAGGTACTTAACGAGCAGACTGCACGCTCGTTCCAACGCCGTTCTGGAGCCGACATCTACGCGCTGCGTATTGGCAACGTTATCGAGCCGCACGAGTACCCAATGTTCAAGGAATTCCCCAAGAACCCGGAGTCACGGCGACGCAATTTCTTCAGCCATATTGATGCTCGTGACTTGGGACATATTGTCGACCTCTGCATCGCTAAAGATGGTTTAGGGTTTCAAGTATTCAACGCCACCAATGACGAGAACTCGCTTGATATACCGGCGCAGGAGTTGGCCGATACTTACTTTGCAGGAGTTCCCTGCAAGACCGACTTAGGCGAATACGAAGCCCTACTGACTAACCGCAAGATTCGCGAGGTACTGGGGTTCAAACAGCAACACAACTGGCGCGACTACTTGGGTTAATCCCTCAAAACCGCATCCTCACAACATGGGGCCACAGCCCCACCAGCTTGTCACGGTCTGAGTTGATCGCGTGCAGACCTAAGCATAGGTCGTGCGTGAGCAGCGCGCTGCTAGGCGCGGAAGAAACCCGCTTG
>JAHEDZ010000009.1:20530-76717 GCA_024640955.1 Oceanospirillaceae bacterium
GTGGTGAAGGAGTTCTCCGGACTCACCATAAAGCCAATCATCGACGCGACCTCTTCCACTTCCAAGAAGCGATTACGTGGAATCTTCGACAGCATGTATTCGATAAACTCTTCAGAGAGCTGGTCAAAGATTGGAGTGCGCGCTGCCGCTGGCGTAACGCAGTTGCAGGCGATATCGAAGCCGGCAAGTTCTTTGCCGATCGACTTGGTCAAACCGATAACGCCAGCTTTAGATGCCGAATATGGCCCAGCATTAGGGTTACCCTCTTTACCCGCTATTGAAGCGATATTGACGATACGGCCGAAGTTGCGCGCCTTCATGCCGGTGATCACCGCTTTATTAGTGTAAAAGGTGCCCATCAGGTTGATGTTGACGATCTGCTGGAACTCCTCGACGTCGTAGTCTTCAATCGTCGCATTAGAGCCGGCAATACCAGCTGAGTTCACCAGAATATCCACTCCACCAAGTGCACTCTCTGTCTGCGCAAGTGCGGCGGTGACACTGTCATAACTGCTGACGTTACACTCAACCGCAATCGTCTCACCCAGCGCACTTAGATTATCTGCCGCGGCTTGCGCCTTCTCTGCATTCAGATCCCAGAGCGCAACACGCGCACCATTGGCGAGCAATTTGGCTGCAACAGCAAATCCAATTCCCTGGGCACCGCCTGTAACTACGGCGATGCGCCCTTCAACTGCATACTTGTTTTCAGCTACTGACATGGTGCGCTCCTCAGTCCACAACCACGGCACGACCGTCGGCAATCATCTCTTCGATAGCCGGCATCTCACAGAAGCCAGACTGCACTTTGGCATCGAGTTCGTACTCCAGTGCTTTGATATCCTCAAGCTTGGCGATGATCTCATCGATACGGGCGAAGGGAACAACGGCAACCCCGTCGCCATCAGCCACAATAATATCGCCACTCTCAACGTAACGGCCTGCTACTACAGCACCGAAACCGACACGGCCCGGTCCTTTAGAGTAAGGTGAATTCGGGTTGAGACCGGCACACCAGGCTGGCAGACCTACCTCTACAATGCCGACGTAATCACGCATCTCGCCATCGGTCACGAAACCTGCAGCACCTTTGTTCTTTAACATGCCGCAGAAACGGTCGCCCGCAGCCGAGCAGTTCGTATGCCCATGTACCGAAGAGACGATGATGTCGCCAGGCTGCATAATGTGAATAGCGCCCATGGTGGCGAGAATTTCGGCAGGACCATTCTCCGCAACGACTGCAACGCCTGTCGCTACACACTTAATGTCACGCCCACTGCCAATCGGCTTAACACTAGAGTTCATCGCAGCCTGACCGTCCAATGCGTCACAAATAAAACCAGTTGGGATATCTTTGAACGCAGCAACCTGCTCTGCGGTTGGCCGTGGAAAGTTCTTGCGAATAGTCAGTAAAGGAGGTTCTTTAATCATGGAAATCCCTAATTTTCTTATCATTCTCTATCGGTAAATTCCGGATAACGACTACCTAGAATTATTGCTTTGTAACGGTTGCTTTTGGTATACCAGCTTCACATAATGATGCCAACTAAAGTCCGATAAAAATCGACACCAATAATAACCAGCCAGGAGTTCATGGCATGTCCAATACCAAGGCCAACAAGCGTTTTCGTTCCCAAGAGTGGTTCGACAACCCAAACAACCCGGGCATGACCGCTCTCTATCTGGAGCGCTACCAGAACCAAGAGTTCACCCGCGAAGAGCTGCAGAGCGAGAAGCCCGTTATCGGTATCGCGCAGACCGGCAGTGACATCTCTCCGTGTAACAAAATTCACGTTTTCCTGATGGACCGCATCAAATCGGGTATCCGTGAAGCCGGTGGCATTCCGATGGAGTTCCCGGTTCACCCGATTCAGGAGACCGGCAAGCGCCCTACCGCAGCGCTGGATCGCAACCTTTCGTACCTTGGCTTGGTCGAAGTTCTGCAAGGTTATCCTCTAGATGGTGTCGTACTGACAACCGGTTGTGACAAAACAACACCGGCAATGCTGATGGGCGCAGCTACCGTCGATATTCCAGCAATCGCACTGAACGGCGGACCTATGCTGGATGGCTGGTGGAAAGGTAAACGTGCCGGCTCCGGTGCGATCGTTTGGGAGAGCCGTCGTCTGTTGTCGGCAGGCGAGATCGACTACGAAGAGTTTATGGAACGCGTCTGTTCGTCCGCCCCATCGCTTGGACACTGCAATACCATGGGTACTGCAAGTACGATGAACGCCATGGCTGAAGCGCTGGGTATGTCCCTCAGCGGCAACTCAGCTATTCCTGCTCCCTACCGCGAGCGTATGGCGATGGCCTACCAGACCGGTAAACGTATCGTCGAGATGGTGTACGAGGACCTAAAGCCGTCCGACATCATGACGCGTGAAGCGTTCGAGAACGCAATTATTGTCAACGCTGCGATTGGCGGTTCTACTAACGCGCCACCGCATCTGCAGGCCGTTGCACGTCATATCGGCGTCGAGCTCAATGTTAAAGATTGGGAGAAGATCGGCTTCGATGTGCCACTGATGGTCAACATGCAGCCAGCTGGTGAGTACCTTGGCGAAAGCTTCTTCCGTGCAGGCGGCGTTCCTTCTGTGATGGGCGAGCTGATCAAAGCGGGCCGCCTTCATACCGATGTTATGACAGCAACCGGTAAAACCATGGGTGAGAACCTTCAGGGTGCTGCCAGTGAGGACCTCCAGGTCATCACCACGTACGATAAGCCTATGCGCAAAAACGCCGGTTTCAAAGTACTGTCAGGCAACCTGTTTGACTCAGCACTGATGAAGACCAGCGTTATCTCCAAAGATTTCCAGCAGCGCTTCCTGTCAGAGCCAGGCAACGAGGGTGTGTTTGAAGCCAAGGCAGTCGTATTTGAAGGCCCTGAGGATTACCACGATCGCATCAACGACAAGAGCCTGGGCATCGATGACCACACGATTCTGTTCATTCGTGGTGTGGGTTGTGTTGGCTATCCGGGCTCTGCCGAGGTGGTCAACATGCAGCCACCCGACGAGATCATCAAACAGGGCATCAACCACCTCCCTACCGTAGGTGACGGTCGTCAGTCGGGCACTTCTGAGAGCCCGTCGATTCTCAACGCCAGCCCAGAGTCCGTTGTCGGTGGTGGCCTTGCCTACCTGCAGACAGGTGACAAGGTGCTCCTAGATTTGAACAACTCAACGCTCAACGCGCTGGTATCAGACGAAGAGTGGCAAGCACGCATTAAAGCGTGGAAGAAACCAGAGCTCATTCATATGACGCCTTGGGAAGAGATCTACCGAACGCACGTTGGCCAACTGGCGGATGGCGGCTGTCTGGAGCTTGCAACTAAGTATCAGAAGACAGGTCGTAACATTTCACGTGACAACCACTAAATTGGAAGAACAAGAATAATGTCAAAATCAATTATCGTGACCGGTGCCGGCTCTGGCATCGGCCGCTCTACCGCAGAGCACTTTCTCGAAGCAGGTTGGAAAGTCGGTCTTGTTGGCCGTCGCAAAGCGCAGCTCGAAGAGACCGCTTCGAGTAACCCAAATGCGCTCGTGATGCCTTGTGATATCACTAACGAAGATGAGGTTGAACATTCATTCAATATGGCACGCGACACCTGGGGCCGTGTTGATGCGCTGTTTAACAACGCGGGTGTGGCACTGCTGGGTAAAACCATTGACGAGCTCAATGTCGATGAGTGGCGCAACCTTATGGATATCAACGTCACAGGTTCATTCATCTGTGCACGCAAGGCGTTCGCCATCATGCGCGCTCAAGATCCTCAGGGCGGCCGCATCATCAACAATGGATCAATCTCGGCGCACGTACCGCGCTGGGGTTCTGCGCCCTACACCACATCGAAGCATGCCATTACCGGTCTGACTCGTTCGATCAGCCTGGATGGTCGTCCCTTCTCGATCGCTTGTGGGCAGATTGATATCGGTAACGCATTGACAGCAATGGCCGCCTCCATGACCACCGGTATGCCGCAAGCTGATGGTCGCATTGAGATTGAACCGGTGATGGATGTTAGCCATGTAGCGAAGTCAGTTATGCATATGGCCGAGCTGCCACTGGATGCCAACGTTCAATTTATGACGGTGATGGCAACTAATATGCCGTACATCGGTCGCGGCTGATTGGAGAGCCCCAGATGACTAATCCTGTAGCGCTGGTTACTGGCGGTGCGCGCGGTATCGGCATGGCAACAGCTAAGCTCTTTATGGAGAACGATTATGACGTAATCATTCTCGATCGGGACGAGCCGGCGCTTATTGAGGCGGCTGCAGAACTCGGAGCCAAAGCCTACCTCTACGATATTTCATTTATCGAAAATAGCGCCAAAGTTGCCGATCAGATTCGCGCTGAATTTGGTCGCTTAGACGCCTTGGTTAATAACGCCGGCGTTGCAGACTTTGGCCCAATCGAAGAGTGTGACGAGAAGCTCTGGCGCAAGATCATGAACACCAACCTCGATGGCCTCTTCTACCTGAGCCAAGCACTGACACCGCTACTCAAAGAGAGTTCGGGCGCAATTGTTAATGTCGCCTCCATATCGGGACTGCGTGCTTCAACGTTGCGCGTCGCTTACGGCACCTCTAAAGCGGCTGTGGCGCACCTGACTAAACAGCAGGCCTGCGAGCTGGGAGAGTATGGGATTCGCGCGAACTGTGTTGCGCCGGGCCCAGTAAAGACCAAGCTTTCCGTGGCCGTCCACTCGCCAGAGATTATCAAGGCGTACCACGACTCTATCCCGCTGAACCGTTACGGTAGCGAGCGCGAACTTGCCGAAGTTATCTACTTCCTCTGCTCACCTAAAGCCTCTTTTGTCAGTGGCCAGGTGATTGCGGTAGATGGTGGTTTTGAAGCAACCGGTGTGGGTTTGCCAGCACTGCGTGACTAAAAGATCACACTCCAAAGTTTAGAGACATCACGGTAGGTGAAACGCCCTACCGACTCACTTATTATCTTAAACAACAGATCGATGTAATTTGATTGATCGAGTAAGGCTTTTCCATCAGGCCAATACCTTTTTGACGAACTCTGGGATTAAGATCGGGATTGAGGTTGAGGTCAACTTCATCCTCAAGAAGGTGGACAATCACTCCACTGTCGCGACCGATCAAATCCATAAATATCCGCCGTAACTCATCGTCGGATGACAACATACTCTCTTCGATAAATACGAATTTCGGTCTCTCTAACCTAAATACTGTTATTGCCGCTCCAATGCTATGAACTATAGAAAAGGTCTTGTTTAATGCTAGCTTCTCCGAGCTGAAAAGCGCTTTGATCGGAGGTGAGCTTGCAAGCACAAGGACGCAAGAGGGTCTCGGTCCCAGAGTCTTCTGGGAATGTATTGGAAAATTCATAGGCTACCTCATGTCTGCGGGGATGCTCGAGCTGGCGAATGCAGAATGAAGTCAATGTGCAAAAGTTAGCTTAGGCTGCAGGGTTAATTATAGCATCAATATGTCAAATCACGACATATGAGACGCTGACAGAGCAAAATTGAAAGGCCTATTTGCCTCGATTCTCTGCTCGTGGCGTGGAAGTTAGTCTCTGTTGATCTACTGTACACATACAAGGAGTAACTTTGCGTCAACTGCCTTTTAACTTTTCAATTCTCGACGAGCACCCTCAGTTATAAATGAGCTATTGTGAAACCGTAGCGAGCAGCGGTGCAGCCATTGTTCGCGAGTCTCTGTCTCTGTTTTAAAGCACAGAAGTCCTCGCCCATCTTCTGCACACATGATGCTTCCATCAGGACGCAGTGTAATTAATAGTTTATCCATGTTGGTCTACCCTAATATTTTCTAAAGCACTGCTCTGCTCTTAAGACAAGCGTTCAGGCCGACTCGTAAAGGCGATCCTTCAAATCGACTTATAACGGGGTGCTGGCGCTCTGCGTGTTGGACTACCCAAGCAGAGTTTCAAATTGGAGCGTCACGGGTAACTCACTGACGTAAGCATAGATCATGACGGGTATTTTGAGCGTCTTCACAACCTAATTGGCTAGATTGTGTCTAAAAGAGCTAGGCGGGTGTGATTAACTCATGAGGGTTTATCTAACCCCCATGATTTCTGATCTATCTTAGATCGGACGTATGTTATCTGCTTGCGGGCCTTTTTGACCTTGAGAGATCGTAAATTCGACCTGCTGACCTTCTGTCAGGGTCTTAAAACCATCACCAGCGATTGCCTTGAAGTGGGCAAAAACATCAGGGCCTGAGGCTTGCTCGATAAAACCAAAACCTTTTTCATCACTGAACCACTTTACGGTTCCGGTAGTTGTATTAGACATAATTTTCGGTGTCCTATTGTCGGAGATATTACCGCCTCGAAATCGAAACGGACATTTTGCAAGATTCTTAAATGTTACTTATGAAAACAGGACGAGGAATTTTTTCTAGACTTCGAGCAGCGGGCATAAATAGTCGATCAATAATCGAGCGATCTATAGTCTGTCCCTCTCCGTGGTCGCTGTCAATCTATTTCCATACAGATTTAACTTCTCACCGCAACAATCGCTAGATTTCTTGGTGTGATATCTCTTGGACAGAACTCCACAATGCTAGTCTGAAAACCTTGCTCTTCTAGGTAACAACCCAGGTCGAGCAAGATCACATGCTCCACAAAGCGCTTGAGTCCCTGGCGCACAATCCCCAACCGTTCGTTTCGCAAGAACTGCGCGCGGCCTGCCCTAACATACGGCAGCGTATCGACGGCGTGCCATTGCACACCGTGCTGCTGCGCTGCCCATTGAAAGAACTTCGACGGATCTTGATTGAATATCGCTTTTGGCGCCGATACTAAGGGGCGATAGTTTGTATCGCCCGTGACCTCCTTGCGCCAGGCTTCATATGCGAGTCGCCAACTCAATTCGGTTGCGCGCAGACGCTGCACACGTGCACCACCAGTGACGGTTTCGAGCAACGGAACTCGCAGTGTAGCCGGATCAAAACTCAAAGGTAGCTTGCCTGCGGCTACAGAGAGACGGCTGTCAGGCCCTTCATTAAACAGATGGTAACAACAAGGTGCCAGGATGATCTGGTCCGCTGTGCTGCTCGCCTGCTTTAGCATGCTGCGGTGCAATCCACCGCAGGCATGCAGTGCGGTCTGCCTCTTTCCTAGGGTAAGCAAGTCCTCGGCCAAGGGCTGCAATACATCACAGCAGTGAAAATGGGTCTTCAAATTAAAGCGCTCTGCACGCACGCGGCCTGCGCTGCACAGATTGGAAGCTATCTCCAGACAGTGCGAACTGGCTAGGTTGTGGTTATGCTCTAACGTCGTTGCTAAATAGCCTTTACCAGAGCACCAATCGAGATGTGTACTCAACGGGCTCAACGGTTCTATCAGGTCACTGAAGTAGTTGATCTGCTGCCACTTTCGGCCGGGAATACCCGCTGCGATCGGTGGCTGACAAATCAAACGTTGACGGCTTTGTACGTCAGGTTGCCAGGCTAACAACGGTTCGATCTGCTCTGATACCACAGTTTTGAGCCATTGCGTGCAGAGTGTAGGCTCTGCAAGTAGCTTCTCTACTTGAGCATCAGTTAGGGCTCTGAGTTCCGCATCCAAGCGAGGTTCACTCTGCTCCCAGGGTGAAGTTGCGCATAAAAAGGGTTCAGGTTGCCAAAGATGCCGACAAGCATGCAACGCCGATCCCAGTTTTAGCAACGGCTCTTTCAGAGAACTCATGGTAACCCTATCTAGCTCCTATTCGGCGTCTAGGCCGATGAATATGCGATATTGTGCCGTATTTCATGCAGGGCTAGAAACAATAAAGCGCAGCCTAAACTGCGCTTTATTGTTAGGAACTTTTGGCTAACCAAACCTCTCACTGGCGAGCTTGGCACCCTCAGCCAGTGCTTTGAGTTTAGCCTCAGCAATATCGCGATTCATCGGCGCCATCCCGCAGTTGGTGCAAGCGATTAGATGGTCTTTGGAAACATACTGCAATGCCTGGCCAATAGTTTCAGCGATCTCTTCAGGCGTCTCTACCCTATCGCTAGCGACATCGATAACACCGACCATGACGTCTTTACCCTCAAGCAACTTCATCATATCCATCGGCACATGTGAGTGCATGCACTCTAGGCTTACCTGATCAATATTGCTCTTCGCGAGGGCTGGAAAGACCTTCTCGTACTGGCGCCACTCATGCCCCAGCGTCTCCTTCCACTTGTTATTAGCTTCGATACCATAGCCGTAACAGATGTGTACCGCGGTAGTGCAGGTCAGCCCCTGACAGGCCCGCTCTAGCGCTGCTACGCCCCAATCTGCCGCCTCATCCATGTAGACATTAAACGCTGGCTCGTCGAATTGAATGATATCAACACCATCAGCCTGCAGCGCCAGCGCCTCCTGATTCAGTAGCTCGGCAAAGGCCATCGCCATTTTGACCTTGTCACCGTAGTAACGGTCCGCAACGGTATCGACAATGGTCATTGGCCCTGGCAGCGTAAACTTCAGCTTTTTCTTGGTATGTGCGCGGGCGATGCGGGCCTCAAACTCATGTATTCGCCCCTTTAGACGCAAGGGCGCAACCACTTGCGGCACCTGAGCATCGTAGCGGTTGTTACGGATACCCATGGTCACTTTGTTGTCGAAATCGATACCTTCAACATGTTCAACGAAACCGTGTACAAAGTGCTGACGCGCCATCTCGCCGTCACCAATGACATCCAGGCCCGCATCCTCCTGAGCTTTAATCCACAGCAGCGTTGCATCAGCCTTTGCCTGCAGCAACTCGTCGCCATCGAACTTCCACTCTGGCCAGAGTTTCTCGGTTTCAGCCAACCAATTAGGTTTTGGCAGACTGCCAGCAATTGCGGTTTTGAACATCAGATAGTCCTCGAATACGAATAGTTCAACAGCTATACGGTCCAGCCAATCTGACGGGTCATTAAAGAGTGGTCATAGATGCAAAGTCGGGAAGGAGCGAGTAAAGCATACGTTTTACGGCGCTTATTATCGGCTCAGAGGAGCAGCTAGGCAGGGGGATGTGCAGGTAATGGGGTTTTCGCGCTACTGTTCTGCGCTACTCGAGTTCAGGTGCGAAGACCTACAACCCGGTCGACAAGCTGATCAACCCCTAAGGCAATCTCCAACTCAACTGCCAGTTCAGATTCGTTGGGAGTCTCCAGCGTTTCAAACTGAGATTTCAGCAGGGCCGGTGGCATAAAGTGGCCGCCGCGTGCATTAAGGCGCTCCGAAATCAGCTCGTAACTACCCGCCAGATGCACAAACAGAACCGGCTGCTCAGCGGCAGTCGTAATACGGTCACGGTACGCCTGACGCAGAGCAGAACACGCGGCGACTGCCCCGCCAGATTCACCCACCTTGTATGCCAACTCTTTGCCTACAATGTCTAACCAGGGCCAACGATCCTCGTCATCCAGAGGCACTGACTGACTCATTTTGGCAATATTTGCAGCAGGGTGAAGATCATCAGCATCAATAAAAGGCATGCCTAAACGCTTGGCGAGTTCGATACCCACGGTCGATTTACCGCAACCACAGACACCCATCACTATGATGGCTTTCGCTTGTTGAATGTCACTCACGCGTTTTCCTACCTGTTACCTGCGGCAATTTAATTGCCGCTTTATTCACCCGTTCAGAAATGGTATACCATTATCAACAAAAATAACATTGCCCAGTAAGCGCTATACGCGAAGCCGGGACGAGCAACGAGTTCTCCATGAAAATCACAGGAATACGCACCTACCGCGTGGCTGAGTTTGCCAACGTTTTGTGGGTTCACGTTGAGACAGACGCTGGCATTACAGGCCTGGGCGAAACCTTCTATGGCGCCGAAGCCTGTGAAGCCCATATCCATAACACCCTGGCCGTGCGCCTACTAGGCAAGAATCCACTCAATATCGAAACGCTTAACAAAGAGATGCTATCGCTACCCAACGCTCAGGCTTCGACCGGGGTTGAGTACCGTGCTGCCTCGGCGATTGATATCGCTTTGTGGGATATCTTTGGCAAGGTTGCAGGGCAGCCGGTGCATACCATGCTGGGAGGAGAGTCCTGGGATAAGGTACGCATCTACAACACATGCGCAGGTACTCGCTACGTGCGCTCAAATGACATCAAACCGGTAAATACCTGGAACTTGGGTGAAAGCGGTCGTTACGAGGATCTGGATGCCTTTATGACTAACGCTGGCGCTCTGGCTGAGGACCTGTTGGAACAGGGCATAACCGCCATGAAGATCTGGCCGTTCGATCCTCCAGCCATTGAGAACCAGGGACAGTTCATCACCGCAGATCAGATGCGTAAGGCACTGCAGCCGTTTGAGAGCATCCGCAAAGCCGTTGGCGACAAGATGGATGTTATGGTGGAGATGCACTGCTTGTGGAACCTGCCTGTAGCACAGGATATCGCCCGCGAACTGGTGCAATACAAACCACGCTGGTGCGAAGATCCGATTAGGATTAACAACCCCCAGGCGCTAGCCGATTTTCGCGCAGCTACGCCAATCTGGAGCTGTGCATCAGAGACTTTGGGCTCACGTTTTGCCTACAAGGACTACCTCGACAAAGACGCCATCGATGTTGTGATGTCCGACCTCTGCTGGACGGGTGGACTGACGGAGGGACGTAAGATTGCTGCGCTGGCCGACTTGCACCACAAACCCTTCGCGCCACATGACTGCATTGGCCCAATTGGCTTTGTCGCCGCTATTCATATGAGCATCAGCCAGCCCAACACCTACATTCAGGAGTCTGTTCGCGCCTTCTATGAAGGTTGGTATCTAGAACTCGTTACCGAGATGCCAAAAATCGAGGGGGGTTACGTCTACCCCATGGAAGCACCTGGGCTTGGCGTTGAGCTAGTCCCCTCTCTCTTCGAACGTGGCGACCTGACCACCCGATACAGCGAACTAAACTAATGAGTGCAACTCAATTAAAGATCTCTGGTCTATTTGATCTTTCTGGCCAGACAGCCCTGATTACCGGATCCTCGCGCGGCTTGGGGCTCGCCTTCGCCGAAGGTTTAGCACAGGCAGGCGCCCGCATAGTGCTAAACGGCGTGAATGCCGAGCGTCTGCGCCAAACGGCGCAAGCACTGAAGGCTAAAGGTTACGACGTACTCACTGCTGCATTTGATGTCACCGACGAAGCGGCCATTAAAGCTGCATTTGAGCAGTTTGACGCCACGGGTGTAGAGATCTCTATTCTGGTAAATAACGCCGGCATTCAGTTCCGCAAACCGATGGTTGAACTGGAAACTGCCGACTGGCAACGCGTGATAGACGCTAACCTGACATCGGCGTTTGTGATTGGCCGAGAAGCGGCGAAGCGAATGATTCCGCGGGGACGTGGCAAGGTCGTTAACATCGGCTCCCTCACCTCTGAACTGGCACGCGCCACAGTTGCGCCCTACACGGTAGCTAAGGGCGGTATAAAGATGCTGACCAAAGCGATGGCGGCCGAGTGGAGTGAACACGGCATTCAGGCCAATGCGATTGGCCCGGGCTATATGATCACCGATATGAACGAGGCGCTGATCAACAATCCTGAGTTCGATGCCTGGGTTAAAGGGCGCACGCCAATGCGCCGCTGGGGCAAACCCGAAGAGCTTGTGGGTACCTGCGTCTACCTAGCCTCCAACGCCTCCAATTA
Organism: Oceanospirillaceae bacterium; assembly: GCA_024640955.1. Taxonomy (GTDB): domain Bacteria; phylum Pseudomonadota; class Gammaproteobacteria; order Pseudomonadales; family Balneatricaceae; genus Marinobacterium_E. The sequence continues at coordinate 32,167 of JAHEDZ010000009.1, forward strand.
TGTCTCTGGCCAGATCATCTATGTCGATGGCGGCATGATCTCGGTTCTCTAATTCGGGTATTCAAGAATGAACATCGTTTTTCATGGGGCCAACGCCCAAACCTTTATGCCGCGGTTTGAAATTCTGCTGGAGCAGGATCACCAGATAAGTTTTGTACCAGATCAGATTGAGAGTTCAGAGCATATTGCGACCTATCAGGCAGCCGATATTGTCATTGGTATTCGCTACGATGCTGGCCTGCCAAAACTCAGCGCTCAGCTCTACCAACTCCCCAGTGCCGGTTATGACAAGGTCGACCTGAATATGCTGCCGGCAAACTGTGCTGCAGCTAACGTATTCGGTCACGAAAAGGCGATCGCTGAATATGTGATGATGGCTCTGCTGAGCCGCCATGTACCGCTATTCGAAGCCGATCAGCAACTACGTGAACGCAACTGGTACTACTGGGCCGGCAAACCAACCGGCCTGCGCACTGAGCTGGGTAGCGAGACCATCGGTATCATTGGGCATGGCCATATCGGTAAAGAGATTGCCAAGAGAGCTCAGGCATTCGGCATGCGTGTGATGATGGCGAATCGCTCGCCGGTTGATGTGCAGTACGACAAGACCTTCGGACTAACTGATCTGGCGAAGATGGCATCCGAGGTGGATATATTAGTTAACTGCCTACCTCTAGCGCCAGCCACTGAGAGCCTCATAAATGCTAAGATATTCAGCGCTATGAAAGCGAGCGGCGTGTTCGTTAACGTCGGCCGCGGGGCTGTGGCGGATGAACAGGATCTCTTTATTGCGCTGCAGAATAAACATATAGGTGCCGCAATTATAGACACCTGGTATCGGTACCCAAGTCCAGATAACGCCATCCCCAATCCGTCAGTTCTACCGTTTGCAGAGCTCGACAATGTGCTAATGACCCCGCATATGTCGGGCTGGACCGAGGGTACAATTGCACGGCGCCAGCAGCAGATGGCGGACAATATCAATCGACTCGCGCGGGGCGAAGCGATCCTGAATTCGTTGAAGTAGATAGATCGTTGGTCGCCATCCCTTCGGGAGGGCTACTACAGATCGGGTAGGAGCTCCCCCGAAGGGGTGGCGACCCAAAAAATTGAACCGAGAGTCCGAATAATGAACCTATCAGCTATCGAACTGGGCATCCTAATGGGCGTTGGCGGTACCGTCGCCATGGATATCTGGGCCCTTATCCAACACTGGGTCTTCAAGATGCCTCTACCTAACTGGGGCAACCCGGGCCGTTGGTTTGCGCACCTGCCGAAGATATTCCACGACGAGATCAGCAAGTCGCCCGCAGTGAAAAACGAAGTCGCGATCGGTTGGGCCTTCCACTACGCCGTGGGGATCATCTACGGCATCTTCTGGATCCTGATTGCCGGGGAGGCTTGGATTGCAGAACCGACCTTCCTACCACTCTGGACCTTTGCATTGGTTACGATCGCAGCGGGCTGGTTCCTGCTGCATCCGGGCATGGGTCTGGGCTGGGCGCTCTCTAAAACAGCAACGCCCTGGAAAGGCCGATTTCTCGGCCTGGTTGCTCATACGGCCTTCGGCCTAGGGATGTGGATACCAGCCTTAATGTAGGAGCGAGCGCAGCAGGCGACCAGACCGTACACATTAATGGTCGCCACCTCTACAAGGAGGCTCCTACTGTGAACTGAGCTGATCGATCAGTTTCTGAGAGTGTTCACGACGCTTCTCATCCCATTTGAGAAATCGGCGATTGGTCAGGAAGTAGATGAGGTAACCAAAGGGGACAGCCAACAACGGCAGCAGATCAAGCCCTTCGGTTTTGCGCAGTAGCATCATCGCCAAAAACAGCGTAATGCCAGCCACAATACCGAGTGGCTTGGGATAGCGCCCCGCTTTATCGATCGGGTTTTGGGCTTCCCACTGTTTCATCTGACGAATCCACTCGGCCTGCTGTTCGTCACTCAATCCCTGAGCGCTGGGTACTTCTGTTGCCATCTCTATCTCTTAAACCACTATTGGGTAGTTTATGGGGCTTTTGTTTATGGAGCCGTTATTCCTGTAGCCTTTATTCACGGAGCTTATATCAACGGAGCCTTGAGCCAGACGCCACCCTGATAGGTCAGCAGCCCCTGATCAATCGCATCCTCGTATGGGGTTAAATCAGCAAACTCAGCAGCAAACTGTTCGGAGTCATCCTTAGGTTCCCACCCTAGATCGACCGCTAGTTTATCATCCCAAAAACGACGTGTATTGGCCGAGGCACCGTAAACGATGGTGTAGCCCAGATGCTCAACGTTGAAGCTGCGGTCAATCAGACTAATAAAATCCCTGGGACTCAGCCAGGTAGATAACATCCGCGGATCTTTTGGCTTGGGCAGACAAGAGCCAATGCGGACCACCAGTGTCTGCTGCCCAAACTTATCGTGATACATGCTAGCAACCTGCTCACCAAAGGCCTTGGAAACTCCGTAGTAGCCATCCGGACGCGGCAGCGCTGAGGCATCCAGCATATCGGTAAACTTGTATGCACCCATGGCGTGGTTTGAGCTGGCAAAAATAATCCGTGGCTGGCCAAATTTCTGTGCTGAGGTATAGAGGCAGTGCATACCGATAACATTGGAGACAAGAATCTTCTCCCAAGTGTCCTCCAACGAGATGCCGCCCAGATGCAAAACACCATCACAGCCTTCAACAATGGCATCCACTTGCGCCTGATCGCTCAACTCCGCGGCGATAAACTCTTCATGTTCAGCCAGATCAGTGATTTCACGAATATCGCTTAGGCGAACTTGCTCCGCGACCTGAGTCAGCAGTGGACGCAGCTGAGTTGCGACACCACCCGATGCACCGGTTACCAAAAGTCTGCTTAGCACTACACTCTCCTTCATTCACCGACACAAACGGCGAAAGCTGCGCTCTAAATTTGCACTACTCTGACACGTCTAAAAATGGTATACAATTCTGCTTTAACAAAAACAAAAGCTAATTGAGCAACAACGGCAAGTGTATTTGCTCAACCCAGGGAAAAGCATGTCTCCAGAAGAACTAAAGGCCTCTCTAGGCTCCGGCCTACTCTCTTTTCCAGTCACCCCTTTCGATGCAGCGGGTGAGTTCAATCCAGCACCCTACGCAAAACATTTGGAATGGTTGAGTCAATTTCCAGCTAAAGTTCTCTTCGCTGCTGGTGGTACGGGCGAGTTTTTCTCCCTCGCGCCTGACGAGATTCCAGCGATTGTTGCGCAAGCAAAAGCCTCAGCGAGCAGCATTCCGATTGTAGCCGGATGCGGATACGGCACTCGCATGGCAATACAGATAGCCCAAAGCGCTGAAAAAGCCGGTGCAGACGGTATTCTTTTGCTGCCGCACTACCTAATTGATGCGAGTCAAGAGGGCCTCTACGCTCACGTCAAAGCAGTCTGTGATAGCGTTAAAATCGGTGTAATGGTCTACAACCGAGACAACGCGATACTGCGACCAGATACGCTAGAGAGACTGGCCGAGAACTGTCCCAATCTAGTGGGCTTCAAAGATGGTACCGGGCAGATCGGCCTGGTACGCGAGGTTACAGCCCGATTAGGCGATCGCCTTACTTATCTGGGCGGCATGCCCACAGCCGAACTTTTTGCTGAAGCCTACCTAGGGGCAGGTTTTACCACTTACTCCTCGGCGGTCTTCAACTTCGTGCCACAGCTCGCCTGCGACTTCTATCGCGAGCTCCGCGCAGGCAACACCGAATACACCTCTAGCGTTCTAAAATCCTTTTTCTACCCGTTCATGGAGATTCGTGATCGTAGCAAAGGCTATGCGGTATCAGCAATAAAAGCCGGTGTCAGACTGCAGGGCTTCGATGCGGGTCTTGTGCGCAGCCCGCTGACCGACTTGAAGCCCAATGAGATAGAGGATCTGCGCAACCTGATTGAGACACACAGCTAATGAAAATTGTCGATGTACGCACTCATCTGCTCGACTTCAAACTGGACACGCCGTTTGAGAGTGCATCTATGCGATTTGACCGCCGCCAACATCTACTGGTTGAGATAGTCTGTGATAACGGCTTGGTTGGTTGGGGGGAGTGCTTGGGTCCTGCGCGGATGAATGCAGCGGTGGTTCATGGGTACCGTTCTCGCCTTCTAGGACAAGACCCCCTGCAGAACGAGGTGCTATGGCTCGATCTCTATCACACCTTCAGAGATCAGGGTCAAAGAGGCCTCAGCCTTACTGCACTCTCAGGTATCGATATCGCGCTCTGGGATATTAAAGGCAAAGAGTTCAACGCACCGATTTCCACCCTGATGGGCGGGCGTTTCCGCGAACAGGTTGAGGCCTATGCCACAGGTTCGTTCCGTCGTGAAGGTGTGGACCGCATCAGCGATGTCGTTGCTGAAACTAAGCGTTACCTAGTCGAGGGTTTCAAGGCTACGAAAATAAAGATCGGCTTCAATTTGGAGGAGGACCTGGAGCTTATTCGTCAGGTCCGCGAAGCGGTTGGGCCACAGATGCAACTGATGATAGACGCCAATCACGGTTATCAAGTAGATGAGGCGATAGCGCTGGGGCGACGAGCGGCCGCATACGACATTGCCTGGTTTGAAGAGCCTGTGCTGCCAGAGTGGATCGGTGCGTACCGCGAGGTCAAAGAGAAGCAGCCTATCCCGGTGGCGGGCGGTGAGACCTGGCACTCACGCTGGGGCATGCTGGAGCCAATCAACACTAGGGCAGTCAGTATCATTCAACCTGATGTCTGCGGTGTGGGTGGTTTTAGCGAGTTTCGTCGCGTTGTCGATATGGCTCAAACACAGGGTATTCGCGTAGTGCCGCACGTCTGGGGCACCGCCGTTCAGATTGCGGCCAGCCTACAGGCACACGCCACGATAGCGCCGGCACCTGTACGCCAATCTCCTTTGGACGCGATGTTTGAGTTCGACCGCACCGAAAACCCCTTCCGCCAAGCGGTCGTCATGCAGCCGCTAGAGCACAAAAACGGTGTTATCCAAATACCAAACAGCCCAGGGCTTGGCATAGAGATCAACCGCGATGCGCTAGAGGAGTTCAAGTTAATGCCAGAGCCCGGCGATCACTAAAAAATTTTTGTCCATTCAATATCAGAGGAACAAGTATGCAGATTTTAGGCGAGATGCTGATTGGTTCGGCTTCTATCAAAGGTAAAAAAGCCCCTATCCAGGCTGTAAATCCAGCCACTGGCGAACTGCTTGAGCCGGTCTACGCGGGCGGTAGCCAGGCCGAAGTCGATCAGGCCTGTGAGTTGGCCGCAGCTGCATTCGATATCTACCGTGAGACATTACCCGAAGCGCGCGCTGCCTTTCTAGAGGAGATCGCTGATCAGATCCTAGCGCTGGGCGACGACCTGATCGTGCGCGCGATGGCCGAGTCCGGTCTGCCGCGTATGCGCCTTGAGGGCGAACGTGGTCGAACTATGGGTCAGTTGCGCATGTTTGCTGGCGTCGTTCGCTCAGGTAACTACCTTGATGTCCGTATTGATCCAGCAATGCCGGATCGCGCTCCTCTACCACGCGCTGACCTGCGCCTGCGGAATATCGCACTGGGTCCAGTGGCCGTTTTCGGTGCTTCGAACTTCCCTCTGGCCTTCTCGGTTGGCGGTGGCGATACCGCATCAGCGCTCGCTGGAGGCTGCCCAGTTATCGTAAAAGCACACTCAGCACACCCGGGCACCTCAGAACTAGTTGGCCGTGCAATTCAGGCTGCTGTCGCGAAATGCGGTATGCCAGAGGGCACGTTCTCTATGCTCTTTGGCTCAGGCCGCGACGTTGGTGCAACTCTGGTTGCTCATCCAACAATTAAAGCCGTTGGCTTTACCGGTTCACGTGCCGGCGGCACAGCCTTGATGACAATTGCTGCTAACCGTCCGGAGCCGATCCCAGTCTACGCTGAGATGAGTTCAATCAATCCTGTGTTCCTAATGCCAAATGCGTTGGCAGCTCGCGGTGAAGCGATCGCTAAAGGCTTTGTCGGCTCACTGGCTATGGGTGCGGGGCAGTTCTGTACCAACCCAGGCCTGGTAATCGCTGTTGAGGGCGAAGGACTCGATCACTTCCTTCAGGTTGCAGCTACTGAGCTCGAGGCTGTCGCCGCTCAGACCATGTTGACTCCGGGTATCTGTGATGCCTACAGCAAGGGCGTTGATCGCCTGAAAAGCCATACCAAAGTGACTCAGGTCGGTGAAGGTCAGGCGAGTACAGATCCTAACCGCTGCCAGGCAGGTCTGTATGTAACTACCGCCGCTGACTTTATGGGTGACGAAGAGCTCTGCGAAGAGATCTTTGGTGCTAGCTCACTAGTTATTCGCTGTGCCAATCTTGATGAGTTCAAAACCGTTGCTGAATCGCTGGAAGGCCAGCTGACCGCTACCCTGCAGCTAGACGAGGGCGACTACGCTGCTGCTCGCGCATTGGTTCCTACACTGGAGCGTCGCGCCGGCCGTATCCTCTGCAACGGTTTCCCAACGGGTGTTGAGGTATGTCAGGCAATGGTCCACGGCGGCCCATTCCCAGCAACCTCTGATGCACGCACGACCTCAGTCGGCAGCGGTGCAATCAACCGATTCCTGCGCCCTGTTTGTTACCAGGACTTCCCGGCAGAGTTGATGGCTGATGCTATTCAGGACAGCAATCCACTGGCGCTGCGTCGGTTAGTGGACGGTCAAAACGAGTTGGCCTAATCCATTCGAGCTAAACCAGCAACGAAAACCACCGCGCTCACAAGCGCGGTTTTTGTATCCGTTTACCGCGCTCTTGTGCTCTAATATTTAGCCCTAAGGATGACTATTGTTGATATTTACGGAACCCTTGACGTGCTAGATATGCTTCTTCTTGTAGCCGCGGGCCTGATTGGCGGCATTATTAACTCAATAGCAGGTGGAGGCTCATTCATCACTTTCCCGGCGCTTCTACTGGCGGGGGTTCCACCGATCGCAGCAAACGCCAGCAACACTTTTGCTGCCTGTGCAGGTTACATCTCCGGCACTTGGGCACTGCGTTCAGAGATCACTACCCCTCGGCCTCGCTTGATCGTACTCTCTCTGTTATCAGCTGTAGGTGGAGGGGCTGGCGCCTACCTGCTAACGCTCACAGACGACCATAGCTTTGAAGCGGCAATCCCTTGGTTACTGCTATTTGCTACGTTAGTTTTTGCGTTTGGCGCACAGCTGAACCGCACTCTGCAGTACTGGAGCCAGAAAAGTTCGAAGCTTGGGTTCGCCCACCTGATTCTGATGCAAGTTCTGTTTATCGGCGTATCTGTCTACGGTGGCTTCTTCAATGCGGGACTTGGGATCATAATACTGAGTTATCTAAGCTTGGCGGGTCATACGCAGATCAATGAGATGAACGGCCTAAAACTGCTCTTTTCGACTACTATCTCACTGTGTGCCATCCTTCTTTTTTTAATCAATGATCTAATTGCTTGGCAAGAGACAATAGCAGTACTACTCGGCACACTGATTGGAGGCTACCTGGCTGGACATCTGTCGAAGCGTCTGCCGCAGCAACGCGTCAAACAAGCCATCCTCGTCGCAAGTGTTGGCATTACCAGCTACTTTTTTATCGCAGGCTAAACGTAGCCGAAGTATTTCAGCACCATTAAACCGGTGGGCACCGTGAGAACTGAACCGAGCGTCGCCAAAACCACAATGGTTGCTGCCAGTCCATGATTGCTCTGGGCAGCACGAACCATAACGACGCTAGCCGCGGCGGTTGGGCTCGCCATAAACAGTACCAGAGCGCCTAGCACCATCCCCTCAACGCCCATGAGGATAAGCACCATTGCACTGATGCCCGGTATCCATACCAGTTTGACCAGAGCCGCAGACAGTGCAACCCCGCCAGATACTCTGACACTGCTTAGGCTCAAGCTGGCACCAACGCAGATCAGACCGAGCGTTAAAGTGAGTGAGCCGAAGCTCGTAAGACTCGTCTCAACCCATGGAGAGAAGCGTATTCCCAACAAGTTAAGTGCAATGCCGACGATCACTGACAATATCAACGGATTTTTGAAGATATCGAGTGTGAACTGAACCGGTTTGAGTTTGAGGGAAGCGCTGTAGTAGCTTAGTACGAAGATTGACATAATATTGAAGATAAATGCATGTAAAGCCAGCAGAAAACTGGCGATACCCAACCCCGCCTCGCCGTACTGATTAACAACAAGAGCGAGCCCCACCATTCCGCAGTTATGTCGAAATGCCCCTTGAACATAGACGCCTCGGTCCGCCCGAGGTTCGACCCTCAAGCGGGCCCAGCCCCAAATCAAGCCAAAACTAACAACCGAAAACAGTGTGAACAGAATGCCCGCCTGAACGTCGAACGCAGTACTAATGTCGGTCTTCATAAGTCCAACAGCAATCATTACCGGCATAGTCGCTCGAAAAACAAGGTTGGACGCTTGCTGAACGAAAACTTCATTGATTAGTTTCGTACGCCGCAAAACTAGGCCGAGAAGAACGAGCACGAACACGGGCCCGGTTACGTTGAGAACCTGACTAAATAACTCACTAAATTGCACAACTGCGCCTCAACTTAAATAGACTGATATAAAACTCTTTCAACGAAGATTTAAAGCCAAAGTACGTGCAATCTGCTCGGATGTGCGCTCAAGATTGAACGCCGCTTCGGCCATCGCCTGTTCCAGAGTGCAGACACCGGGTACGACGGTAAATAGCGCGTCGATACCCACCGCGTGAACACCCTCAGCGCCGGCATCGATGGAACCGCAAACAGCGATCACTGGAAGATTCTGGCGCTTCGCCCAGCGCGCCACGCCTACGGGGGTTTTACCACTTAGGCTCTGACCATCAATTCGCCCTTCTCCAGTTATAACTAGATCAGCGTCCTGCAACTGCTCGTCAAAACGAACAGCCTCAAGAACGAGGTCAATGCCGGGCGCCATTCGCGCATTCAAAAACTGTACTAATGCATAGCCAAGACCGCCTGCAGCCCCAGCACCGTGGACATCACGGGTGTCTTTTCCCAACAGTTCAGCGCTGACATCCGCAAAATTAGCCAATGCTGCATCGAGTCGATTAACCTGCTCCGGGGTTGCCCCTTTTTGCGGACCAAAGATCGCTGACGCACCGCGCTCGCCTAGCAACGGATTATCAACATCACAGGCTACTAGAAACTGCGTCTCTTCGACCCGGCTGTCCAGCTGGCTGAGATCGATACGAGCTAAACGGGCAAGTGCGGCTCCGCCAGACTCTAACACTTCGCCATTAGTATCCAAGAAACGGGCACCGAGTGCGCTCAAAAGCCCCATGCCACCATCATTGGTGGCACTCCCGCCAAGACCAAGAATAATGCGCCGAACCCCTGCATTGAGCGCAGCCAGAATCAACTCACCGGTTCCGTAAGTCGTTGCGCGTAGCGCATCACGCTGAGCTGAATTGATCTTATCCAGCCCTGAGGCTGCAGCCGTCTCGACGACTGCGGTTAGCGGCGTATTCTGTTGCGGACCCAACAGACCCCAGATCGCCTCAAGTGGCTCTCCTAAAGGCCCAGTTACTTGATCTCTTTGAAGCTCCCCCTGTGTGGCCGCAACCAGCGCCTCGGTGGTTCCCTCGCCGCCATCAGCCACAGGAACACAGACAGTTTGAAGATCAGTAAAGATGGATTGAAAGCCGCGCTCAATAGCAAACGCAACCTGCTGCGCGTCCAAACTCTCTTTAAAGGAGTCTGGGGCGATAACTAGTTTCATAAAAGATTCTCTCAGCGAAGGGCCGGGGCGTTCGTTGTAGATTACACCGCCAAACTCGCTACGTCAGTAGTTCTACAAACGAAACTAACGAGTGAGAGTCTCATCGAGTTGTGCGTCGACACATCGATAATAATCAGCGATGTTGGCCAGCACTTTCTGGCAAAGTGTTTGCGCTGCCGTCACGTTATCGGCTTCTACATAACAGCGTAGCTCTGGCGCATTACCGGATGGGCGCAGATGAACGACAGTACCGCTTGCAAAGTTGGTGCGTAAACCATCTGTCGTATCGACTGAGTCCACCTCTCCAAGGTCAAGCTGAATCAAATCGGCGAGGTGTAAAGCCCCCGTTTTAAGCTCGCTAACCCGAGCCAAACTCCATGCCGTCGGGATACCCGGAATACGATCACTCGCAGTGAAGCGGGCTGGGAGGGTTGCAGTTAGAGAACTGATTGGCGAGCCAGCAGCTTTAGCCAGCGAGACAAGGGCTAGCATCGGCAGTACCGCGTCACGAGTAGGCAGCGCTTTAAGCAGCCCTACCTCACGCCCTATGTCGCTGCCTAATAAAAAACCGCCGTTAGCTTCGTATCCCGCTACCAAGCCTTTAGCCTCCCCCATACCAGCCAGCACGTACGGCGAGCCAATACGGGTTCGCATCGTGTGGACAAACCAATCGGAACGCTCCAGCACAGTGTTACTATTAACAGGTGTGACGACGGTATCAACACCCAAAGCACGAGCGCAGAGCACACCGACAACATCGCCGCGCAGCCATTCACCACGCTCGTCACCAATCAACGGACGATCAGCGTCGCCATCAGTCGAGACAATAAGATCAAAGCGATGCTCTTTAGCCCAGTTATGCGCTTGCTCAATATCCTCAGGGCGTACAGCCTCTGTATCTATAGGCACAAAGCTATCAGAGCGCCCAAGCGGCAGAACCTCAGCACCTAGCTTGGTAAATAGTTCGGTGAGCAGGTCTCGACCCACGCCCGAGTGCTGATAAACGGCGATGCGCATTCCGGCGCAGAGATCAGCCGCAAAGAATTCTGTGTAGCGCTGCACATAAGCCCTTTCCGCTTGTCCATCGATCAGGGGCAAGGGGGCCAGGAGTAAATCACCTGGTACTAAAACCTCTGCAGCCAGAATGGCGTCTTCATCCGCTTTGGTAATCTCACCCTCGGAACGGTAAAACTTAATGCCATTGCGATCAAAGGGGATGTGGCTACCGGTCACCACAATCGCCGGTGCTCCCAGCTGCATAGCGTAGTAGGCGATGGCCGGCGTAGGTAGCGCCCCCACATAACAAACCTCAATGCCAAGGTCAGCGCACGCCTGAGCACAAGCTTGGGTAATCTGAGGACTCGAGGGACGCAAATCATGGCCGATCACCATCTTGGCGGGTTTGTCAATCGCACCGATAAACGCTTGAGCGTAGGCGTAGCAGATTGAATCGGTCAGGTCACTGACCAATCCGCGGACTCCTGAGGTACCAAAACTTACTCCACAGGTTTTTAGGGCGATTACGGACATTTATATTTCCAAGCTTCTGATTTGTAGTGGACTATTCTCTGCAAAAGCTTTGCCAAGTTCCAGCCCAGGGTCGCGATAAAAACCTCCAGTATCGCGAACTGAGCCTTCGGCTCAAATTCCTCCTGCAGAGCTTCGTGTGGGAGGGATGTGAGGCGCAGCCGAACGTCGCGACAGACAACCAATAACTGATCGCCTCCGCATGTCGGGAAATACAACTTTGTCGAACATCCCTCTTACATAGAGACAAAACCTACTTCAAAATAGGATCTCCTCTGCCGGAGAGCCTAAATGAAACTTCCCACCCCTTTTGATAACCGCCAATTCAGCCAGTACTGGATCGGGCAGATGTGTGGCTCAATGGCGCAGCAGATGCTGCTAGTCGGTTTGGGTTGGCAAGTCTATCTGCTGACGGAGAGCGCGTTGGCTCTGGGGTTGGTTGGGTTAGCACGGTATCTACCGCTACTGCTGCTCACCGTTCATGCCGGGCATATGGCAGACCGTCACAGCCGCGTTAAACAGATGCTATTTGCCCGTTCGCTCACCGGTGTCGCCATCTTTACACTCGGTATCACCAGCTACCTCGATCTCATCACTGCCAATATCATCTATCTTAGTTGTGTCGCTCTGGGTGTAGCGCAAACCTATGGCATGTCGGCCAGTGCTGCCGTCGTGCCCAACTTAGTCAACAAACGCGAACTGGCGCAGGCGATGACAGTCACTGCTGCCGGCCGTGAATTCTGTACTATCGTAGGCCCCGCTCTGGGCGGTTTCATCTACATTCTCGGCGCCAGCACACTCTATTTCAGTAGTTTCTCCTTAGTGTTGGTTTCACTCCTCGTGATCTTCTTGATGCCGCCAATTCCGCAGATAAAAGAGACACGTAAAACGAATCTGACTGAGCTCCTGGCTGGCTTCACCTTCGTCTGGCGCACCAAGCAGGTACTTGGCTCCATCTCAATGGACATGCTGGCAGTTCTGATCGGCAGTGTCACTGCACTGCTACCGATCTTTGCCAAGGATATTCTAGAGACCAATTCGGTCGGCCTCGGTTTTCTGCGAAGCGCACCCGCTGTCGGAGCACTACTGATGTCGCTCTACCTAGCTAAAAATCCGATTCGCCAAGCTGCAGGTCACAAACTCTACGCCGCCGTTGCCGTTTTCGGCTTGGGAACGATTGGGTTTGGTTTCTCTGAGAGCTTCGCACTATCAATGCTGATGCTATTTATCCTCGGTGCGGCCGATATGGTAAGTGTTGTGATTCGTTCGACGCTGGTACAGATAGAGACTCCGGACACGATGCGCGGCCGTGTATCCTCGGTGAATTCTCTATTTATTGGGACGTCAAATCACTTAGGTGAGTTTGAGTCGGGGGTATTAGCGGCCCTGGTCGGAGCAGCGCCTGCTGTTTTGATTGGCGGGGTTGGCACGCTGCTTATAACAGCCTTTTGGATCCCGCTCTTCCCCGACCTCTGGAAGCGCGATGCGCTCGTTCCCGAAGAGGAAGAGTCGGTGTAGCAGGGATGTAGCGCGAAGCGCTATTTCCCGCCTTCAAATGTGAGTTGCCCAATAGCGCTGCGCGCTACGGGCCTCCTACAGTTACTTATCCAGCAACTCTATCCAGTGGGACACTGGCACCGGCGCTTTGGTCTCAATGTGCAGCTGACAACCGATATTCGACGTAACGATCTGGGTCGGGTTATCACCGGTCAACGCCTTCACCTTCTTGTCGAGCAGTCGTCCACTGAGCTCTGGCTGCAGAATTGAATAGGTACCGGCAGAGCCACAGCAGAGATGCTTATCTTTGGTCGCCGCAAGATCAAAGCCGAGTTTGCTCATCACCTGCTCCACAGCAGTGCCTTGCTTCATCGCGTGCTGCAACGTACAAGGGCAATGAACGGCCACCTTCTCATCTGAGGTGTTTGGCTCGAGGGCACTGAGATCCTCATTCAGGAGCACCTCTGAGATATCTTTAGTGAGCTCAGAGATGCGCTTCGCTTTCTCTGCGTAGGCTGGATCATTGCGCAGTAGATGTCCGTACTCTTGCACCATCGCACCACAGCCTGAAGCTGTCATCACTATAGCCTCACAACCACCTTCCACGGCGGGCCACCAAGCATCGATATTTCGACGCATGAAATCGAGACCTTCGTCGTGCGCAGAGAGGTGATAACTCACGGCACCGCAACAGCCTGCATCTGGGGCTTCAACTAGCGTGACCCCCAGTTTGTCGAGCACACGCGCGGTTGCCGCGTTAGTGTTTGGGGCTGCGCTAGACTGTGCACAACCCGCCAGGGCCATCATCACACGCGCATGCCGCTGTTTCGGCCAGGGGGAGGCTTTACGTTTCGGTGGAATCTTCTCACCCAGCTTGCCTGGAATCAGGGGTTTAAACAGTTGGCCAACGGCAATCGCCGCACCGAAGCGCTTAGAGTAGGGCAATAACTGACGTAGGCCCCAGCGGACCGCCTTTTGACCAGTCGAACGCGGTAGTTTCTGCTCAACAATGCCACGGCCAATATCAACCAGTCGGCCATACTGAACACCTGATGGACAGGTTGTTTCACAGCTGCGACAGGTCAGACAGCGGTCCAAATGGGTGCGTGTCTTCTCGCTAACCTCATTGGTCTCGAGTAACTGTTTTATAAGGTAGATACGCCCACGCGGCCCATCCCGCTCATCATTGAGCTCCTGATAAGTGGGGCAGGTCGCGGTACAAAATCCGCAGTGCACACAGCTGCGTAGGATCTGCTCCGCCTCTTGGCCATCCGGCGTATTGAGGAAGGTCTGTACTATATTCGTTTTCATCGTCTCTTTTCCTAATACACCCTGTTACAGCCAGCTGTAAGCGCGGCCCGGGTTGAATACGCCCGACGGATCGAATGAGGCTTTCAGTCGCTGCTGTAGAGCTTGAATAGGTTGCGCCTGTGGGTGCAGTACTTCCGCATTGCGATTCCCTCCTCGATAGAGCGACACTTGCCCACCAGAGAGTTTTGCGATTGAGACCATCTGTTCCCAATCAAATTCACCCGCGTACCAACGCTGAGCACCGCCCCAGTCGACCAGCTTAGTCCCCTCAAGGTTGAGCTCTGGTGTTTTCGAGTTGATCGATAGGCGCCAGATTGGCTGTTCAGTGTTAAAGAACTCATGCTGCTGGTTAGCCAGCGTGCTCCAGAATAGATCAGCATCATCCAGATCGCTTCCGCCCCAGGCCTTGGCAGCCGCTTCAACCGCGGAGGCAGCACCTGCTAGACGGGTGTACAACTTACCTTCATACCAGGTTGCTGCTGTAATCGGCTTCGGCTCGCCTGCACGCTGGTTCATCAATTTAAGCGCCTCTGCTTCAGTACACTCCGTCACCAAGGTGCGCTGCATTGCCGGTTTTGGCAGCACTTTCAGGCTAATCTCAGACATCACGCCTAAACCGCCAAAAGCACCCGCTTGCATACGAGATACATCGTAGCCAGCAACATTCTTCATCACCTGCCCACCGAAGCGCAGATGCTCCGCCTTACCATTGATAAGACGCACACCCAACACATGGTCTCTTACCGAACCCCACCAAGGTCGGCCAGGACCAGACTGGTTTGTCGCTAAGGTGCCACCGAGGGTAGAGGCGTCGGAGAATACCGGTGGCTCAAAAGCCAGCATCTGGTTCTGCTCAGCCAGCGCCGCTTTAAGCTCAGTTAGAGAAGTTCCTGCGCGCGCTGTCATCACCAGCTCTACTGGCTGATAACTGACGATCCCGTTATGCTCAGCCAAGCTCAGGACTTCATGATCGCCCTCGATAGCGCGGCCCATAAATGCCTTGGTGCCGCCGCCTTGAATAGCCAACGTACGACCCGCATCTGCCGCAGCGCGAACCTGTTCAATAAGCTGAGAAGTCTGATCAGCCATGGGTAGCCCCTTTCGTATCTTGCTGTGACTCTACAGTCGCATTCGGTGTGATGTTCATATCGAGAGAGCGGTACTCCTGACAGCTACGCAGCGTCGGGATACCCTTGCCCGGATTCAGCAGCTCTTTCTGATCAAATGCGCGCTTAAGTTCGTGGAACTGCACTATCTCGGCATCGTTGAACTGAGCTGGCATCTGGCGCAGCTTTTCATAGCCAACACCGTGCTCGCCGGTGATACACCCCCCCACCTCGACACAGAGTTCCAGAATCTTGCCGCCAAACTCCTCGGTGCGTTCAAGTTCACCAGGCACGTTTGCATCAAATAGTATTAACGGGTGCAGGTTGCCGTCACCGGCATGGAATACGTTAGCTACGCGCAGACCGTAGTGGTCAGACATCTTCTGCATCTCTAGCAGCACGTGACTCAACTGACCACGCGGAATAGTTCCATCCATGCAGTAGTAATCAGGGGATATACGACCCACAGCAGGGAAAGCTGACTTGCGACCCGCCCAAAGACGCGCGCGCTCCTCTTCAGACTGCGAGGTGCGAACTGATGTCGCACCCAGTTTATGAAACAGCGCTTCAACCGCCGCTATATGCTCATCAACCTCTTCGTTGGTGCCATCCACTTCACACAAGAGCAACGCCTGCGCATCTAAAGGATAACCAGCTTTGGCGAAGTCCTCGGCCGCCTGAATGGCAAAACCATCCATCATCTCCAGGCCACCAGGGATGATACCCTGAGCGATGATTTCACCCACGGCGTCGCCCGCCTTGGTGACATTATCGAAGCCAGCAACAACAACCTGCGCGCGCTCAGGGCGCGGTAAGAGTTTAACGCGTACTTCGGTCACTACGCCAAGAAGCCCCTCGGAGCCTGTAAAGAGCGCCATTAAATCCATGCCGCAGCTGTCCAACCCCTCTGAGCCGATGGTAAGTAGTTCGCCCTCCATCGTCAGGAACTGCACACTCAACAGGTTGTGTACCGTCAGTCCATATTTCAGACAGTGCACACCGCCAGAATTCTCAGCGACATTACCACCGATTGAGCAAGCGATCTGCGAGGATGGATCAGGCCCGTAATAGAGCCCCATCGGTGCAGCCGACTCACTGATGGCTAGGTTGCGAACACCCGGCTGTACACGAGCCGCGCGTGACACAGTATCGATCTCCAAGATCTTGTTGAACTTGGCCATTGATAGCACCACACCCTCGGAGTGCGGCATGGCACCGGCACAGAGCCCCGTACCGGCACCGCGAGCGACCACCGGCACACCCTCTGCGTGGCAGATCTGCAGCACGCGTTGAGCCTGCTCAACGGTCTCCGGCAGCACAACAATCAGCGCCTCTTCGCAGTAGGCTGACAGACCATCACACTCGTACGGCTTCAGGGTCTCCTCATCGGCGATTACGTAATGCGGGTCGATAAATTCAGCAAAGCGCTGTGCCAGCGACTGTCGCTGAGCAAATTGCTCTGCGGTACGGGCTGTTGAAGTCTGCATCCGAACCATCCTCTTAATCAGTTAGCGCAGTCAAGCGCCAGACGCAGCCCCACTATGAGCGGGCTACTAAAATTTCGCGCTAAAATTCTAGCTTATAGAAGCCAGGAAATGCTCTACACCAGCCGTAGCGCACTCAAGATCCTGACTCGGCGTACCGCTGCTAAGGCCAACACCACCAACACAAACACCATCAACAAAGATCGGTAGGCCGCCACCCACAATACATAAGCGCCCAGCCATAGCGGTGTGGATACCAAACAGCATATTGTCAGCACCCGGCACGCACCCTGCGTGGTATTCATGTGTCGCCTTACGCGCAGAGGCCGCGGTAAATGCTTTGTCTTGCGCCAAGGTAATACTGTGGATCTTACCGCCATCCATGCGCTCAAAGGCCAGCAAGTTGCCTGACTCATCAGTTACGGCAATACACATCGGCACGCCGATCTCTTGCGCTTTGGCGCGTGCGCCAGCTAGTACTACTTGAGCATCACTCTGATCTAAACGTTGCACTGTTAACATTTCTAGCTCCTAAACCGCGTCAAGTTAGCGGTCGTTATCGAATTTTCTTAAATCTACAGCAACAATCAAACTAAGAAACCACTGGTCAGACCAGTATTTTGTAAACTACACTTTCACATTGTGAATATTAGCGATGAAATTTGGTCGTACTAGCACTTAATTGCAGCAGCGAGCGTTACACATCAACTGGTCCTACCACGAGAGAAGAGCCGTTTGAAAGACAAATCTAAAACCATATCCCAATCAATTGCCTATCGCTTAGAGCAGATGATTTTGGATGGCAGCCTACCACCAGAGAAGAAGCTACCCTCAGAGCGCCAGTTGGCAGAGCGCCTGGGCGTCTCCCGCTCAGTAGTACGCGAAGCACTGCGGGAGTTGGCAGGTAGAGGTATCGTAGAGACGATTCATGGCCGTGGTTCTTTCGCCAAAAAAGTGATCGAAGAGATCGGCGAAACAAGTCCACTAATGGAGCTCTATAACACCCACGCTCGCACGCTCTACGATCTTTATGAGGTCCGCGCCCTGTTAGAGGGGGAAGCGGCTGCACTGGCGGCGGAGAATGGTACTCAGGAGGAGCACTACGCCATTACCAAGGCGTTTAAGGAGATGGAGGCTGTGCCCGCTCCGGCTAACTTCGCGCTGGATTATACCTTCCACCTTCGGATCGTAGAGGCCTCACACAACCCCGTACTCGTGCATCTGCTGGCGAGCCTGAAGAGTCCACTCCTTAAAAGTGTGGTGACCTCGCTGAGTAACCTGGTGCATCGCGAAACCTTCCGTGAGCATATCGAGCGCCACCACAAACAGATCTACAATGCGATTATCAGCCGCAACGCCGTCTGGGCACGCAAATCAGCAGCCACGCATGTCAAATACGTCAGCGACGCACTGCAGAACTTAGAAGCCAGCGATCAGCCGGTTATTCGCGACTTTAGCATTGAACTTTAACTCAGCTCGCCCCGTTTGATCGCTACAAGTGAGTCCTCAAGGGACCTGTCGAGTCGGGTGGCTATCGAGAAATGTTCCATCGGCAAGTAATCTGCCGCTGGCACCGCAACCACTTTCATACTGGCGGCTCGCGCCGCGATGACACCATTGAGCGAATCCTCAAATACCCAGCAATCAAAAGGGTCAGCATGTAAGCGCTCAGAAGCTTGCAGGAATACCTCTGGGTGTGGTTTGGAGGCTTTTGCCTCAGCGCCCGAGGTGATCACTTCGATCGGTAGTTGGTGACGTTCGACCACAGCTTCGATTAGCGGGCGTGGTGTCGATGAGGCGATCGCCATAGGCACTCGCTCTGCCTGCAAGTGGTCAATCAACTCCTGCGCACCGGGTAGCAGCGGCGCATCCACGATACGCTGCGCCATCATTGATAGAATTAACTCGATTAGCGCCGGCTGATCGACCTCTATCTGCGGATTATCCAAGGCTACCAAGCGCACAAAATCGCGTGTTGCCCGCCCCGTAAACCGTTTTAACTGTTCGGGGGTAAGGTGCAGTCCAAGCGCATGCTGTAACGCTTCGCTCTCAACTCGCTTCCAGGTGGGCTCTGAGTCAATCAACAGCCCGTCCATATCAAAAATTACGTTAATCACAGCAATCGCGCTCGCTCATCTATAGGGTGAGAATTTATCAGCTAAATATTCTCCTTTTATCTCCTTAATTAGTCGATAGCGTCATGTAATTGTCTTCCTTATGTCATATGCTCTTACGCAAATTTCTCATCACGCTTCTGCAGACGCAAGTAGACGCACATTGATACACATTAGAGGGAGTCATAGATGACACGTGAAGTTGTAGTACTCAGCGCAATGCGCTCACCCATCGGTGCTTTTGGCGGTAGCCTGAGCTCTATCGAACCCGCTGAGCTGGCCGGCACTGTAATGAAGGAAGCCGTGTCTCGTTCAAATGCAGACCCCGAGAAGATTCACTACGTGACCGTCGGTAACTGTATACCGACTGAGTCTCGCTACCCTTACGTTGCGCGTGTAGCCTCGATCCAGGCGGGTCTGCCAATGAACTCTGTGGCGATGGCGGTTAACCGTCTTTGTGCCTCTGGCCTACAGGCTGTTGTATCAAGTGCACAGCAGATCGAGCTCGGTCAGTGCGACTACGCTGTGGGCGGCGGCGTTGAGGTGATGTCACGTGGTACTTACATGGCACCGGCTATGCGTACCGGTGCCCGCATGGGTGACACAGGCATGGTCGATGCAATGGTCTCTGTGCTGACTGACCCATTCGGTGCTGGCCACATGGGCATCACTGCAGAGAACCTGGCTGAGAAGTGGGAAATCACCCGCGAGGAGCAGGATGCATTTGCCGCCGAGTCTCAGCGTCGCGCTGCGTTTGCTATCGAAGAGGGTCGTTTCAAAGACCAGATCGTGCCTATCACGCTGAAGTCTCGTAAAGGTGAAACCATCTTTGATACTGACGAGTACCCTAAGCCAGGCACTACAGCTGAAAAACTCTCAGGCATGCGCCCAGCATTTAAGAAAGACGGTACTGTAACGGCGGGTAACGCCTCTGGCATTAACGATGGTGCAGCCTTCTTGGTACTGGCTGACGCGGAAACGGCTAAAGCCAATGGTGAGACACCAATCGCTAAGATCGTCTCGTACGCGGTTGCTGGTGTTCCAAACCACATCATGGGTGAAGGTCCAATCCCGTCATCAAAAGCGGCGCTGGAGAAAGCTGGCCTGACGATTGATGATATGGATGTAATCGAGTCCAACGAAGCCTTCGCTGCCCAAGCGATTGCGGTATCTAAAGGCCTAGGTCTGCCGGCAGATAAAACCAACCCGAACGGCGGTGCAATTGCGCTGGGGCATCCAGTCGGCTGTTCAGGTGCATTTATCGCAACCAAAGCGATTCACGAACTGCAGCGCATTAACGGAAAATATGCACTGGTAACCATGTGTATTGGCGGTGGTCAGGGCATTGCAGTCGTATTTGAACGCGTCTAATCAGGGCTCTCGAACCCAAAGAACCGGCCTTGTGCCGGTTTTTTTTTATTGCTTGCATCATGCACCACAAACTCTATCGGCCGAAAACGGGAAAAACAGCGGTTTCTCGACTACTTTTAATAGACCCAATGACCGAATGATTTTTGAGCCCAAACTGCGTAGATGAAACCCGAATTAAAGCTATCGCCATTTGCCGAGGTGCGATTACCCGAGGATGTTCTCGCTCGCTTTGCAGCGCTCTTTGTACGGATCTGTCTGCTCATCTATCTTGTTCCGTTTGCTATCTCTGTTTACCTTCATACACTGGTCGAACCCACTCTACTGGCCATACCCCTAGTAGCGATCTACGGTTTTACTGCTCTGCTCGCATGGCGTCAGCATCTACTCGGCACACGTGCACAAATAGGCGCAATGATTTTCCTGCTCAGTATCGGGGCTGTCGCCGTAACTGTTCGTAACGAATCATTTCTGTCAGCGTCGACTACTGTGCTCTTTGCATCAATCGCCGTTTTGATGCTCTATGGTTTGCGCTCGACAATTGCAGTATCACTACTCTTCCTCTTTGCCCTATTTGTACTCCATCTCAGTTTCGAACCACCCAACCTGATCTACGGCATCATCCAGATGGGGCTGGCGGTTGGTATTCAGGTTGGCTTTCTAATTGCGATAAACGCTCTATGGAATCTGTTTATCAGTAGTCGTCATCGTCTCGAGCAGACACTGAGGTTAACCGAAATCGCCTCAACTCAATCACGTATTGGCCTATTCCGACATGATCTGCAAAGCGACACCTGGATGGTCAATGAGGTCTACCGCCAGATGTACGGCATCAAACATGACGAACAGATCCACGGGCGTGACCACGTGCTGGCTGCAGCCGATCCACGCGACATCCCCCATATAGCTGAAACCTTCAAAAAAGGTCTTGCGGTAGGCGAATCTTTTTCGTTCGACCATAGGCTCGTTGGAGATTTGGGCGCACGTTGGGTACGAGTTAATCTCAATATACTCAAAGAGGATGAACATAAAGTTGCCTATGGCAGCGTTGTCGATATCCATGAGCAGAAGCTTCGCCAACACGAGCTTGACCAGGTGCATCAGCAGAATGCTGAGTTACTGGAGCATCTAACACTCGCGACTGAGGAGGCGGATATTCGAATTATCGAAGAGAACCTGACTCAGGGTACAGCGCGTTTTCTTGCCCGGGGTAAAAGTCCGCTGCCAGAAGCCCTAACCTATCGAGGTCGTCTGGAAATCATCCAACCCAATCATCGAGATGCTCTGGACCACGCCTATGCCGAGCCCGGCAATGTGGCTGAATACCCCATTATCGGCAAAAAATATGTAACCGGGACTGAGTGGTTTAAGCAACGTTATGTGCGAAAGATGGAGCAAGATGGTGATGAGATTGCCCTATTTATGGTAACAAGCGTCACCCAAGAGAAAAAATCTCAACTTCAACTTCAACGCAGCTTACATCAGGTGGAGAAGAGTCTAGCGCGTCAGGATGAGATCGCCAAAGCCGGAGAGATTGGTCTGTTTGAGTGGGCAGTCGAAAGCGACATCGTTCGCTCGAACGCCATCTTTAGAGAGCAGACTGGACTCGATGAGGAGCGCTACCCACTGCTCAAAGTGCAGCAGTTAACCGAGCTCTTCAATGACGCAGAGGGCCAAGCCTTCCTCCATCGAATGCGAAACGCTGCTGAGGCCGACGGAGCATTCGAATTTCAGGTAGAGCTTCAGATGGATGCTAATAAGAGCCGCTGGCTGCGCATAATCGCCTCAGCACATGAACCTGAGGGTGCAGGAAAACGCATCTACGCCAGTCTCATCGATCTAACCGAGCAGCTTACTTTGGAACAGCAGCTCCGTGAGGCAAACACGAGGCTGGAGCAGCAGTCCCGTACCGACCCGTTGACGAAATTGGCCAACCGTCGAGAGATGGACGACTACATGAATTCGCAACTGAACCTCCGGCATCGTGACCCAGCCTCAAGTTTCAGTCTGGTGATGGCTGATATCGACTACTTCAAGACCTACAACGACCACTATGGCCACCTAGCAGGAGATAAGGCTCTACAGCAGGTCGCGAGAATTCTGACTGATACCGCACGCCGTCCCGCTGACCTCGTCAGTCGCTTTGGCGGCGAAGAGTTTCTTCTGATTTTGCCTGATACTGATACAGCGGGCGCGAAGCTGCTATGTGGTCAGATTCGAGAAGCCCTAGCGCTTAGCGCGATAGAACACGCTAAGTCGCCACTAGGAGAACTAACCCTCAGCTTAGGCATAACGACGCTTAAGCCGATGGAGTTGACGTCAATCCAAGCCCTCATCGATGCTGCCGACAACGCGCTTTACCTCGCCAAAGAGAACGGCCGCAACCGCACAGAGTACAAAGCGGTTTCTGAACTAACCTAGAGATCTCAGATCTAACTCACTGCGTATCTGTGCAACATAAAAAAAGGAGCACAACCATGCAGACCACCCGTTTAGATATCCTAATGAACACCTGCGGCGACCTTCCCGCTTTAGGTACAACCGCACCTGACTTTACGCTAGCCGATACCGCACTAAACGATATTAGCCTGAGCGATTTTGCCGGCGAGACACTGGTTCTGAATATCTTTCCAAGCATTGACACGCCGACTTGCCAAAAGTCCGTTCGTCAGTTCAACGAGCGCCTGAACGCAATCGACGGTGTTAAGGTGCTCAACGTATCGGTTGACCTCCCCTTCGCGCAAGCACGCTTTTGTGCGGCCGAAGGCCTGGAGCGGGTTGCTAATGCATCAGCCTTCCGCTCGCCAGAGTTTGGTAACGACTACGGCATTGAGATTATCGACACCCAGCGCCGCGGTCTATTTGCACGCGCTGTGGTTGTCATCCGAGACGGCAAAGTTCTCTTCTCTGAACTGGTAAAAGAGCTGACCGAAGAGCCCAACTACGAAGCCGTACTCGCAGCGGCACAGGGCTAGTGAGCGCGTCACTTCTCAGAGTTCAATTGATAGCTCTTCCCTGCTAGGCTAGGCACACGATTTAGTCAACGGAAGAGCTATCACCCTATGAGCGACAAACTCGAGCTATTTAAATCATCTCCTATAGGCCTGGGCTGTATGAACATGTCCCACGCCTACAACACACCAGTATCCGATGACGATGCGATCCACGGTTTCCGCGAAGCCTTTGAGATGGGCTACCGTCATTTTGATACAGCGACCCTCTACGGCGGCGGCAAGAACGAAACGCTCGTCGGTGAGGCACTTAAATCTGTGCGCAACGAGATCTTTCTCGCCAGTAAGTGCGTGCTCTACGTAGAACCCGGCAAAGGCAAAGCACTCGATGGTCGCCCTGAAACAATTAAAGCTCAATGTGAGGCGAGCTTGCGGCGCCTGCAGACCGACCATATCGATCTTTACTACCTGCACCGACTGGATGCGAATGTACCGATTGAAGAGTCAGCTGGAGCGCTGAGTGATCTGATCCGTGAAGGCAAAATCGCCCACTACGGTGTCTCTGAGATGTCTGCCGAAACTATCCGCCGCGCGCACAACGAGCACCCTGTTACCGCTGTTCAGACCGAGTACTCACTCTGGACCCGCAACCCAGAGATCGCTGTTCTGGAGGCATGCAAAGAGTTAGATATCACCTTTGTCGCGTTTAGCCCGCTGGCGCGAGGCTTCCTGAGTATGACTTTTGATGATCCGGCCGAACTGGTTGAGAGTGATATTCGCCGTGCGATGCCGCGTTTCTACCCGGAAAACTTCCCCGCCAACAGGGCACTGCTGGCTGAGTATGCTCAAATTGCCAAGGAGCAGAACTGTACTCCGGCGCAGCTAGCACTGGCTTGGGTTCGAGCTAAAGATCCCGCCATCGTATCGATCCCAGGAACACGTTTCATCGATCACATGCGTGACAACCTGGCAGCGGCGGATATTCAACTCTCTGCCGATGCGGTGTATCGATTGGATCAGCTGATTAACGACGAAACTGTGACCGGTCAACGCTACAGCGCCGGCCAACAGGTTGAGATTGATACCGAACAGTTCTAATCAGCCGCTCTAGCTTGCGGGAATGGAGTAGTTGGCGGTGACATGCGCCACCATCTGCTCCTCTGAACCGGAGTAGATCCAGCACTCGCCCACGCCGCTGCGTTTGCCGACGCGCAGCACACGAGCACGGGCGAGCATATCCACCGGCTGCGGCTTAGCCAGAAAGTTGATGTTCAGGTTGCTGGTCACCGTGAGTGGTGAGGGTCCAATTTTGGTCTGCAGGGCAGCCCAGATCGAGACATCGGCCATTCCCATCATGGTAGGTCCAGACACCGTACCGCCGGGGCGCAAATGCGAATCCGACACGGGTAGCCGCATCAAAACCCAGCCATCACCGACCTCCTCGATGGAACCAAAACTGACACCCTCTGGAAAACTCTCCTGAATGAACGCAGTCAGTTGGGGAATCGTTGTCAGCATCCTCATACCCTCGATTTGGTGTAAAAGCGCTTGAGAATACGGTACAAGGCGTGTGCATCGTTAACACCTGCCAGCTCGCGAATCGAGTGCATAGCAAATTGCGGCACACCGATATCTACGGTTCTGACACCCACCTCCGCGGAGGTAATGGGTCCGATAGTGCTCCCACAGCCCATATCAGAGCGCACCACAAAAGCTTGCACTTCTACTCCCTCCTGCAGCGCTAGCTGCTTAAAGGTGGCGCTAGTCTCACTATTGGTGGCATAGCGCTGATTGGCGTTAAGTTTGATAACAGGTCCCTGATTCAGGATCGGACCGTGATTCTCATCATGTTTATCCACATAGTTTGGATGCACACCATGGGCGTTATCAGCTGAGATCAGCATCGATGCTGCGAGCGCACGGTTGCGCGACTCGTTATCTGGCAACACTCGCTCAAGCCACTGTTCAAGCATCGGCCCCGCGGCTCCACAGGCGCTCTGACTGCCAATCTCTTCGTGATCTGTACAGATCAGTACCTGAGCCTGGCCTACATCGGCCTGCAGTAACCCCTGCAGGCCGATGTAGCAACTCAGCAGGTTGTCCAAACGCGCTGACGCGAGAAACTCTTGCTTCAAACCAATCAGAGCGGCCGGTTGGGTATCGTAGAAGCTCAACTCGTAGTCCAATACTTGCGCTACTTGAACCCCCTCGCCCTGCAGCCTCTCGGCCAGCATTGCACGCAGATCAAGTTTCTCGTCGCCCTGCCCCAATAGCACGGGCAGATGCAACTGCGCATTCACAGTGCGACCGGTGTTGGCCTCGCGGTCTAGGTGAATAGCCAGACTTGGCACAGTGCCAATTGCCGCTTCAAAATCGATCAACTGATGCTTTAGCTCACCGGCCTGATCTAAGTAACTGACCCGACCCGCCAAGCTCAGATCACGATCGAACCAGGGGTTGAGTAGCGCGCCACCATAAACTTCTACACCCAACTGGTGGTATTTTTTTCGATGAAGTTCGGGCGTCGGCTTAACTTTTAGACAGGGCGAATCGGTATGCGCGCCAACAAGCCGTAGCCCAGCTTCAAAGCTTGCGGGCTGACGCCAAGCGAGAATCGACGAGTCGTTGCGCAGCAGATAGTAGCCTTGGCCTGCTCGGAGACTCCAGGCCTCATGTTCCTTGACCTCTTCAAAGCCGGCCTGTTTTAGGCGACTAGCCAGATTCAGAGCTGCATGAAAGGGAGTTGGGCTAGCATCGAGAAAACTGAGTAGTTCAGCGTTGAAAGCATCTAAGTTCATCACAGTTCCTATTGGGGGTCGTCGAGTATATCAACCAGTTCGACTTTAAATATAAGGGTGGAGTTGGCTGGTATCAACTCAGTGGGACTGGTTGCACCATAAGCAAGATTTGCAGGGATGTAGAGTTCCCACTCTGCACCTTTCGGCATAAAGCTCAGCCCTTCGCGCCAGCCTTTGATCAGACCTTTGAGTGGGAAGGTCGCCGCTCTACCTTCAGACGTACCATCAAAGACAACACCATCCACTCGGCGCCCCTCATAGCGTACAACCACAAGCTGATCGAGTTTAGGCTTGTCACCTGCACCGGCCTTCAGCACTTTATACTGCAGTCCGCTCGGCCGGGTCACTACCCCCTCAGTTGTAGAGTTCTCAGCCAAGAACTTATCGCCCATTCTACGCGTATCATCATTTAACGCTTTGTCGATGAGTTGCTCTCGAAAGGCCTCGCGTTCGGATTCACTCTTTGAGTCTGAATCACAGCCGTTCAGAGCAACGACAGCAATAAGTGCCAAAATTAAACGCAAACTTGTATCCTCATCAAAGACTTAACTCGTAGGGTATTTTACATCTTCCCGGCGGCTAGCCTACACTCAAATAACCAGTTTTCCGTTTTGATGAGAGACAACGGAACATTAAGGAGAGAGACCGTGCGTTTCGGACAGCGATTAATTCTGTTAATGGTGGCAGCGCTACTGCCATTTACCGCCCAAGCCGCCCTAGAGCCCAGCAAAATGCACGAGAGCGCCGTAAAATCGGTGGCTCGCGCCTTTGAAAAAGGGCACTACCGCAGTCAAAAGCTCGATGACAACCTCTCCGAGATCGTGTTTGATCGCTACATCGAGATACTCGACCCCTCGCGCTCCTACTTTCTTCAGAGCGATCTAGATAAATACAGTCAGTACCGAACTAAGCTTGATGACCAGATTCGCAAAGGCAATCTGTCAGTTGCTTATGATATTTACGACCTCTATCTAACACGCTTTAACAACAGACAAGAGTATCTGTTGGATCAACTGAGCAAGGGGGTGAATTACGAGTTCACTGCAAATGAGACACTCGCAGTTTCTCGCGAAGCGGCCCCCTGGTTTGCGAATCAACAAGAGGCTGATCGTTACTGGGACAAGCGCCTGAAAAGCGCTTTGCTTAACCTGAAGCTTGCAGACCGTAGCCGCGAAGAGGCGGTTGAGACCCTGACTAAACGCTTTACTGCCCAGCGTAACCGAGCCTTACAGTCCGAGTCTGATGATGTGTTTCAGACCTTCGCTAACGCTCTTGCAAATTCCTACGATCCGCATACCTCTTACTTCTCACCGCGAGTCTCAGAGAATTTCCAGATCAATATGAGTCTATCGCTAGAGGGCATAGGCGCTGTTCTGCAGACCGAGGATGAGTTCACCAAGATCGTTAGCCTTGTGCCCGCCGGCCCGGCTGACAAAAGCGGGCAGCTCAATCCAGCCGACCTGATCGTTGGCGTTGCTCAAGGTGAGGATGGCGAGTTTGAGGATGTGGTCGGTATGCGTCTGGACGATGTGGTGCAGCTTATCCGTGGTCCGAAAGACTCAGTCGTTCGCCTAGAGGTCATTCCAGCGGGCTCACAAGAGGGTGCCAGCCGTCGAACTGTAAACTTGGTGCGCTCTAAAGTTCAGCTTGAGGAGCAGGCTGCGCAGAGCAAGGTGATTCGTATCGATCGAGACGGCAAGAACTTCAAGCTGGGCGTCATCGAAGTACCCGCCTTCTACATCGACTTCGCCGCACTGCAGAAGGGTGATCCCAATTACCGCAGTACGACTCGCGACGTAGCGGTATTGATTGAGGAGCTTAAACAGCAAAATGTCGACGGTTTGATCATCGATCTGCGTGATAATGGTGGTGGCTCGCTGCGCGAAGCCAACGAACTGGTCGGTCTCTTCATCAGCCGCGGTCCTACCGTACAAATTCGTGACTCAAATGGCCGTATTGATGTGCTGGGGGACTATGATCCAGAGACGCTTTGGACAGGGCCGCTGACCGTGATGATTAACCGCCTCAGCGCGTCGGCTTCAGAAATTTTTGCCGGAGCCATACAGGACTACCGCCGCGGTCTAGTTGTGGGTAGCCGTACTTTTGGCAAGGGCACAGTACAGACCTTGCAACCGCTGCAGCATGGCCAGATAAAGCTTACAACCGCCAAGTTTTACCGCATCTCGGGTGAGAGCACGCAACATGAGGGCGTCAGCCCCGATATCGACTTCCCGAGTCTGATTGATGAGGAGGAGATCGGTGAGAGTGCCCTCGACTTCGCCCTGCCCTGGGACCAGGTTCGCCCGGTACGCTTTGGCCGCTACTCAGAGCTTGACCGTTGGATTCCGGAACTGACCAACCGCTCGCGAGCACGCACTTCGGACAACCCGGACTTCACTCATATGTGGGACGAACAGCGGCTGATAAACGAACAGAAAGCGCTCACTCAACTGCCACTGAACGAGGCGGCTCTGCGAGAGCAGCGTGACCAATTCGACCAAGCGCAAATCGACATTGAAAATCAGCGCCGCATGGCAAAAAACCAGTCTCCGATAAGTTCCTTGGATGAACTTTTGAGCACCTCTGCAGATGGCGAAGAGCCAGTAAATGTAGATGCTGAAGCGCTGCTGCATGAGTCTGGCGAACTGACGATTGACCTGATCGAGTTGCAGATTGAGCATGGGCGCCAGCTCAAGAGCTAGAGGCCTATTATGAAGGGTTGGATGAAGATCGCCATCAGCGTTACGGCCGTCGTTGTACTAGCTGTCACCGGCTATCTCGCCTACCCCATGAATGCTTCGCAACAGAGCGACAACTCGATCCGCTTTGAGAAGTTCGGATTCGCCGTACTGCCCGGATCCCAGTTCACT
This sequence comes from Oceanospirillaceae bacterium, assembly GCA_024640955.1. Lineage (GTDB taxonomy): Bacteria > Pseudomonadota > Gammaproteobacteria > Pseudomonadales > Balneatricaceae > Marinobacterium_E. The sequence continues at coordinate 60,908 of JAHEDZ010000009.1, forward strand.
ACGACAACAGGGGAGCTTTCGTGAGGCCTTAGACAAAGTTCTCAATGCCGCGGTAGTTCGCTGATCCCGCTAGAAAAAATTACACTTCCGGCACGCTTTTCTGTATAATTTCGCACCAATTCACGTCTTAGCTTTGGGCATACATCGGCCTAGTCCATCGATAAGACGTATTAGAAACCGACCCTACGCAGCCGATGGTGTAGGCAAGATCGCCGTAAAGGCATCTTTTTATTAGGAAAATTTCATGAGCGAAAGCTTTGCTGATCTGTTTGAAGAATCCCTCCAAGACCTTGCGATGACTCCAGGCACACTGGTAACTGGTGAAGTTGTTGATATCGACAGCGACTGGGTTACAGTAAATGCTGGTCTGAAATCTGAAGCCGTTATTCCACGTTCACAGTTCCTGAACGATGCGAATGAACTCGAAATCGCTATCGGTGACAGCGTTAAAGTTGCACTGGAAGCTGTTGAAGACGGTTTCGGTGAGACTAAACTGTCTCGCGAAAAAGCGAAGCGCGCTGAGGCATGGGAAGTTCTGCAGTCTAAATTCGAAGCTGAAGAAGTTGTTAAGGGTTACATCTCTGGCAAAGTCAAAGGCGGCTTTACTGTTAACGTCAACAACATTCAGGGCTTCCTGCCAGGTTCACTGGTAGACGTTCGCCCAGTACGTGACGTTGATCACCTCGAAGGCAAAGAGCTTGAATTCAAACTGATCAAGCTGGACCAGAAGCGCAACAACGTTGTTGTATCTCGCCGCGCAGTTCTGCAGGAAGCGAACAGCGAAAAACGTGATGAGATCCTCGCGTCTCTGGCAGAAGGTCAGGTTGTCAAAGGTTACGTTAAGAACCTCACTAACTACGGTGCATTCATTGATCTGGGCGGCGTTGATGGCCTGCTTCACATCACTGACATGGCTTGGAAGCGTATCTCTCACCCAAGCGAAATGCTGACTCCGGGCGACGAGATCTCTGTTAAGATCATCAAGTTCGACCAGGAAAATGGACGTATCTCTCTGGGTCTGAAGCAGCTGTCTGAAGATCCGTGGGAAGCTATCAAGAACCGTTACCCAGCAGGCACTCGCGCAACTGCGAAAGTGACTAACCTGACTGACTACGGCTGCTTCGCATCTCTAGAAGATGGCGTTGAAGGTCTGGTACACGTTTCTGAAATGTCTTGGACTAACAAAAACATCCATCCATCTAAGATCGTACAGATCAACGAAGAAGTGGAAGTTATGGTACTGGACGTTGATGAAGAGCGTCGTCGTATCTCTCTGGGCATCAAACAGTGCACACAGAACCCATGGGCTGCATTCTCTGAGCAGAACGCTGCAGGTGACAAAGTCTCTGGCACCATCAAGACTATCACTGACTTCGGTATCTTTGTTGGCCTGGACAACGACCTTGACGGTCTGGTTCACATGTCTGACATCACTTGGGAAGCCGACGCTGAGACTGCTCTGCGCGCTTACAAGAAAGGCGATGAAGTTGAAGCGGTTATCCTGTCGATCGATGCAGAAAAAGAGCGTATCTCTCTGGGCGTCAAGCAGTTGGCTAGCGACCCATTCTCTGAGTACCTCGCGGGCAACGACCGTGGCACTATCGTAACCGGTAAAGTCATCGCAGTTGACGCTAAAGCAGCGACTGTAGAACTGGCTGAAGGTATCGAAGCTGTACTGAAAGTATCTGAGCTGTCTGTTGACCGCGTTGAAGATGCATCAACTGTACTGAGCGTTGGTGACAGCGTTGAAGCCAAGATCGTAAACGTTGACCGTCGCAACCGCGCTATCAACCTGTCTATCAAAGCGAAAGACCAGGCTGATGAGAAAGCGGCTCTGAAAGCAGTTCAGAACGCTGAGGTTGAAGTTGAAGGTCCAACCACTATCGGTGACCTGATCAAAGCCCAGATGAACAACAAGTAATTCTTGTTAAGCATTAAAAAAGAGCGCCTCGGCGCTCTTTTTTTCGTCTAAAATCAGCTACTTATCCAGGTGCGAATAGTCAACCAGCTTCGATTTGTAGGTCTCTCGCGCCACTGTCCCCTGAGTTACCAGCTCTATATGACTAGTCACTAGCAGGCGCTCTTTAATCTCGGCTTTGATCGCATTGGCCAATTCAGCGTTGCTTAGATCAGCATCATCTTTGACCTCGACCTGTATAGGTAACGGCGGATCCTGCTGCACACCTCGGCTATTCGGCCTGATACGGAACATACCCGTTAAACGCTCTAGGTGATTCTCGATAACACTTCGTACCGCGGTTGGGAACAGATTCACACCTCGCACGATCAACATATCATCGGTGCGACCCACACAACGGATACGAGGCCCCGTGCGACCTGTCGGGTTCGGTTTCATATTCACGACAACATGGTCTCGACTTCGGAAGCGCAACAACGGCATCGCTTCGCGCTGCAGTGCTGTATAGACAAGCTCACCCTGAGCACCGTCCTCCCAGGGGATCGGCTCACCACTCTGCGGATCGATCAGCTCCACGTGCACAAAACCGCGCGCCATAAAGTTCATCCCTTGAGCGTCGTCGTCTTCCGCCCACACTGAGAGCGAGATATCACCGATACCCATAGACTCTCGCACCTTACACCCAAGCGACGACTCGATCTGGTTGCGAATCATGGGGTCACCACCGCCTGGCTCGCCTGCGGTAATAATGTTCTTAATGCCTAAAGATTCAGGCGCAATATTGTGTGCCTCACACCACTCAATCAGATAGAGCGCATAGCTTGGAGTACAGCTTATACCTGTTCCACCCAACTTTTGAATCGCTGTCACCATACGTTCTGTATTGCCGGTACCCACAGGTATAACGCTACAACCGATCTTATCGAAGCCATAGTAGACCGCACCGGCGACAAAAGGCCCCGCATTAAATCCAACAACGATCTTCTGGCCTTCACGAAAACCAGCCGCGGTATAACCACGCGCAACATTGGTGGCGTACATATTTAGGTCACTGGTCGTAAGTCCGAGGTAGCAGGGCACGCCCGTTGTACCACTGGTACTAAACACGCGGCGCAGTGCGGACTCATCACATGCCAGATGCGAGCCAAATGGAGGATGGTCAGCTTGAGAGCTGCGCAGCTCATCTTTTTCAGTAAATGGCAGCGTATGAATCTGCTCTAGTGAAGGGATATCAGCAATATCCGTCAAACCCACCTCTGCCAGCTTCTTCTGATAGAAGCTTGAGTGTTTTAAGAGGTACTCCATCTGCTTTTGAAAGGCTACAGCGTCATCCTTAAACTGCTCTGCAGGGTCTCGCGTCTCGACGCCAGAATCGTAGATCATTCTGAGTTTTCTCCTCCCATATTGGGAAATAGATAATAAAAAATGGGGCGCTTCGCACCCCATTTCTGACACTCGCTTAGCGGTGGAACTGGGTGTTGTTCGGAGTGTGATCACCCGCTAGCCAGTTGGCTAGTTCGGCATGCGCCTTAGCCGCACGCTCTGCGTTGATCGCCTCCACGTCATCATGGTCCACGGTAAACTCAACAATCAGACCATTTGGGTCGACCACGTAGAGTGAGTAGCAGTAGCCGTGATTAAGGATGTAGGTCTGCGGCTCTTTAACGCCGGCAGCGGCCAAGCGATCACGAATGCCATCCTGGGTCTCCTGGTCAACCTTCATCGCCAGGTGTCTAAACGCAGATGGCGGCAGTTCAGGGCCGAACTCCTGTGCATCCACTTCATCGGCAAACTGGAAGAATGCCAAGCTAGAACCATCACCTATATCGAAGAAACAGTGTACGTAAGTACGCTCTTTGCCAAACAGGTCCGCCTTCTCGGCCCAGGTTGCCGACAGCTTGTAACCGATAATATCCTCGTAGAATTTGCGTGTTGCTTCCAAATCCTTCGTTACATAAGCATTGTGGTGCATTCTGCTGCGAATCTGACCAACTGAACTCATTGCTATACCTCTTTTTAGAATTGTGTGTATACCTGCCGACCATAAAAGGGTTGATTGGAGAACTGTCTGGCGACTAGTCTCGTAATGGCAGTAGCAGAACTTACGCCGCACGGCGAGCTATGGATTAACGGCGTGACAATCCTAATTCCGCACGATGAAAAGGAGACCGAATGACTAATCGACAGGCACCTACTACCGGTATTGCAGGTTACGACGCAGACTCGGTGAAGGTACGCGGCAAGGACCTCGTTGATGAGATTATTGGCTCTTTCGGATTCGTTGAATACGCCCTGTTTCAAGCTTTGGGGGAGCGCCCGAATACCACACAGGTTCGGCTGGTAGAAGCGGTTATGGTCTGCATTATGGAGCACGGCCTCATACCCTCTGCAGTTGCCAGCCGCTTAACCTACACTGGCGCACCCGAATCCTTCCAGGGGGCGGTGGCGGCCGGACTTCTAGGAGTGGGTGATCGCTACGCTGGTACATCCAGCGCCTGCGGCAAACTACTAGAAGAGATCGCAGCCGCTGATGACCCTAGCGGTTGCGCGGACCAACTCGTTAAGCAGCACCGAGAGCATCGAACCCCACTCCCTGGATTCGGACATCCGATTCATAAGGGTTTAGACCCTCGCGTTGAAAAGCTACTTGATATCGCTCGCAGCGAACCGATCGATGGACGCTTCTTAGCTGCACTTGAGACCTTACAGGACTCACTGAACAAAGCGGTGAGCAAGCCACTGGTGACCAATATTAGCGCCGCAATACCTGCAGTGTTGGCCGAGGCCGGTATTCCATCTAATCTGATGCGTGGCATTATTTTGATTGCCCGCTGTGCCGGCCTTGTCGGCCATGTATTTGAGGAGCAGTCAGCACCAATAGGTGATGATATGTGGCATGCAGCAAGTGACTCAGTAGACTATGTCGACACGCCCTAAGCTATTACTACTCCACGGATGGACGCTCGATCACCGTTCGATGCTGAAGCAGGCGCAAGCACTCGCGCCTCATTTCCAGGTCATCAATCCAGATAGGCCAGGCTACGGCTCGAGTGATCAAACACCGAATCTTCCGCACGAGCATCTCTACTGGCTGGAATATATCCGGGGTCAGTTCAGACAGGAGCCGGTTCATCTACTTGGAATATCACAGGGGGCTCGAATCGCACTCCGAATGGCGGCTACACAACCATCACACATAGCCTCAATAGCCGTTCACGGCGCAGCGGTAGATGGCGTGAAAGCACCGGCGCAACAGCAGGCAATACCTCTTGACCGCTATATCGAGCTGGCGCGAAATGATCAACTCGATATCTTGAAAAAGGAGTGGTTAGGCCATCCTATGATGCGTGAAGGGTTAACCCCCGAACAGCTGTTGGAGATAGAGAAAATCGTTGCCGACTACTGTGCAAACGACCTTAAAGTCCCGCAAGGCCACGACTTCTCGTTCAGCTCGGCAACAACCAGGAGTCTGCAACTTTATGAAGGTCCTGTGCTCGTAACAACAGGGTCATTAGAAGCTGATGAGCGCCAACAGCATGCTCGCTGGCTGCGCGACAACCTGCGCAACCTAAGGTTTGAAAGCCTACAGGGGGCTGGTCATCTCGCCAACTTCAGCCATGCATCGGTCTACAACGCTATCTTAGAGCAGTTCTACACCGATGCGTCCATCATCAGTCCCCGTCCGGATCGATAATGTAATCAATGATCTCGTCCTCCGAGATCTCGTTGTCTTTGACTTCGTAGTAGCTCAACACAGAAGCGTTAGCCTCCATTACCGAGCGTGGATTACCCGTTTCAAGAGGATGCCAAGCGGGTAGCTGATGTCCCTCATAGAGTAATCGGTAAGAACAGCTGGGCGGTAACCAATGAAAATCAGCCACGTCTTTCGGGCGCAACTTCACACAATTTGGCACCAGCTCTGACCGACGCTCGTACTCGGTACATCGGCAAGTATCAGTATCCAGCAGATTACAAACTATGGTGGTGTAGAACACCTCCTCGGTATCTTCATCCTCGACCTTATGCAGACAGCAGAGAGCGCAGCCGTCACAGAGTGACTCCCACTCTGTTTCGCTCATCTGCTCAAGCGTTTTGGAGCGCCAAAACACGTCAGACATTAGCGCACACCAGTCTCAGGACGATCGATATGGATATCGAGCATGTAGTCCTCTTTCGGTGGCGGCAGCTGCAGGTAGAAACCCTGCCCGCGAATACCATCGATAACTTTAGCAGTATCAGCACGTGCCAGTTTACGCTCGGCCGTCAGCGGCATATCCATCACGTGTGTCGGCGTACCGAACATCTCTTTGAGCGCGCCAGGGACGCGATCTAACCCATCACGCTTATCCACATAGAGGTACATCTCCTCTTTTTTGGGGCTGCGGTAGATAGAACAGATAATCATTCACTTCTCTCTTCAATAATTCGTTGCAGCTCAGCCGCCAAGGGTTCGCCAACCAAACTCTTACGCCACCCCTGCAGGCTTGGCGGCAATATTGAGTCACCCTCAACACCCTCATCAAAGGCGCGAATCAAATCCTCAATATCGCGTTTGCGCAGCAGCAGCTCTGGCGGAATATCCTGCTCTTCACACACCTGCTGGCCAAACTTACGCAGCGTTTTAACCGCGCTATGCCACTTAAAATCGAGTGGTTTCGGCATGGGCGGCGCGGGGTTAACTTTGTGGGAGGTTCGCGCTTCACGCAGCATCGTAACGATCGTCATTCCGTAGTTTCCCACCACCGAGCCTCGCATCTCTTTGATCTCTGAGAAATCCTTTAAACTCTTCGTCCAGCGCTTAAACACCTCAACAATTAGATGATTTGAAAGTAAAGAATTGCGGGTGCGATCCTCTTCCCGCACGACGCGCTCACGCCAAGCACAGACATCGCGCAGTGCCGTCTGTCGATGTGGCGCCAGGTTAGCCAGCTGCGTAAAGCGCTGGTAGTAGGTATCGACCTCAGTATCGGCGTTCGCGACATTGGCCACCATCTGAGCCGTCTCTTCACTGGCCCAAGGGCCACGACCGTTGTCCACTAGTTTGGCCTGAATACGACGATAAAGTTCGACTAGGTGGGCCACGTCGAGTGCCGCGTAGCGCTCTTGCTTAGCCGTTAATGGACGCTGCAACCAGTCAGAGCGTGTCTCCTCTTTATCCAGATCAACATCCAGCACCAACTTCAGCAGCTTCTGTAGGCCACGGCTGTGCCCCCAACCGGCGAAAGCCGCTGCAATCTGGGTATCAAAGAGCGGTTGCGGCACAACTTGATAAGAGTGACGAAAAAGTTCTATATCCTCACTCGGTGCGTGAAATAGCTTCAGCACATCAGGGTTTATCAGCAGTTTGCGCAAAGGGTTCCAGTCATTGATCGACACTGGGTCGATCAGGTAACAGAACTGATCATCAGCCAGTTGAATCAGGCCCGGAATCGGATAGAAGGTTTTGGTGCGAATAAACTCTGTATCCAGTGCAATCAGCGGACAGTGCCCCCACTGCTCACACTTATGGGCCAAAGTTTCATTGTCAGTGATCCAGATGGGCGCATCAGCCGACTTGATCAGTGATTCGCTGTTGTACTGCTCCAAGGGGATCACTGACCACGCTCCATCAGGCGGCGTCCGGCCAGTGCATGCGCTAGGGTTCCACCATCGACAAACTCCAGCTCACCACCCACGGGCACACCATGCGCGATGCGGCTCACTTTGATATCCAGATCACCCAACTGCTCGGCGATATAGTGGGCTGTCGCCTCACCCTCCACCGTTGGGTTAGTGGCCAGCACCAGCTCGCGCACCTCACCCTGGTCAAGGCGAGCAAGTAGTTGATCGATTCCAAGCTCTTCAGGACCGATACCGTCGATCGGTGACAGATGACCACCAAGAACGAAGTAGAGTCCGGAGAATCCACCGGTCTGCTCTATCACCATAAGATCAATCGGGGACTCAAGAACACATAGAGTCGAGCGATCGCGGCCAGGATGCTGGCAGATATCACAGACCTCAGTCTCCGATAGGGAGTGGCACTGCTGACACTCGCCAATATCGCGTGCCGCCGCTGCCAATGACTCACTGATCATCAGCGCGGCATCACGATCACGTTCGAGTAGGTGCAAGGCCATGCGCTGGGCAGTTTTGGGCCCTACCCCAGGTAGACGACGCAGGGACTCAATAAGCGCTTGAAGCTTGGGAGTTAACGCCATCGTTAGAACGGCATCTTAAAGCCAGGCGGCATGCCCATGCCTTGAGTGATCTTACCCATCTTCTCTTGGGTATTACTCTCCACCTTGCGTACCGCATCATTGATCGCAGCTGCGATCAGGTCTTCGAGAATCTCTTTGTCGTCATCCATCAGCGCATCATCAATCGAAACGCGCTTAACATCGTGACGACCATTCATCACAATGCTGACTAGCCCTGCACCAGACTCGCCAGTCACCTCAGCCGCAGCAACCTCTTCCTGCGCTTTCTGCATCTCTTCCTGCATCTTTTGGGCTTGCTTCATGATGTTACCCATGCCGCCCATACCGCCTTTATCAAACATGCGATCTCCTTACTCAATATTCAGTGGTTCAACCGAGTCGCTGAGGATCTCGGCTGAGAAAGTTTCAATAATCTGCTGTACCGCTGGGTCCGCTTGCAGATGGGCCAGCGCCGCCGCACGGCGCTCACGATCTCGGCGCTGGCGATAGAGTTGCGGCGTCTCCTGCAACTGCTCACCGAGTATAAACTCAACCGCTAAGGGCTCAGCGAAATAGCCCTGCAGAGCATCACTGATGCGCGCCTTGTGAACATCGTTTAGCAGAGCCTCCTGTTCACGTGTGTAGTGCAGGGCGAGCTTGTTGCCACTGATCGACTCCAACGATAGGCTACGCGCGAGGCTCTCTGTCATACCACTAAGCCCCAATGCCTCCACTAGCCTAAGCCAGTGCGGCAGCCGTAGCGCGGCCAATGACATAGCCGGTTCAGGCGCAAGGCCGGTGGTTTGACCGGTCGCTTCGGTCTTAGCCTCAACCCTAACTACCGAGGCGATGGCCGGAGCTTCAGAGGCCGAATCTTGTACGGACGATTGCTCGGTCTCTTGAACAACACTCTCCTCGGCAGAGCTCTCCTCAGAAACACTTTGCTCAGCAGCACTTTCCCTAGCAAAAGCTTCACGAGAGTCATCTGCCACACTCTGCTGCGGGCCAGCAACCGACGTAAGTACGCCGGTATCAGACTTTTTTAGCGAATCGTCCCCATAGGCCTCAACCGGCATCGGCTCGTCATCCCAAGGGGGAGGCTCGCTGATGGGCGCAGATGGCTCATATTGAGAGGACGCTGCCGGTACTTCTTGCGTTGCCACCTCAGGCTCTCTCTGGACAGGAGCTGACTGCTCAGACTGATCCACTGAAGCGCCTGCTACTGGCGCAGGTGCAGGCGCCGCTGCAGCAGTGGACGCCGAAGCTGACTTAGACTCAATATCCGCCGTTGATTCAGCCACCGAAGCCGAATCAGTCACTGGAGCAGAATCAATAGGACGTTGATCCGCAGGACGGAAGGCGAGCATACGTAGCAGCGTCATCTCAAGCCCTTCGCGTGGCTGCGGTACCATCGGCAGGTCCTTACGACCTGTCAGGGCAATCTGGTAATAGAGCTGTACCTCTTCGGCCTTCATTCTTCCAGCAAGATCAACCACCTGAGCTTTATCACCCAAGGCATTATCAATGGCATCTGGCACCACCTGTGCCAGCGCAATACGATGCAGAATACCGATCATTTCGGCCAACACACTGGCATAATCAGGGGCAAACTCAGACATCGACGCGACCAGCTGAACCAGCTTCGAACCGTCCGACTGCACTAGCGCGTTGAGCAGTTCAAACACGACTCGATGATCAATCGTACCAAGCATCGCTCGTACGTCTGCCTCGCTGACAGAGCCTGCACCAAAAGCGATCGCCTGATCTGTCAGACTCAACGCATCACGCATCGACCCTTCTGCCGCACGCGCTAGCAACCAGAGAGCCGCCTCATCAGCCCGAATACTCTCTTCATTCAAAACGAAACTGAGATGCTCAACGATGCGGTCAGCCGCCAAGTTCTTCAGATTGAACTGCAAGCAGCGCGACAAAATCGTTACTGGCAGTTTCTGCGGGTCAGTCGTCGCCAACAGGAATTTGATGTGTGGAGGGGGCTCTTCAAGTGTCTTCAACAGGGCATTAAATGAGTGCCCAGAGAGCATGTGCACCTCATCTATCAGGTAGACCTTATAGCGTCCCTGAGTCGGCGCATATTGAACGTTCTCGAGCAGCTCGCGAGTATCTTCCACCTTGGTGCGTGACGCAGCATCGACCTCGATCAGATCAACAAATCGGCCTTCAGCAATCTCAGTACAGGCAGAGCACTGGCCACAAGGTTCAGAGCTGACACCCTGTTCACAGTTCAGTGATTTGGCAAACAGACGTGCAATCGAGGTTTTACCCACACCACGGGTACCGGTAAACAGATAGGCGTGGTGCAGTCGATCATCATCGAGCGCATTCACAAGAGCCTTGAGCACATGCTCCTGCCCTACCATCTCCACAAAACGTTTTGGACGCCACTTGCGCGCCAATACCTGATAACTCATCCGTCTTCCCTAAGGGCGGTTTTTCGTAAGTCAGATACTATCACACTCAGTGCAACGCTCGACATTTTGACGGCGAATCAACGGAGTAAATTTGAGTGAATTTTCGAGGTCGGCGGCCGGAGGTAGCGACGGCCTCTTCTAAAATGGAGATGGCTGCTCCCAATATGGAGATGGCTCCATCAGCCACATCCCGGCACATGAGTCCACCGCTGTGGCTGCTCCCTTCCGGGCCTGACCAGGTTCACGGTTTATCATTGCGAGAGGACCAATGGAGCCACCACAACAGCCTCGATTTGAGGAGCGCGAAGTATAAGCAGCCCCCCGTCCGATTGCAAACACACCGGGTGCGAAATCTAAGCTAGCCCAATCAGTAGCAACGCCGCTATCAGCACAAGCGCGAGTGCTAAAACACGATTAATAACCTGCTGACGCTGCTCCAACCAAATAAGGCTGGCTGGGCGGCTTAGTAGCATCGCGACAATTAGGTACCAGAGCGTATCAGTTGCCCAGGGGGTTAACACCAACAGATACTGCTCACTAAAACCGCGCTCAGCATCGACAAAAGGGGTAAACAGTGCCAAAAAGAAGAGCGCTAACTTCGGATTAAACAGCGCGATCGCCGCACCATCAGAGGCAGCAGAGAGGAGTGATTTTGAACTCTGCGTACGCGCGGTGCTGATCTGCATCTTGCCACCACGCCAAGCACCCTGAGCCAGATAGAGCAGATAAACTACCGCAAAGATCGACAATAAAATCTGAAAAAACGGAATATGTAGCAGCAATTGGCTAATGCCAAGCACGGTCACCAACGCCCAGACACCCACCATTAAACCGTGACTGATCGCAGTAACAACGCCATTTAGGCGTGAGCCGTTAAGCGTCTGATTAACTACAACTAAAACGCTAGGGCCCGGTGAAACCGCACCCATCAGGCAGACCAGCGCCAGACTGAGCCACTCTACAAAAGTCATCCTGTGATACACTCGCGTGACAATTTGAATTTGGACACAGAGGCTATGGCAGGTTCACTCCAAGATCAACTGCTTAAGGCGGGCATCGCCAATAAACAGCAGGCAAAAAAAGCGACTATCGATAAGCGCAAACAGAAGAAACAAGCACCAAAAGAGGCCGAGGCTGAGCGTCAGCTGCGCTTGGAGGCCATCGAAGCTCAGCGCAAAGAGAAGGCCGAGCGTGACCGCCAACTGAATGAAGAGCGCAAAGCGGAACAGGACCAGAAGGCGATCGATGCTCAAGTTAAACAACTCATAGAGCGCCACCAGGTCAAGCCAACTGACAAAGCCGAAACACGCTTTCAGTTTGTGGATGGCACCACCATCAAATCACTCTATGTTGATGACGACATGATGTCACCACTTGCGCGAGCGCAATTACGGGTGGCTCGATTTGGTTCATCCTACGCGCTAGTTCCTGCCGTTGTCGCTGAGAAGATCGAAGCACGCCGGCCTGAGGTGATCATTCCATTAGCAAGTGACCAGCAGGCATCTGATGAGGACGATCCCTATGCAGAGTACGTCATTCCCGACGACCTGATGTGGTAAGCAGAATATTTAATCCCAACCAAGGAGGCCAAAGTGGCTGTAGTTGAACTAAACGAAGAGAATTTTGAAGCCACCGTCTTTGGCAATCCTTTTGTCATCGTTGATTACTGGGCGCCTTGGTGTGGACCCTGCAAAGCCTTTGCCCCCACATTTGAAGCGGTCTCTGAAGAGTTCCCCGATGTCGTTTTTGCCAAGGTGAATACTGAAGCCGAGCAGGCGATTTCCGCGCACTTCCAGATCCGCTCAATTCCAACACTGATGGTCTTTCGCGATAATATCCTGCTCTACAACGAAGGCGGCGCTCTTCCAGCTGGGGCTCTGCGCGACCTGCTTACTAAAGCAACAGAACTGGATATGGCCGAAGTACGCAAGCAAATCGAAGATTCTGAAGCGCAAGAGGGTAGCTAAGCCTCGCTAATGGATCGCCGCGTTTCGAAGGCGGCGATTTTCCTGCTCGATCTAGCCTTGCGGACTAAGCATCAAGTTCGCGTGACCTATCGACACGAAGGAGACATTCAATTCAGCCTACTCAGCGCTCATCCGCTGACAGCGTAATGAGTATATTCGGGAGGTCCTCTGACCGGAGTCATCGGAACGAGTGAATCAGCCGGAAACTGGGTACATGATCGCGCGTTACTTAATGGTAAACCGATCCGCGATAGCGAGCTGTTCCAACGCCAGGGCAACCCAGCCGCTGATCAGAACATCAAACCACTGTTCTACTCCGCTGCATCCGACAACAACGTTCCCGTAAACAAAGGATCCATAAAACGGAATATCTTCAGATAGCAGTGATGAAGGATGCAACTGCTGTGTCACTCCATTCGGCTGTTGCTCACGCCATGCCTGCCGTGCCTTGTTTCTAGCGAACTCATCATAGGGTGCCGGCCATTCGTCTGAATTTCGAATCGTGTATTCGTACAAAATTGCATCATCAAAGCTCGCCTCCCAAGGTTTAACTCGGGGATCAACTATGACGATATGTAGTTCCTTACGAACTGTGCGCTCGAATAACGCTTCTATGGATGGCCGAACAACTTCTATTGCTTCCTTGGCCATATCAACATGATTCACTGTTACTCAACCTTCAGTTTGGACTCTAAAACCCTTACATCACTCGATGCTTGGCTTTGAATATATCTCTTCAAAAAAATTGACCATTGTAGGCACGTCAGACTGACCATACCCGCGGGTGGCAGCAAGATTCAGGGCCTGTTTTGTAGAAGATCCTATAAACGTTGGAGCCTTAAGAGCATCCGTCATTTGAGTGTAATAGCCCAGATCTTTTGCAGCGTTAGATATTGAAAACGCAAGTTTTGTTGGATCACCGTCAATAGCGTTAGCCTTAACGAGATCCATCATTGCGCTGTGTAGTGGTCCACTGGACATGATGCTGTAGAGATCTTCCCTTTTAACGCCCGCTTTGTCTGCAACAGCAAAAGCTTCTGACATCGCGGTAGCTAGCGTCATGCCAAAGAAGTTATTGATGAGTTTCGCGGTATGCCCACAGCCCGATGCGCCTAAGTAGTAAATATTTTCGCCAATATCCGATAACACCGGATGAACCTTATCAAATGCTGACTTGTCACCCGCCGCCATAATGTTCAGCAACCCTTCTTTAGCATGCGCAGGTGTGCGACCTAAAGGAGCATCCAGATACGAACCACCGGCGGTGGCAACTAACTGTGCTAGTTGTTCAGTCGACTCCGGCTGAGAGGTTCCAAGGTCAATCACAACACTTTCGGGGTGTATCCCAGAGATCACTCCATCTCCGCCCAGCATAATTGATTCAACTGATGCAGAGTTATCAACGCAAAGAAAGACTATATCGCTCTGCCGAGCAATTTCGGCGTAGCTGTTACCTTCAGACGCGCCTCTACCGACCGCTAGATTGATCGGGGTTCGGTTACGCCTACCCATTACCGTTACCGGATACTCCAAATCGAGCAGACGACCCACAATTGCTGAGCCCATCAAACCTAGCCCAATAAAACCGATTTTCTGCATATTCGTCTCCTACCTAATTGGCGAATGAGTATTTTGTAGATAGACTCAAACGTTTCATATATAGAAATATGGTTTCTGTATTTAGTACTTCACGGTAATTATCTAATTCAGATCTGTCAATAATTAGCCGACGCTGGACCTGTAGAGATTTGATAAGCTTAATTGATCACCCAAAGTAGACGACAGCAGTAAACGGATGAGTGAAAATTGAAATCAAGTACTATTGGAAAAGCGATCTCAGTCATTGAGTGCCTCCGTGTCGCCAATCAACCTTTGAGCCTCAAGGAACTCGCCGACCTAACTGACCTGAACAAATCATCTCTGCATCACCACTTGAAGACGCTCACAAAGCTAGGTTATTTGCAGCAAGACATCGGGACTCGTAAGTACGACATCGGCTTAAATCTAGTTCGTGCCGGGCAAGCATATCTGCAGCGGCTTGACGTTCGGGAGCGCGGGCATCTTTTTCTTGAACAATTGAGTAATCAACTCAATCAGACCGTGCACATGTTAGTTCTTGATAGAAACGAGATCGTCTATGTGGATAAGGTCGATGTTAATCATCATCCTGGAGCGCTAAAGTGTTCATCCTTCATTGGACTACGCACAGACCTGTATTCAACCGCATCCGGAAAAGTATTACTGGCTTTTCTCGAACGGGGCGCCCAACAGGAAATAATGGCGAATCTAGAGTTACTTAAACTCACGGATTACACGATCACTGACAAAAGTTCCCTGGCGCAAGAACTTGAACTTACAAAGGCTAGGGGATACGGGCTGGATTTACAGGAACATACCCTTGGACTGCAATGCATCGCCGTACCAATATTAAATGCAAACTCCCAATGTATAGCTGCCATCAGCGTATCCTGTCCCACAGCAGTAGTTAGCCCCGATGAGCTGGTGACATCTGTTGTTGACGTATTGAGTGATACTGGCCAAAAAATCTCAAAGACAATGGGGTACATTAAATAGTTATCAAGCTGGTTGAGCCTTTGTGAACGCCGCCGGTTTTACACTCAGCAAAATGTCTCTAACGGGTCGACTACTGCCGATCAATCTCCGCTTCGCTCGGCGGCACAAAGCAAACATCAGGTCCAACCTACATCCGTCAATTAAATGAGTAACGATTCAGTGTTTGCGGTCATGATCACAAAAAACAGTCGCGAAAATGTGATATGTCGTGCAAAGTACTTCAAAGTCGTAATTGCTCTACGAATAAAGATAATATGAGCAAAAAGTAGGAAACAGATGCAGTCGAGAAGTTCAACAGGCGATTCAGCCTTCAGCGATACCGTAGCGGCCCAATACCTAAGAGCGCTACCGGTAACACGCGTCCTTCTGGCAAGTCTTAGTATCTTTTTGTGGCTCATCCTGATTAGCCAGGCGTTGAATTTTACAGCGCTACAAACAGCTAACTGGATGCCAGTGTTAGCTGCTGCTATTATAGCTTCAGGCACAGCTCTGTTGCTCTATTGGCTGGATGACAGCCAAGTTAACCAACGCTACCTACAGATCGGTCTACTCATTCCTTTGCTGTATACCTGGACCCTCATTCAAAACGGCTACCTTCCCGTTACTTTTGCCCCAATTGCTGTAGTACTAACACAATGCTTGTATCGCGCTCGAGGCAGTAAACTGCTGCCCTATCTTATGTGGTTGGCCTGGTGTTTGGCGCTCTATCTAAGCCCAGTACAGGAGGGGCAAGCCTTTACGCT
>JAHEDZ010000030.1 GCA_024640955.1 Oceanospirillaceae bacterium
AGTGCCCCGTTGTCTACCTACCTCTGGGCACGCTGGAGTACCACCAGGAGCATCTGCCTGTTGGCCTTGATGCACTCACTGCACAGGGCATCTGCATCAAAGCGGCTGAAGCGAATGGCGGACTGGTCTGCCCTCCCCTCTACTACGGCTGTGATGGCGATCATGGAGAGATGGACTTCACTATCATGCTGCCTGATCGCACTGAGATAGAACCGCTGATCTGGAAGTCCATTGAGCGCTTCAATGACTTTGGCGTTAAAGTGCTGGTATTGCTTTCGGGCCACTTTGCCGATGATCAGGTTGCGATGGTGAAAGACCTGGCCGCCAAGTGGAACGCTAAAGGTGAGTCTATGCGCGTAGTGGGCCTAGCGATGAATATGGGCAAGAATATTCCGATGAAACCAGACCACGCGGGCATGTTTGAGACCACACTGCTAGGCGCCTTCTGGCCAGAGACGGTAGATTTGAAGGAGCTCCCACAGAGAGTTGATGGCGAAGACGTAGACCAGGGCGCCAGCCCCTACGGCAAACAACGCCTGGACCCAGAACACCCCCTCTACGCAATCATTGGCGCAGACCCACGCGACTATACTCCCGCCGACCATCAGCCGCTGCTAGCAGCGATGATGACTTGGTTCAACGGCGAGGTTGAGACAGCCCTGAAACAGACCCAGTAGTAGCGCAGCTAAGCTGCGCACTTCAGACCAAAGAGCAGATCCAGCACGGGTTTTCGTATGTAGACTTCACTCCTACTGGATCTGCTCTATCTTCACGCCAGCGGGAGGGAGTTCCACACCGCGGTACACAACGGCCTCGCTGTCATAGTTGAACCAGAAACGGTGCGTCTGCGTTGTCCTGACCCTCAGCCCGATAGGTAGTTCAAGCGTCTCAACCTGCACTTTGTGCAGCAACTCTTCGAACAACCCTTTCGCCAGTTCTTCGTCTGGCCAGCCGCAAAGATAGAACGACTGCCCACGCCCAATGACTAATGGCAATCCTGAGTCGGTTCGTTTGACAACAAGCTCCTCCGGGACATCGTAGTGCTCAAACCAGTGCTCAACAGAGCCATTGCCTACTGGGTAAGATGCGCTGGCTCGCAGTGACTCAACTGATCTCTGGAACACGGTCTCAAAGAGTTGAGGCTGGCTGGTATCGGTATGAAAATTCGGGGTGCGGCTGCCGCTTCTTGGCCCTATCAGTAGTAGATCAGAGGCGCTCTCTAGCCGTTCAAGAAGATCGGGCTCAAGGCTCATCACGGCTGGAGCTAGCAGCAGTTTGTATCGATGTTCTCCAATGCTCCCTTTCGAGACGATATCTATATTTACACCCAATTTGCGCAGTGCCCGGTACTGCTCAAACACGAGGCGAAAATAGTCGAAACTGGCTCCTTGCGGCTGTGTCTGCCAGGCCCAAGCAGATTCATAGTCAAAGAGGATCGCGACAGGCGCTTTTGCCTGCTCCACTGCACCAAGCGCCTGAAGATCCTGAGCACACTGCTGCGCTTCCAGAAGTCCCTGCGCAGCGCGCCCATCGGGACTCAGCAAACCAGCGTGATGCTGCTCTTGTGCAAAGGGAAGCTGGCGCCAGCGAAAATAGCTAACCACCTCCGCACCATGGGCGATCGCTTCTAAACTCCAAAGCCTTACCATGCCATCTAGCGGGGCGGGATTAAACGGCGCCCAGTTGACCGGGCCGGGCTGCTGCTCCATCACCCACCAGCGGCCACGCCCAACTGCGCGGTATAGATCATGATGGAAAGCTTGGAAATCCGGGTCACCTTGGCGAGCAAAGCGGGCGCGCCACTCTTCACCATAATCACTGCGATCTTCCAAAAAACCCAAAGGGTAAGCATCCCAGCTGGCGACGTCCAAGTCATTACCAACAGCGAAGTGGTCGAAATCAACGATACGTCCCATGTAGTTGTGAATCAGATCAGCTGAGGTATGACGTCGCAGAATTTCGGTCTGCAGCCGGTTAAAGCTCACCACCTGATCTGAACTAAAGCGTTTAAAGTCGAGTTCATGGCAGGGGGCGGCCTCTGTAACCGTTAGATTAGGCAGGCCGATCTCCTCAAATACTGAATACTCCATCGACCAGAAAACTGTGCCCCACGCTTCGTTCAGACGTTCAATCGTCCTGTAGCGCTGTTTTAGCCAAATGTGAAACTCAGCCAGAGCTGCCTCACTGAAGGAAATCACAGTATCGTGACAGCCAAATTCATTATCAGTCTGCCAAACTTGAATCGCCGGGTGAGAGCCGTAACGCTGCGCCAACCTCTCGACGATATCAGCACAGGCTTCGCGGTAACCCTGATGACTAAAGCAGTAGTGGCGCCGCGACCCAAAGCCTCTCTCCCGGCCTTCGCGATCAACCGCTAACATGTCAGGATATGTTTCTAACATCCACCGCGGTGGTGTAGCTGTAGGCGTCCCGAGAACAATCTTTAGTCCGGCGTTAGACAGGGTTTCGATAGCTCTATCAAGCCATTCAAACTGAAATTGACCGGATTTGGGTTCTAACCGACTCCAAGCAAACTCACCAATGCGTACCCATGAAAGGCCCGCCTCAACCATCATCTGAGCGTCGACTGCCCAGCGCTCATCAGGCCAGTGTTCGGGGTAGTAACAACATCCGAGTTCGGGCTTCATTTGGACGCGCTCCGTAATGGATTAAAGTTGGTCGTAGGCCGCAACAATCTCTTTCGCGATAGCGTGAACTTCATCTACAGTGCGGCCGGCTTTATAAAGTGAACTGCCAATACCAAAACCGGTCACGCCCGCTTCGCGCCACTGCCCAAGGTTGTCGTTTGCAACGCCCCCAACAGCGTAGAGCTTCATCTCAGCCGGCAACACCGCACGGAACGCCTTCACACCCGCCGCACCAACAAGATCCGCCGGGAAGAGTTTCAGTCCGGTTGCGCCTGCATCGATCGCCGCAAAACACTCGGTCGGGGTCATCACGCCCGGATAGGAGAGCAAGCCCAAAGTGCGCGTGCGCTCTATGACGGCAGCATTGGTATTGGGCGAGACGATCAGCTTGGCGCCTGTCGCAGCCACTGCCTCCACTTGATCAATATTGAGCACCGTACCGGCGCCTATCAGAGCCTTATCACCCAAAGCATCTACCATCTTCGAGATACTGGTAATTGGGTCAGGTGAGTTCAACGGCACCTCGATACGGCTAAAACCTGCATCCACCAGGGCATTCGCCACATCAACCGCCTCTGAAGGCTGAATACCACGAAGTATCGCTATCAACTCTCTATCAGACATCGGTTTGCTCCTTGTAAGCCAAGTAAGCGGCGGTTAAACCCGCCAGCGTCATATCTTGTGTATCCAGTAGTGCTGAATCGCGACCAACCAAGCTAAGAGCCCGCTGGTAATGTTTTGCCAAGGTCGAGGCACCGATAATAGCCAACTCGCCCGCTTCCCAATAGGCGCGCGTGGAGGCTAACTCAAGCCCAATAAGATAACCGGATAACCGTGCGGCACCGCCCTTACGGGGATTTTCACTCACCAATGCCTCAGCACGCAGGCCGAAGAGGCGACCTGTGATCTTCTCAGGTTCCGCCAACGCCTCTTGAACCGCTGCATCGAACTGCTCATCAGACCAATCCTGTGAATCTATCGAGAAACGCAGCACCGAACTCTTCGATAACAGCTCGTAGATCTCACCGGTCATGTAGCTTTGGAATTCAGTCACTTCGCCCTTCGCGAGACGCGCCCACTTAGAGTGTGTACCGGGCAGGCAGACAACGCCCTCAAACCCAGGCAAGCTACCCAACAAACCGGCGATCTGCGTCTCTTCGCCGCGCATTACATCAGCGGGATTCAACTGCTTGAGCCCCCAACAGATACGCACGTCCACGCCGGGTGATTGCGTTTCAACACGGCTTAGCTGAATCGACGGGCGACAGGGAACAGCCTCATAAGGTACCTCTTGCCACCCCTGCCGGGCGCCAACCATCCCGCAAGCGATCACTGGCGTCGCTGCGCGGACATCGCGAATCCAAGGCTCAATCAAATCTAAGAGCGCTGTTTCAAACTCATCACGCGCCAGCTTTGCCATACCCAAATCAGAGGAGCGGCTATCCAGCACAGCACCGGTTTTATCCAACGCCCAGAGGCGCATATTGCTGGTTCCCCAGTCAACGGCTATCCACTCAAGTCCCCTCATCCGGTAACCACCACACCGCCATCAACCACCAGCGCTTGCGCAGTGACCATCCGGCTGGTTTTAGAGGCCAAGAATAGTGTCGCATCAACAACGTCCTGCGGTTTCAGATGTTCTTTAAGACACTGCTTATCTAGATGAGCTGCAAGATCTTCAGGTGTTGCCCACATCTCGAGTTGTTTGTCGGTTAACACCCAACCTGGCATCAACGCGTTCACGCGAATATTATCTGGCCCCAGTTCGCGGGCTAGCGAGCGCGTCAGACCAGTAATTGCTGCTTTTGAGGTCGCATAGCCGGGGTAGCCTGCGTTACCCATCATGTAGGAGATGGAGGAGTAGTTAATGATCGAGCCACCGCCAGCAGCTCGCATGCCGGGCGCCACCGCTTGAGCTGTGAAGAAGTGGGGACGTAAGTTCACCGCCATCCCCCGGTCCCAATCCTGCACTGTGTAGGCATCAAGGCTATGGCGCGCGTCATTGGCCGCATTGTTAACTAGCACCGAGATCGTCCCCAGCGTCGCTTCCACCTGAGTAATCGCTGCTTTGAGGGCATCCACATCAGCAATATCGCACTGCACATACATAGGGGCGTTGTCATATTTGGCGGCCATCTCTTCAACAAAGGCGGTCGCATCGGAGCGCTGCACAAAACCGACCCGTGCTCCCTGCTGCAGAAAACCCTCAGTCAACGCGGCACCGATACCCGAGCCACCCCCTGTTATGAATACCGTAACGTCGTGCAGGTCGTGAAATGTTGCTGTCTGTGTCATCAAAACTATTCCATTAAGCAAATTGAATCGTTAACAGAGGCTTAGCCTCTGCGCATCGTCCGCCTGTATTTAGCCGGCGACATCCCATCGTTGTGTTCTGCAAAAGCGTCGTAGAAGCTCGACAGACTGCCAAAGCCACTATCGATCGAGATGTTGACGATCTTCTGGTCTGTCTCGCTAAGCAACATCTTCGCGTGACTCAGCCTCGTACGGGTCAGATGGTGTTTAATCGAGACACCCATCACCTCTTTGAACAGCGTCATCGCGCGCCCGGCTGATAAGTTCACACCAGACGCTATATCACCAATGCTGACCGGTTGAGTGAAGTTATCCGCAATAAATCGCAGTAACGCTTCAACATGGTTCATAGTGCGCACATCGGCATCCAGCACAGAGGAGGCCGATCGGGCATCCAGCATCACATCCCAGCCCTCTAGGCCTAAGCGGCGTAAGCGGTTGCTGATCTCATCAAGATGGGTGCGACGCCAGGCGCCATTCTCTCTGTCGCGCTCGCGCTCATCCCACAAACGGCTCATAAAACCTGCATCATCGAAACTCTGCGTATGGCTAGAGATTACTGTGCCAGCCAGAATCGCTTGCACCAGCTCTTCGGGTAAGCCCCAACGCAGAAACTGACCCAGAGACACATAAATGTTAGTGATCTCGCCACCCGGAGTTACCGATAAAACTCGATGAGGCTGGGCCCCCCAAAAGATCGTCAGTGAATCTCTTTTCACCGGTACTGGCACCCCAGAAAAGGAGTACTGCATGTCACAACCGCGCAAAAAGTTTATCTCAACTGAGGTGTGATGATGGAAAGGCGCATTAAACATAGCGGGCTCATGCCGCTCAATAATAAATTGATTGGGAGCGGGCATGCGGGTGCGGTCATGCTGCTCAGAGCAGGGAACCACCTCTGATACATCTCGCGCTCTAGTCAAAATAGGATCCATGCTTCGCTGCCTTTCGAATATATCTTGCCGACATAATTAACGAAGCCCTCCCTCTCTCTCAATAGTAAAAGCTCAGATTAACCCCTTTTCTGGAAACTGACATTATTTTTTCGGAAGTTTGTCACCGAGCCTTGGCGGTAAATTAAAAATGCGCTGAACAATAACAAAGGAAAAAGCTGATGTTTAAACTCAAACCCTTGAGCGGCGTAGTTAGCACACTGTGCGCTACAGCCATCCTTGCTACACCTGCAGTTGCAGATCAGATGCCTCCAGAAAAGAGTCTCGCAGGCCTGAACTATGAGCTGATTGGTCGTGACGATCTCTGGTCTTACAAATCTCTATCCAAATACAACGAAGCCCCTTTCCTGTCGGAACTCGTTGCCGCGGGCAAGCTGCCAAAAGTTGAAGACCGTCTCCCAGCTGAGCCACTGGTGCACAACTCTGGCGTAATGTCTGACGGCGTGGGCACCTATGGCGGTGTTTTCCGTCACGTTATCGGTGGTCGTCCAGAAGGCTTTAACTGGCTCGCGGGTCAGCATCAGGGCTGGGGTGGTATCAACATGGCGGTGCAGGAGTGTCTGGTGCGCCAGGGTCCTCGCTGGCAGGTAAAACCTGAAGATCAGACTGGACCGCTACCCAATCTCGCCAAGAGCTGGGAGTGGAACAGCGACATGACCGAGCTGACTATGCACCTCGTTGAAGGTGTTAAATGGTCAGACGGTGATGCGTTCGACACTGAAGATATCGCGTTCTGGTACAACGACAACGTCGAAGATCCAAACGTTAATGCACGTATCTCTCAGGGATCCTTTGGTGGCGGTGCTAAACTCGAAGTGATTGATGCTCACACCTTTAAGTTTGTATTCCCGGCTGCACAATCCAACACACTGGTGGAAGGTCTGGCTTACATTCAGGGTTGTCCGGGCCCATCTCACATCCTTAAAGAGTCACACCCCAAATACAACTCAGCTAAAACCTACGACGACTATCTGAACGCAGCGCCTTCAGACAAGATGCCCGTTGTTGGCCTTGGTGCGTGGATTCCGGTTGAACACAAGCCTGATGAGATCGTCATTCTGCGTCGCAACCCCTTCTACTGGAAAGTGGATGACAAGGGCAACCAACTGCCGTACATCAACGAGATGCACTTCAAGCTGACCACTTGGGATGATCGCACAACTCAGGCTGTTGCAGGCACGGGTGACTGGTCAAACATGGAGAACCCAGGCAACTTCGTTGAGGCACTAAAACAGTCTCAGGACGCAAGTTCGCCAGTATCAGCCAAGTTTGGTCCACGTACGCTGGCATGGCGTATCGAGCTCAATTTTGCGCAGAACATGGGTAAAGATGAGTACGAGAAAGAGCTGCGCGGCCTGTTCCGCAATATCGACTTCCGCAAAGCCATGTCTCACTCAATCGACCGGGATGCTGTAGGTCAGGCACTTGCTCGTGGTCCATTCGCCTACCCATACATGGGTGGCTACGCCACAGGCTCGCCTTACTACAATGCTGACTCCACCAGCTACACGCCATTTGATCAGGCGAAAGCGGGCGAGCTGCTAGCAGGCCTGGGGCTGAAAGATACTGACGGCAACGGCGTTCTAAACATGCCAGGCACAGGTCAGGATCTGGTGATCGACATGACCTACAAAGCGCAGCGTAACGATGACCGCAAACAGATGGACGCGGTAACTTCGCAGCTAGCTGAAGTGGGCATTCGCGTACTGCCTAAGTCGGTAGACGAAACTAGCTTTGATCCAATGCGTAACTCAGGTGACTTCACGGCCATCTTGCAGCGCGCTAACTTCATCCTGCCAACACGTGAGGCCTGCGGTAATCTGCCAGTGTCAGATATCTGTCCTGCTTTCCACCTGTCGGGCAGCGAAGGTCGCGAACTGATGCCGTTTGAAGCAGAACTGAGTGAACTGGTTAGCAGTTTCAACTCGACTGACGATGCAGGTAAGCAGACCGAGCATGCCAACCGCATGCAGCAACTGCTGACCGAAAACGTCTACAACGTCGGCTTGGTACAGGTTCCTGCAGCTCTGTTGGTTAACAAGCGTGTAAGGAATGCGCATCCTGGTACACCTGTATTTATGTACGAGTGGGCTGAGGATGGCGTGATCCGTGAGCGTCTCTGGGTACCAGAAGATCAGCAGATGGCTGAGCTGCTACCCGGCACAGTTCCAACTTACCAGTAAGTTCAGCGCAAATAGTCGCCCCCGAGCTTCGGGGGCGGTCTATCCAAGTTTCACTAAAGCTTCAGGTCTCACTAATGGACTTCTTCCTCTTCTTTGCCAAACGAATGCTGGCGACCATACCGCTTCTAATCGGTATCTCAATCGTCTCATTCGGGATCATCCAGGCAGTGCCAGGCGACTATGTCGATACTTGGATATCCGCCACATCAGCACAGACGGGCAAGTCCTATGATGAACTCCTGCCGCAGGCAGAGGTGATGCGTGAGCGGCTAGGGCTGGATGAAACCCTGCCAGTGCAGTACCTAGTCTGGGTGAAGGATATAGTGATGTCGGGTGACTTCGGCATGTCATTCCGTCACAACCGCCCAGTGACTGAGGTGATCGGTGTACGCCTACCACGAACACTGTTTCTGGCAATTGCCACGGTGGTACTGAGCCAAGTCATTGGGGTCATGCTGGGGATCTTCGCAGCGACTCATCAGTACAAACTCGGCGATAACATCGCCACCTTTATCGCCTTCATTGGCATTGTTATACCCAAATTCGTCATCTCGCTTGTGATCCTGTATCTACTGGCGTTTGTTTGGCACTCGCCCTACATAGGCGCTGTGAACTCTGCACAATATGTGCTTCAGGATTACTGGGATCTGCCAAAAATCTGGGATTTCCTAAAACATGTCTGGCCGGTGCTGCTGGTCTCTATCTGGGCAGGACAGGCATATACCACTCGTATGATGCGCGGCAATCTGCTCGACGTTATGAACATGCAATATATCGAAACTGCGCGTGCCAAAGGTTTGAGCCGCCGCAAAGTGCTTTACAAACATGCTGTGCCAAACGCATTGCACCCGGTTGTTATGAACCTGGGTACGCGTTTTGACTACATGATTAAAGGTGAGATTGAGATCGCAATTGTCCTCGGCATTCCAACTGTAGGCCCGCTGATTCTCTCATCCGTTGCCGACCGTGATATGTATGTCGTTTCAGCCATATTTATGATGGTTGCGATTCTACTGGTACTCGGCAATCTGTTTGCTGATTTAATCCTAGCGATGCTCGATCCGCGAGTTCGTCGTGCAACACTGGCGCGGGGTTAAACAGATGAGTACAACTACTATCAACATGAACGCAGAGGCAAATCAGAACACCTCGGGCCTCAGCTATTGGCAACTAGTGCGCCGCCGTTTTATGCGCAACCGCTACGGTGTTGCCGGACTTATCGGCTGTATCTTTGTCCTCTGTTCAGCCATTTTTGCAGGGTTCATTGCACCCTACGGTGTTGAATCAAAAGACCGCAAGGCGATCTACCATCCGCCGCAGTCGATCAACTTCTTCAATGAAGATGGATCGCTCGCTCGGCCTTACATCCTCGGGTTTGCCGAGGAGATGGATATGAACACCTTTGAGATCACTTTCGTTCCAGATCCGAGCGATCGCCATGATCTCAGTCTGTTCGTAGATGGAGATAGCTGGAGTTTTCTGGGAATGGAATTCTCTACTCACCTGTTTGGCACCACTTCGGGCGCTAAATTCCATCTACTGGGTACTGACTCACTCGGGCGTGACGTCTTCTCACGCATGATCTGGGGCACCCGCATTACTCTACTCATGGGTATTCTGGTAATGGGTGCAGCACTTGTTATTGGTACCAGTGTTGGCGTGGCTTCTGGCTATTATGGTGGACGTTTCGACCTGGTGACACAGCGTATCGTGGAGTTCGTTAAATCCTTCCCGGATCTACCGCTCTACCTGGCACTGGTCGCTATACTGCCGCGCCGCGCCGAGCCGATGACGATCTTCATCATGTTTGCAGCGATACTGGTACTGCTGCGGTGGGCCGATATTAGCCGTGAGTTGCGCGGTAAGGTGATCGCCCTGCGCTCCATGGAGTACGTGCGAGCAGCTGTCTCCGTTGGAGCATCGGATAAGCGCATTCTCGCGCGCCATATAGTGCCAAACACCTCTTCGCACATGATTGTTTGGGCAACCTACCAGCTGCCAGAGGTCATTCTGCTTGAGAGCTTCCTCTCATTCCTGGGCGTCGGTGTTCAGGCTCCAATGGTGAGCTGGGGAACCATGCTCAACCAGGTGAGAGACTTCCAATCCTTTGCCGCAGCGCCTTGGCTAATGGCCCCGGTCGCTATGATTATTATCTCGGTGCTTGCCTTCAACGCCTTTGGTGATGGCATGCGTGACGCTATGGACCCCTACGCCAATGACTGAACCACTACTTAAAGTTGAGAACGTCGTCGTCGATTTCCGCACGGTTGCCGGCACCGTGAATGCGGTCCGCGGAGTCTCCTATGAGGTGGCGCGCGGTGAAACTCTCGCGGTTGTTGGTGAGAGCGGCTCCGGCAAATCAGTGACGGCACGCGCCATCATGTCGATGCTGGCTGAGAATGCTATTGTGGGAGCTGAATCACGCATCACCTTCGACGGCAAAGATATTTCCACCTTCTCGGAGCTCGAGATGCAGCGCCTACGCGGCAATCAGATCTCGATGATTTTCCAGGAGCCACTCACATCGCTTAATCCGATCTATCGAGTTGGGGACCAGGTCGCCGAAATCATTCTGACGCACCGCCCGATGTCGAAAAAGGCAGCGATGGCCGAGGTACTTAAGCTGTTTGAGGAGGTGCGTCTGCCCAACCCCGAGGCGCGCTTAAGCCAATACCCTCACGAAATGTCCGGCGGGCAGCGTCAACGCGTGATGATCGCTATGGCTCTGGCGAATAAGCCAGATTTGTTGATTGCTGATGAGCCGACCACCGCCTTGGATGTCACCGTTCAAGCCGAAATACTTGGGTTACTCAAAGAGCTGCAGCGCAGCCATAACATGGCGGTCATCCTTATTACTCACGACCTTACGGTTGTTGAGAAGACATCTGATAAGGTTGTAGTGATGCGCTACGGCGAAGTTGTAGAGCGCGGACTTACTGACGTTGTGTTCGCTAATCCTCAGCATCCTTACACCCAGCATCTACTTGCATCCGAGCCCAAGGGCAAACCAGACGCGCTAGACCCATCGGCGCCTGTTGTGATGTCCAGCGACAAGCTACGTAAGGTATACAACACCCAGTACGGCGGCTTCTTTAGCCGCAAGAATTATGAACTGGTCGCTGTAGATGACATCTCCGCGACGCTTCACAAAGGGGAGACGCTGGGTATTGTAGGTGAGAGCGGCTCGGGTAAAACCACCCTAGCGATGTCTCTGGTACGGCTACAAGAGGTAACTTCTGGGGCCATTTACTTTGACGGCGATCGTATCGATCAGCTGGATCGTGCAGCGATGCGACCCTATCGCACACGTATTCAGGTGGTCTTCCAGGACCCCTTCTCGTCGCTCAATCCACGTATGATTGTGCGACAGATACTGGAGGAGGGTCTGATCGTAAACGGCATCGGCAAGACAGCCGCCGAGCGTGAGGCGTTAATTAAACAAGCGCTAGCCGATGTACAGATGCCAGCCGATGCTATGCAGCGATTCCCGCATGAATTCTCCGGGGGGCAGCGTCAGCGTATCGCTATTGCGCGCGCCCTGGTTTTGCAACCTGAATTCATTTTGCTTGATGAACCGACCTCGGCACTCGACCTGTCGATTCAAGCTCAAATAATCGATCTGCTGCGCGAACTGCGCCGCAAACACGATCTTAGTTATCTGTTTATCAGCCACGACCTGAAGGTGATTCGTGCCCTATGTCACAACGTTATTGTGATGCAGCACGGTCAAGTCGTTGAAGAGGGGCCTACCGAGCAGGTACTGAGCAGTCCAACCAATGAATATACCCAGCGTCTTGTTGATGCTGCTTTTAATGTTGTCGCCTAGACAGAGATAGATAGGAAAGAGGAAACACTATGCGTTCATCGCCCAAGATTGCATTTATAGGTGCAGGTTCCACCGTTTTTATGAAGAACATCATCGGTGATGTACTGCAGCGTCCAGCACTGTCAGCTGCTCATGTTGCGCTGATGGATATTGACGAAGGACGCCTGGCAGAGTCAGAGATTGTTTTTAACAAATTAGTGGCTTCGCTTGGTGCGGAAGCGACCCATTCGCTGCATACCGATCGACTCTCAGCGCTTGAAGGTGCCGATTTTGTTGTTGTTGCGTTTCAGATCGGTGGTTACGAGCCATGTACCGTAACCGACTTCGAGATCCCAAAAAAGTTCGGACTGCGCCAGACTATCGCCGATACTCTGGGTGTCGGTGGCATTATGCGAGGGCTGCGCACCGTGCCGCATCTCTGGGCTATCTGTGAGGATATGCTAGAGGTCTGCCCAGATGCACTGATGCTGCAATATGTTAACCCAATGGCGATCAACACCTGGGCGATTGCGCGCAAATACCCACAGATCAAGCAGGTCGGCCTGTGCCACTCGGTGCAGGGTACAGCTCATGAGTTGGCGACTGACCTACAGATGGATGACAGCAAAATCCGCTACATCTCTGCGGGTATTAACCATGTCGCCTTCTTCCTCAAGTTCGAGGAGATCATGGAAGATGGTACCTACCGCGATCTCTACCCCGACCTGCAGAAGGGCTATGCCGATGGCGTCTACCCGCGCCCAGAGTCCAGCTGGAACCCTCGCTGCCCAAATAAAGTTCGCTACGAGATGATGAAGCGCACCGGCTACTTCTGTACCGAGAGTTCGGAGCACTTTGCTGAGTACACGCCTTGGTTTATCAAAGAGGGACGCGAAGATCTCATTGAGAAGTTCGGCATCCCGTTAGATGAGTATCCGAAACGCTGTGTCGAGCAGATTGGCCGCTGGAAAGATCAGCTGGCAGAGTACCAGCAAGCGGATAAAATTGATGTTCCAAGCTCTGTAGAGTACGCATCCCAGATCATCAACTCAGCTTGGACGGGAACGCCTAGCGTCATCTACGGTAACGTGCGCAACAATGGCTACATCGATGCCCTACCCGATGGCTGTGCGGTTGAGGTACCCTGTCTGGTGGACCACAACGGCATTCAACCGACGCGAATCGATCACGTACCGCCACAACTTGCCGCTATTATGCGCAGCAATGTAAACGTGCAGGAACTCACGATTGAAGCGCTGATGCATGAGAAGCGTGAGCACATCTATCACGCCGCGATGATGGATCCACATACCGGTGCCGAGCTTGATCTTGAACAGATCTGGCAGCTAATTGATGAGCTGATTGAGGCGCACGGCGAATGGTTGCCGGATTGGGTACACAACAAAAACTAAGGTACAGCGAGAGAGATGACTAAAAGCACAGCAGATATTGTAATTGTTGGCGGCGGCACAGCCGGTTGGCTGGCCGCAATGATCCTGCAAGCAGAGTCTAAAAGTGCTGGCCGGCCTCTCTCTATTACGCTTATCGAGAGCTCGAAAATACCGACCATAGGTGTTGGCGAGGGGACAACCTCACTATTTCGTGGCGTACTGCAACGGTTAGGCCTTGATGAAAAGGAGTTTATCGCCAAGACCGAAGCGACCATCAAATACGGTATCCGCCATCGCGACTGGCGTCGCAAGGGGCATGTCTATGACGGTCCTATTGATGACGTCTACCACCTGGCTGATAAGGTCGAGGGCAGAGGTTCTTGGATAGATACTTTCTGTGTCGCCGCTGGGAGATCGGTAGCAGAGCCGCACCTGTTCGGCGCTTTGATGCAACAGAACCGAGCACCTGTGGCACCGACACCGAATGGGCTAAGACCACTCAGTCAGTTCCACCACGCTTACCATTTCGACCAAGCCAAAGTTGGTGCTTGGTTGCGCAGTAAAGCGGATGGAATAACACATATTGATTCAGCAGTAGAGGGTGCGAGACTGAATTCTGACAACGGCAGGATTGTCTCGCTTGTGCTCGATACCGGTGAAAGGGTAGCGGGCAATTTTTTTATAGATGCTACAGGCTTCAGACGTTCGCTAATCTGTAACGAAATGGGTTCCCAATGGCGGAGCTACAGTGATGTACTACCCGTTAACCGCGCAATGCCGTTCTGGATAGATCTCAAAGAGGATGACGAGATACCCACCTACACCCATGCCTGGGCGCAGAGCTCAGGTTGGATGTGGCAAATACCAACTCAGCAACGCATCGGTTGCGGCTACGTCTACTCTGATGCGCACCTGACACCCGAACAAGCCCAGGCTGAAATTGAAGAAACCCTAGGCCACAAAATAGAGCCGCGCAACGATATAAAGATCGACTCAGGCCGAGTAGAGCAGCCGCTGAATAAAAACGTACTCGCCATCGGCCTGGCAGCTTCGTTTTTAGAACCATTGGAAGCTACATCGATACACGGCACGTTGGTGAGTATTCTGTTATTTGCGGAGCGTCATTTAAGCAATTTTAACGAGATAACTACGGAGCAAGAGGCTGCCTTCAACCGTGCAATCTGCGGGCAGACCGACGACTTCAGAGACTTTATTAATCTGCACTATGTCAGCGAGCGCCGTGACTCACACTTCTGGTGCGATGTTGCAGAGCAGTACATTCAGCCCGAAACCAGAGAGCGTCTGGCGCTATGGAGCCAGAAGATGCCAGGACCTGAAGATTTCAATAACGACCTTGATGGGCTTCCGCACTTAGAGGAGCTTCTGCATCTGCCGGTGCTGGACGGTCTGGGCCTTCTAAACCAGAATCTGGCTCGAAAGGTGATGAACCAGGATAAGACGTTCCAGCGTTTCGCGCGTGAAACAACCGATTTCCTGACACGCCAAAGCCGCCAGATGGCCGATATGGCTATAGGGCACCGTGCCTGGATTAAGTCCCTAACCCACCCTAACCCTTAACCAAACTCGAACTTGTAAACAGTCAGTTGGCGATACACCTCACCTGGATGCAGTAGCGTCGATGGGAATGATGGTTCGTTAGGGCTATTCGCGAAGTGCTGCGTCTCTAGGCATAGCCCGGCATAAGCGCCGAACAGTACAGCCTCGTCGGCAGATGCGCTCTTCAGATACTGTGCAGTGTAGAGCTGCAATCCAGGTTGGTCAGTACTAACTATCAACAAGCGTCCCGACTGCTGATCCTGGAGCTGGGCGATCTGTGCAAACTCACCCTTTGGCTTGTTTAGCACAAAGTTATGGTCGAAACCTGCAGGCTCGCCAGCGGGCGCTCCTGACTCCTTGTCGAGACGCTTAGATTGTCTGAAGTCGAATACCGTATCGCAAACAGAGCGCAGCTCGCCCGTAGGAATGGCCTGACTATCAACGGGTGTGTAGCGATCGGCATCTATCGATAGCTCATGTCCCATACAGCTACCCGAGCTGGCCCCGGCGAGATTGAAATAGCCATGATGAGTCAGATTGACGTGCGTGCTCTTATTACTCTCTGCACTGTAATCGAACTTGAGTTCGTTGTTGGAGGTCAGAGAGATTTTCACGCTTACAGCGAGCGTCCCGGGGTAACCCTCTAGGCCCTCGTCAAGCACCGTTGATAGCTCAACACCAACCTCATCACT
>JAHEDZ010000011.1:0-4302 GCA_024640955.1 Oceanospirillaceae bacterium
AACACCAGCGTCTGTTTTACCCTCGATGCCAGCGAAGAGCAGGTCAAGGCGATGACCAAGCTGCTTGACGCAGAGGGTGTTGCCTTTGATATCGGTGCCTATCGCGATGCGCCAGCAGGGCTGCGCATCTGGTGTGGCGCCACCGTTGAGCAGTCGGATCTAGAAGTGCTGTTGCCTTGGTTGGGCTGGGCCTATGAGGAGACTCGTTAACTCCCATACGCCGCACTAACTCACCGCACTAAGAACGATAAAAATAAAAACAGAGAGCGCGACAATGTCAGACACAGAACAGACAAAGTTCAAAATCAAAACCTACAACGCGATCTCGGTCAAAGGGCTGGATCGCTTCACCCGAGAGCGGTATGAAGTGGCCAGTGAAATTGGCCATCCGGACGCTTTTCTACTCCGCAGCCAGAAGCTACACGACGAGCCCATTCCGGAGTCCCTCGTTGCTGTAGCTCGCGCCGGTGCCGGCGTGAATAACATCCCTGTCGATAATTACTCTGAGCGCGGCATCGTGGTGTTCAATACACCAGGTGCCAACGCCAATGCCGTGAAGGAGCTCGTTCTAGCCGGCCTGCTTCTCGGCTCGCGCGGCATCACCCAAGGGATGAATTTTGTACAGTCTCTGACTGATATGGATGATGCCGCGGCGATGTCTAAACTCCTCGAGAGGGAGAAAAAACGCTTCGCCGGTAACGAACTCTATGGCCGTACTCTGGGCGTCGTGGGGCTGGGCGCCATCGGCTCAATGGTCGCGGAGATGGCACTTGCACTGGGCATGAAAGTCCTCGGGTACGATCCCGCACTGTCTGTCGAAGCAGCTTGGCGCCTTCCCAGCCAAGTGGAGCGCATGGAGAATCTTCAATCTCTACTGGGCAAAGCCGATTATGTCAGCCTGCATGTACCGGCCTTGGATGCGACGCGCCATATGATTAACGCCGAAGCACTGCAGTCGGCCAAGGCGGGCATGATCTTGGTTAACTTCGCCCGTGATGCGATTGTGGATCCCGAAGCAATTGTGAACAGCCTAGACGACGGTAACTTGGCGCAATACATCTGCGATTTCCCGGAGCCTTGTCTGCTCGGGCGCAGCGACGTGATCGCCATGCCACATATAGGCGCGAGTACGGCAGAAGCTGAGGAGAACTGCGCACTAATGGCCGCCGATCAGCTGATGGATTATCTCGAGAATGGCAACGTCAGAAACTCAGTGAACTTCCCGGCCGTCAAAATGGCAAGAGCCGGCAAAGCCCGAATCACCTTCAGTAATTCAAACGTTAGCGGCGTGCTAGGGCATGTGCTCTCAGTGCTGGCAGAGCATGAGGTGAACGTACTCGATATGATGAATAAGAGCCGTGGAGGTCTTGCGTACAACATTATCGATATCGAGGAGACGCCTGACAGCGAACTCATCGAGGCCGTGAAGGCGGTCGAGCATGTTATCGGTGTGCGTTTAATCTAACGCTGACGCTCGTAGACACTGAGGCTCACCGCGGTACCGAGGTTTAGCGACTCGATTAGACCCACACCCGGGATGGTGAAGGCTTGTGCATTAAGCATGCTCAACTGCTCGCGCGGCACCCCGCGGGCTTCGTTACCAAACAGGTAGCAGTCACAGGCTTTGAACGCATCAGAGCTGAGCGCCTCACCCTGCATATCCAGACAACCAATCTGCTGATAGCGTGTGGATAGGGAATCTAACTCCACATCTAGCTCAACCGGCACATGGAAAATCGCTCCCATACTGGCGCGAATTACCTTTGGGTTGAACGGATCGACCGAACCAGGGCTAAGTAGACAGCGGTAGCCGCCAAACCAGGCGAGTGTGCGCAAAATAGTGCCGAGGTTGCCCGGGTCTTGAATCTCGTGGAAGTAGATACCGATTTCTGGTGCGTCTGAACTCGGTTGAATCGCCTCAGTCGGCAGTACCGCCAAAATACCCTGCGGACTTTTGGTCGCACTGAGGGCCGTCATCTGCTTTGCTGTCACCAAATTGACCTTGAAGTCGGTCTGCCAGCTCGCATACTGCTCAGTCAGATAGAGCTCAGCCTGCTGCAGGCTCGGTTGAGACTTGGCCGCCTGCTGCAACTCCAAGACCAGGTGTTCACCCTCCACCAAACAGTACCCCAGTTCATTGCGGTACTTCTTCTGCTGCAGTTTTTTGATGGTATCGAGGTTCATATCGGCCCTTAATCTTTGCCCGCAGAGTATACGCCCCACTATCTTTCGGTGCGAGCCCAGCCCCTGTATGCAGCACCGCTGCAGCGCTATAATGCGCAGCAACGATCATAAGTAGCGGATTAACAGCAGCAATGGCACGATCAAAAAGCAGCGCGCGTTGGCTTAAAGAACACGTTAACGACCCTTTTGTGAAACAGGCACAGAAGGATGGTTACCGCTCTCGCGCTAGCTACAAGCTTAAAGAGCTCAGTGACAAAGATAAGCTGATAAGACCAGGCATGCTGGTGATCGATCTTGGCTCAGCTCCGGGTGGTTGGTCGCAAGTGGCATCCGAGCTTGTGGGTGATAATGGTAAGCTGATCGCCTCGGACATCCTGCCGATGGACCCGCTACCGGCGGTCGATTTTATTCAGGGTGACTTCACAGAAGAGGCAGTGTTTGAGCAGATTATGGCAACCATTGATGGCCGTCCCGTTGATGTGGTGATCTCTGATATGGCGCCCAACCTCAGCGGCATATCCTCTGCCGATCAGGCCGCCTCTATCTATCTGATAGAACTGGCACTCGATATGGCTAACCAGGTGCTCAAGCCCAAGGGTAGCTTTGTCGCAAAAGCCTTTCAGGGAGAGGGTTACGACGCTTTTGTGGCGCAGGTGCGCCAACAGTTCGATAGCGTCGTGATTCGTAAGCCAGACTCCTCACGTGCACGATCACGTGAGGTGTATGTTGTGGGCAGAGGTTTTAAAGGCTAGCCCTACAGGCTCAGATCGCCGAGGTCCATATCTTCATCTTTGCCGGTCGCCTGTTTCAGACCATCCTTGTTCTCGCGGAACCAGGGCATAAACTTATCCAATCCACCCAGCGCTTCACCGTCGATAAGTACGAAAGGCACAGTCGTCAGCGCCTGACCCGTTTTCTCCAACACTTCAGCCTGCATATCTTCAACAGAGAGATCCACACCAGCGGTAACGGTTGTGAAGGTAGCCTGCGCTGCTTTCAGGTAGTTTTTGATCTGGTCACAGCCAGGACAGGCGGGTTTGGAGTAGAGGGTGATGTTCATGTGATAGTACCTTTAGGTGGCGCGCCCGGAGGGATTCGAACCCCCGACCAACAGGATCGGAACCTGCTACTCTATCCAGCTGAGCTACGGGCGCGTTGTTTTTCCTAAATTGTATAGTGCTACCCAGCGACGGGATAGACTCGTTATATCGCTTGCGCGATCTAACGCCCCTGCGGGCGCTTTCAGCGGTCCAAATTGCTAGCGCAATTAGTCGAACCCCTGACCAACAGGATCGGGTTCTGCTGCTTTATCTTGCGCGGATAGCTCGGTGCGGTCTGCAAGACTGAGCTACGGGCGCCACCGAAAACGCATATTACCTGCAAACGATACCATTGCAAGCTTGGCTGGGCCGTTAGTCCAATTCATATTTCGCTTGTGCATAATTTGTCGGTATAATGCCGGCAAATTTTCGGTCTGTCGGCTATAAGAGTGCAGTTACTCAGCCAACAGCAACAAAACTATGTATGAGGTCACATCCGTGAAAACATTGTTTGCTAAAGCTTCGGCTGCTCTGGGCGTTCTGGCTCTGTCGGTTTCTATCCATGCTGCAACAAGCGATGAGGCGATCATCGAGCGTATTAAACCCGTTGGCAGCGTCTGCCTGCAGGGCGATGAGAGCTGTGGTACTGCTGCAGCGGCTGCGGCCGGTGGTGCACGTTCTGGCGCTGATATTGTGGCTCAGGCTTGTGCAGGCTGTCACAACGCTGGCGTACTCGGCGCACCCAAAACTGGCACAGGTGACTGGGCTGCGCGTCTAGACGAGAAAGGTCTGGATATGCTGGTCACTAACGCGATTAACGGCATCGGTAACATGCCAGCTCGCGGCACCTGCGGTGACTGTTCTGACGATGAGATCAAACTGGCGATTGAAGACATGATCGCTAATTCACAGTAAGTACCAAACAACTTCCAAAGATCCCCGCACCTCGCGGGGATTTTTTTGCCTTATCAGCACCTTGTGTATCTGCAATAATGCTAATTCAAGGGACGAATAATAAGAGCACCACCGCGCAATGAATGAGGTTACTCCTCGCATCTTAGTTGTTGATGATGAAGCA
>JAHEDZ010000011.1:4402-72050 GCA_024640955.1 Oceanospirillaceae bacterium
CCCCTCCTGCTAGCGCAGCAATGAGCACAGAGTCAGAACAACTCTGCTTTGATAACTGGATCATCAACTTTAGCTCCCGAACCCTAACCCGCCCCGATGGCAAACTTGAGCAGCTAACCTTTGCGGAGTTCTCGTTACTAGAGGTGCTGGTGCGCTCGCCCAATCGTGTCTATAGCCGCGAGCAGCTGCTAGAAGCGACACGTGGTATGCAGGCCGATGTGTTTGACCGAACAATTGATGTGCTGATTCTGCGCCTACGTCGCAAGATTGAGCCGGACTCACGCCGGCCGCGCTATATCCAGACCGAACGTGGCCTGGGATACATCTTCAGAGAAGAGGTCAGATCGTGCTAAACAGCTTACGCATGCGGGTGCGAACACGCCTCATGCTGGCGTTCTTCTTCCTGATTTTTGCCACACTAACACTCGCTACTGTGAGTTGGACCATTCTCCAAGACGCTAACCGGGCACTGACAGCCTTTCAGGCTGATGCACTACCCGATATCTCGCGGTCACTCGAACTCGCAGAACGAACCTCTAACCTTGCCGCGGCCGCGCCTTACCTGACCAACGCCGCCAGTGCATCGACCCTGCGCTCGGAGAGTGAGGACCTGCAGGAGCGTACCCGGCTGGTATTGGCACTGGCTGATTCGATCCCTGAACTCGAAAAAACGGCACCGCGGCTACAGCAGCTGCTAACCCAGCTAGAGCAAACGGTCACACGACTGGTTGAACTCACCAATCAGCGTCTTTTTCTGCGCGAGGACCTACTGCAGTTTGAGTACGATATTGACAGTTTGGTGGCTTCGGCGCAGAAGCTGAATGAGGCCGAAGACTCTGAAATACTGCGCATGGCTGAGCGTATGCAACTGAGTACCAAACTCAATAGCATCGCTGAACTCGCACGACTTAATCAGCGAGTACGCATGCAGTACCTGCAGATGGATCCAGTGATGCTTGGGCAGAACCAAGAGTGGCAACGGATCATCGAGCACGCTGCGATTGACCCGGGCAACCTGTTTGAACTCAAGCGTACCGAATTGATCTTGGAACAGCAGGGACGCTTTCTACTCTCGACAACTCGAGCCATCGCCGACCAGCTCAGTATCGAGGTGGGCGCCTTCGTTGCTAGCGCAGAAGCGCTCGCCAACAGCCGCTCTGCCGAGGTCAACGACCAGCTAGCCCAAGGACTCACGCGGATCGCTCTACTGACCGCACTCTGTGTCATCGTCGCCATCGCCGGTATTGTGATTGTGGGACGCCTCTCAAAAAACCTTGCCTCAGTTACCTCGCTGATGACTCGACTCTCCCGCGGCGACCGCTACGCCTCGCCTCCACAAGTTAAAGAGAACGATGAGATAGGGGAACTCGTTACCGCCTTTGGGGTATTCCAGCGCAACGTCCAGGAGATTAAAGAGATAGGAGACTCACTGCGCCAACAGACAAAGCTGCTGGAGACCGTTTTTAGCAGTCTCAACGATGGCTTGAGCGTGTTTGATAAGCACGACCGTTTACGTGCTTGGAACCCGCAATACGCATCAATGCTAAAGCTCCCGGTTAGTGAGCTTCAAACCGGTATGTCGATGGAGGCGATTACTAAATTATTGCCCGAGGCCGCACAGGATAGCTGGAGCCTCAAAGGGGGTGTACTTGACCGAGATGAACTCAGAGTTCAGCGCCAGCAGACAGCACAACGCTTTGAACGTCGGTTCGAGGATGGCCGCATTGTCGAGTTTCGCTCAAGCCCTCTTCCAGAAGGAGGTTTTGTTACCCTCTACTCGGATTTAACCGAGCGTAAAGAGATTGAGTCCCAGCTGCGCCAATCGCAGAAGATGGAGGTGCTTGGCCAGCTGACGGGTGGTGTGGCGCATGACTTCAATAACCTACTCGCAGCCGTGATCGGCAACTTGCAGCTCGTTGAAATGCGTCTAGGCAAAGGCGACAGGGCACGCGGTGCTGCTGAACGCGCACTCACGGCTGCCGAACGCGGTGAGCAACTGACGCAGCGCCTGCTCGCTTTCTCACGCAAACAGCGATTGGAGCCCGAACTCACCATCATCGATGAACTGATTGAGGGTATGCGCGATCTGTTGGAGTACTCCGTTGGAAGCAAAATCGATATTCAACTCGACCTTCAGGCAGCCGATGCACTTAGCTTGCTCGACCCCGGACAGATGGAGAACTCACTACTCAATCTAGCAATCAACAGTGCCAGTGCTATGCCTGACGGCGGCAAGCTCATACTGCGAACCGCCATGCAGAAGAGCCCCCAAGGCGACTCCGGCGTACAGCTGGAGGTAGTTGATACAGGTTCTGGTATTGCCCCTGAATATCTGCCCCGTGTATTTGAGCCTTTCTTCACCACCAAAAAGGTGGGTGAAGGTAGCGGCCTTGGATTAAGCATGGTTTATGGTTTTGTAAAGCAATCACATGGAGAACTCCAGATCGATTCCAAAGTTGGGGGCGGCACCACCATCTCAATCTGGATGCCGATCGCGGACCCCCTCGATATTGAGGATCCCAATGGCCAGAACAGCGAGCCTAAATTGACACCAGAGCAGGGGCATGGAGAGCGAATTTTAGTCGTCGAAGATGATCCACAGGTACGGGCCATGGTCACCGATATGTTAATGGCGTTGGGATTTTCGCCGACCCCCTGCGCCGACTACGATGCGGCTATCGAATCACTTGAAACTGATCTTAGTATTCAACTGGTGTTCACTGATATCAATCTAGGCGAACGCCGTACCGGCATAGATCTAATGCACCAAATAAATAAAAATTGGCTGCACACCGCAGTGGTACTGACGTCAGGCTTACCACCGGATCAGCTCACACAGAGTTTCGGGCTAGGCAGCACGCAGAGTGTGTTGGCTAAGCCGTACAGCAGAGAGGCGCTGCTGGGGCGGCTCAGTCAGGCGCTAGCGCACATCCGCAATGGAGAGAAAAACGATGATTAATCAACACTGGCTTGGAGCCCTAACCTTAGCGCTTAGCCTCTCTTGGATGCCGCTGACGCACGCACAGGAGCAGCAACCCGTTAAGATAGGTATCTCTGTCTCTGACCTCTCGAACCCTTACTTCAGGCAACTGTCCCGTGCAGCGGAAGCTGAGGCTGGACGCATAGCCGGAGATGTTGACGTACTGGTAGTCTCCAGCGCCTATGATCTTCAACGTCAATCGCGCCAACTCCAGCGCTTTTTTACCGAGGGCTATCACATAATGTTGGTCTCAGCAGCCAGCTACGACGGACTGACACCTACAATTACGGATTTGCGTACCCAGGGAGCAAAGGTAATCGCCGTCGACGTGAAAGCTGAAGGGGTAGACGCAACGATCACAACGGACAACAACCAAGCGGGTAATATCAGCTGCAACTATATTGCCCAACAACTCGACGGCAAAGGCACAGTTGGCGTCATTAATGGCCCACCGGTCTCATCCATCATTGATCGCGTTGATGGCTGTCTGAAAGTGCTCGCACAGCACAGTGCAATTGAGGTGTTGGATACGA
Source organism: Oceanospirillaceae bacterium (assembly GCA_024640955.1). Lineage (GTDB taxonomy): Bacteria > Pseudomonadota > Gammaproteobacteria > Pseudomonadales > Balneatricaceae > Marinobacterium_E. Next base: position 7,916 of record JAHEDZ010000011.1, read on the forward strand.
ATGAAAATGGAGGTGGCACCTTTGACGGTGGCTTCGAGCGCATGACTCACTTGCTTACGGCACACCCCGAAATCAATGCTGTATTCGCAATTAACGACCCCAGCGCTCTGGGCGCCGAGCAAGCGGCACTGGCGGCAGGACGAGACGATGTAATGATTGTCGGTGTAGATGGTGCGCCTGAGGCCAAACTACGTATCAAAGAGGACGACACGTTGATCAATGCGACCGCTGCACAGTTCCCGTCAAAAATTGGCGCGCTGGCGGCTGAACTCGGTATTCGACTAGCTGTTGGCGAAGAGCTGAAGCAACCTACACGACTCATCGAAACCGAACTCATTACCGTTCGAAATGTCTGGAGCTACCGCACTTGGTAGTGGCTTAATAAAGGTAGCATCTAAAAGATAGTGCGTCAGAGGTCGTCCAGCAGACTGCGAAGGCCCGCGAGAGTCTGCTTACCTCGGGCACGGTTGCGCTCAGGGTCCATCTGCCCCTTCCCCTCAACCTCAAGATCCTCGGGAGGCAACTCCTCAAGGAAGCGACTCGGTTCACAGTTCTGCCATTCGCCAAACTGTTTGCGTTTGCTGGCGAGTGTCAGAGCCAATGTACGCTGAGCCCGTGTAATTCCCACATAAGCGAGGCGACGCTCCTCTTCAACGGTATCACCATCGATTGAATTGCGATGCGGTAGCAGGTCTTCCTCCACACCCATAAGATAGACGTGCGGAAACTCAAGACCTTTAGAAGCGTGCAGCGTCATCAGTTGCACCCGATCGGAGTCATCTTCCTCTTCCTGACGCTCTAGTAGGTCAAGCAGCACTAGGCGAGCGATAGCCTCCTCAATACCGGCGTCGGGCTCATCCTCTTGCAGGCGCTCCAACGTGTTCTTAAGTGACTCCACCAGAAACCAGACATTCTGAATACGTTTCTCTGCAACGCCGTCACTGGAACTATTCGAGCGGATCCAATCCTCATAACCGATCTCGGCGATCAAGTCATGGATCGCTGTAATTGGGTTCGCGCGATGACACTGATCATGCAGGCGCTCCATCATCTCACTGAAGTTGCGCAAACGCGCCAACGCCTGGGGTTTAAGCACCTGCTCTACACCGAGTTCATTAATTGCGGCATAGAGGCTAACACCACGACCGGTTGCATACTCACCCAGTGCGAGCAGCGTTACAGGGCCGATCTCTCGACGCGGTACATTAATGGTACGCAGGAAGGCGTTATCATCGTCGCGGTTAATCAGCACTTTGAAGTAGCCCATCAAATCTTTGATCTCCGCGCGAGCGAAGAAAGAGGTACCCCCGCTGAGTTTGTAGGGCACCTTGAAGTTCTGCAGTTTGATCTCAAGCAGACGCGCCTGATGGTTACCGCGATAGAGAATGGCAAAGTCCTTGAAAGGTGCCTTCTCTCGGATATGACGCTCAAGGATTTCAGTTGCGATACGCTCACATTCGGCATCTTCGTGCGGCACATGGATAACCCGAATCGGATCGCCCATCCCCATCTCACTCCAGAGCGTCTTCTCAAACACGTGCGGGTTGTTTGCGATCAGAGTGTTCGCGGCCTTCAGAATACGGCTTGTTGAGCGATAGTTCTGCTCGAGTTTGACCAGTTTAAGGCTGGGGAAGTCAGTCTGTAGTTGGGCCAAGTTCTCTGGACGCGCTCCCCGCCAGGCATAGATAGATTGGTCGTCATCACCAACCACCGTTAATCCGGTGCGGTGGCCGACCAACTGACGCACCAAGCGATACTGCGACAAGTTGGTATCCTGATACTCATCCACCAGCAGGTAACGGATCTTGTTCTGCCAACGGGTGAGTACGTCAGGGTTTTCATCAAACAGCCGCACAGGTACGAGAATCAAATCGTCAAAATCGACGGCGTTATAAGCGCGCAGTGAGCGCTCATACGCCTCGTAGGCACGTGAACAGAGCACTTCCAAAGGTCCATCCGCCTGTGAGATCGCCTGCTGCGGCGTAATCATCTCGTTCTTCCAAGCAGAGATCTGATTCTGCACGGTGTTAACGTGGTCAGCATCCTCGTCGTGATGCAGCAGCAGGTCACGAATCAAAATGCGGGAATCCTGATCATCGAACAGCGAGAAACCGGGTTTCATACCCAGGGCGCGATGTTCGCGGCGAATGATCGTAAGCCCAAGGTTATGGAAAGTTGAAACGGTTAGACCGCGACTCGCTTTACCCTGTACCAGTTGCAATACACGCTCTTTCATCTCACGCGCGGCTTTGTTGGTGAAGGTAACGGCGGCGATATTGCGCGCCTCGATGCCGCAAGTCTCGATCAAGTATGCGATCTTGCGCGTGATAACACTGGTTTTACCCGAACCTGCTCCCGCCAACACCAGCAGCGGCCCGCCAATAAATTCAACAGCTTCTTTTTGGCGTGGATTGAGTCGTGACATGCAGTGTGCTCGGCAGAGTTAAGCGGGCGACAAGTTTACACCCTCAGCCGAGCATTCCCAATGCCAGTGACGCAAGCTAATGACGATAGCTCAACGCTTGCAACAAGTGCGACTCCTCTATTTGCTGCACTTGCTGCATATCGGCAAGCGTCCGTGCTACACGGAGCAAACGATGAGTGCTGCGAGCTGAGAGCTTCAGCTTAGAGCTAGCATCAATATAGAGCTGCTGCAGGGACTCAGAGTGACTTAGTAGTGCCTGCACAGCATCCATGTCTAGCTGTGAATTGAGACACCCCTGACGCGCTAGCTGTACCTCACGGGTACGGGATACGCGCGCTCGCACATCGGCACTGCACTCCATTGGCTGAGAAGCTCGAATCAGATCCTCCTGATCCACAGCCTCCAGTGTTAGTTGCAGATCAAAGCGGTCCCTCAGAGGGCCCGAAAGGCGTGCCTGATAGCGCTCAATCGCAGTCAACGCACAGACGCAGCGATCGCTACCGTCGCCATAGTAGCCACAGGGACAAGGGTTTAGCGCGGCTATCAGCATAAAACGGGCCGGAAAGGTAAAACGCGCTTTAGCTCGCGCGATTGTGACAGCACCAGTCTCGAGCGGCTCTCGCAGCATATCTAGCGTGCTGCGCGAACTCTCTGCCACTTCGTCGAGAAATAGCACACCGTTGTGCGCTAGTGACACCTCACCCGGACGCGGAATCGAGCCTCCGCCAATGATCGCTGTAGCTGACGCACTGTGGTGCGGTGATCGGATGGGCGGCAACCCGGCAAAGAGTGAATCGATTGGTTTGGCGGTGATCGAATGCAGAGCCGCGGCTTCACGCGCTTGCTCTGGCGTTAGCGGTGGAAGGATTCCGGGAAGCGCATGCGCCAACAAACTTTTGCCGCTACCGGGTGGGCCCTGCATCAATAAATTATGTGCACCACTCGCCGTCAGCTCCAACGCAAAGCGCGCACTTAGCTGACCACGAATCTGCGACAGCTCTTGATAAGAGCGCTCTATATCAGCACTGGCGGTGGATGCAGCGGGGTCTGGTTGCGTTGTTTCAATTGTCGAATGCTGCAGTAGATGGCAGAGTTCGAGCAAATTCGAGGCACCTGTGAGCACCTCACACCCCGCCAACCCTGCCTCTGCGTACTGTTCGGGAGCAACAACAGCAGCGCTAGAACTTTGCTGACAGGCCAACAACGCTGGGAACAGGCCCGATACTGGCCGCAACTGTCCATCGAGGCCAAGCTCAGCGTAGAGTTCCAACTGCTGCAGATGCGCACTATTGATCTGGTTAGACGCCTGCAGAACACCCAGAGCGATAGCCAAATCGAATCGGCCACCCTCTTTGGGGATATCTGCCGGTGCAAGACTCACGGTAATTCGCCGCTGAGGGTAATCGAAGCCAGATAAGAGTAGCGCACTGCGCACTCGCTCTCTGCTCTCGCGCACTGCGGTTTCCGCTAAGCCAACAATAGTGAAGTGGGGAAGTCCCCCGGAGAGATGCACCTCAACGTTTACTCGCGGTGCGTCGATTCCGAGCTGTGCTCGGGTTTTCAGTTTAGCTAGGGCCATGACACCATCCTTGTGTCTCTGTTCAGAACTGCTTTTAGTGTAGCAGCAGATCTGGGCCCCGTTTTTTAAGCTTGCAGTTTGCCGTTTACTCCTCGTTTAGACGAGCTTCGAGAGCGGCAACCTGAGCCTCAAGCTGCTCAAGCTTCTCACGAGTACGTCCAAGCACAGCAGCTTGAGCGTCAAACTCATCGCGCGTGACGAGGTCTAGTTTGGAAAAGCTGCTCTGAAGCATCTGCTTAATCTGCTGCTGCAGCATCTCCTGTCCTGGAAGATCGGGGCGAGATTGCATGAACTGCGCCATGCCGGCACTGATTGACTCGAAAACCTTGGGATCGATCATCTTTTTCATCTCCAGAAAAACGCAAGAAACATCAGCAAACAGTATATCAGCTGACCAACACACCCCCAATTGATTGTACGCACTCTCTGCACTACCTTCAGACGCACCAAAACAGTGCGCGCACCAAATCTGTGCACCTAACCCTGTCCAAAAAGGTGCACAGAATTTTTCTTAGTAACTAGGTATCAGCCGGAATACATACGTAAATCATTGTTTATAAATGTATTTTTAAAATGTTGGCATAACTTAAGCAATCCGACTCATACGAATTCGAAAAAGACCGATTTTCTTTCTAAGGAGAAACAGACATGAAACTAGTGTCAGCCGTTATCAAGCCCTTCAAGCTCGACGACGTGCGTGAAGCACTGTCAGAGATTGGTGTGCAGGGCATTACCGTCACAGAAGTTAAAGGCTTCGGCCGCCAGAAGGGCCACACCGAGCTCTATCGTGGCGCCGAATATGTTGTCGACTTCCTTCCAAAGGTCCGCTTAGACGCTGCTGTCTCTGACGACCTTGTAGATCAGGTTGTCGAGGCGATCACTAAAGCGGCTCACACCGGCAAGATCGGCGACGGCAAGATCTTTGTCTCTGAGCTGGAACAGGTTATCCGCATCCGTACCGGCGAAGCCGGCAACGACGCACTTTAATTTTGCTGCCATTGGAGGACTGAACAATGGAAGAGATGCTCAACACAACAGCTGGGGACGTAACTCAGCTCAAGTATGCACTAGACACCTTCTACTTCCTGGTGTGTGGTGCCCTGGTGATGTGGATGGCTGCCGGCTTCGCAATGCTCGAGGCAGGTCTAGTTCGTTCCAAAAACACGACTGAAATCCTGACTAAGAACATCGCACTCTACGCGATCGCCTCTATCATGTATTTTGTGAGCGGTTACGCCATCATGTACGGCGGCGATTACTTCCTCTCTGGAATCACCGGCGACGGTTTCTCGGGTGACGAGCCAGCAACCTACGCTCCATCCGCGGACTTCTTCTTCCAGGTGGTATTCGTAGCAACCGCTATGTCTATCGTTTCTGGTGCAGTTGCTGAGCGCATGAAACTATGGGCGTTCTTGATTTTCGCAGTTGTTATGACTGGCTTCATCTACCCAATGGAAGGTTCATGGACTTGGGGCGGCAACGCTGTCTTCGGCATGTACACTCTGGGTGACCTCGGTTTCTCTGACTTCGCAGGTTCGGGCATCGTACACATGGCTGGTGCAGCTGCTGCTCTTGCTGGTGTTCTGGTACTGGGCGCTCGTAAAGGCAAGTACGGTAAGAACGGTGAGATCAACGCGATCCCGGGTGCAAACCTACCACTCGCGACTCTGGGTACATTCATCCTGTGGTTGGGATGGTTCGGCTTCAACGGCGGTTCGGTTCTGGCTACATCTGATGTTGCGAACTCTAACGCTGTAGCGGTTGTCTTTATGAACACCAACGCTGCAGCTGCAGGTGGTGCTGTCGCAGCCCTGATCGTAGCACGCCTGCTGTTCGGTAAAGCTGATCTAACAATGGCACTCAACGGTGCGCTGGCTGGCCTAGTTGCTATTACAGCTGAGCCTTCTACACCATCTGCCCTGCAGGCACACATCTTCGGTGCTCTGGGTGGCGTACTGGTCGTCTTCTCTATCCTGACTCTGGATAAAATGAAGATTGATGATCCTGTCGGTGCGATCTCTGTACACGGTGTTGTAGGTCTGCTGGGTCTGCTGCTGGTACCAGTCACTAACGATGGCTCCAGCTTCTCTGGTCAGCTGATCGGTGCCGGCACCATCTTCGTCTGGGTATTCGTAGTCAGCCTGATCGTTTGGATGGTTATCAAAGCGTTAATGGGCGTACGTGTCAGCGAAGAGGAAGAGTACGAAGGTGTCGATATCTCTGAATGCGGTATGGAAGCATACCCAGAGTTCACCACCACTCGTAAGTAAGTTGTTACACAGCGGCTGAAGGACTCAGCCGCACTCTCCACCCCGGCCTATGGTCGGGGTTTTTCTGTACATGGGTGTGCGAGCGCGGTACGCGACCAACTAAAGACTCGAGCGTAGAAGCGGTCGTGAATATGCACTTCGCGCTAAATCACTGCTACTTGAGTAACCCAGCTTTAGCATCCATAATGCGGTTATAAGTTTTTGTTTTCTTAATAACTCAAGTGAGGCCAATCGGTTCCTGATGAACCACTCTCACTGCAAGGAGAAAAAGAATGAAGCTGGTATCGGCAGTAATCAAACCTTTCAAATTGGATGATGTGCGTGAAGCACTCTCAGACATCGGTATCCAGGGTGTTACCGTTACTGAGGTTAAAGGTTTTGGTCGCCAGAAAGGTCACACCGAGCTCTACCGTGGTGCAGAGTACGTCGTAGACTTTCTACCTAAAGTGAAGATCGAAGTCGCTATCGACGACGAGATGGTCGATCAGGTGATTGAAGCAATCACCAAAACAGCAAACACAGGCAAGATTGGCGACGGTAAGATCTTCGTTATGCCAGTTGAGCAGGTTATCCGTATCCGTACCGGTGAGACTGGTTCAGACGCGTTGTAATCGCAGCATGATTTTAGAAAAGGAGCCGCTCGGCTCCTTTTTTGTGCCCTCTGATCATCGAGCATAGGGTCGCCACCTCTTCGAATAGGCTCCTACTTCAACGGCAAAAACAAGGTAGCGCTGAAGCCTCCTGACTCGCGATTGGCAAATCGAACATCGCCGCCGACTTGATGCGCTGCGCGCTGACAGATACTCAACCCTAGTCCATATCCACCCGAGTTAGCACCGCGCTTAAACGGCTGGCCTAGTTGATTAAGTAACTCAGGCGGCACGCCCACCCCATCATCAAACACCTCGACTTTGAGTTGGTCACTCGCACTTATCGCCTTCAGCCCCACTTTGGCACTCTCACCGGAGTGCTTCACAGCATTGGCCAACAAATTATTGACGATACGACTGAGCGGCTCCGCCGCAAATCGCATCGAATCGCCTACGGCGTTGAGATCGGCGCCTATTTCACGAGCAGGATCCAACATACGCGCATCCTCAACCAACTCCTGTAGGAGCGGCTTAAGCGGGACTGGTTGCTGATTAACCTGGGCAACCTGCTGACGCGAGAGCAATAGAAGCTCGCTGATCAACTTCTCGAGTCGAGCGCACTCCGTATTTATACGTACGACTAGCTTATCGTCCTCGCCCAGCTTTTGTTCAGCAAGCCCTGCAGAGGCTTGCAGACGCGCTAGCGGCGCACGTAGTTCGTGAGAGACATCACGTAGCAGGTACTCTTGGGCATTAAGCGTGCGCTCAACATATTCGGCCATCTGATCGATTTCGCGTGCTAATGCACCCAGCTCATCAGTACGGGTGCTTAACTTAAGATCAGCCCGGGCTGCTAAGTTCTCATTATCATGCACCGACTTCACATGGGCACTAAGGGCGTTAATCGGCCGTACGATAAGCCAGGTTAGTAACAGGCTACTCAAGAGCGAAACAAGCAGCAGCCAGATCGCTTGTACCGACAACAGGAAGCCCAACATGCGCTCTACCAACACGGTGTCCGCAGCAGGCTGGAAAAGTATCTGGTACTCGCGGCCGCTGTATGACTCAACTTCAATATCAACGGCATTTCGCGGAGCTCTGCGCCTTTCACCGTAGAGGACTCGACCACTCTCTTCATCAAGAATCCAAATACGCATATGTCGGCTATACGGCTCTCGTGGCTCTCTACCCTGTTCTATATCGTTGATTATCTGCTTAGCTAGGATCTCGACTCGTTCCTTTTGAAAACCAGCTCGCTCGTTTTTATCTGCAATCTCTTGATAAACAGCCAGACTCATCAGTATGCCCAGCATACTTACCAGCCAAACTGCGCCAAATATTCTCCAGAAAAGACGTTGGTACCAGCGCATCAGGTAGCCCCCTTCAACGCCATTTGATAACCCTGCCCGCGGACAGTTTTTATGGCTTCACCAAGTCCGGTCAGCTCCTGTTCAAGCTTGATGCGTACGCGACTGACGTGGACATCAATCGCTCTGTCATAAGCTGTGAGTTTTCGGTGCAACACCTCTTCAGTCAATCGCTCTTTGCTGACCAACTGCCCTGCTGCCTGCATTAACATTTGCAACACATTGAACTCAGCACTGGTTAGGTGAATCTCTGAACCCTGAACCTGCGCCAACCGAAGCTGCGGATCCAGCAAAATAGCGCCAACGCTGAGCGGTTTAGACTGTTGCGAGGAGCTCTGATCAATTGACTGGGTGCGTCTGAGCACGGCCTTAATGCGTGCGAGTAGTTCCCTCGGATTAGCCGGTTTGGGAAGATAATCATCTGCACCCATTTCTAGACCTAAAATGCGATCGATATCATCGCCTCGACCAGTCAGCATGATTACCGGCGTCTGCATGCGCGGGCGCAATTGCTGCAAAAGTTCTAGGCCCGACAGGCCAGGCATCATAATATCAAAGACACAGATATCGTAGACCCTTCGCGCATCAAAGTACTCAATGGCAATCTCAGCGCTGCCGGCGGTCTCAACCTCATACCCCTCATTACCGAGATATTCAGCTAAGAGCTCAGACAGCTCCGTGTCGTCATCCACTAGAAGTATACGTGTACTCATTTGAGGCCTGCTGTTGCAATTAGACCGCTCTAGTTTACGGCGAATCGAGCGGGCGTACACAATAGCACGGGGGATCTTTACCCTTCTTTACGCTTTCGTAACCCAACTTAGCATTGCACCTAGCCATAATGAACTTATCAAAACGAGCTCATATGGAGAGACGACAATGAAAAAGACAATCATCGCAACACTGACTGCTGTAACTCTGACTGTTGGTGCTATCTCTGGCGTTGCATACGCTCACAAAGGTTCTAAAGGTCCTGAGGGTGCCGTAGAACGGCTGACTGAGCGCCTAAATCTAACCACTGAGCAGCAGTCTGAACTGCAGGCGATCTTCGATCAGAAGCTAATAGATCGTAAGAACATGCAGGAGAACACCACTGCAGAGCAGCGTAAAAACCTGCGTGAAAATGCACGTGACGGCATGAAAGCCAAAATGGAAGCGGATATCAAAGCGCTACTTACGCCCGAACAAGTTGCACTCTTTGATCAGATGCACGCCGAGAAAGGTGATGACCACGAGCGCGAAGAGCGCGGCCACAAAGGTAAAGGCGGTCACGGTGAAGAGAAGTGTGACGACTGAGGCTATATAAAACAGAATCGGGGAGCTTTGCTCCCCTTTTTGTTAACAAGCCTGACTCAAATCCGAATCGAACTGATTAAAGAACTCAATCACCATAGCTGCAGTCCAAGTAAAGGTATCACCACCGCAGGGGGTACCTGTAATCGGACCGTAATACTCAGCAAAGCCGCTGGTCTCAATCAGATCGATACTGTCAGTCACTATACGGTGGATAACTTTATCCTCTCCCCCTGCCCTCAGCCCTTGAGCGATCATGTAATTTACAATCAGCCAAACGGGCCCGCGCCAATAACGTAACTCATCAAATTCGGCCTCTGTACTGGGGTGGCTGGCAACAAGATAGCGTGTTGTCTGCCCGATGGTCTCAATTGTTTGAGCCACTCGATGGATCCTTGCTTGAGGAACAGGCGCAAATACAGCCAAAAGACCGCCTATTGAGGGACTGTTCACCGGCTCGTTACTCACCCGGTCAAAGCATAAATACTGTCCAAACTCTTCAGACCAAAGAAGCTCCATAGAACTAAGCATCGCTGATGCCATGGTCATTGAGGCACTTTGAATCTCTGATTCTCCAAGCTCTCCTGCTAGTTCTGCCGCTGCAAAGCAGGAGCGGATTAGAATCGCATTAAAGCCAGGGTCAACTATCTGGAACGGAGACTGTATGGCAATCTCGCGATTGTCCCAGCCAAGGCTTCTAAACTTCTCCACCAACCATATGTAACGTTTGTACTGTTCATCCGTCGGGCGATGATCGGGGTTGGCATGCGACGTGTCACGTCGAACGAACGGTTTAACCCCTTCAGTAGGCACCCGCTCAAATGCCCGGTCCCAGTCTACAGAGTTATCCCTTCCAGATTCCCAAGGGTGTACGATCGCTACCAGGCCTGACGCGTCTGCACGATAATTGGCAAACCATTGATGCCACTTGTGCACGCTGACTAAAAGAGCCCGCGCTCGATCAGCGAAAAGCGCTTTATTAGTGCAGCGTTTATACAGTTCGCAGAGCGCAAAACCCGCCACAGGTGGCTGGGTGATACCCGATGTTGGAACCGGTTGATCGGTTTGCCACACATCAGTATTTGGGAAGTAACCATCGTCCGGTTCGTGAAAAATAATATGTGGGACCATGCCATCGTTCCACTGCGACGCAAACAGGGTCTCAAGTTCGACAAAGGCCCTATCAATATCAAAATGAGAAAATCCAAGCGAACTAAGGCAGCTATCCCAATTCCACTGGAACGGATAGAGTCCATGTGTCGGAACAGTGTATCGACCGCGATCATTCTTACGCATAATCGCTTCGGCTTTTTGGAGATCTTTTGTTCGGTTCATACGTTTAAACCTCCAGCGCTTTGGTTGTATTTTTATCGAACCAACGAATCCGGTCCAATTGCGGCTGTAGTTTGAGATGATCGCCAGCTTTTACCTCAAGCCCACTATCCAAAACTGCACGGAACATCCGTCCACCTACATCGCAAGTCACATGCAGATGCGCCCCAAGGGGCTCCACTAAACGGACTCGCGCGTCTAGCCCCGTTTCAGCAATCACAACATCTTCCGGCCGAATCGCGAAGTGTATTTGGTCTTCGTCAGATTTCGGTCCTGAGTAGTGCTCGCCAGCCACTCTCCACTGATGATTTTCGGCGCGATCTGCAACAACAAAGTTCATGGGCGGGTTGCCGATAAACCCTGCCACAAACTCTGCGGCTGGATTGCGATATACCTCCATCGGTGTTGCTGCCTGAACGATTTCACCGCGATTCATAACACTGATGCGGTCCGCCAGGCTCATCGCCTCAACCTGATCATGTGTGACATAAATGGCGGTCGTTTCGCTCTCGGCAAGGACACCTTTCAGCTCTGCACGCATCTCTAACCTAAGTAGTGCATCCAGATTAGAGAGCGGTTCATCCATCAAGATAACATCAGGCTCCATTGCCAAAGCACGAGCAACCGCCACTCGCTGACGCTGTCCGCCGGAGAGTTCACCTGAATAGCGGCCAAGTAGCTGTTCAATGTGCATCAGTGAAGCAGTCCGCTTTACACGCTCCTGTACAACAGCTTCAGGCTGCTTTTGCATACGCAAACCGAAACCGATATTTTCAAATACCGTCATATGGGGAAACACCGCATAGTTCTGGAAAACCATTGCGATACCCCTATCTTTCGGCGGAAGATGGTCAATGCGTTTACCGCCAATCCAAACCTCTCCACTGGTTGCGGTTTCTAGGCCGGCAATGATGCGTAGCAGCGTCGTTTTACCACAACCAGAGGCACCCAGAAGCACCATAAATTCGCGGTCGCTTATCGTCAGGTTGATATCACTTAGCGCCTGATAAGTCTCAAACTTCTTAGCGACGTTTTTAATTAGTATCTCAGCCATTACATTGTCCTCAGAGCCGCTAGCGGTTAGCGATGCCCCACATAGCAAATAGGTATTTTCGCACTGCAAATATGAAAACCAGCGCCGGTACAACAAGAATAAAACCACCCGCAAATTTCAGGTGTAGCGGAGAGGTATCGAGGTTTTGCAGCAGAAACGCCGTCAGTGTTCGATTCTCTATCGTGAGAACAGCTGCCGCGAAAACCTCATTCCACGAAATAACAAAAGCAAAAATTGCTGAGGCGGTGATTCCCGGTAAGATCAGCGGCAGAACCACGTATCTGAAACCAGTCAGACGGGTGCAACCGAGTGTCCAAGACGCTTCCTCCAGCTCAACCGGTATCCCTGAAAACAGCGAGAAGGTGATAAGTACAGCAAAAGGTATAGCCAATGTTGTATGAACCAGCGCAAGACCAAAAATAGTGTCATCCAGACCCACCTGAATAAACATAACCGTCAGAGGCAAGGCCAACAGAGGTAACGGAAAAGCACGGGTCAACAGTATCAACAGTCGGAATAGTTCTTTACCTTTAAAATCGAAGCGCGATAGTGCGTAACCTGCCGGCGCACCAATCACAATAGAGAGAACCATTGTGATCGCAGCAACATAAATCGAGTTAATCAGCGCACTGACCATCCCGCTGAAGCCGGCAAAGAATTCGAGGCTGGCGGTATCAAACTCCGGCACAAACGATTTTGGAAAACCCGAAACCGCAGCCGGGGACGATAGTGTATTGACCAGCAACAAATAGATAGGAACCAGTACCCAGGCGCACAACAGAGCAACGGATGCACCGTAGACCCAACGGCCTGCGCGCACTGTACTGGTATTCGATAGTGAAGTACTCATATCTGGGCCCCCTTCGGTACACGCAGAGCACGAAGAATGACCAATGTGAAGGCAATTGAGATGCCCAATATCACCAGCGCTATCGCAGCTGCTGAACCGCTGTCGAGCAGGTCAAATTGATAGCTATACGTTTCACCCATCAATACAGGGAAGAGGGTTCCGCCTAGCGCCGCAACAACTGCAAAAATCTCGAACGCTAGAATCACCCGCAGAACCAAGGCGGTCTGGAGTGAAGGACGTAACAGTGGGAGAGTAATGCGTGTGAAGCGTTTCCAGGGTGACGCACCAAAAACTTCGGCAGCTTCGTAGTACTCTTTTGGTATCAATCCAATACCGGCAACAAGAATAACCAGCATAATCGCGGTTGCACGCCAAATTTCAGCCAAAGCAATTGCTAGGAAGACCATTCCCATACTCTTATATGAGAGCAGGCTCGTAGGGCGATCTATCATGCCCAACGAATGCATCATGGAGTTGAGGAATCCAGACTGCTCAAAAATAGCCAACCAAATAATACCTGCGGCTAGATCAGATATACCCAGCGGAATCGTCCAGATGTAGAGGACGATATCCCGCCCCTTTTTCATGCGGTTGACCATCGTTGCCATTAGCAGTGCCAAGGCGAGTTGCACTGGAACAACCGCCGCTGCCAACAACAGTGTATTCTTCAGTGAGATTGGAAATTTCCAATCGGAGAAGACACGTTCAAAGTTAGCAAGAGTTAAACCCTGATCGTTCGTAAATGCCTGCCCTGCTACCTGAAAGAACGGATAGAGAAAAAACAGACATAGGAAGAGCGTTACCGGCAATATAAGCAGATAAGGCAATCTATTGGAGTTCATTGGGCTACCAGCGATTATGGTGTGACAGAGTGAATAAAAGAGGAGGCGCCACAGGACGCGACGCCCCCCCACGAGCCGGTTACTCTACCGGGCACGCACCTTCAGACGGTGCATCCGGTGCCCAACAAGGCGCACCTGTTTCATTCATTATTGCAGCCAGCTTACCCTTCTGATCATCGAGTACCATCCGGATGTCCTGACCTGCCAAGACGATTCGTTCAAAAGTATCGCTGTAGACTTTACTGAAGTCACCGCCCTTCGAACCCAGTCCAGCAGGTAAGAGGCCTGGGTTAGCATCAGATGAGCTACTCATCTTAGCGACGGCATTGCCTGCGGCAGCTACGGCTGGTGGCAAGTCGCCCGGCAAATTAACATCAACCACGGGGAAGAAGTTGGTCGCACGTAAGGTGGCGATCTGTGTTTCCGGCTTCAGCATATGTTGCACAAGCTCCTTCGCAGCATCCATGTCTGGTGCGGTGCGCGGAATCGCTACACCAGCCAAGACAGGCATGAAGCCTCGGCCCTCTGGTCCGGCAGGCGCAGGAAACGCAACAAAGTCATCAGGACGTTCGTTGAAGGCTTGCGCTAGACGCGATGTGTGGTCGAATGCGATCCAAGCATCGCCACTCAGCAACTGCTCCTGCAAGAATGAGAAGTTGGTTGAAGCAGGGTTTGTGTGCTCCCACAGCTCGAGAAACTTCTCCCATGCACCGACGGCTTTATCTGATGCGAAAGTGCGGACAACACCATCAGTAAAGGATGGGTACAGGTAACCCTGGAAGAATCGGTGTTTCAGGCCTTTTGGACCAGCAGGGAAGCCAAACTTTGGTTCTCCAGTTGCTTCATGAACATTCGCAGCCCAAGCTATCAATTGATCGTAAGTCAGCGCGTCAATGTTAGCGCCCTCTGGCAGGTATTGAAGCGCCTCTTTGTTCGCTGCCATTATGTAGCTAGCCTGCATCCACGGGATATATTGCAGGCTGGATTCACCTAACTTCGCCAAGTTATTAAATGTCGCACTGTTCGACTCTACGCCCAGGTCTGATAGATCGACCAAATCCGCTGCATCCATCGCTGCATAGTCTCCGTGCAACGCACCGAGCACGCCAATAGAACCGCTTCCCGCCTCTAACTCTGCCTGTAAACGAGTCAACCAAGGGCCGCCATCGTTAGCCTGGTAATCTACCGTACCAGCGCCAGCAAGAACCTGTTCACGCATCGCCTGCTGCTCCTGCACTGGCTTGGCCTGCGTCGACCAGAACAGAACGTCTGCTGACGCCGCGTTTGCAATGATCGCCGCGGGAAGTGCGATAGCAAGAGCAAGTTTCGATTTTATTGTTTTCATCTATCTCTCCAATTTGTGATATCAGCCCTGGAGCTGAAACTGGTACCAACACCACTGCCGAACTGCAGTGGAGTTATGCAAATACGCACCCCAAGACTGGTACATCGTTATACCTACTGTCAATTATAAATTTATTTTTATTCAACATATATAACGACGAAATAACGTAGATTATTGTTTTAATTGAATAAACTATTTTCACTTGAAGATACAACGTTATATCCATTAATCTTAGATCATGAACAGAAAGCCAAAACTAAGTGATGTAGCTGAACTCGCGGGAGTTTCCGTCTCCACCGCAAGTCAGGTAATGAGAGGCGCAGGTCGCATCTCCGATGACACCGCCGCCCGAGTTCGCAAAGCTGCGGATAAACTCCGTTACGTCGTCAATGAGCGTGCTGCTTCTATGCGCTCCGGAAACAATCGCGAGATAGGCTTTGTAATCAACCAAATCGCCAACCCATTCAACGCTGAGGTAATTAGCGGCGTCAGCGACCTTCTCGAAGACAAAGGTTATCTGGTCTCGGTGCTCGATGCCCGAGACGACCCCGTAAGGCAGCATCAACACTTGGCATCGTTCATTCGCAGCGGGCGCGCGGGACTGTTATGGGTTCCAGCGTTTGGAACCAGAGAGGACGACCTTGAGCTTCTAAAAAGCCACCGCGTGCCCACCGTAACATTCTTGCGAAAAATTGATGCTCGAGCCTTCGATCATATCGGTGTCGCAAATGAGGATGCAACAGCGACAGCAACGCGTTATCTGGTGGATGCGGGCCATAAAGAGATCGCTTACCTAGGAGGCACCACAATGACTGTAGTGCGCTCAGCCAGGATTGCCGGCTATAAAAAAACACTGCAGCAATTGATCGACCGCGATCCAATAGTCTGGGATTGCGACGACAACAAATTAGCGGGGCTAGAGCAGATCAAGGCACTGCGCAACGCACACCCTGGGGTAACTGCTGTGGTCTGTAACGGCGATATGGTTGCGCTCGGGGCTTTACTAGGCCTGCAACGTATGGGATTGGAGGCCGGCAAGGATCTTGCCGTAGTTGGCTTTGACGATATTCAAGATGCGGCCGCTGCCACTCCAGCTCTAACAACCATGAGTATCTGCCCTTATAAACTCGGACAGCGTTTAGCACAGACGCTTCTGCGACGACTGGAGTTTCCCGAATCACCGATAGAAATGATCGAAGTCAGCGCCCAACTAATTGAACGTGACTCAGCCAAGCCTAAACCGTGCGGCGCATAGATCAGAACGCGAAAGAGACAACCGTATCTCCGGAGCCCTCGCTCACTGCCAACACCGGAAAACGCTGAGGCACCTGCGCTGCTTCGTGTAGCTCAGCCTCGCTGGTTGGAAGCAGATTAGCCTGTAAGAAATAGGTGATGAGTGCCTTACGAATCTTAAATGGCTCTAGCTGATTAAGATCGTAATCATCACTGATCAGTGCTTGCTGCTCAGGCGAAAGTGCTGGATTAGGCACCAGACGTACCTCCAAACTCTCCTCCCAAGCGCTATCTTCGGGTAACAGATCCGGCTCACCAAACTGGAGTTTTGGGGTGCCGCGGAAGCGGTTCAGCACAAAGTCGCGGAACCCCTGGCGCTCCCAACAGTAAGCGCGCACATGCAGGCGATTGCTAGCACTGATAATAGCGCAGGGCGTCAGGCTACGACGGCTGCCGCTCGGGTTTTGCATCGATACGTAGGTCGTTTCAAAGCGAATACGGTGCTCAATCGCGGTCAGTATGGCTGCGAGAGTACCCGGTGCAGTGCTGCGACTTAGGACAGGCACTGAATGGAAGTCAGGGTTACTGGGTATAGCGAGTCGCGAGATGGTGATGAGCGAGTCTGCTGAATCTGGAATCAGTTTAGGTTTGAATTCCGAGGTTGGCTTGTAGCTGCGATCGGACGGCTCATAGGGGCGCACATTCTCCGGGGCCAGCTCAATATAGGTATGGATAGACTCGAGCGCTTGTGGACGCAAAATACCGAACGCCCCAGTCAGCATAGTGGGCGTTACCTCACGCTCCCAGAGCAGTTGGCGTTCTATAAAGCGCAACCGCTGTAGTTGCGGCCAAGAGGTCTCATTAATCGTTACAGCCATCTTCCATTCCTTTGTATCTGACTCTCTACTCTATGTAACGCAGTTTAGCAGTAAAACCCTTTAACTCCTCAAGGGAGAGTAGATCCCAGCCGTTCACTTATACGTAGGTTTAGGGGAAGCTCACGCACTCAGGGACCGAAGAGTAAGACGTGACACACCAGTGGAGTGTGAATGCACTCGAGGGGTCATTATGGGCTACGTCCTAGTTTTCATTAGTTTAATTGGTACAGGCGAAGTAGCAGCAACATCCGAGGGCCACTACCCTCAGATGAGCACCTGCTTCGAAGAGCGCGAGCTGCTGCTCAAAAAGTTGAAGCGCGAGGCGAATCCAGCAGAGCAAACCGTGCAGGCCGTTTGTCTTGCAGCGCCAGATACACTTGAACTTGCAATGGTAGACTAAACGCCCGCTCTCTTTTTCTGATAGGCTTCAATAATAATACCCTTCTCATTTGGAGCGCCGTACATTGCGCCATTCTCGTTCGGCTGACAGCGCCGCCAACGACCGTAAACCGGCTGGTTGGTCCGAAGCTTTTGACGTCATCAAGATGATCTGGCCTTATCTGTGGGAGTTTCGCACTCGCCTCGGATTTGCATTTGTGCTGCTCGTCCTTGCAAAGGTCGCTACGGTCACGATGCCTTGGGTACTGAAGCAGATCGTTGATGGTTTGGATGAGTCGATCAATCCGGTACTCGTGGTACCGATAATGTTGATAATCGCCTATGGCCTGCTGCGTTTTGGCTCCGTCTTCTTTGCCGAAGCACGCGATGCCGTCTTTAGCCGCATCACCGAACGAGCTATGCGTTCGATGGTTCTGAGAGTCTTCCGTCATTTGCATTCGCTAGAGCTTGAGTTTCATCTCTCACGTCAAACGGGTGGAATCTCGCGTGATATCGACCGCGGTGGTAACGGCTTCAGCTTCTTGATGCGCATGCTGGTGTTCAATATTGTACCGACGCTGATCGAACTCGGAATGGTCGCAGCGATTCTGCTGGTTAACTTCAGTTACCTCTACGCCATTATCATCTTGGTCAGCGTTGGCTGTTACATCTACTTCACCATTTTAACAACTGAGTGGCGCAACCGCTTTGTGCGTGAAGCTAATCAACTGGATTCGCAGTCTAACACTCGCGCCATTGACTCACTGCTCAATTACGAGACGGTGAAATACTTCAACAATGAGGAGTTTGAGGCGCAGCAGTATGACTCCAATTTAGCGCGCTGGGAGAGTGCGCGACTCAAGACTCGCATGACCTTGATGCTGCTGAACTCAGGTCAGGCTCTGATCATTGGTGTCGGGATGATACTGCTACTATGGATGGCGGCACGCGATGTAGCCAGCGGTGCCATTACACTGGGCTCGCTGGTGATGATTAACGCCTACATTTTGCAGCTCTTCATGCCGCTCAACTTCCTCGGCATGGTCTACCGCGAGGTACGCCGTGCACTCACAGACCTGGAGAATATGTTTGGCCTGCTAAAACGCAAACCGAGCATTGAAAATGCCCCCTCAGCTCTGCCACTGAAAGTGATGGAGGGAGGCATTGAGTTTGATAAGGTGAATTTCGCCTACCATCAAGAGCGACCGATTCTAAAAAATCTCAGTTTCAAGGTAGAGCCCGGTTCTAAGGTGGCCATCGTCGGTCCGAGCGGTTCTGGCAAATCCACCTTGGCTCGCCTGCTTTTTCGCTTCTATGACCTACATGGTGGCGCTATTCGCATAGATGGACAGTCTATTGACCAAGTCACTCAGGAGAGTCTGCGACAGGCCATAGGCGTCGTGCCTCAGGACACCGTGCTGTTCAACGACAGCATTTACAACAATATCGCTTATGGGCGTCCAAGTGCTTCTGCTGAAGAGGTACGTGAGGCGATACGCATGGCCAATCTAGAGCCGTTTATCGCATCCCTTCCCGAGGGCACCGAAACAAAAGTGGGCGAGCGCGGACTTAAAGTTTCAGGCGGCGAGAAGCAACGAATTGCCATTGCACGCGTGCTGCTGAAACGCCCACCGATTATGCTATTCGACGAGGCAACCTCCGCGCTGGATAGCGCCACCGAGAAATCGATACTCGCGGCTTTCGAGACCCTCGCCCGCAACCACACTAGCCTTGTAATCGCGCATCGACTCTCTACCATTGTCGATGCAGATCAGATCCTTGTGTTGGACCAAGGCGAGCTAATCGAGACAGGGACACATCAACAGCTCCTCGCTAAGGCCGGTCGCTATGCCCAAATGTGGCAATTGCAGCAGGAAAACGAGGAATATTAGTACCCTAATCCAAGCCAGTAACTGACTAGATCGACCTCATATCTTAAGTACGCTTCAAGAGAAACTTCTGAGTAGTTTGCCCACTGCGGTTCGTATATCGCGAAAGGCAGTTGCGTAACTGATGCCGCACAAATCTCCAAAACAACCTTTCGATTTTTACGTCAGCCAGCACTCTCTTTGATGTTGCCGGTAGGCACCTAGGCTGCGCAAAAAAGCCTAAGCCTAGCCCAGTTCAGAGTGCCACACTCTCTCGACAGCCTCAAAAGCCGCTTGTATGGCAGGTTCATTGCGCCGCTCTTTGCGACAGATAAAACCGAGCGCGGCCTCAACCGAAACAGAATCGGCAATGACGACACCCTCGTGGTGCGCCGCATCTAACGCAAGATTCTCTCGCGCCAGACTCAATCCCACTCCTGAGCAAACAAGATCAGCCATCGAAGGTTCAAGATCGACCTGGGCAACGATATTCGGGCGCACATTAGCCGCACTGAAAACTGTACTCAGAAAACGGTTATGCGCCGAATCTTTGGGCGTCCAGATCCAGGGCAGGCCTGCCAACTCTCGCCAACCTCGGCCCGTAACCATCGTTTGCCAACCTGGCGGCGCGATTACTCGGTAGCGAAACTCCGTCAGCGGTAAAACCGCGAAGCTCCCCTGATACTCGGGAAGCCCAGGATGACCCAAGGTATAGGCCACATCTAAGTCGCCCTGCTCCACCTGCCGCGATACGCGACCCGACATACCGTGGGTAAGGTCGAACTGCAGCACTGGGTGCTTAGACGCCAGAAGTTTGAGTACGCGACCTAGGCGCAGAAAACCAGGATCGACAATAGACCCGAGTTTAAGGTGCCCTGACAACGCCGACTGCAAACTATTGGCGGAGGCGGAAAACTCCGCTACCGCACGTACAGCGCGCTCAGCAGCGGGTAGGAGCTTCAACCCCTCTTCGGTCAGCTGCATACCACGGGAACTGCGGGCAAGCAGCTGTACGCCCAGTTCAGCCTGTAGCTTCTTCAGTTGGTGGCTCAACGCTGGCTGAGTTAAACAGAGCCGTTCAGCGGCTTTGGTTAGATTCCCCTCTTGGACAACAACCAGGAAGGTTTTAAGGCTATTGAGGTCCATAGATATAAAAGTCTCTAATAACAGCTCTTACAATAATTCATTGGATATGCTGGAGTACAGCGCTTAAATTCACGTAGAAGACAGATATGACTAAAAGGGGTCTGACCCCTTTGGAGAGGGCCGGATGAAAGACCTAGGAACCTACGACTACGTTATCGCTGGCGCTGGCGCTGCGGGCTGTGTATTGGCAAATCGCCTCTCCGAGGATCCGGAGGTCAGCGTGCTTCTGCTAGAAGCAGGCAATGATGAGAAGTGGATCTGGACTCGCATCCCGGTCGGCTACCTCTACTGTATCAATAATCCGCGCACTGATTGGTGTTATAAAACGGTTCCCGAGAAAGGGCTAAATGGACGCTCTATCATTTACGCCCGCGGCAAAGGTTTGGGCGGCAGTACACTCATCAACGCAATGCTCTATCTACGTGGTCAGGAGCGCGACTATAACGAGTGGGCAGAACTCACCGGCGATAGCAGCTGGAACTGGGACGGCGTAAAACCGGTGTTCATGTCGGTGGAAGATAGCTGGCGCGGTGCCAACGATAATCACGGCTCTGGGGGTGAATGGCGGGTTGAGCAGCAACGCCTGAGCTGGGAGATTCTTGACCACTTTGAATCTGCTGCTAATCAGGCGGGCATTCCAACAAACCAAGATTTTAATACCGGCAATAATCTCGGTGTCTCTAAGTTTGAAGTCAATCAGAAGCGCGGTTGGCGCTGGTCAAGCGTGCGTGGCTTCCTCGATCCGGTGCGTTCGCGCCCCAACCTGACCATTATGACAGCGGCCCTCTCCGATAAGGTGATTGTCGAAGGCAAGCGTGTGACCGGCATTGAGTTCCTGCATAAAGGCCAGCCATGCAAAGCGAGTTCGCGTATCGAAACCGTCCTCGCAGCGGGCTCAATCGGCTCACCGGCTATTCTTCAGCGTAGCGGTATTGGCAACCCTGAGTTCCTGCAGAGCAAAGGCATTGAGGTAAAGCATGCGCTGCCTGGTGTTGGCGAAAACCTACAGGACCACCTACAACTGCGCACTGTCTTCAAAGTGAAAGGTATTAAAACTCTTAATAAAACCGCTAACTCCCTCTGGGGCCAAGCGATGATGGCACTGGAGTTTGCTCTCTTTCAGACGGGCCCGCTGACCATGGCCCCGAGTCAGCTTGGCATGTTTGCCCATTCTGATGAGAAGGTGGAGACGCCCGATATCGAGTACCATGTACAGCCTCTATCGCTTGATAAATTCGGCGATCCACTGCACAAGTTCCCAGCGTTCACGGCCAGCGTCTGTAATCTGCGACCAACCTCGCGTGGCACAATCAAGATCACTGACACCGATCCAAACAGCGCACCCGAGATTGCACCGAATTACCTTTCAACTGATCGCGACCGTGAGGTTGCCGCAAATAGCCTACGCCTGACGCGTAAAATAGTGCAGCAGCAGGCGCTGCAGCCTTTTGAGCCCGAGGAGTCTGTGCCTGGAACTGAATACCAAACAGATGAGGAGTTAGCCAACGCGGCGGGGGATGTGGGTACGACAATCTTCCACCCGGTAGGCACCTGTAAGATGGGTAAAGTTGATGATCCTCATGCAGTTGTTGATAGCCGACTGCGCCTCATCGGACTCGAGGGGCTGCGCATTGTTGACGCATCAGTCATGCCAACGATTACCTCAGGTAACACAAGCTCTCCGACGATAATGATCGCAGCTAAGGGCTCAGAGATGATCCGCGAGGATCGTAAAGCGGGATGACCTGTCTTTATCTGTAGGAGAGCTGTACGCGAAGCGTATTGCCCGACCAAACACCTAGTCGGGAGTTAGAGCTGTGCTTGTCATCCCTGCTAGCGTAGGTCCCCTACAGGTTTAAAAAGCGAAATCGGTCACCAACACATAGCCGAGCGCTTTGTAGTCATTAATCTGGGCCGGACCTGAGGCGGATACATCGACATAGTCGGGAAAAGCTTCAGGTTTAATATCCCGCCAGCTGGCGTAGGTTCCACATACGTGAATATCTACGCCCTGCTCACCCAAATTAAGAACTGACTGGTGTAACTCAGGAAAGACACTCGCCTTGTCGGTGGTCAAGGCGAACTGCTCGTTACCGTGACTCACCACGGCAATATCGATATCAAGCCAACGGCGTTTTAGCTGCTCGATCGCTTGCAACAGTTTAGGTTGTGTTCGCTCCCAACTTCGCTCGTTCGGTGCAAGAATTTCAAATACTACCCCATCAGGACGTTCGTCCATGGAGATCACATCGTTAAACGTCTCTGCCTTCAGACCGAAAGAGAGCACCATTAGAATCGATAAAAACAGTGCGCGCATTATCTCACCCTCGCATTTCTACTCTTTGATTATTGTAGTTCAAACTCATCTGCGGCCTACTATCCGCCATGACAAATTCAGCCGAAAGCTGAAGCACACCGATACTATTGGACTTACGTAGATGAAATACTTTGAAGATCTCTATGTTGGCGAACGCTTTATCAGCGAAGCGTACGAAATGAGCGAAGAGCGCATCATCGCTTTCGCCGAACACTACGACCCGCAGGTATTCCACCTCGATCACGAACAGGCCAAAGAGACCTTTTTCGAGGGGCTAGCGGCAAGTGGCTGGCATACAGGCTCGGTAACCATGCGGTTAATGGCGCAGACCTTACCGATTGCAACCGGCGTAATCGGTGGAGGCGTCGACCTGAGATGGCTCAGCCCGACCCGTCCGGGCGATATTCTGCACATCGAAGTGGAAGTTATAGAGGTGACCGAATCGCGCTCAAAACCGGATCGCGGCACAGTGCAGATTCACGTCGAGACCAAGAACCAGCACGGCGAAACGCGTCAAACCATCGACACTCGGCTGTTGGTGTTTAAGCGTCCTCAGTAGTTTCAGACGCCATTGCAGCACCCAGCGCCTGACGCAACGCCTCTGTGCGCGAGTGAGTGAAGTTCTCTAGCGGTAGGCGCTCGCCAATACCCAAATTCATCAGCTTATCCTTCGCCAGATCTGAACCAACAACCAGACCCACATGTTTATCGGCATCGAGCGCTTCGTAGATAACATTCTCCAGCGACAGCGCCATTGTATCGTCGATATAGGTCACCTCACTGATGTCGAAGATCACCGCATCGTGCTTATCGATATTCTTGCGCTCACGGGAGAGCGCTTTGGCCACACCGAAGATCATCGCACCGGAGAGATAAAGCAGCAACACACGGCCATCGGCCGCATTCAATAGATCTCGCTGCTCATCATCCAGCGGGATAGAGTCATCCACATCCGACATGGAGCGCACGTTCTCCTCCTCGGCGGCGGATAGCTTCTGGATAATGATGATGTTAGCAACAAACACACCGACACCAACGGCAACGATAAGATCGACGAAGACCGTCAACACCAATACGGCATACATGATCATCGTGCTGTATTTGGATACCTTATGAACACGACGGATAAACGACCAGTCGAGAATATCCAGCCCCACTTTCACCGCAATGCCCGCAAGCACTGCCAGAGGAATACTCTCAATTAGACCTACCAAACCAAAGACAGCAATACAGAGTGCGATAACACGTATGATCCCAGAGAGCGCAGTACGCCCGCCGGCCTGAATGTTGACCACCGTGCCCATAGTAGCGCCGGCCCCCGGCAAACCGCCGAAGAGACCAGACATGATATTACCCAAGCCCTGCCCCACTAGCTCTTTATTGGAATTGTGCTCGGTGCGAGTGAGATTATCCGCGATCACCGAGGTAAGCATAGAGTCGATACACCCCAGCATACCCAGCACCATCGCATCGACCAGCATGACGCCGAGTTGCTCATGCGTGAAATAGGGCAGAATGATTGATGGCAGAGAGACGTCGATCTCTCCTATTCGACGCACTTCAATATCAGCGAATATAAACAACACAGAAAAGAGCGAAATAGCCACCAAAGCAACCAACTGCGGCGGCACTAGCTTGCGGTACTTATCTGGCAGCTTGAACAGCACGGCGAGGGTCAAACCGAAAAGCAGCAGCTCGATGAACTGAACATTCGTAATCAGCTCTGGCAACGACATCAACGAACCAACCACCCCACCCGGGGGCGCCCGCTGTCCCAGTGCAGGCGCAAGCTGCATGAGGATCAGAATCACCCCGATACCAGACATGAAACCCGATACAACCGAATAGGGCATCAACGTGATGTACTTACCGAGCCGCAGATAGCCAAACGCTATTTGGAAAATCCCCGCCAAAATCACAACCGTGAACGCCATGGCCATGCCGTTCTCTGGGTTAGCCGCGATGAGTGAGCTAATCACCGCTGTCATAACCACCGTCATAGGACCGGTGGGCTCAGATATGAGGGTCGAAGTCCCGCCAAAGAGCGCAGCGAAGAGACCGATGAGGATGGCGCCATACAGGCCCGCCTCGGCA
This sequence comes from Oceanospirillaceae bacterium, assembly GCA_024640955.1. Taxonomy (GTDB): domain Bacteria; phylum Pseudomonadota; class Gammaproteobacteria; order Pseudomonadales; family Balneatricaceae; genus Marinobacterium_E. Next base: position 32,777 of record JAHEDZ010000011.1, read on the forward strand.
CCTGCGCCCGAGGCAACGCCAAAGGTAAGGGCCAGCGGTAGAGAGACAACCGCTGCCGTTACGCCACCAAGAAGGTCGCCACGTGCATTGCTGAGGTTGAGTCGATTCAGTGCAAGCATGGTACAGTTTAAGCCTTAGGCCGGCTTATCATCCGCCTTTTTCACGCGAATGATGTTACCGTTAACTAAGGTGTTATTGAGATTTTTCATCGCTGCTTTGGCTTCGCCCACTTTGGGCATCTCGACGAAGCCAAACCCTTTAGACCCTCCGGTTGCAGAGTCGATCACCAAATTGCAGTACTGCACGCTGCCGTAACTCTCGAAAATTTCTAACAATTCGGTTTCAGTGGTTGAACGGGCGAGGTTGCGAATCAGGAGTTTCATGGGTCGATCCAAGGCTGTTATCTATACGGGCAAGTATAAGGGATTTGAATCTGATTGGCTCCTCACTCAGACGAGAACATGCTATTTTTCAATCTCCTAGCTCCAGTTTTCCAGACGAGAGATTTTAATGCCGACACCGACCGACAGTGGCTTTATCGCGATTCACGGCAACCGTCTTGAAGACCTGCGACAGTCATTGATTACCATTTTGCGTACAGCGCCACTGGATCCGTTCGATGAGGATGTGGTGCTGGTGCAGAGTAACGGCATCGCACAGTGGTTAAAACAATCTATTGCCACGGATCCCGGCGCGGACCCATCGGTTGGCGGCCTTGGAATTGCTGCCGACCTGGAGTTCAAACTCCCCTCTGAGTTCATCTGGAGTGTCTACCGCGCCATCCTCGGTGAAACCGAGGTTCCACCACTCTCACCCTACGATAAACGCCCCTTAAGCTGGCGCTTGTTTGCTCTACTACCCGAGCTCATAACAACAGATGCTGACTACGCGCCACTCAAACGCTTTATAGAGGGCGACCAACCTGATGTGCGCTGCTTTCAACTCGCCGAGAAGCTGGCCGACCTATACGATCAATATCAGGTCTATCGCGCAGATTGGCTTAGCCATTGGGAGCGCGGCGAAAATGCCGTGCTCGATAGCCGCGCCGAGGCCAGACCTCTACAGACAGAGGAGCTCTGGCAACCCAAGCTCTGGCGCGCCCTTTTTAAGAGCATAAGTGATGAGCAGCGCGAGACGAGCCGCTCGCGGATTCACTCCAGATTTATCGAGACGGCAAAACGATTTAGAACACTGCCCACAGCGACTACCCTACCCAAGCGGGTGTTTGTCTTCGGCGTCTCTTCACTGCCCTGGCAGACGCTAGAGGCGCTGGAGGTACTGAGCTGCTTCTCGCAGGTCATTTTCTGCGTTTTGAACCCCAGCCAATACCACTGGGCTGAAATCGTCAGTGACCGCGAGCTGCTTACGGCTGAACGTAGACGCGGCATGCAGAAAAGTCAGTTCCTACCCGGGTGTGAGCTGGAGCAGCTACACGGACATGCAAACCCGCTGTTGGCCGGCTGGGGCCGGCAGGGGCGTGACTTTCTGCGCATGCTCGATCAATTTGATGATACCGAAGCGCGCGCCAGCGGGTACGCGCTGTACAAAAACCAGATCGACCTGTTTTTCGCTCACACTAGCGCTGAAAGCCCGCGGCTACTTAATCAACTACAGGACGACATCTTCGATTTGACCGATCTCAGCGAGGTTGAGCCGAGGCATCTAAACCCGCAGCAAGACCACTCTGTGGCTTTTCACATCGCACACAGCCCACTGCGCGAGATCGAAATTCTGCACGATCAACTGCTAGCAGCGTTTAATGCCAAGCCCGAGTTGAAACCGCGCGATGTGATGGTGATGGTGCCCGATATCAATGTCTACGCACCCTTTATCAAAGCCGTCTTCGGCCAGTATCAAGACGACAAGCAGCTGCACATCCCGTACAACATCGCCGACCTCGGACAGCGTGGCCAGAACCCACTGCTTAGCGCACTGGAGATACTTCTGACTCTGCCCGAGTCACGCTGCAGTGTCACCGAAGTGATGAGTCTGCTGGAGGCACCAGCGTTGCGATCACGTTTCAATATTGCTGAGTCTGATCTCGATCTGATCAGCCAGTGGATTGAGAGCACCCACATCCGCTGGGGGCTGAGTGCGCAGCAGCGAGAGCATTCTGAAAATCCTGCAATTGGCGATCGTAATACCTGGTTGTCGGGATTGCGCGCTATGTTGCTCGGTTTCACCCTAGGACCGCAGGAGTCCTGGAGGGATGTACAGGGATACACGCAGATCAGCGGCAGTGAAATCGCCATCGCAGGCAACCTCGCAAGGTTTGTTGAGATGCTACAGCAGGCGAGCGAACAGCTCGCGCAAGAGCAGTCGGCCGATGAGTGGGTCGCTCAGGTACAGCAGCTACTAGTAGACTTCTTCAAAGCTGAAAACCCAGCCGACGAACTGCTGCTCGACCGCTTAAAAAGTCAGCTCGGACGCTGGCAAGAGGAGCTGCAGATTGCCGAGGCACAACAGCAGAACGTGCCGCTGATGATCGTGCGCGAGCGGGTAATGTCAGCCATGGATGAGACTAACCTCAGACAACGGTTCCTCTCGGGTAGCGTCAACTTCTCAACGCTAATGCCGATGCGCTCAATCCCGTTCAAGATGATCTGCCTTCTGGGCATGAACGACGGCGACTATCCACGCAGCCGTACGCCGATGGACTTCGACCTAATGGCACGCGAATACCGCCCGGGCGATCGATCACGTCGCAATGATGACCGCTATCTCTTCCTTGAAGCCCTACTCTCGGCGCGGGAGAAGCTTTATATCAGTTGGGTGGGGCGCAGTATTGTGGATGACAGCCAGCGCCCCGCATCGGTTCTGGTGCAGCAGTTGCAGGACTACATTGACCAGCTCTGGAAGAGCGAGATCGAGGAGCACTCAAGTTCTGAGCTGCTAACCGTGCAGCACCCTTTGCAGGCGTTCAGTCCTCACTACTACCCCAAAGAGAATGCACCTAACTCGCTCAAAGAGGTTCTAAGTGCCGGACGCCTGTTTACCTATAATCCGCACTGGCGAGACGCACTAACCAATAAAAACAAAACTCACAGCGAGGGTAAGCGTTCACTTGCTTATCTAGAGCCTGAGGATCCAATCGACTTCAAAGTCCTCACGAATTTCTTAAAAGACCCGATCGCCTACTTCTACAACCAGCGCCTAGGTGTCTGGTTCAGCGAGTTAAATGATAGCGATACAGATAACGAGGTGTTCGCCTTTAACAACCTCCAACGAGCGATACTTGAATCACAACTTATTCAAAACGCTATTGTTAAAAGCGACACCCAGGCCAATTTCGAAACCAGTTTGACGCATGAACTAGAGCGCCTCGCTCGTAGCGGCGCACTCGGGATAGGCAGTCTCGAGCACCACCTGAGCCAAACGCTTAGCGCCAGCCTTCCTAACCTGTTCGAGCGCTATGCTCAGTTACTAGAACAGTGGCCAGATGCTGCTGAAGATCGAGTGTTTAAGTACCACTATGAGTCACCGGAGGGTGCCATTAGAGTCGCCGACCGGATTACCGATTTGCGCCAGGATAGAACTGGCCTGTTGGCACGTATCCACATCTCTCGCTCACGCTTGATGGATAAAAAAAAGGTCCGTTACGAGAAGCTATTGGCGGAGTGGCTGATGCATTTGGCAGGGCAGTCTCTAGGGCTCAGCTTCAGAAGTTATATTCTCAGCAAGGAGGAGGATAGCCTGGTAGAGCTACCACCTCTGGAGCCAGACTACGCACAGCAACTGTTGGACCAGTTACTGAGTTGCTGGATTCGAGCGAATACCGAGCCCTTACCGGTACTGCCCAACGTAGCCTACGCCGCTATAGCGGCACGTGAAAAAGATCCAGTGACCATGCGCAGCGCAGCTGAGGAGAGCTTTACCAAGCAGTTCGAGAGTTACGACAAGGGCTATCTCAAACGCGCTTACCCAGAGTTCGATAGCTTTTTCACTAAGGATTTTGAGACCCTGGCGGACCTGGTCTACCTACCACTCAAACACTCGCATCAGTCCGCAGTTGAGGAGGCCGAATGAGCGAAGATCGCCCAATAGCGCTACACCTCCCGCTGCACGGCAGCCATCTGATCGAAGCGAGTGCCGGTACCGGTAAAACCTTCACTATCGCCCTACTCTACGTGCGTCTAGTGCTTGGACCGCCACCCTCGATAACAGCAGAAGCAGCCACCGAGGCTGATCTCTTGGATGAATTGCAGGCTGGACTCTTGCCGCAAAATCTACTGGTGGTCACCTTTACTGAGGCTGCAACCAAGGAGCTACGCGAGCGAATACGTCGCCGTCTCACAGAGGCGGCCGAAGTGTTTTCTCCTGAAGCCGATAACGAAACAGGTGACAAGCTGCTACGCGAGCTGCGTGATATGTATCCGCCAGAGAACCGCAGTCACTTGCGCGCAAAACTACTACTAGCGGCCGAGTGGATGGATGAGGCCTCCATCTCCACCATCCATAGCTGGTGTTATCAGATGCTACAGGAGCACGCTTTCGACAGTGGCAACCTCTTCTCGCAGACCCTGGTAACGAGTGTCAAAGAGTTGCAGCTGGCCGCTATTCGGGACTACTGGCGCACGCAGGTCTACCCACTGAATAGCACCTCTACAGAGCGTTTTCTCGAACTCTACGCCGAACCCGCTAAGCTGATCTTCAAGCTTAAAGGGCTATTTGCGGGATCGATAGATAGCGGCACAGTTAACCTGGGAGAGGTTTTCCAGCAGTTCGATGAAGAGACAGCTCGCCAACTCCAAGAGCTGAAGTCCCTACCTTGGAGCGAGTGGGCTGACGAGATGCCTAAAGTGCTAGAGCAGCTCAAGCAAAACGCAGGCCTCAGTGGGCGCAAGAAACCAGCTATGGAGAAGGTCTGGGCGCTCATGCCAGACTGGGCACAAGGTGATGAGTTTCTGCCACACAAGTTTGGCAGTACCGGATTTGAAAATCAGCGCGCCGACAAACTTGAGGCGATACTGGAGACACCAAGCGAACTGCTCGAGCACCCTGGCTTCAAAGCGATTGATGCACTCTGGCAGTTAGAGCAGCGTCCAAAAACCATCAGTAAAGAGATACTGCTGCACGCCTCTGACTGGGTCGGCCGACGTGTCAGTGCACAGATGAGCCGCCGAGCTGAGCTCGGTTTTAACGATCTGCTTGAAAATCTGCACCTCGCGCTCGAAGGTGAGAGAGGCCCCCACCTTGCGCATCAAATTCGTCAGCAGTTCCCCGCCGCTCTAATCGATGAGTTTCAGGACACCGATCATATCCAGTATGAGATTTTCGACAGCATTTATAGGGTGGCCGACAACAGTGCATCTCGCTGTTTCGTGATGATAGGTGACCCGAAGCAGGCGATCTATCGTTTCCGCGGAGCCGATATCTTCACCTACCTAGAAGCGCGCAAAAGTGTTGGGCAGCGGATTCATACGCTGGACACCAACTTCCGCTCAGATCAGTCCGTGGTTGCGGCCGTTAACAATATCTTTACGCAGGCTGACAACTCCGCCGACGGCGCCTTCCTATTTGGTTCCAAAGAGAAGTCTGAGCTGCCGTTCGAGGAGACCAAAGCCAACGGCACGGACAAGCAGTTTCGTATTGGCAATACCGCACAGAAAGCACTTCACTTTTGGGCCATGGATGCCACCGAGCGCTACCAGAACGGTAACCTAAAATTTCTCGCCAAAGAGAAGACCTTCGAGCACCTCGGCGCAGTTTGCGCCAGCCAGATCGTAGAGTTGCTGAACAACCCCGACGCGGGTTTTTACAGCACTACAGACCCTGCAGATTTTACCCGACTCGCCCCCGGTGATATCGCCATTCTGGTCAACGACAAAAACGAAGCTGCGGCCGTACGAACTGCTTTGTCGGCGCGTGGAGTGCGCAGCGTCTATCTCTCGGATAGTAGCTCAGTGTTGCAATCAGTCCAGGCGACTGAGCTGTTGCACTGGTTGCGCGCCTTCGTAGAGCCGCGCCGCTTGGAACTGGTGCGTACCGCGCTGGCCACACCCTCACTGAATTTGAGCCACGAAAGACTAGAGTCATTCAACGCCGACGAGCTGGTACTGGGTGAGATTCTGCAGCAGTTTGAAAGCTACCAGAGCAGTTGGCAGCGCAACGGACTATTTGCCACGCTGCGTCAGTTTTTGAACGATTACGATGTACCTGCGAGACTCCTCGCAAGCGGTGATGAACGTGCGCTTACGGATATCCTTCACCTTGGCGAGATCCTACAAACGGCCAGCATGCAGTTGGACGGAGAGCACGCCCTGATACGCCAATATGAGCTGATGTTACTCAGCGCCGAGGAGGAGAGTGACCACCTCAACATGCGCTTAGAGAGTGACGCCAATCTAGTGCAGGTTGTCACTGTGCACAAATCTAAGGGACTGGAATATCCGCTAGTTTTTCTACCCTACGGCACCAGCTTGCGCAGCGCATTGGATGAGAAAGAGTTTGTGCGCTACCACAACAGCGAACGCCAGTGGGAGAACCACTTCAATCCCACAGCGGAGCAGAAACAGGCGGCAGACCATGAGCGTCTAGCCGAGGATCTGCGCAAGCTCTACGTCGCCCTTACGCGTGCCAAGTACGCAATGTGGGTAGGCGCTCCGGCAATGAAGTACTGGCCGATCAGCGCGCTGGGCTATGCGTTAGGCGCGACCGATTTGGGGTCAGGCGAGATAACTGAGCACCTTAATAAGCTACAGACTAGCCAACTAATTGAGGTCCTGAGTGAACCTGAGCCGACGGAGGCGACCTACACTCCCAAAGCCCTGCCCGAGCTTGGGCATGCACTCACAGCAGAGGTCCCCCTGCAGCAGAATTGGTGGATCGCCAGCTACTCTCGTATTCAGTATGAGGCCAAAGCACTGGGAGATATCGATGATCCCAGCGCCGAAAAACGTGCTGAGGAGGCCGATGATGAGGCGCTCAAACTCAGCGTTGAAACACCGCTAGAGGGCTATCACGCCTTCGTTAAAGGCGCTGGCCCCGGTGACTTTCTGCACAACATTCTGGAGTGGTGCTGCAAAACGGGCTTCAACCAGGTCGTTAGCCAGCCGCAACTGCTTGAGCTTGAGGTTGCTCGACGCTGTGAAGCAAAGAACAGTAAGGAGTATGACCCCAAACTGATTACAGAGTGGATATCTGCCCTGTTAACCACCCCATTTGCGCTGCCCGACAAGAGTCAAACCAGCCTGCACTCTCTAGATCGTGCTAAGGCAGAGATGGAGTTCTGGTTTGAGGCTAAAGACCTGGACGTACAGCAGCTAGACCGGCTCGTTTACGAGATGGCCCCCAGCCGCCTGGTTCGTCCGGCTGCCAAGGAGCTAGAGTTCAATGGTATGCTCAAGGGCTTTATTGATCTGAGCTTTGAGAAGGACGGTCGTTTCTATGTACTCGACTACAAATCTACCTTCCTGGGCAACAATGACGGTGCCTATAGCCTGGAAGCGATGGAGCGCAAAACCATCGAGAAGCGCTACGATCTGCAGTACATCATCTACACCCTAGCACTGCACCGCTACCTTCGCAGCCGCATTGCAGGTTATGACTACGAGACCCATATAGGTGGGGCAATGGTAATGTATCTTCGAGGAATCAATGGCGAAAACGCAGGCATCTACTGCGATCGACCGCCAAAACAGCTTATCGAGAAGCTGGACCAGCTATTCAGCGGAGTACACCTGTGAGTAACACATTGAGAGCAACCCTAGAGAACTGGCTCGCAAGCTGGATAGAGCTTGGCTGGATCCGCACCGTTGATCTGCAATTTGCCAAGCATCTGACGGAGCTTGCGCTGCCTGGTGAGAAACAGGCCAGTGAGGCACAGTCTGGCGAGAAGCCGCCCGATGGCGAGCAGAGAAGTCTTGTGTTGCTGATGCTGAGTCTACTCAGCCACCAGGTCGGCCGAGGCCATGTCTGTGTGGATCTTCGTGCGCTCTGCAATAGCCCTAATAAAACGCTTGCACTACCTCCACAGGATCGACGCTACTCAGCGCAGCAGCGCGAGTTACTCAAGCATGCCCAAACCTTCACCCCAGAGAAGTTGTTGGAACCCCTCTCACCCGAGATCATCAGCACAGCCCTTGAAGCGGCTGGTCTGGTATCTGAGGGGTATGAAGTTACACCGCTAGTGTTGAGTGGCGAACGTCTCTACATGCGTCGCTACTGGCTGTATGAAACTCAGATCTCTACTGCGATTCATCAGCGCTTAGAGCTGCGCGAAGGGCTGGCGGATCCAAATTCAGACGCGTCTAAACAGGCGAAACTAAGTCTGGAGCGCCTATTTCCGCCGAGTAAGTCGGTAGACTACCAGCGCGCTGCCTGTGCGCTAGCCGCACGTAGTCGCTTCAGCCTCATTACTGGCGGCCCAGGTACGGGGAAAACCACTACCGTTATTCGCCTCCTCGCTCTGCTACAGTCACTGGCGCCGTTTAAGACCGGCTCGACTGAGCGCGGATACCAGATAGAGCTGGCGGCGCCTACCGGCAAAGCGGCTGCGCGTCTGAACGAATCCATCCGCTCGGCTATCGATAAACTCCCTTTCGATGATTTCGATGGCGAACTAACACCTGCCGATTTACCAACCAAGGTGCGTACCCTGCACCGGCTGTTGGGGTCTCGTCGTTACAGCCGCGAGTTCCGCTATAACCGCGACAATCGACTACCCCTTGATGTGCTTGTCATTGATGAAGCCTCTATGGTGGATGTCAGCATGCTTGCGGCCGTGGTTGATGCACTTCCTGAACATGCGCAGCTGATTCTTATTGGGGATCAGGATCAGCTCGCCTCGGTGGAAGCAGGCTCAGTACTGGGCGAGCTCTGCTCGCGCTCACGTACGGGGCACTATCAACCCGCAACGCGAGCTTGGTTACAGGCCGTTGCCGGCCTTAGCCTGCCGGTTGAGCTCGAGGACTCCCAAGGAAGTTCGATGGATCAAACGGTCGCTATGCTCCGCCATAGCTACCGCTTTGATGCTCGTTCAGGCATTGGCCGACTGGCACAGGCGATCAACGCGGGCAAAGAGTTAAACGATACACTCACCGCCTGTGCAGCTGGGGAATACGCCGACATTCAGTTTTTGAAGCCGACCGCTCAGGCGCAGGAGAACCGCAACGAGTCGCTGTTAAGACTCATTGAGCGCGAGGCGAGTGCTGGCTACGCCGCATACTTACAACTGGCAACAGGTGCAGACCTAAACGAAAAGACGCGTAACAGCAGCGCCAAAGCGATCCTATTAGCCTATACCCAGTATCAACTGCTAACACCGGTGCGCCAGGGCGATTTTGGGGTAAGCGAACTGAATGAACGCATTACCGCACAACTGCACAAGCAGCAGCTGATCGACAGCAGCACCCCCTGGTATCACGGGCGACCCATTATGGTGAGTGCCAATGATTACAATCTGGGGTTAATGAACGGCGATATCGGCATCTGCCTGCAGATTGAAGATAGGTCGCTCGTCGCATTTATGCCCGACGACGCCGAAGGCGATATCCGCTGGATTCCTCCGAGTCGGCTCCCATCACATGAGACAGTCTTTGCCATGACGGTACACAAGTCTCAAGGGTCTGAGTTTGCCCATTGCGCTCTGGTAATTCCACCGCAAGATAGCCCGGTACTCACGCGCGAACTGGTATACACCGCAATAACACGGGCCCGAGAGCACTTCTCTTTGATGTGTGAACAGCCCGCGGCCCTACTAAAAATCGCCCAGCGACGCACCGAGCGCGCCAGCGGATTGGCAGAGGCAATGTTCGGAGTCGAAGCGGTGGCGAGCGAAAGGGGCGAAAAAAGTGAGTATGCTGAAGCGCGCATCTCGGGTGACAAAAACGAACAGCTAGGATTGTTTTAGCCGATCAGGCCGCGGACGAGGCCTCAATCTGTGCGCTGAATTAGTCTTGCGATCTGCTGTAGTTTGGCCTCCAACAACCCAAAGGCATCTAGCGCCTCCTGACTCCGCTGAATCTGGACTCGAAGCTCTGCCGCCTCGAGCTGCTGCATGCGCACGAAATCAGACAGCTCGGCCAGTAGAATACGTTTCGAGGTGAGGCTGATATCCTTTTTGCAGTCAGCGGTCACCTCTGTAATACGTCGACTGACACCGCGCACCCGACGCTGCATCTGCTGCAAAATCTGCTCATCCTCAGACACGATACTGCTCCAAAACCTCACGATTTACCTCAACACCAATCCCCGGGCCGGCTGGTATCTGTACCTTACCATTTTGCATCTCAATACCATCAAATATCAGCTCACGACGGAAAGGGTGTGACGACCGGTCAAACTCCAACATAGGCTCAACCAGATTCAGTGTCAGCGGTAGAGAAGGTAGCGCAGCGATGAACTGCAAGGATGCCGCCAGACCAATACCTGAGCCCCAAACATGTGGAATCATGGGGGTATGGGCGGCTTGCGCTAGCGCAGCGATCTTCTTGAGCTCGCTGAAACCGCCTGACGAACAGAGATCGGGCTGTATCAGGTCGAGCGCGCGAGCTTCAAGCCAGGGGGCATAGCCCTGCTTGCCAAAGAGCTGCTCACCGGCAGCGATCCGTGAAGAGGAGAAGCCTTTAAGCTCTCGATAGCCCTTTAGATCTTCCGGGGCTAGGAGCTCTTCATAAAAGTAGAGATTAGCACCTCGAGTTGCATCGATAAGCCTGCGGGCACTACCTACCGAATAAGCGGAATTAGCATCCGCCATGATTCGCATCTCGGGCCCAACGGCGTCGCGAATCGCGTTAATGAATGCGATATCTTCATCGACGCCAAAGCCTATCTTCAGTTTAAATGCCTTGAAGCCAGCATCAATGTAGCTCTTAGCCTCGACTATCGCATCTGCGGGATAGTTGCCATTCTCTATGCGGTAAAAACCCGTCGCATAGGGCTGTACCTCAGCACGAAAAGCCCCGCCAATCAGTTTATGGATAGGCTTCCCGACCGAACGCCCAATAAGATCCCAGAGAGCGATATCGACACCGCTAATCGCATTGACGGCGGCCCCGCCCTGGCCATAAGGCTGGGTGGTGTTGTACATCCTTTCCCATAAGAGTTCGACATCGAAGGGGTCGGCACCGATGAGGATGGAACGAAAGACCTGTTCAATAAAAGCAGCTGCTATTTGAGGGGGCTGAAGCCCGTGGCAGAGCGACTCACCCCAGCCCGTTTGGCCATCGTCAGTGATGAGCTCAATAATCACAGAGCTGCGCTGATGCACCCAGCCCTGGCTAAAGTAGAAAGGCGTCTCCAGAGGTACAGATATAGGGTGAACTCTTACCTCTGAAATTTTCATACTCACCTCTCGTATTATTGAAGCTCTGATTAAAATCCGGTGTAACGCCCCGGCTTATGGTTGACCGTCAAAACGAAATTCAACACAACCGCACCCATGACTGAAATAAGCAGCCTCAAGGCGGGATCAGCCATAGACCTGCAACAACGATGCTGACATCCAGCGCAATCTGCGTCTTACCTACCGCTATACAGTAACGATCTTGCACATAGAGCACCAGTACATTGAAACCACGAGTGTCAATCCGAAGTTGATACCCGTTGAGTAGTGCAGCAGTGTCGCCAAGCCTGTAGTACCGCCGGTCAGCAAGCCCGCTGTTTTCAGAAAGAGCACACCAACGGCCACCGCCAGCGCGCCGGTGAATATCGCTTGAAGATCGTCGAAAAGCGTGTGTTTAGTCGTTTCACTCATTGGCGCTGCGCCAGCATCTGTTTGATCTCAGCAAGTTCCGCCTTGAGGTCGGCGATGGTGGGCTCGTTCGCCGCCTCGGCCTCCTCTTTAATGATGCGCTCGTGCTCCTCGTTCATCACATTGACGACGATACCGATCACCATATTGAGGAAGGCGAAGGCAGTTAGGAAGATAAACGACAGGTAGTAGATCCAGCTCAGCGGATAGACCGTCATGGTTTCGTACATAACGTCGGTCCAGTCCTCGAAGGTCATAACACGGAACAGGGTCAGCATCGAGACAGCGACATCACCCCAAAGCGTTGGGTTGATTGCGTGGAAGAGCGTCGCGCCAACCGCCGCATAAACGTAGAAGATAATGAACATTAGCAGCAGCACATAGCCCAGCTGCGGTAGGGCCTTCACCAAAGAGTTCAGAAGCATGCGCAGCTCTGGAATGATCGAGACCATTCGCAATACGCGGAATACGCGCACCAGGCGCGCAACGAGGGCCGTATCGGCCTGGCTGATCGGGATTAAACTGATGGTTACTACAAGTGTATCGAACACATTCCAAGGGTCATGGAAGAAGCGTTTTTTGTTTTCGTGCGCGATGAACCGCACGCTGATCTCCAATAGGAAGAAGATGGTTACAGCAATATCGAGCCAATAGACGATCTGCTCCCCCACTGGGCTTAACTGAAAGGTTTTCGCGCCAACCAAGAGTGCCGAACCGATGATGACCGCGATAACACTAAGCTCAAACATTTTGTTGGAGCGAATGCGCTCAAAGGCGTTGAGGGCTTGATTGGAACTGCTCATAAATAGAACCAGAGTTAGTTAGCAATTGTGGCGTAGATTAGTGAATCTGGGATTGGAGAACAACTATTGCCCGACCCTTTTGCAAGAGAGAACCGCGAAAAAGAGCTATGCTCTACATCGCTCATACCAGCACAGTAAGCGCAGGCTCTTGCGCAATCACTTTTTGAACAAAGACGGACGTAGGGCGGGACGCGACTTATCCTTCTGATACTCTACCGGCTCAGCCTTGAGTGCCTTCTGCTTTTTGTTTGCGTTGCGCTCACGCTTCCCGGGATTACGCTTCTTCTCTGAGAGATACCCACCCTCTACTAGTTTGCCATCTTCAAGTGTTGGCACAGGCTGGAGCTGCAGTGGCTTGCCAATTAGCTCCGATATAGCCTTGAGAAAGCGCTTCTCATCGCCACCCACCAGAGATATCGCATGCCCTTTCATTCCAGCGCGCCCAGTACGACCGACCCGGTGAACATAGGCTTCGGGCTGGTTTGGCAGGTCGAAGTTGACCACCTGAGGCAGCGCCTCGATGTGCAGACCTCGTGCGGCAACGTCTGTGGCCACGAGTACGCGGATTTCACCGTCAGTAAACTGCTGCAGTGCTGCGAGCCTTTCGCGCTGCTTGCGATCGCCATGAATAGCCGCTGCGCTAATGCCCTCAGCGAGTAGCGATTCAGTGAGCGCATCGGCACCCGCTTTGGTACGGGTAAACACCAGTGTCTGCTGCCAGTTACCTGCCTGAATCAAAAAGGCGAGCACATCGGCTTTATCGCCCCGTTCCACTGCATAAATGCTCTGTTTCACCTGTTTGCTGGCAGAGTTGCGTGCCGCTATAGCGATACGCTTGGGCTCTGTTAGCAGGCGCTCGGCCAACACCTCAACCGAATCATTCAATGTTGCGGAGAAGAGCAGGGTTTGGCGCTGTTCGGGAATGAGGTCGAGCAGTTTGCGGATATCATCGATAAAGCCAAGATCAAGCATTCGGTCGGCTTCATCGAAGACCAGCATCTCAACCTGTGCCAACGAAATCACTTCATGGCGAATCAGATCTAACAGGCGACCCGGGGTTGCGACCAGTATGTCGGCGCCGCGCTTGAGCTTTCGAACTTGATTATCGAAGCGGACACCGCCAAAGATAGAGACCACGCGCATCTTCAGTGCTCGGCCATACTCCAGGGTATCATCCGCCACCTGCACTGAGAGCTCTCGCGTTGGTACCAATACGAGGCCTCGAATCTGACGATACTCGCCCTCGACATAATTTTTACTGAGACGTTGAAGCATCGGCAGTGCAAAACTGGCGGTTTTACCAGTGCCTGTCTGCGCTTCTGCAATCAGGTCATGGCCTTTCAATACCTGCGGAATCGCCTGCTGTTGCACTGGAGTAGGCTCGGCATAGTCGAGCGAGCTCAGCGTCTCAAGCAGCTCTGTGCGAAGTCCAAGATCAGAAAAGCCTGCCATGCCGTACCTTTGCGTGTGAGTGTGGATTGCATCATTTTACAGTAGGAGCGAGCCTAGCACGCGATTTTCTGTAGTCGGCTAGATATCGGGTAATACAGCTGCGCTATACAACCCTCCAACAACAGATCGCTGTAAGAGGGATCTGCGCGCAGCGCACGGTCGCGACCCTATAGGGTGTATGATAAGTCAAACCTTCAGAGAGACTCCCAGATGTCCCAAACCTCCCGCGCTGATGCCCGCGCAACCAAAGGTAAAATCAGTGCTCTGCGTCCGGTACTGAAATTCATTTCGCCTTACCGTTGGCGTGTCGCCGGTGCTGCACTGGCACTGATGTTTACCGCGGGGGTCACGCTCTCAATCGGCCAGGGTATCCGTCTTTTGATTGATGGCGGCTTCGCCTCAGACTCTGCCGCTGCGCTAGCCGACTCGGTTGAGTTCTTTATGATCCTCATCGTGCTACTCGCGATTGGCACCTTCACCCGCTACTACCTTGTCTCGTGGATTGGTGAACGCGTCACGGCCGATATGCGCAAAGCGGTGTTTAACCATATTATCTCGCTGCACCCAGGCTTTTTTGAGTCCACATCAAGCGGCGAAATCCAGTCGCGCATCACCACCGATACCACGCTAATCCAGACCGTAGTGGGTTCGTCGGTCTCGGTCGCGCTGCGCAATGTTCTGATGTTCCTTGGCGGCATCATCTGGCTGTTTATTACCAATGTGAAGTTCACTCTGATTCTGCTGGGTACAGTGCCTTTAGTGGTTATTCCTATCCTTATATTCGGGCGCAAAGTACGCCAACTGTCGCGCAGTACGCAGGATAAAATTGCCGATGTGGGTAGCTATGTAAATGAGTCGCTCTCCAATATCAAAACGGTGCACGCCTTCAACCATCAAGCCGAAGATAGACAACGTTTTGGCACTCATGTGGAAGACGCCTTCGATATATCGGTTGTTCGTATCAAGCAGCGCGCCTGGCTAACCGTGGCGGTGATTATTTTGGTCTTTGGCGGTATTTCGGTGCTGCTCTGGATTGGCGGCCAAGACGTTCAGTCGGGTGCGATTACCGGTGGTGAGCTAGCTGCTTTTCTGTTCTACGCCATCATGGTGGCAACTGCCATGGCTTCTATCAGTGAGGTGATGGGCGATCTACAGCGCGCTGCCGGTGCAACTGAACGCCTGATAGAGTTGCTCAACGTCACCAATCTGATCACTTCGCCTGTCAGCCTCAAAACGCTACCTAATAGCGCACAGGCGGATATAAACATTGAGGAGATCAGCTTTAGCTATCCCACACGGCCTGACCATCAAGCGATTGATCAGCTCACACTGCATATTGGCCGCGGGCAAACCCTAGCCCTGGTGGGTGCCTCGGGTGCAGGCAAGTCAACGCTGATAGACCTACTGCTGCGCTTCTACGATGTACAACAGGGCCGCATTGCTTTCGACGGTGTCGATATCCGTGACATAGATCCATTGGAGCTGCGCGAGCACATCGGCCTGGTGCCGCAAATGCCGACTCTATTTAGCGGTACAGTCCTCGATAATATCCGCTACGGCACGCCTAGCGCCTCCGAGGCCGGCGTTATTGAAGCGGCTAAAGCTGCCTATGCGCATGAGTTTATAGAACGCCTGCCTAATGGCTATAAAAGTCAGGTCGGTGAGGCTGGTGTGCGACTTTCGGGTGGCCAGCGTCAACGTTTAGCGATCGCTAGAGCAATACT
Source organism: Oceanospirillaceae bacterium (assembly GCA_024640955.1). Lineage (GTDB taxonomy): Bacteria > Pseudomonadota > Gammaproteobacteria > Pseudomonadales > Balneatricaceae > Marinobacterium_E. The sequence continues at coordinate 48,448 of JAHEDZ010000011.1, forward strand.
GAAGAATCCGCAGTTGCTGCTACTGGATGAGGCCACCAGCGCACTGGATGCCGACTCTGAGCATATGGTGCAGAAGGCCCTGGACAGCCTCACCAAAGAACGCACCACGCTGGTAATCGCGCATCGTTTGGCAACAGTGGTTAACGCGGATCGTATCGCTGTGCTCGATCAGGGTAAGCTGGTTGCTACCGGCACTCACTCTGAGCTGATTCAGAGCAATTCACTCTACAAGCGCTGGGCCGAACTGCAGTTCGGCAAGTGACAGATTCAAGTAGAAGGGATTTACGCAAAGCGTATTTCCCGACCACTTTTCGATAGTCATCGCGAAATAGCACCGAGTGCTACCTCGCTCGTACAGGCGGTGTAACTAATCTAACTCAGCCAACCGCTGGGTTTGGCGCTTCACCAGGCGATCTATATCGGCAATATCTTGCGCCGAGAGCTTGGGCCCGGGTCTACGAATCGCTGCGCTAGCAATTACGCCGCGCTCGGCTAGCAGGTGCTTGCGAACTGCTAAGCCGATACCGGGCTGTTGCTCATAGCGCGACAGCGGCAGATAGGCATCGAATAGATCGTGAGCGCGCTCTAAATCACCTCTCGCGTGAGCAGCCACCACATCGACCATCATCTCCGGATAAGCGAAACCGGTCATTGCCCCATCGGCACCGCGCGACAGCTCCTCAGGCAGGAACAGACCGCCACCGTTCCCTGTGAGAATCGAAACGCGTCGAGCCTCGCCGTTGTCGCTCGCTGCGCGGTATGCAGAGATCTTGGTCAAGCCTGGAACGTCTTCATGCTTGAGCATCACACAGGTCGGCGAGTTTTCAAAAATGCGCAGAATAACAGAGGCGGACATTTTTACGCCTGTCGATACCGGATGATCTTGTAAGACCCAGGGCACATCGGGCCCCAAGGTCTCCGTAACCATATCGAAATAGCCAACAATCTGATCGTCCGTTCTCATGCTGGATGGCGGCGCCACCATAACACCGGAAGCTCCGAGATCCATGACACTTTGAGTGAGCTCTTTCATTGGTGCAAAACCCGCAGCTGAGGCGCCCACCACGACAGGCACACGCCCATCGACACGCTTCAACACCTGCTTAACAAACAGGCGCGACTCCTCTGCAGTGAGCTTCGCCGCCTCACCCATAATGCCCAGCACAGTGAGACCTGTGACACCTGACTCTAGACAGAAGTCCACCATACGATCGGTGCTCTCCAAGTCCAGCGCACCCGAGTCCGTGAACGGCGTAACTGTGATGAGGTAAACACCCTTCGCTGTTGCATCTAATGTTTTCAAACCAAACTCCTAGTTATCTGTGCGTTTGTTGAATGTATCGATTCATTACCGCGCATCCAAGCTTTAATGCTTGAAAATCGACAGAGCCCGATGAGGTAGGAGCGAGCGCGCTACCAAGTACTCCTGCATAGGCAGCATACCCGCCATCCGTGGCGGTAAGCGCGCGATATGACAATCCGGGCTCGCCACCTTTTCAGGGGGCTCCTACGAGCGCATTTCTCGCAGCAGGCGATCAATTTCAAAAACGTGCTCATCCAATTCATCGTGCTCGCGAAGTGCATCGGCAAGCAGGTGAACGTATTCAGAGTTAGGACCGCTAGGGCCGACACTATGGAAGATCTGGTGTGCGATCTGACCGATCGGGGCATCTCCGAGGAAGGCGGGGTTATCCGGCTGACCGATGTAGACGACGCCCGGTCGCGAGTCGCCATCGGCAAAATCCAGCGCTTGAATAGAGCGCAGATAACCGTTCTTTTCACGATGATCGAGATGATCGAAAACGTCGAGTGTTACGCGGTAGGCGATGCCGAAGCATCGCTGCTTGGGCGCTTCGATTAGGGTCAGAACGCGACCCGGCTTTTCAGGCGTACCGCGGTGATCGTGGCTACCTTGCCAGAAACGGCGTTGCCAGCCGGTGATATAAACCGGCGCTGATTCGGTGTAGGGAAAATCGACCTTGTAGATGAGCGAGCCATAGCCGAAGAGCCAGATCTCATCCAGCGCTTCGATGTCGCTACGGTCAGCGTTGATCTCGCGGGTATCGGGGCTCGGCGTCATCTCAATTTCTCGTGTAGAAGCGCAGTTTTACTGCGCGAATGGTCTAACTGAGGAGCAGCATAATCGCGCAATAAATTGCGCTCCTACAGGTCGATTTGGTCGCGCGGTAAACTGCGCTCCTACAGGACGATTTAGTTGTTCTTCTCTAGTTTCAGGTAATTCTCTATACCTTTTATCTGATCTTCGGCGTGGTGGTTCACATAGAGCACGGTTGTTTCGCCCGCTTCACAGATCTTCTCGATCAGCGCGAGCACCAGTTGACGGTTCATATCGTCAAGTCCCAAGCAAGGCTCATCAAGAATCAACAGCGGCGGATGTTTAACCATAGCACGCGCAATCAAAAGTAGACGTTGATCACCATAGGAGAGTTTATTGAAGGAATCATTAGCACGCTCGGTCATACCTAGCAGCGCCAGCCACTGATCAGCGATATCCTTCTGCGCGTCGGTCGACTTGGTGTACATACCAATACTGTCGTAGAAGCCCGAGATAATAACGTTTTTGCAGCTTACACTGACACGATACTCCCACTGCAGTGCGCTAGAGACGAAGCCGATAAACTGTTTGATCTGCCAGATCGATTCACCGTTACCGCGCTGGAAACCAAACACAAAGATATCGTTTACGTAACACTGTGGGTGGTCACCGGTAATCAGCGAGAGCACACCGGTTTTACCACTACCGTTAGGGCCACTGAGCTGCCAGTGCTTGCCGCGCTCAATGGTCCAGTTGAGCTTATCCACGATGATCGTATCGCCATATTTGATAGTCGCATCGCTCAGGCGTACCAGCGGCTGAGCCGAGTCGAGCTGAGGTAGCGAATGTGCGGGATCAGTTGGCGGTACCGCCAGATCAGTGGTCTTAAGGTGCAGCAGTTGGTAAAGATCCGCGTAGGCGGCCTCATCGCTGCGATCCACGGTAAACGACAGCGCACCGGCATCGCCCAGACGCTTATCGGTGTAAGCAATGTGGGTAATGAAGTCGGGCATCTCATCGAACCGGTTCAACACCAGCACCATCGGCGTGGTGTCGGTAATTGAGGCTAGGTGCTCTTGCAGCATTGCTAGTGTGTCCGCATCCAGGCCATTAAACGGCTCATCCAACACCAGCAGGTCGGGCTTATTGGAGAGCTCACGAATCAGCATCAACTTACGTGTTTCACCGGTCGAGAGCTTACGGAACGCGCGATCCAACAGGTGAGACAGGCCAAACTTCTCAACCAGTTGCTGTGCCAGCTCGGCATCAGCAACGTAGTCAAAGATCATCTCACTGACGGGCGTACCCTCAGAGATGACGTCCAAAATATCCGCGTCATCTTTTTTCAATTCCCGAGCGATCAGCTCTTTCTGCACCTCAAAGGAGACCAGACCCACGCGCGCTGGCAGCCCCTCCAACGTACCGCTCTGCACATCGCCAAAACCGGCCAGAATTGCGGCCAGTGCAGACTTACCCGAACCGTTAATACCGGTGATAACCCAGTGCTGATCAGGTTCGATTGTCCAGTTAACGTCGAGCAGGTCGAAACGCCCTTCAAAGTTAACGTGCAGGTTTTCCAAACGTATTGCAGATGTCATTACCGATACCTACTCAATCAGAAATTCAAAAAAGATGATTAGTTTCGCATAAAGAGAAAAGCCGAGTGCTCCTCGCGAGGCACCCGGCTTTCAAAGATCTAATTTCTATTCAAAAATTATACGATCTTCTTCATGTCAGCCATGTGGCCACGCAGGGTCGTACCGATCTTCTCAACCGGGTGAGCGCGAAGTGCAGCGTTCACTTCGATCAGACGCGCGTTATCAACACCGTTGTCTTCAACGCTCAGACCACGACCGATAACGTCAGACTTGATGCCTTTCATGAAATCGCCCAGCAGTGGAACACACGCGTGGTTGTACAGGTAACAACCGTACTCAGCAGTATCAGAGATAGTTGCGTTCATTTCGTACAGTTTCTTACGTGCGATAGTGTTGGCGATCAGCGGAGTTTCGTGCAGAGACTCGTAGTAAGCTGATTCGTCGATGATGCCAGCAGCAGTCATCGTTTCGAACGCCAGTTCAACGCCAGCTTTAACCATTGCAACCATCAGGATACCGTTGTCGAAAAACTCCTGCTCAGAGATCTCCATGTCGCCTGCTGGAGTCTTCTCGAAAGGAGTCTCTGCAGTATCTGCGCGCCAGCCCAACAGATCCTTGTCATCGTTCGCCCAGTCTTCCATCATCACGCGTGAGAAAGTACCGTTCATGATGTCGTCTTGGTGCTTGTTGTAGAGCGGGCGCATGATAACTTTAAGCTCTTCAGACAGATCAAACGCTTTGATCTTAGCTGGGTTAGAAAGACGGTCCAGCATGTTAGTTACGCCGCCGTATTTCAGCGCTTCAGTGACAGTTTCCCAACCGTACTGAATCAGCTTAGATGCGTAACCTGCATCAACGCCCTCTTCGATCATCTTGTCGAAGCACAGCAGTGAACCCGTCTGCAGCATGCCACAGAGGATAGTCTGCTCACCCATCAGGTCAGACTTAACTTCAGCGATGAAAGATGACATCAGAACGCCAGCTTTGTGACCGCCAGTACCTACAGCATAAGCCTTAGCTAGAGCCAGACCTTCGCCTTTAGGGTCGTTATCTTCGTGTACAGCGATCAGTGTAGGTACACCGAAGCCACGTACGTATTCAGCGCGCACTTCTGAACCTGGGCACTTAGGTGCAACCATGATTACAGTCAGGTCTTCACGAACTTTCATACCCTCTTCAACGATGTTGAAACCGTGAGAGTAAGAGAGGCAAGCGCCCTGCTTCATCAGAGGCATTACAGCGTTAACAACAGCAGTGTGCTGCTTGTCTGGAGTCAGGTTAAGAACCAGGTCAGCAGTTGGGATCAGCTCTTCGTAAGTACCTACAGTGAAGCCGTTCTCAGTTGCGTTTTTCCATGACTGACGCTTCTGCTCAATCGCTTCTGCACGCAGAGTGTAAGATACATCCAGACCTGAATCGCGCAGGTTCAGACCCTGGTTCAGACCCTGGGCACCACAACCAATAACAACGATCTTCTTACCTTTCAGCGCATCTACGCCGTCAGCGAACTCAGACATTTCCATGAAGCGACATTTTGCCAGCTGAGCAAGCTGCTCACGCAGTGGCAAAGTGTTGAAGTAGTTAGCCATGCTTAACACATCCCAATTTTGGTGAAATTAACGACGCTGATGTGCCGATCGGCAGTGGCAGAGTCGCGAAAGCGTGCAATGTACAGAAGCATCATCCTTTCGTAAATTGATATATTTGCAAAACAACATCCCATTTTTCGCAATATAACTTACACCGGGGTAGAATGGCTGAATGAATATCAAAACGTTCAGCCACTTTCTGGCATTGGCAGACACGCTGCACTTCGGCCGCGCCAGCGAGGAGTGCCATATCAGCATCTCTGCACTGTCGCGCAATATTCGCCAGCTAGAGGAGGAGTTGGGGGTTAGCCTGTTCAACCGTGATAACCGCACCGTCGAGCTGACCAGCGAAGGACAGAAGTTTCTGCAGTACGCCCGCGATACCGCCAGCCAGTGGAACCTTATTCGCCACGAACTGACTGACAAATCCGGGCAGTTGAGCGGTGAGATCAGTATCTACTGCTCGGTAACCGCCAGTTACTCCTTCCTATACGAGCTGCTGAACCGCTTCCGCCCAGTGCATCCTGGCATCGAAATCAAACTGCACACCGGCGACCCCGACCGCGCTATCGCGCGTATTCTGGAGGGTAATGAAGAGGTGACCATCGCAGCACGCCCGGCAAACGTGCACCGCGGCTTGGCTTTCAAACCCATCACCCAGTCGCCTTTGTTGTTTATCGCCCCACTGCAGCCCCAGCCAAACTTGGCGACAACCTCACCGAAAACAGCCGATGACTGGGCACAAGTGCCAATGATCCTCTCCGAGGCCGGTGTATCGCGCGCGCGGGTGGATGAGTGGTTTCGAGAACAGGGAATAGCACCTAACATCTATGCGCAGGTGGCCGGTAACGAGGCGATCGTAAGTATGGTGAGCCTGGGGTTTGGAATCGGCGTGGTGCCAAAAATCGTACTCGACAACAGTCCGCTGGTTGAGCGCGTACAGATTCTGGATGTTCAACCCGCTCTTGAACCCTTCGATATTGGTCTGTTTACCCTAAAGAAGAGCCTGAAGAACCCACTAGTAGCAGCATTTTGGGAGCTCATGTAAAGGGGACGTACCCCTTTAAGGGACAACTGTCATCCAAAACAGTGCTAGGATCTGCCTATGCGATATCTAATCCTCTGGCTCGCTATCATAGCCTCTCATTCTCAGGCAGCGGAGTTCCAAACGGCTTGGAGAGCACTCTTTAGTGAACGTTATCCTGCGGCAATTGCGGAGGCTCAGGCACTACAAACGGCCGGTGATGTTCGTGGGGACTTCCTATTGGGCTATATGCACCTCTTTGGGAAAGGGCTAGAGCAGGACGCCGTCAAAGCCGAAGCGCTCTTTAAAAACGCCTCCGCGGCTGGCTTTAACGGAGCCACCTACCGTTTGGGTAAGATGTATCGAGAGGGTCACCCAGGGGTACCACAAAATACCCAACAAGCGCTGCTACTCTTGCAAAAGGCTGCAGATAAAGGCGGACCAAACGCTCAATTCCAGCTGGCACAGATGCTGGAGTTCGGTGAGGGCACTCAACCGGATCTTGAGCGTGCCGTAGATTACTATCAACGCGCGGCAAATCAAAAACACGCCTATGCGCGCTGGAATCTGGCCTACTTTCATCAACTCGGTCGAGTCGTCGAACAGGATAATGATCGCGCCGCAGCGCTCTATGCGCTCGCACTGGCAGAAGGTGCTCCAAAATGGCTCGGCGTCGAGATCAATCGTCGGCTGGAACAACTGCTGCAAGCGCCGCTAACCGCCCGAGGCTGTGAAGAGGCCGCGCCTCTCTTTGCCCAGCTTGAGCAGTTAAGCCTCGATACAGACCGCGAACGCTACGCTCTTTGTCAGAAGCCATTCAACAACTAACTGGCCACACCTATGCGAACGCTGCTTTCACCGCTGCTCTTAGCAATCTTCGGCATCAGCCTATCTAGCCACTCATCAGCGCAAGAGCCCTTTCTGCATCCACACTGCTTTGCTGACTTCAGCAAATCAATGTTTTCTGGTGAGGGGGTGAATGCAGAGAAGCCGCTTAACTGTGACCCTGAGCTGACTAAGTTGCCAGTCGAGGCCCACACCTGGGACAACCAGGGAGAGCAGCAGACTAGCTTCTCATCAGATAATCCTGAGGATCCAGAATATCCCGGCTATGCAGGCTTCAATAGCTACTCTCTGTTTCGCAGCTTTGAGACAGGAGACGGTGGAGAGCTCGCTTTTCTTGAGCTGATGTTCAATACCGGTGGTTCTGGCCATTTCGGTCTGTTAGCGATGGTTAACAAAGAGGCGAGTGGTGCTGCCTACCCGCTCTGGTGGCAGTGGGCCGGGGATCGCTGTAATGATGGCTACCCCAGTTTCATCGGGATGGCCAATGAGCAGCTTTTCTACTCTGTTGCTGCAACGCCATTTCGGCTGCTCAACCCGCTGGACGATACCGACTGGCGCATGCAAAGCATGCTTGAGATGCTCAACCCTGCTGCAACTGGCAATACGCCAACAACGCTCGGAGGTTGGCAGCCCTATGATGATCTATCGAACTGTGCAGCTTGCTGCGCAGGCGAGCGGGTCTATGCGATGTCTCTCACCAACGGTTTCTCGCGCATGGTGGGTGTAAAGCTGGATGCCGAGGCCTTCAAGCAGGAGACCCAAGGCGAGGTACAAGCCTGTGTAAACCAGTGGTTTTCCCAGTCAGAGTTCGCAGCCATTGAGAGAAGTGCGTTAGTGGACTTTGAGACCTGGCAGCCGGCGCTTAAGCAGATCCAAAACGCCTGCATCCAACAAAAACCCCTCAAATAGAAGCCCCGGGTTGAGGTGGTGATCAGATGATCTCAGTTAAGTTGCAAAAGTGACTTAAAGGGGTCTGACCCCTTTAATTTTGTAACGCGGCGTAAAGGTTATCAAGCGTCAGTGGTTTGGGAAGCACCGCAGTAGCGCCACACTCGAGTAATCGATCCGCTTCGTGCCCTACCGTCGCGCCGGTTACACCGATTATCGGGTTGGTGAATCCTTGCGCACGCAACTTCTGCGTCATTTCGTAACCATCCATCTTCGGCATCATGATATCGGTAATCACCAGGTCAAACGCCTGATCAGCGGCAAGCTGCAAGCCGATTGATCCATCAGTGGCGTCTACGACCTCTGCCCCGGCTCGTGAGAGAATGGCATGCCCCAACATCAGCAATGTTGGGGTATCCTCAACCAGCAAGATGCGTTTGTCCTGTATTGTCGAGGCGTTTTTCACGCGTTTTGACTCTTCAGGCTGGTAATTGGGCAAGGTAAAGCTTAACCGGAACACCGATCCGCCAGACGCTCCGGGTAGATATTCCAGCTCACCCTGCTCAAACTCGCGCACGAGCTCACGACTAACATTCAGTCCTAGGCCGCTTCCGCTGGAGGTCGTTTCGCCACGTTCGTAAGCCTCAAACAGGCGCTCCCAATCGGCTTCCGGGATCCCTTTACCATCATCAATGATACTGATTGTGAATGCGGTTTTGTTGCCTTCTAACTCCTCCGTCTGTAAGCGCAACTCAACCCGTGAAGCCTGTGCATGAATCAGTGCATTCTTCACGAGATTGATCAAAATCTGACGTAACTGTTTTTTATATCCATAACTCTCCATCGATGCCCGCGCGCTGGCATTGAGAAAAAGATCGACCCTGTAGCGCCCCGCCATATAGAAGAGCGCGTGCACCGTCTCTTCACAGAGTTTGTAGACCGAGAAACTCGCGGCGATCTTGTACTCGCTGGTGATTGAGTGGTCAGACCCTACTCGCATATCGTCCAACACATCGAGCAGGTGCTCGGAAGTCGATTTAAGTTCCTCAACGGTTTTGTCCGCTGTTCGCGTTCGAGTCCACTCATCGAGCTGCATCTTCATAGCGGCAGCAGGGGTGCGTAGCTCGTGCCCGATTATGGCAAACATCTTATCCTGCTTTTTGAGCGTCGCTTTTAGCCTCTCAGCCGCAGACTGGGCCTCTCTCACACTGCGAATAACTGCCGTAAACAGCAACATCAGAACCGTCTGCAGAACGACAGACAACAGGACCACCGCGATGATCTGCTTATAAATCTCCGATTGCGCCTCTGTAAGATAAGTGTCAAAACGCTCGGCAACACGGAACTTAAGATCCGCCAAGCTTTGCAGCAACGCGTCGGCGACCGCGACCTGCGCCAGATCGCGATCAAAAGCGGTTCTGTTCGGCGTTGTGAATCGGGTCGCACTCAGCCAGTCGAAGTAGTCAGCTAGCTGGTTGTAAAGATCAAGCATTTGATTGGAGAGCTGTTGTGCAGCAGACGTATTATCGCTCTTTAGTAGCGCACCGAAGGTGTTTTCAGCCTGTTCTGCAATACGGTGCACCGCGCCCTGCGTCTCCAATAGGTGATTATTGGAAATCAGCGCGTTTTGCGACATCAGCGCCTCATCCCGCGCAATAGTGATATAGGCGTAAAGTTCGGGTAAGTGAACCAGCACCAGGCGACCAGTAGTGTAGGCTTCGCGTGCAGAGTTGAGCTGAATTCCGGATTCAGTGTAGATGGTGAAGTAGCGGCCTAAGAACTCTTTGAGTTGCAACTCTATACCAGTGACATTCAAGTTGTACATCTCACTGTGCTCAAATTCGCTGTGGCGGTGCTGAATAGCGCTTGAGGCTAGAGTCTCGGCTGCGGCTGCGGCTGCGGCTTCGGCTGCCGCAACCTCAAACTTCTCTTTGGAATCTCGACAAATCTCAGTGTAGGTGTTCGCCTCCGGGGCCGGTGTTGCCGCAAGCGTACAGTCTGCGCTGTACTTTGATAGCAGGCTCAGCTGTTTGGATAGCACAAGCGCATTAGAAACGCCCTGACGTTCTCTCTGAAGCTGACTAAGCTGAGAAAACTGAAATATCAACGCACCTGCCAAAATCAGCACGAAGAGCCCCTCAGTGACTAGAATCGAGACTCTAAGCCAAATAGACAGGTGAGTGAATGACGAGAAAATTGCTCTCATACCGTTACAGACGTGTCACTTATTATTGTCCAAGAGCCCGACTGTCGCATAATTATCTTAGACTGAACAGCAATATAACCGTTCACCAGATGAGGGGATCATCAAATGGTCCTTGCGCCTGTAGGTTACCAGTCAAGCTAAGCCTCTCATTTTTCCCTCTTCGCACCCGCCGACTCGGTGAACACGGTTCTGAAGAGGCTCACTGTCTCAACACGGTCAGTCGATTGAAGTGCACGAATCTGCATAGCTATCTCCTAGAATGCTCTGACAAATCGTTGAGAATTCATATAGGCCAGCTTCTGCGCCACCTCTGGCGGCAACTGTGAGAGCCACAGCCGAACCTGATCGGCAACCGCGGCATAGTTGCGCCAGCGGTTAAGGCTGTAGGTATCGATAGCGGCTAATAGACGATCTTGGTTGCGTATCAAAAATGCACGCCACTCTGGAGTCAGGCGATTGCGTTGCGGGCCATTCAGGACTGGATTGCCCAGTAGAAGCGTATCTCGCACCGAGGTATCGATATAGAGTCCACCGGGGTGTTGATCAAGCATCCGCTGAAGTAAATCGATCTCGGGCACTGTGCCCAGGTGCGCCCAGAGCACCCTAGCCTTCGGATTCAGCTCAAATACCTTCTCTATAACGGCAGCATCGCCATGGATTAACAACGGCAGATCATGCAGGCCCGCCAAAGCAACCAGACCCGCTAAAACCTCGCTGTTAACATCCTCGGCGAAGATGTGCAGCTCACCGATACCGACGAACTCACCTGAGGATAGTGCATCTCTCGCTTCGCACACCTTAGCCGGCTGATGCATCCACGTCTGTTTATCCAAGGCTCCACTGTAAACCGAGTAGAACGGGATGATCCGCCCAGGATACTGTTTGAAACAGCTCTGTGAAGATTGGTTCGCCCTACTGGTAATTAGAACTCGATCAACTGTGGCAGTGTCTAACGCAGCTATCACATCTGTGCAGTCGAACTGCACCTGATACTCCTGCTCATGGTGCGAATGGGCATCAATGAGTGTCAGCGGAGTCTCTGCTTGAGTGCGTGAAACGGCACTCAACGCAAATAAAAATAGGAGATAGGCGCGTCTACTCATGAAATGGGTCTTTGCTAACCTTAGTGTTTGCAAGCTTTACACTGGCTTGAGCTTGACGGATCTCGTCATATGCTTTCAACGCTTCGGGAGCAAAAAGCGCACTCGGTTTGGGAATGGGTCTGAACGCACTGAAATCATACTCACCGCGCGCCAGCACAGCGTAATCGGGGGCATTGTTTTGCGGCTGGACATCGGTCGACATGTATCGGATTACAACACCAATACGGCGATCGTCGCTCAGGTTAGGGCCCGAGCCATGGATTGTCATGCCGTGATGCAAGGAGATTTGGCCCGGTGCGAGCTCTATGGCCGTGCGCTGACTGGATGGCACATTGGCCTGAACTTCTTGACCTCTGGACAGCAGATTATCCTCTGCAAAAGTGTCTTTGTGAGGTCGGATCGCCAGTTTGTGACTAGCGCGGACAAACTCCATACAGCCGCTCTCAACTGTTGCGGGCGAGAGTGCCAACCAGGCCGTGACCATCTTTTGAGTATCGCCCAACCCCCAATAGGTGAGGTCTTGATGCATGCTCACATAGTGCGGAGTTTTGGGCTCTTTGATAAAAAACTCTACCCCATAGATCAGAATATTTGGCCCCAGAATACCCTCCACTACGTCCAGCAGCTCCGCTCTCTGAGCAAGATCATAGGCAAAGGGCATGACTGCATGAGCGTTGACACGTTTGTAGGTTTTAACCGAGCGGGGAAGGTCTGCAGCGCTCCACTCTGACTCAATCCACTCGAGCTCGGCGCGCATCTGAGCCGCCTTTTGAGTGCCAAATACTGAGATCGGAAACAGATAACCCTGCTCCCAGTACTGTTGCACTTGAGTGTCGGAAAGATGCCCCTCTTGCAGCTCGAGCGCGTTCATCGCTAGACTCCGAGCAACGCTCGGGCCTCTCCGATACCCGGGAACCGAGCGATCACATCACTGCCCGGCTCAACCACTAAGGTTCCCAGGCAACTGCCGGCGGTAAAGAGATCACCCGCTTTAACCACTCCTGTGCGGTTGATGACTTGATTAACGGCAGAAGGCACCACTTTGAACGGATCAACAACCGTATTCCCTCCCACTGCACTGAGTCTCATCTCGCCGTCGACCCAAAGCTGGGCCTCCTGCACCGCCATATCAATGCTCTGCCAGTTTGCAAACTCCTCTCCGACAACCATCGCTCCCGAGTTTTGATTATCTGCACACTGCCAGTAAAACGGCGCGTCGCGCCACCCTTCAATACGACTGTCACAGATCTCTATGGTAACGACAATCGCATCGATCGCTGCGCGGATCTCATCATCGCTGTAAGCTGTGTCACGCTTAGGCAAGTCAGTGCCAATTCGGTAGGCGATTTCAGATTCTGCGGCAATCTCGTGTAGCAGGCTGGCCGGCACAGGCACCCTATTCTCAAACACACGGTCCGAGTATATGGGAGCGACAAAGCGCTCGGCCTCTGGCATCTGACAGCCGCATTTCCAGTTTCCTATGCGCTGCACCCCCTCCTGCCCCAACGCTGTCCAAACGCGCTCTTGAATCGCATAGGCATCGTCGAAGTTAGTAGGGGTAAGATCAGCGGGCAGCGATGGAACACGACTTTGCTGCTGGTGAGCGACTATGAGTAGACCCGCTGCGATAGAGATCTGTTCAGAGGAGAGCATAAATGCGCCTTTTATCGTTGTTATTGGATAGATAATCCGCCGCCTATAGGGGATATGCAACGGTTATCTGCTACCCCAACCCAACTTTTTGGCAATAAAACTATGCCCACTGACCAGTGTGATGCCGGTAACAACTAACAGCGTTCCACCGGCGAAACGTGGACCGAAACTCTCATCGAGCAACCACACACTCAACACCACACCTAACACTGGGGTTAAAAACGAGAAGACACCCAAACGCGAGGCCAGATAGGTTTTTAACATCCAAAACCAGACCAGGTAGCTAAAGAATGACACCACAACAACCTGAAAGGTAAAACTGGTGAATACCAGCGGTGTTGGATTAAAGCGCAGATCATCAGTAAACCAGGCCACCGCGAGGAGTAGCACGAAACAAGCAACCAGTTGGTAGATCAACGTTAGCGCAGCTGGCGCCCGGGTTAGGTTGGTCGTTCGGACCACCACAGTTGTCGCCCCCCAAATAGCCCCAGCTGCAAGCGCCAACAAGTCGCCGACCAGTCCATCACTGAGCCCCTCATCAGTCGGCTCCCAAAAGGCGATAACGATCCCTCCGAACGCCAGCAAGATACCCAGCCATTGCGGCCTATGTAAGCGCTCGTTCGGTAGATAGATCGCCAATCCAATGGCTGCGAATATGGGTGCGGTGTAGAGCAGCACAATCAGATGAGCAACGTTGGTAAGTTCGATGGCTATCGCCGCAAGCATAAATTCTGAGGCGAACAGCAGACCTGCAAACGCTCCAGGCCAAAAGGTCGGTTCGTTGTGGGTAAAACCACCTTGTCGGCGCACCAGAACGAACAACGAGACCAGCAACGCACCGAAGCCACAACGCAGGGAGGTCTGCAGCATCGGTGAGAAATCCGCCGCGGTGGCTTTAAGCGCAACCTGTTGCGTTGCCCAGATGACGCATAGCAGTGTCATCAATAGCGTCGCGCGGCTATCTATTGGTAGGCGATGATCCACTCGTGTTCTAACTTAGAGTGGTTTAGAAAGGGACATCGTCGAGGTCATCATCGAACGGAGGCGGCTCTTGAATCGGTGTACTGCCTTGCTGAGCGCCGCTGAGGCTCTCAACTTTCCATGCGTTGAGGTTGTTGTAGTAGCGTCCGTTATGCTCACGGCCGCGAATATCAAACCACACTTTGACCGAATCACCGACCGAGAGGCTATCTAACAGATCGGCTTTATCCTTAACAAACTCAAGGTTGATATCCTGCGGGTAGTTTCCATCTTGCACCGTTACGACCAGCTCGCGCTTAGAGAAGCCACTAGCAAAGGTTTGAGACTGCTGAATAACTTTAACGGTTCCGGATAGTTCATAACTCATGGGCGCGGTTTTTCCTTAGTTGTGCATCTTTGGCTAGTTTTACAGGGCTGGTCGAGTGAGTCCAGTGGAATAATTTGCGGACTCATATTACTCAGCGCTATCCATAGTCTCCGGACGGTCCAGACGGCGCAGTATTTCAAAATTGGGATCCAGAACCAAACTATCGACCTCTGAGGCGACTTGAACTTCAACTTCTGAAGTTGAACCGCTGTACTCAGCCCAGTAAATCTGTGCTGACTCAGACGTTATCAACTGAATCGGCAAGCGACCGTTTTGCGGTGCATTTTCAGCAATGATCGTCAGCCTAATTAGGTAGCCTTGCTGCGCTTTGGACTGGTCTGCTAGCTCAACTGCATATCTTGGTAGAGCAGTTGCCGACAACCAGAACTCGAAAAACGCTGATAAGTCGGTTCCGCTCTGAGATTCGAGCGCAGTTTGCAGTTGCTCCCAGCCCGCGGCTGAACCTTTTGAAGTAGTCCAGTATCGGCGTAGACCGTCATAAAATGCCTGATCACCCAAGTGCTGACGCAGCATATAAAACAGCATGGCGCTTTTACCGTAGCCGACTGACTGATCTGAGCGTGCAGACGCCTGTTTAAAACGGTTTAGGGGTTCATACTGCTCTGCACGATTTAGCGCCTGAAGCCAGCCGCGACGCATCTCCTTTGCTTTTATCCCAGATTGCTCCTCAGCCAGTGTGTAATCAGCCATAAAGGTGGTTAACCCTTCCGCCCAGTTACCCTGTCGATAGTCCACGATCACGCCCGAACCCCACCAGCTGTGCAACACCTCGTGGGCTAGCGAGCGTCCAAGCATGTATGAGTGCCCCAAGATCTGCTCACTTACATAGGTCATGCGATCGAGGCCCAAGCCAACGGGAATAGGTGCGGAGACAATAGAGAATCGCTCGAACGGATAGTCACCAACCTGCTCTGAGTATCGCTCGATATATGAGGAGCTGGCCTGTAAAAAGGCGGCGGAGTCGTCTTGATTCTCGGCTTTGAAGTAGGTTCTCAACTCCACAGATTTGCCATTGAGCATCAGTGTAGCGGTATTGATATTGTAGGGTCCGAAGAAGATATGCAGCTGGCTAAGGTCCTGGTCGGGTATTAGCGCATATTCGACGTTGTAATCTCCGTTGGCCTGCCACTCTTGCATCTGTGCAGCCGTCGAGAGGCCCGGATACTGCTCTGGCGAGGTCAGCTTCAAGCGGCTAGGCCTAACCTCTGAAGTATCAAGCCAATCTAATCCACCAAACAGAAAGGCCCCACCGTCTGCAACGCCGAAGGCAACACCGGGGCGAGTGATAGCAGGCAATTGCCCGCTCAAATTAACCCGTCCCTCAAGAGTCGTGCGAGCGCTCAAGAATTTCGGTATCGCATTGTCAGTCGCCGGCAACATCTCTACAGGCAGATTGATCGAGAGCTCATTGAGCACTGGATCAAAGCTCACGACTAGATCGCTACTCGCTTTGGCAGAGCCCACAATCAAACTGAAGCTGATAACTAAAGAGACCAACAAGCTTTTGAATAAGATCATCTGACGCCACAAGGTTGTTCGAGTTAATGTTTGTCTAACGAACACGAATGGAAACCAGATCGCCCGCAACAACTTTTCCGTACAACTCAACACAGAATTAAATGGTGTTGAATGTGCAGTACGCTTTCTACTTTTTTGTTTCAACAGACACACATGTTTTGCTGGCAGATGCCTGCTTCAAAGACGCAGCTCCGATCCGCAACTGTCCGGCGCTAGTGCTACAACATCTCAGCCGAGAAGTTGGCGGGCTCAAGCGCCGTCGGGTCTATTATCGTGATTCAAAAATGTGGTTTGAGGAGATACGCCACAAAGAGGGCCAGTTCATGGGATTTGGTGCTGCCAGCACACCCCAGCAACACCATTTCGCCCGTTTGATTGAAAAGCACGCGCTACTGGATGCGCAGTTGATGACAAATTTTTAACACCCCTTTAATGACCCTCGACCGAATGAGGAGAGCAGCATGAATCTAAACCGTCGACGTTTTTTGGCCCTTGCCGGAGCAGCGGCTCTAGCTCCGAGGCTCGTGGTTGCGCAGCAGCACACCGATCTAGGGGTACGTAAGATCCGTCTGATAGCGCGGGAAGAGAACCGCAGCATGCTAGATGAGAACACCTCAACCCGCCTCTGGGGATACTCCGAAAACGAACTGCGCCTCGTTCAAGGGCAGCCGGTTGAGATTGAGTTTATAAATGAGCTGAGCGAACCCAGCAGTGTGCACTGGCACGGGTTGCGCATCAATAATGCTATGGATGGTGTGACCGGACTCACACAGGATCCAGTTCAACCGGGTGAAACTTTTGTCTACAAATTCACGCCTCAGGACGCCGGCACATTCTGGGCACATACCCACCACCGCACTTATGAACAGTTGGCACGCGGCCTCTACTTACCATTAATCATCGAAGAACCAACAACACCGGACTATGACCGCGAGCTGGTAATGATGTTTGATGACTGGCGAGTGAAACAGGACGGCCAGATTGACCTGGACTCCTTTGAGGATATGCATGACTGGTCGCACTCAGGGCGCCTTGGTAATGTGTTGACCGTCAACAAACAGCTTGAGCCGCAGCTTGCAGCACTGGCCGGTGAGCGCGTACGCCTGCGCCTAATCAACGCGGCCAATGCGCGAGTGATGACAATTCGAGCGCCACTGCCAGGCTGGATAGTTGCGAAGGACGGCCAACCTCTAACCGACGTCGCTCCGTTAAGAGGTTCACTGCGCATAGCACCGGCAGAGCGCTATGACCTGCTAGTCGATATCCCCAATGAGGCTGGGGCTATTTTGCCGTTCGGTTTCGACTATCAAGGGCAGTTTTACGAGATTGCTCAGATCCAGGTGAACGCATCAGCCAGTGAGTCGACCGCACGAGGCGAGCCTAAGCCTCTGCCCGCGAACCCTATCTACATGCCAAGCAAGGAGCCCGAAGTGCAACTTAAGCTTGAGATGCAGGGCGGAGCAATGCGTTGGTTATCAGAGGCTACGTATAAAGGCGAACGCCTGAGCGGCCGCGAGCTGATGCAGCGCCAACAAGCTTGGGCGCTTAACGGGATTGCCAACATGGCAGAGAAGCCGATGTTCGACGTGGCCAGCGGTACTCTGGTCGAGATTGAGATGATAAACAGCACGGCTTGGGAGCATGCGATGCACTTCCACGGTCACCACTTTCAATCGGACTCAGCTAATTATCCGCCCAGCACCTGGCATGACACCCTTTTAATGGCACCACAAGAGCGCGTAATGATCCTTATGCCGGCGGATAATTTGGGCAAGTGGCTCATTCACTGCCATATGATTGAGCATCAAATGGCAGGAATGAAGACTTGGTTTACAGTGAGCTAGTTCAGTAGAGCGCGCTGATCTGCTCATGGTTGATCGCGAGCACCTTATCGCGCTTAACTTTCTGAGTCGGTGTTAGCAGACCGTTCTCGATTGAACAGACTTCAGTCTGAATCACAAATTTACGCACCCGCTCGTAGTTGTTGAGCTGCTGGTTCACCTGACGCACGCGTGCCTCGATCTGTGCCTCATCGGCCCCCTCATCTGGCGAAGGTATGATGACTGCACCGAGCCAAGGCCGTCCATCACCGAAAACAACGGCCTGTTCAATCTCTGGATGAGCACAGAGCGCTGCCTCAATTTTTGCGGGTGCTACGTTATCACCGCCTGATGTGACGATCAGATCCTTTTTGCGACCAACAATCTCGATGTAACCATCCTCATCGATCTCAGCCAAGTCTCCCGTGTGCAGCCAGCCATCAATAATCGTACCCTGGGTCGACTTTTCATCTTCCCAGTAACCTTTCATCACACAGTCACCGCGCACGAGAAGCTCACCATCCTCAGCCAGACGTGCCTCGACGTTGTCCATCGGTTCACCGACGGTATGCAGTTTTACCCTGTTTGGATGGTTTACGCTGATAAGAGGGCTTGCTTCTGTCTGCCCATACCCCTGAATAATGCCCAGACCCAAGCTGGTAAAGAAGTGTCCCACCTCCAGATTGAGCGCTGCACCACCTGAGATGAAGTAGCGGATGCGTCCGCCAAAGCGCTCCTTCACCTTCTTACGCACAAGGCGGTCGAGTAGCTTGTCAAAGAGGCTTTCGAAAATAGAGAGCTTCTCCCCGGCTAAACGTTTGCGACCCAGTGTTACAGCGGCATTAAAGAGCTTCTGTTTGGTTGGCGGGGCGTTTTTGACCTGCGCCGTGATACGCGCATGCAGAAGATCGTAAAGACGCGGCACAGCGGTTGCCATGCTCGGCTGCGCCTCTTGCAGATACTGCTGAAGCTTATCGGTAGATTCACAGAACCAGAGCTCTGATCCTAGTGCGATTGGCAAGTGCAGACCAGCCATATGCTCATAGGCATGAGCCATCGGCAGGAACGAGAGGAAGCGATCATCGTAGCCAACACCCAATTCACTCAACAACCTCACCGCCGCATCCAGATTCGCACCAATCGAACGGTGCGTCAGCATAGCGGCCTTCGGTAGACCGCTAGTACCTGAAGTAAAGATTAGACAGCAGGTGTCGTCAGGAGTCCCTGGCTCTACCGCTGGTTCGTTAAGCTCTGCCTCCAGTAGTTCACTCCAAGGCTTCACATCGTCGCTATCAAAGGCGTCAGCCTGCAGCGACCAGATGTGTTCGATGCCGCGATAGTCCTCTGCCCCTTCAAGTGCACGCTCGGTCAGCGCTTTACTTGACGCAATAATTGCCGAAGGTGTCACAAGATCATAGATGTGGCTCAGGTCGGCGCGGGAATGAGTCGTGTAGGCGGGAACCACCAGAGCACCAACACCCATGATCGCGAGATCGAAAATAGCCCACTCGGGACGGTTTTCGCACAAAAGCACAACACGATCGCCGGGCTTAACTCCCGCGGCCCGCAGACCGGACATTGCAGCCTTTACTAACTGGGCGGATTCGCGCCAAGTCAGTTTCTGCCAACCCTCTGGCGATCTTGATGCAAAGCAGATTTGCTGAGGGACCGTTTCACTCTGGTTAAAAAAGCGTTCAGTTAAATGCATGCTGGGGCTCTACGACTCTATTTTTGTTGTTGGGTCAGGTACGCTAGACGCTATGCCTGTAGGTCAAATAATCGCAAAACTTGTGCGTTATAGCGATCGGAAATTTTCATAAACTTTTCGTTCAATCGAAGATCTTTCAGTTATG
Source organism: Oceanospirillaceae bacterium (assembly GCA_024640955.1). Lineage (GTDB taxonomy): Bacteria > Pseudomonadota > Gammaproteobacteria > Pseudomonadales > Balneatricaceae > Marinobacterium_E. The sequence goes on from JAHEDZ010000011.1 coordinate 67,971, forward strand.
ATCGAACCCATTATTCACCAATGCGCCGATCAACTTGGAGCCGAAGATGAGTGACAGCAACGAACTAGTGAGAACAGAGAAAGAGAAAGTCGTTTATCTGCGACTTAACCGCCCCGGTAAACTCAATACGCTCTCTGAAAATGTGATCAGTCGACTGGAACAAGAGATTGCAGCGATTAACGCCGACCCAGAAGTTCGCTGCGTCGTTTTAAGCGCTGAAGGCCGGGCGTTCTGTGCCGGACATGACCTTGAGCAGATGCGCGCAAATCCAGAACACGCCTACTATCAAACACTGTTCAAGCGCTGCGGGAAAATGATGCAGAGTTTGGTGTCACTGCCCGTTCCCGTAATTGCCCAAGTGCAAGGTGCGGCTGTTGCAGCAGGCTGCCAGCTGGTCGCCAGCTGTGATCTCGCCATTGCGGGTAAAAGCGCAAAGTTCGCTGTTCCCGGCATCAACCTCGGGTTGTTCTGCTCAACGCCAGCCGTCGCTCTAACTCGCTCGGTTTCTGCAAAGCGCGCCTTCGATATGCTCGTGACGGGTGACATGATCAATGCCGATACAGCTGTCGAATCGGGTCTTATTAGCGAAGTGGTAGCTGATGATCAGCTCGAGGCTGCGGTGCAGGCGAAAGTAGAAAAGATTTTGAGCAAGGACGCCGCCGCGATCCGATACGGCAAATCGATGTTCCATCCACAACGTCAGATGGATCTGGCCGAGGCTTACGATTATGCAGCAGAGGTGATGGCAGAGAATATGATGGATCCGGGCGCCGTTGCAGGCATCGATAAGTTCCTCGGTCGTTAAATAATTGAACTAAGCTATCTAATTCACTGATCTGATAGGTTAGTATCGATCTACAACTGCTTGATTCATTTAACTTAAGGGACTGAGAGATGAAAACTAAGCTGGCCACCCAAACATGCATCGCTATTCCTCTGCTTCTGCTTTCTAGCCTTGTGGCCGCCCATACCGGCGAAGGTATCAACAGCGGATTCGCGTCAGGATTCTGGCACCCTATACTGGGCTGGGACCATGTTGTTGCGATGGTTGCGGTAGGACTCTGGGGCGCTTTTCTCGGCGCACCTGCAATCTGGCTTCTCCCTGTCGTCTTCCCTCTTGTTATGGCAATTGGTGGTGCACTGGGCATGATCGGGGTGCCGCTACCCGCTGTTGAGACCGGTATCGCCCTATCCGGTGTGGTGCTTGGCTTGTTAGTCGTCTTTGCTGTCCGAGCTCCGTTGTGGGTCGCAGCGATCATTGTCGGTGTTTTTGCAATCTTCCACGGCCATGCGCATGGCACAGAGTTCCCAACAGAGTTTAACGCTTACGGTTATGCGGTTGGATTTGTCATTGGTACCGGTTTGATGCACTTGATCGGTATCGCTATCGGGTTCCTCACGCGCACTGACATAGGCACCTATATCGTGCGCGCCTCAGGTGCAGTTATTGCCGCTGTCGGTGCAGCCTTTCTGTTCGGTTTTGCCTGATTCATGAAGATGACTGCCAATTTAAATCGCGCAGCTCTGTTCGGGCTGCTCACCCTAGCTAGTTTTAGCTCCCATGCTCACAGCTTTGGTGCCGGCACTGACGCTTTTCAAGCGTTTGTTGAAGGCGCGAGAGTCATGCTGTTTGAGCCGATCACCTTGTTTGCGGGTCTGTCAGCCGGCTTGATGATCACACTCTGGCGCTCCGGCGGCATGTTGGTCGCTTGGCCGGCTCTAATCGTTGCGACACTCGTCGGCTTTCTAGCCGCGACGCTCGCTCCCGAGTGGGCCAAAATGGCACTAATTGTTGTGGGTACCCTAACTGCTGCTCTTGCCGCGGTGCTCCAGTCTCATAAACAAGCGGCAGTGATGTTGCTTGTTGTGCTCACCGGAGTACTCTCCCTGTTTGTCGCGCTCGAAGGGCATGCTTGGATGGAGCTCACCGCAGCAATCTACGTCGGTCTCATCTTAGGTGGCCAATTTAGCGTCGTAATCGGTGCCGCGCTAGCGCAGATGCTATTGGAGAAGTTCGGAACAGCGGCCTGGTCGCGCATCGGCATTCGTGTTGCTGCCTCCTGGCTCGCCGCGATGCAGATCTTAATTTTAGCGTTTCAATTCGTCTGACTTAGACACTGCCAAATCGCCCGCTAAAACTGAACTACTGCTTCGCAAGCACCTTAGCCATATCAGCCACCAGCGCATCAATCGCCGCTTCAGTTGTTGCCCAAGAACACATAAACCGCGAGCTTCCACCGATAAAGTTGTAGAAGCTCCATCCCATCTGGTTCAACTCAGTGGCCGCCCAATCGGGTAGATTCACCAGCACTGCATTCGCCTCTGTCGGATAGAGCATCTCAGCACCCGGAAGGTCGGCTATACGATCACTCAAGATTCGAGCCATGCGATTGGCGTGAGATGCGTGTTTGAGCCAGTTATCCTGTTGCAACATCGCTAACCAGGGCGAACTCAGATAGCGCATTTTAGAGGCCAGTTGGCCCGCCTGCTTACCGCGATAAGCGAAGTCCTCAGCCTGCTCTCGATTGAAAAAGAGAATCGCCTCACCGACCGGCAGACCCATCTTGGTACCCCCGAAACAGAGCACATCAACACCCGAGCGCCAGGTGATATCAGCCGGAGCGCAGCCCAGGCTTGCCACCGCGTTTGCAAAGCGAGCGCCATCCATATGCAGATTGAGTCCGTGCGCCCTGCACACCTGAGAGATGCCCGCGATCTCACCCTTGTGGTAGAGGGTACCGATCTCCGTTGACTGCGTAAGCGTGACTACTTTGGGGCGCGGATAGTGGATGTCATCGCGGCGTTTAACCAGCGTCTCGACCTCCGCAGCTGTCAGTTTGCCCTGATGATGTGGCGCGGTCAGCAGCTTAGAGCCATTGGAGAAGAACTCGGGCGCACCACACTCATCCGTCTCAACGTGCGCTGCATCGGTACAGATAACCGACTGGTAGGGCTGGCACATTGAGGCCAGCGCTAGCGAGTTAGCGGCTGTACCATTGAAAGCGAAAAACACCTCCAACTCATCACGCTCAAATACCTCACGTAGCAGGTCGCACACCTTAGCCGTTGAGCCATCGTTACCGTAGGGGCTAGCAAAGCCCTTGTTCGACTCATTGAATGCCGCCAACGCCTCAGGACAGACACCCGCGGTATTGTCGCTGGCGAACTGAAGTTTATACCCAGGTAACTCACTCATTTTTGTTGCGCCCTCAGCTTCATCTTCATCAACTAAGCTTAGATTATCAAAACTATTATGATTAGGGAGATGAGCGTGGCGAATGAATCGCGTCTAGAGGAGCTTGTTGAACGTGTCCGTAAAGCAGAGGAGGATGTCTTTGCTGAGATAGAGCGCCTGGTAGACGAGCACAAAGAGCGTTTCCACTACCAAGTCGAGAGCGGAAAAATAAGGTTTGAGGAGGCGGTCGCCCTACTGCAAAAGCGCTACCGACGCACCGTTTGGCAGTACCTGCGCGGTGCCAAACCAAGCTATATCCTGTCGGCCCCGATTATCTACGGAATGGTTATCCCAATCGCCTTGTTGGACCTCGGCATGACGATTTATCAGCAGGTCTGCTTTCGGGTTTATGGCATCCCTTTAGTAAAACGCAGCGAATACATCGTCATAGACCGGCACCTACTGGCCTACCTCAACGCAATCGAAAAACTCAACTGCGTCTACTGCGGCTACGGCAACGGTGTTATGGCCTACGGTCGAGAGGTAACGGCCCGCACCGAGCAATTCTGGTGCCCCATCAAGCACGCAAAACGGGCCCGCGGTGCTCACGCCCGCACGGCTAAGTTCTTGGAGTACGGTGATGCCGATGCTTGGGAGAATGAACTGGCACGTAAGCGCCGTGATTAGGGTGAGAGCGAAGAGCAGAAGGTTAGGAGCGAAAAGTCTCAACATACAACTGCTCAACCTTATCCCGTGCCCACTGCTGCTTGCGCAGGAATTTGAGCGAAGACTTTACCGAGGGGTCGACCTGAAAACAGTTAATATCAATCCGGTCACCCAGCTCGTCCCAACCATAGTGCGCGACCAGACGCTCAACGATGTCTGCTAGTTTGACGCCGTGAAGC
>JAHEDZ010000033.1 GCA_024640955.1 Oceanospirillaceae bacterium
AGCGCGTGCTCAACCTTATCTCTTACGCGGCCAACCAGGCAGAGCGCAAAAGAGGGAAGTGCGTTAGAGAAGTTAGTGACGGAGTCTAGGGTGTGGATCTGCCAGTGGCAGGGAGTTGGACCCTCGGTCGATGCAGGTTCGTACAAGCCTGAATACTCTCCCGTCACGCTGTGGTGCGGGTAGGCTTTCTGAATCACCTGAGCAATGTTTTTTTCAACGCTTTTACAGGTGTCGTTTAAGAACTTGGCGACACTGCCCTGTTCAGATTTGATCAGGTCTAGTCGTTCTAGAGCACGTTCGATTTGTTCGCTAGCTTGGCGCGCAGCGCGCAGCGCGATATTGACCATCGGTTGCATCAGTCGGGTATCCATTAATTTTAAAAGAGCGGCTCACAGTATAACGCAGTATGGCCCCTGAACTCCAGTCAATTGAGTGCGCCTGTACCGTCGTTCTGATAGACTCGCGCCACCTAAAATAGCAGGTGCAAACTGGAGGCGCACATGCTCGACAGAGTTCGTATTGTTTTGGTGAATACCACCCATCCGGGCAATATCGGAGCAACGGCGCGTGCTATGAAAAATATGGGTCTGTCTGACCTGTGTCTGGTAGAGCCCAAGCTGTTTCCGCATGAGGAGGCGCAGGCGCGCGCTTCAGGCGCTGATGATATTCTGACAACGGCGCGTGTTGTCGGGTCGATTGAGGAGGCGTTAGCAGATTGCCAACTGGTTGTCGGGACGAGCGCGCGGGAACGTCATATACCTTGGCCGCTGGTAAACCCGCGTGAACTCGGCGCTATTAGCGCCCAGATGTTGCAGAGTGGGGCAGGCGCAAAGGGGCGCGTTGCTGTGTTGTTCGGGCGCGAGGCGAGTGGTCTCACAAATGAGGAGCTGCATCTGTGTCACAAGCATGTGCACATCCCGACCAACCCAGACTTTAGTTCGCTTAACGTCGCTGCTGCGGTGCAGGTTATTAGCTACGAGATGCGTATGGCGCTAGTGGAAGGTCAGGCTGCTGGTGCTCCTCAGTGGGGTACACAGTGGGATATCGAGCTCGCTGATAATGCTGAGCTAGAGCGCATGTTTGAGCATCTTGAGCGCACACTGATCGATATCGAGTTTCTTGACCCGGATAACCCACGTCAGTTGATGCCAAGACTCAGGCGTCTGATTTTGCGAGCGGTCCCCGATAAAGTTGAGGTCAATGTGTTACGCGGAATCCTCAAGAAAGTCGGGCTTTATGGTAAGCGTTAGAACCTCTATTTCTCGACTTATTTTAATTCCTACTAAATTACTCGGGTAAATAGTTGACCAATTTTGTCGGAGAAAGGATAATGATCTTAGATCCACTAAGGAGATGAGGTTGAGCCATGCGTCTTACCACCAAGGGACGGTATGCCGTTACTGCAATGTTGGACCTAGCCTTGCATCAGGGCAAGGGGCCAATTAGTTTGGCTGATATATCAGACCGACAGGGTATCTCGCTCTCATATCTCGAGCAGCTGTTCGCTAAGCTGCGGAAACAGGAGCTGGTGCAGAGTGTGCGGGGACCGGGTGGTGGTTACGAGTTAAAGCGCGATAGTGCGCAGATAAACGTGGCTCAGGTTGTGGACGCAGTGAATGAGTCGGTCGACGCTACGGGTTGCCAGCAAAAGGGCAACTGTCAGTCTGGCGAAATTTGTCTTACCCACCATTTGTGGATGGATTTAAGTGGCCAGATCCACGGTTTTTTAAGCGGGATTAGTCTAGCTGATCTCGTTGTGCGTAATGATGTGCAGACGGTTGCCCAGCGACAAGATGGGCGCGCTACTGAAGAACTGATTCTCGCGAGTCGTAGCAGCTGAACGGCTTGATCGTATTAACTATGGAGAGATAGATGAAACTGCCAATTTATATGGATTATTCGGCTTCAACACCAGTTGATCCACGTGTTGCCGAAAAGATGATGGCTTGTCTGACGCCAGACGGTAATTTTGGTAACCCTGCAAGTCGCTCTCACCTGTTTGGCTGGAAGGCGGAAGAGGCCGTTGAGACTGCGCGTCGCAATGTGGCAGACCTGATTGGCGCGGATCCGCGTGAAATTGTCTGGACTTCAGGTGCGACCGAGTCCGACAACCTTGCGATCAAAGGTGTAGCGCACTTCTACCACAAGAAAGGCAAGCACATTATTACCTCGAAGATTGAACACAAAGCCGTGCTTGACGCAACTCGTCAGCTGGAGCGCGAAGGTTATGAAGTGACTTATCTGACGCCAGGTTCTGATGGTCTGATTACACCACAGATGGTGGCAGACGCGATGCGTGAAGACACGATTCTTGTCTCTCTCATGCACATCAATAATGAGATCGGTACGGTCACTGATATCGCTGCAATTGGAGAGCTAACGCGTAAGCATGGCGTGCTGTTCCATGTGGATGCGGCTCAGAGCGCTGGTAAGATCCCTGTCGATATGCAGGAGATGAAGGTCGACCTGCTCTCCCTATGTGCTCACAAGATCTACGGTCCTAAGGGCGTGGGCGCCCTTTACGTGCGTCGTAAGCCGCGTGTGCGCATTGAGGCTCAGATCCACGGTGGCGGCCATGAGCGTGGTATGCGCTCAGGTACTTTGGCGACCCACCAGATCGTGGGTATGGGCGAAGCTTTTCGTATCGCCAAAGCTGAGATGGATTCTGAGAAGCAGCGTCTGATCTCATTGCGTGACCGCTTTTGGTCGCAGATTCAGGATATGGAAGAGGTTTACGTAAATGGCTCGTTTGATGAGCGCTACCCCGGCAACCTGAATGTAAGCTTCGCCTTCGTTGAGGGTGAGTCGTTGTTGATGTCGCTGAAAGATCTGGCAGTCTCTTCTGGTTCTGCTTGTACTTCGGCGAGCTTGGAACCTTCATACGTATTGCGTGCACTCGGTCTGAATGACGAGATGGCGCACTCATCGATTCGTTTCTCTTTCGGTCGCTTTACGACAGAGGAAGAGGTTGATTATGCAGCCGCTCAGGTCCGCACCGCAGTCGACAAGCTGCGTGAACTCTCCCCACTATGGGATATGTTCAAAGATGGCGTTGACCTTACCAAAGTAGAGTGGGTTCACCACTAACACCACCGGATAGAGTTTTAGGAGTTCAACATGGCTTACAGTGAAAAAGTTATTGACCATTACGAAAACCCACGCAACGTTGGCAAGATGGATTCGGGTGACTCACACGTCGGTACTGGCATGGTCGGCGCCCCAGCTTGTGGTGACGTCATGCGTCTGCAGATCAAGGTCAGCGACGAGGGTGTTATCGAAGATGCGAAGTTTAAAACCTACGGTTGTGGTTCAGCGATTGCATCCAGCTCGCTCGTGACTGAGTGGGTCAAAGGTATGACTCTGGATCAGGCGGCTGACCTCAAAAACGCGCAGATTGCTGAAGAACTGGCGCTACCACCTGTGAAGATCCACTGTTCAGTTCTGGCTGAAGATGCGATCAAAGCAGCGATCGACGATTACCGTAATAAAAACAAGTAATCAGAGGCTAGGCGCGTGCGCCTGGCCCTAGTTTAGGAAAGGTTATGGGTGTATCAATGACCTCCGCCGCAGCGAATCATGTGGCGAGATATATAGAGAAGCGTGGCAAGGGCGTCGGTATTCGTCTAGGCGTGCGTACATCTGGCTGTTCTGGCATGGCATACGTGCTTGAGTATGTTGATGACCTAAACACCGAAGATGAAGTGTTTGAGTTCGAGGGCGTGAAGGTCGTAATCGACCCGAAGAGTCTGGTTTACCTCGAGGGTACGGAGCTCGACTTTGTTAAAGAGGGTCTCAACGAGGGGTTTAAGTTCAACAACCCAAACGTACGCAGCGAATGTGGCTGCGGTGAGAGTTTCAACGTCTGATATTTTCCCTTCCCTGAAATCAAAAGAGGGGCTGGCTCACGAGAGTGTATGGATATTTCAAAGAACTTCTTCGAACTGTTTGAGCTAGTCCCAGGGTTTGATCTGAATGCTCAGCAACTGAGCGAACGTTATCGCGAGTTGCAGCGCGAATACCATCCTGATCGTCATGCCCACAAGGGTGAGCGACAGCAGCGTCTGGCTGTACAGGCAACAACCCACCTTAATGAAGCCTTTGAAACGCTGAAGATGCCGCTGATGCGCGCACAGTATCTGCTCAAACTCCGTGGTGTTGAGACGGGTGAGGAAACACGTCAGCAGCTACCGGGTGATTTCTTGATGCAGCAGATGGAGTTGCGGGAGTCGCTGGTTGAAGTGGGCGAGTCCGATGACCCGTTTGCCGAGCTCGAGAGGCTAGAACAGCAGGCTCGCCAACTTGAAACTCAAGAGTATTCGCAGTTTAATGCCGCGCTTGCTGCAGATGACCTCGAAACCGCTGTGGTTGCGATTAGAAAGCTGCAATTCGTAAATAAGTTGTTGCACGAAATTGAGGCGGCTGAAGATCGTCTGGACGAGGAGTACTGATTACTATGGCGCTGTTGCAGATTGCAGAGCCCGGACTAAGCCTGGACCCGCATCAGCGTAAGCTCGCTGTTGGAATCGACCTGGGAACGACTAACTCGCTGGTGGCTAGCGTCCGTAACGGCGTTGCTGAAACGCTGGCGGATGAAGCTGGTAAGCACATTTTGCCGTCTGTCGTGCATTACGCACAGGATGAAAAGCCGCTTGTCGGTGCAGCTGCTGCTCAGCGAGCAACACAAGACCCTTACAACACTATCCAGTCAATCAAACGCCTGATGGGCCGCTCTGCCGCTGATGCACTCCAGCTTGGCGAGCATTTGCCTTACGAGTTCGTCGAATCTGATACGGCTATGCCCTACTTGCGTACAGCGGCGGGCGATCTGAGCCCGGTACAGATTTCGGCAGATATTCTCAAAAGTCTGGTGGTTCGTGCAGAGGCGAGCTTGGGTGGTGATCTAGAGGGTGCCGTTATAACGGTTCCCGCCTATTTTGATGATGCACAGCGCCAAGCGACTAAAGACGCCGCACAGATCGCAGGAATTAATGTTCTTCGACTACTTAATGAGCCAACCGCAGCAGCCGTTGCTTACGGTCTCGATCAGCAGGATAAGGGCGTAGTTGCTGTTTATGACTTAGGCGGCGGAACCTTCGATATTTCAATCTTGCGGCTTACGCAGGGTGTTTTTGAAGTGTTGGCCACCGGAGGTGACTCGGCGCTCGGTGGTGACGACTTTGACTATGCACTGGCTCATTGGTTGATGGAGCAAGCGGGTGGTCACTCTTTTGACGCAAGCAGTAGTCGCGAACTTCTACGCATTGCACGCCACACTAAAGAGCAGCTTACCGACAAACCTGAGGTTGAGGTTAGTCTGCCGGGTTCAGGTACTCAGGTTAGGATAACGCGTGAGCAGTTTGATGCGCTCTGTAAGTCGCTGGTCGCTAAAACCATTCGTGCCTGTAAGCGCGCGCTCAAGGATGCGGGCGTCGCACTCGATGAGATCCAAGATGTCGTTATGGTTGGCGGGTCGACTCGTGTGCCTCTGGTCCAAAGCTCGGTTGGAGAGTTTTTCAAGCGCGATCCACATATAGGCATTGATCCTGACCGCGTTGTAGCCATCGGTGCTGCGATTCAGGCAGATATTCTGGCAGGTAACAAACCCGACTCGGAACTCCTGCTGCTCGATGTCCTGCCGCTCTCGCTCGGTCTAGAAACCATGGGCGGCCTGGTGGAAAAGGTCATTCATCGCAACACCTCAATCCCGGTAGCGCGTGCTCAGGAGTTCACCACCTATCAAGATGGTCAGACGGCGATGCTGGTGCATGTGCTGCAGGGTGAGCGCGAATTGGTTGATCACTGCCGTTCGTTGGCGCGTTTCGAGCTGCGTGGTATTCCGCCGATGGCTGCCGGTGCTGCCCATATCCGTGTCACCTTCCAGGTAGATGCAGATGGTCTGTTGAACGTTGCTGCTAAAGAGCTCTCGACCGGCGTTGAATCAGCTATCCAAGTTAAACCATCTTATGGGTTATCAGATTCTGAGATCACCCGCATGCTGCAGGAGTCCTACAGCAATGCCGCGGATGATCGTGAGGCTCGTAGCCTGCGTGAGCAGCAGGTTGAAGCTGATCGTCTTGTCAGTGCCCTGCGTAACGCGATCGCCGAAGATGGGGAGCTCCTGTCAGAGCAGGAGTTAAAAGACCTTAACACTGAAATTGATGTGCTCGAGAAACTCGCGCAGGGGGCTAGTTCCGCTGCTATTGAGGCAGGTGTAGAGCATCTGGCGCAGGTGAGCGACTTCTTCGCATCACGCCGGATGGACCGCTCAATTCAGACTGCCTTGCAGGGGCAGAGTGTTGATATATTTGATCCAGTTTCTAATAACCGTTCCGAAGAGGAGAAGGGCTAATGCCGCAGATTATTTTTCTACCCCATGAAGAGCTGTGCCCTGAAGGCCAGGTCATCGAAGCTGAGCCTGGGGTGACGATCTGCGATGCTGCGCTGCGTAACGGTATTCATATCGAGCACGCTTGCGAAAAGTCTTGCGCCTGTACTACCTGTCATGTGGTAGTGCGTGAGGGTTTCGACAGCATGGAAGAGTCAGACGAACTCGAAGATGACATGCTAGACAAAGCCTGGGGTCTAGAGCCAGAGTCGCGTCTAAGTTGCCAGGCGGTTGTTGGTGATGAGGATCTGGTTGTAGAGATTCCTAAGTACACTATCAATCAGGTATCCGAAGGGCACTAGTCTTTCTTATTTGCGATTATACCTACTCGCCGAAGTGCTACCCACGGGTCGGCCTTTGGCGTATAATCCGCGCACCAAAATTTTCATCCAACTAATTTAAAGGTTAGGTCTAATGGCTAACGAACGCACTCTCTCTATCATCAAGCCAGATGCAGTTGCTAAAAACGCAATCGGCGAAATCGTTGCTCGTTTCGAAAAAGCAGGTCTGAAAATCGCTGCTATGCAGATGAAGCAGCTGTCGCAGGCTGATGCTGAGGGTTTCTACGCTGAGCACAAAGAGCGTCCTTTCTTCGGTGATCTCGTATCTTTCATGACTTCAGGCCCTGTTGTTGTGCAGGTTCTGGAAGGTGAGAACGCTATCGCTCTGAACCGCGAGCTGATGGGTGCTACTAACCCACAGGAAGCAGCTGAAGGCACTATCCGTCGTGACTTCGCTGAGTCTATCGACGCGAACGCTGTACACGGTTCTGACTCTGCAGCATCTGCTGAGCGCGAAATCGCGTACTTCTTCGGCGCATAAGTTGAAGATCCGGGCACAGGTGGTAACACCTGTGCCAACCCTCAAGAGACACCCCGCACCATGTCCGAATCTAAAGTAAACCTCCTCGGTTTATCCCCCTCTAAACTCGAAGAATTTTTTGACACTCTCGGCGAGAAGAAGTTCCGTGCCGTACAGGTGCTTAAATGGATGCACCAGCAGGGTGCTAGCTCCTTCGATGAGATGACTAATATCAGCAAAGCGCTGCGCGCAAAGCTGGCTGAGGTGGCGGAGATTCGTGAACCAGAAATTTTGGTTGATAAAACCTCCAAAGATGGAACGCGTAAGTGGGTTATTCAAATGGATGGCGGTTCGGCCATCGAGATGGTGCTGATACCTGAAGGTGATCGCCGTACCCTCTGCGTCTCTTCGCAGGTCGGCTGCTCTCTGGATTGTAGTTTCTGTTCTACCGGTAAGCAGGGCTTCAACCGTAACCTCAGTACGGCGGAAATCATCGCTCAGCTACGTGTGGCTATTCGCTGTTCAGGCGGCTTTGACCCCAGTGGTGAGCGTCGTGTCAGCAACGTTGTGCTTATGGGTATGGGTGAACCGCTGATGAACTTCGACAACGTTGTCGATGCTGTCCAGATGATGATGGACGACAACGCCTACGGTCTCTCCAAGCGCCGCGTCACTTTGAGTACCTCAGGTGTTGTTCCTGCACTGGAGAAGCTTGGTGATGTGACTGACGTCTCGCTGGCAGTCTCTCTGCATGCTGCAAACAATGAACTGCGTGATGTATTGGTGCCGATTAATAAAAAGTATCCAATCGAGATGCTGGTTGAGTCGGTAAACCGTTATTTTTCTAAACTCGGCGATAAGCGAGTTCCGACTGTCGAATACACGCTGATCGCAGGCGTGAATGACCAGCCAGAGCATGCGCGTCAGTTAGTCAAGCTGCTGCGTAAGATGCCCTGCAAGCTAAACCTGATTCCGTTCAATCCCTTCCCGAACTCAGGCTATGAGCGTCCCAGTGAGGCTGCGATCGCTAAATTTAAGGCTGAGATGCTGAAGGGCAAGATTCTTACGACTGTGCGCCGTACACGCGGTGACGATGTTGATGCAGCTTGCGGTCAGCTAGTAGGGCAGGTTGCTGATCGGACCCGTCGCAGTCAGAAGTATATCGAGTTGCGCGAAGCTAAATAGCTTTTAGCAAAAGCCTGCGTTAATAGATGCTAAGGGTCTGAATTTTCGCCTAAATTTGCATCTGTCAGCATGACAGATGGGCCCTCCTGTGTTAGAACTTAAGTTATAAACTCCATCACAAGGAAATCGAGTGAATAGTCCACGTCAGCTTGCTCTGGCTCTGCTCCTCACGACTCTACTTGCAGGTTGTTCTAGCTTTTCACAAAGCACCATGTACGCCAAGGCGACCCAGGCTTCGGTCGAGTCTTACACTGACCTTGGTATGAAGTATCTGCAGGCAGGTGATACTGTCAGTGCTAAGTCCTCCCTCAAGCAAGCGCTGGATATCAACCCGGAACATGCGCTGGCGCTAAATGGCCTAGCGCTGGTTTTTCAGGCTGAAGCTGAAAATGATCTCGCTGAGAACTACTTCCGTGATGCGGTGAAAAACGATCCTAATGCCGCGATGATTCGCAATAACTTTGGAGCCTTCCTCTACGCGCAGAAACGCTATGAGGAGGCGTGTACCGAGCTGTCGCGTGCCACTGAAGATCCTTTTTATGCGCAGCGAGCCCAGGCATTCGAAAACCTCGGGCGCTGCTACCGTCTAATCGGACGTGATGATGCAGCCGTGTTTGTGCTGGAGCGTGCGTTGACCCTCTCTCCAGATCGCCCGCTAGCAATGATTGAACTGGCAGACCTGCATCTTGAGCGCGGTAACGCCGATGCGGCTGCAAGGTGGTTTGCTGCATTCCGAGAGCTGGTAGATCGCGGTCTGGTTGACCATTTTGCTAAGAGCCTGTGGGTTGGTGTAAGGTTGGCACGCATACAGGGGAACTCCAGCAGGTCTGCGACTTACGTATTGCTGTTGAAAAATTTATACCCAGAATCAGAACAATATAAGAAATACGAGGAGTCCAGCCGGTGAGCGATCAGGACTTGGGTTTTGAAGTTGGCGGTGGTTTTGCCAGCGATCAGTTAATTCAGGCGCGTGAGGCGCTCGGTCTGAGTGCCGAGGCGATTCAGCGTGAGCTACGCCTGACATCGCGCGTAATTGTTGCACTAGAGTCCGGTGATTTGCCTGGTATGGGGCAGCCGGTTTTTGCCCGTGGCTACATACGGTCGTACTGTAAACGCGTTGGCATCGATGCCGAGCCATTTGTGGCACAGTACGATGCGATTATTGGCGTAGCGGCGCCCAAGCGCTCTAAAGCGCGAGATCTGCCTTCCGGAGCTGCGTCTGCTCCTGCGAGTATGACGTTGTCTAAGCGCCCGTCCAAACTGCCTCGTATCCTAGGCGGGGCGTTTAAGACCCTAGTGGTTGTCGGGATTCTAGGTGGGGCTGCTTATGGCGTAAGTAAGATGGATATAAACCTTGCCGGCCTCAATATCAGTGGCCTGTTTGGCGACTCCGAGCTTGTACAAGAGGTTGATCCTAACCGATTGGTTATTCCGGGCACCTCATCAACGACGCAGACACAGGTTGTCGCGACTGTAGAGTCGGATGCTGAGCCGACAGCGGTTGCCGATGAGCCGAGTGTTGAAAGTGTTATTGAGACCGCAGTTGAAGAGCCAGCCGTCGAAGAACAGTTGCAAACACCGGTCGATGTGCAGACTGAGGTAGTGACCAGTCTAGAGACGCCCGCTGCGACAGCGCCCGAACCCTTAACTGAGGCGGCGCCAGAGCCTAGGGTAGTGCCTGAGCCTGTTGTAGCGCCAGAGCCAGCACCTCAGCCTCAGGTTGTTGCACAAACTGAAGAGCCAGCCGCGCAGCCAGATGCTGATGGTGTCGCTCGCGTAACCATCGAGTTTGTCGATGTAAGTTGGGTGAATATCAAGGATGCGAAAGGTGGAGCGTTGTTCAACGGTCTGGCAGAGAAGGGTCGAACGCTGGAGTTGAGCGGTCCAGCACCGGTTAATTTCGTTATTGGTCGTGCAGATGCGGTGAGTACACTCACTTTTAATGGCGCAACAGTTGATTTGGAACCGTTTACCAGAAAGAATGTCGCCCGGTTATCTCTACCGCGCTGATGCGGTAGGCAGTATTTAAGCAGCAGCGAGTTCTTTTTTAATGGCAAAACTTCAAGCCATTCGTGGTATGAATGATCTGCTGCCAGACCAATCTCCGGTTTGGCAGTATCTAGAAAGCACAGTCAAAGCCGTTCTTCAGAGCTACGGTTATGCCGAAGTGCGCACTCCAATCGTTGAACAGACAGAATTGTTCAAGCGCTCGATCGGCGAAGTGACAGATATCGTCGAGAAAGAGATGTACACCTTTGAGGACCGCAATGGCGATAGCCTGACGCTCCGTCCTGAAGGTACTGCTAGCTGTGTCAGGGCAGCCGAGCAGCACGGATTGCTGTACAACCAGGTACAGCGATTCTGGTATACCGGTCCAATGTTTCGTCACGAGCGTCCACAGAAAGGGCGTTACCGTCAGTTCCACCAGATCGGTGCTGAAGCGTTTGGTATGCAAGGCCCCGATATTGATGCAGAAGTAATCCTGATGACCGCACGCCTCTGGCGTCAGTTGGGTATTGATCAGGCAGTTGAACTGCAGATCAACACTCTCGCGAGTAGCACAGCACGTCACGCCTTTAAGAGTGATTTGGTGGCCTACCTTGAGACGCGCAAAGATGTGTTGGATGCTGATAGTCAACGACGTTTAGCGACCAATCCGCTGCGTATTCTGGATTCGAAAGACCCGAATACTCAGGCGCTATTGGATAGCGCACCGAATTTTAATGACTACATCGACGAAGAGTCCCGTAACCATTTTGAACAGCTTTGTGCGCTGCTGGATGCTGCTGGTGTAAACTACGTTGTCAATCCGCGTCTGGTACGCGGTCTGGACTACTACGGCAAGACAGTGTTCGAGTGGGTCACTAGCGCCTTGGGTGCGCAGGGCACAGTTTGTGCCGGCGGCCGATACGATGGTCTGGTAGAGCAGCTTGGTGGTCGTCATACTCCTGCAGTCGGCTTCGCAATGGGCGTTGAACGCCTGGTGCTGTTGCTGGAGGAGTTGGATGTGGTTCCGGCCTCGGCACGCCAGTTAGTTGATGTGTACATGATCGGCATCGGTGATGAGAACCTCGCGCCGGCGATGGCGGTTGCTGAAGCGCTGCGAGCTGATGCGGGTATCAATGTGCAGCTGCATTGCGGTGGTGGAAGTTTCAAAAGTCAGATGAAGAAAGCGGACCGTAGTGGCGCGCAGTTGGCGATTTTGATGGGTAGCGAAGAGCGTGAAGCAGGTGAGGTGGCAGTGAAGCCACTGCGCAGTGCGGCGGAACAGATTCGTTTACCGATAGAGAATTTAGCACAGGCGCTAAAACAGCGTTTAGAGCAGGAGCTTGGAGAGTAAGGTGGCTGAGTTACGTACCGAAGAGGAACAGGTCGAATACATTAAGAACTGGTGGAAGGAGAATGGTAACTCTCTTTTGATCAGTGTCGCGGTTGCTGTAGCCGGTGTGTTCGGCTGGAAAACCTGGGTTTCTAACCAGGAAGCGACAGCGGCTAACGCTTCAGCGATTTATGAGAATATCAGTAGTGTCGTGACAGCAGCGTCGATTGACGATGCGCAACGTCAGTCAGCCTTCCATCTCGGTGATGAGCTCAAGGCGGACTACGATTCAAGCGCTTATACGCCAATGGCATCTATGCTGTTGGCGCGTGCAGCTGCTGAGGCGGGTCAGCTTGATCAGGCTAAGGCTGAGCTTGAGTTTGTCCTGACCAGCGATGCTGCCGATGAACCGATGAAGCAGCTCGCGCAGTTGCGTCTTGCCCGCGTAGCGATGGCTCAGGGCGATCTGGCTGCTGCAGAGTCTGCGTTGGCGGCAGTAAATTCGACTCAGTATGAGAGTTTGCAAAACGAGTTGAGCGGTGACCTGGCGTTTGCTAAGGGTGACCTTGAAGCGGCCCGTACGGCTTATCGCAAGGCAGTCGAGTCTGCGGATCAACAGTCACGCTCGCTGATTCAGCTTAAGCTTGATGATATTGCAGCAGGAGATGCTTCCTAATGAAGAGACAGCTTCGCTCGACCCTAATTGCCCTGAGTATCACCGCACTTAGCGGTTGTGGTTTCTGGTCTGGACCTCAGGAGGCGCAGCCTCAGGAGTTGGTTCAGTTCACGCCCGAGAAGCAGGTAGTGCGTCAGTGGAGTGTCGATATAGGAAGCGGTTTTGGTGACCTTTACCATCAGTCTCGTCCTGCGGTTACCGAAACCGGTGTCTATGTGGCTGACGCCGCTGGTTTGGTGAGCTCTATCGATTTCAGTTCAGGTGCTGTGCAGTGGCGTACAGACCTGGATGAGCCGGTAAGCGCCAGTGCTGGTGCGGCCTTTGGTGTCGTGGCAGTCGCTTTGCGCTCGGGTGAAATTGTTGCGCTAAGCGCTGACCGCGGTGAGGAGTTATGGCGTATTGCACTCCCTGCCGAAGTGTTGGCTCAACCACAGATTAATGCCGATAAAGTCGTCGTTCAGACAACGAGTGGGCAGATCGTTGCGCTCTCACGCCAGACTGGAGAGCAGCTATGGGTTTACGATGCGCAGGAGCCTGCCCTGACATTACGCGGTACCGGTACCCCCTTGCTGCTTCGTGATGGTGTACTGGCCGGTTTTGCTAACGGCAAGGTAGTCGCTTTGGCTCTCGATACGGGTTCTCCTGTTTGGGAGGTACGTGTATCTCAAAGCGCAGGACGTTCGGAGCTTGAGCGTCTGGTTGATCTCGATGGTCGTTTTCTAATCTCCGGCGAACTTGTTTACACTGGCGGTTACCAAGGGAAACTGGTAGCAATCAATCCAGCGACTGCGTCGACCGTTTGGACGCGTGATTTCTCGACCTATCGCAGTCTCGCAGCGGGCTTTGGCAATATCTATGCATCGGACTCGGCGGGTGCCGTTGAGGCGTTCGATGCGGCATCGGCAGCGAGTGTTTGGCGTAATTCCAACTTTGCACTGCGCCGGTTAGGTAGTCCGGCTGTTGTTGGTAACGATCTGGTGATTGGCGATGCGCTTGGGTATCTGCATGTATTGTCGCAGTCAGACGGGCACATGGTGGCGCGCTATCAGGTCGATAGTTCACCGATCTATGCAGAACCTGTAGTGGTAGATGATACGCTGCTGGTGCTAAGTAACTCTGGGAAGCTCGAGGCTCTGCGCGTACAATAGCGCAACTTGATTCCTAATCATGCGGTGGTCTGCTTGGCAGATTGCCGCTTTTTTGTTTTTGCTCATATGTTGTATAGGTGTGCATTATGCTACCGGTAATTGCCCTTGTAGGGCGTCCGAACGTCGGTAAGTCGACACTATTTAACAAGCTGACTCGCTCACGCGACGCGCTTGTGGCGGACCTTCCAGGTCTAACGCGTGACCGTAAATACGGTGAGGGCCGTATGGGTGAGCGTGACTATATTGTTGTCGACACTGGTGGTATCTCGGGCGATGAGACCGGTATCGATACCGTTATGGCAGCTCAGTCTTTGCAGGCAATTGATGAAGCTGACATTGTTCTATTTCTAGTTGATGCGCGCGCCGGCCTCAACCCAGCTGATGAGATGATTGCCGACCATTTGCGACGTCGCGAAAAGAAAGTCTATTTAGTCGTTAACAAAACAGACGGCCTCGATGAAGATGTGGCGCGCTCGGACTTTTTTACCATGGGGCTGGGTGATCCTCTTTGTATTGCAGCTGCTCACGGTAGAGGTGTACGGCAACTGATCGATATGACGCTCGATGAGGCAGGTGTGCCGCTTCCCGATCCTGATGCTGAAGAGGAAGAGGATGACGATAATATTCGAATCGCCATTGTTGGTCGTCCGAATGTGGGTAAATCTACGCTAGTGAACCGCATGCTGGGTGAGGAACGAGTGGTCGTATTTGACCATGCCGGTACAACTCGCGACTCGATCTATATTCCCTATGAGCGCGACGAGCAGCAATACACACTAATCGATACTGCAGGTGTGCGCCGTCGCCGCCAGGTGACTGAGGCGGTAGAGAAGTTCTCAGTGATCAAAACACTGCAGGCAATCAACGATGCGAACGTTGTGGTTGCCGTGATTGATGCGCGTGATGGGGTCACCGAGCAGGATCTACATATGCTCGGTTTTGTTATCGACTCGGGTCGTGCTTTAGTGGTTGCTTTGAACAAGTGGGATGGTATGTCACCTGATGAGCGTGACAAAGTGAAGTCTCAGGTAGATCGTCGCCTAGAGTTCGCATCCTTTGCACGTTTTCACTTTATCTCAGCGAAACATGGCACCGGAGTGGGTGACCTGTACCGCTCTGTTAACGAGGCATACAAGTTTGCCTTTAAGAAGTGGTCTACGAACGCGCTGACTAAACTGTTGGAAGATGTTGTCGCTGACCATCAGCCACCTTCAGTGAAAAATCGACGTATTAAATTGCGTTATGCGCATCAGGGTGGATCTAATCCACCCATTATTGTCGTGCACGGCAATCAGACAGACTCGCTGCCTGGTTCATATAAGCGCTATTTGGAAAATCGCTTCCTCAAATTCCTAAAAGTGCGCGGTACGCCTTTGCGCTTTGAATTCCGAACAGGTGATAACCCCTTCGCTGGAAAAGTGAATCGTTTAACGCCTCGTCAGCTCGCGAAGAAGGAGCGGAGTCGCCAACACATCAAGGATATGAAGAAGCGCGAGAAAGATAAAAAGCGTCGTGGATAAAAATATCTGAGATTAGCTGTTGACTATAAATTTGGGCGCGGTAATATACGCGCCTCGCTTGGGGAGACAGCGGCAACGCGGTCTACCGAATACAAGCCGCCGCACCGCCATCCGTGGCTCTAGCGGCATAGGTACATCCTTGTACCGAACGCTCTT
>JAHEDZ010000042.1:0-75029 GCA_024640955.1 Oceanospirillaceae bacterium
AATGAGCGTAATCGTATTTCATACGCACGACTTCAACAGCCAGACAGATAGAGAGCCCCCAGCGTTGTGTATCCTGTTTGACGCTAATTGCAGATGCTCTTCAATGACTGCTAAGGGTCGATTACAGACTAGAGTTTGCACTACCCTGGCCTACAATCCTCACCTCACGCTGCGGGAAAGGAATCTCAACATTCGACTGCTTAAGCGCATGCCAGATCATCAGCAGCAGATCCCCACCCACCCGGTTCTGACCATCATCAATCCCCTCTATCCAGAACTCGATCAAGATATTGATTCCGGAGTCACCAAAACCTTTAATTTCAGCATCGGGGCGCTCCTCTACCGGCACATCGTCGCCGCTGATAACCTGCGGGTGCTCAGAGACCACCTCCCGCAGCAGCGGAAACAGCTCGTCAAGATCAGTGCTGTAGGCGACCTGTAGATCAATTGAGTAGCGCTGCTTCGAGTTCTTGTGCGTCCAATTGGTAAAGGTGCTGCTCATAAAGCGCTCGTTGGGCACCATGATATCTTTGCCATCAAAGGTCTCGAGCGTGGTTGAGCGCATCTTCAGCTCGCGTATCACGCCACCTTGCCCATCATCGAGCTCAATGTAATCGCCGATTTTTAACGAACGATCTAGCAAGAGGATAATACCTGATATGAAGTTAGAGGCGATCGACTGCAGCCCGAACCCAAGCCCTACACCCACTGCACCACCAAAGACGGCCAGGGCTGTTAAATTGATACCCATTACCTGCAGCAGCAACAGAAAAATAACAACCGTCAACACCACTTCAAACAGCTTAGCGAAGAGCTCACGCGTCCCCGCATCAAGCTCCTCTTGGCGACGTATAATGCGATTACCGGCAGTACGCGAGAGACGACCCAACCAGAAGAGTAGCGAACCAAACACCAGCATCCGCAGTACGCCATAGGCGGAGATCTTGATGTTACCGACCTCAAGCGCTACCTCATCGAGGTAGAGAATCACAGCCCCCAAGAGATCAAATATATGCAGCACCGCAGCGGGGACCAGTAACCAGAGCACCAGAGTGCGCAGCAATTTGTGATGTAGAAAGTTGCGCGCAAAAGTGAAAAGCAGGAAGACTACCGCGGCACTCTCGCTAACTCTCACCAGATAACTCTGGCTAAGCAGGTGGTCGCTAAGATCCACCGCCAGAGCCAAAGAGATGATTAAAAATAGCGGAAATAGCAGTGGCCGAGAGGTCGAAACAAAGTCACGAAACCCTCCGGCACTCTGCGCTTCAGGCAGATGGTTGAAGATTGCTGCTTTAGCCGCGGCTAGCCTCGAGAGGCTGTAAGCGATAACAGCCGCAGCGAGTATCAATCCGAGTTGAGAGTAAAACCCTGGACCGTTAAACCAGTCGACTAAAGTTAACCCAAGCGTCTCAAAATGCTCAGATAGTGCATCAATAAATAGTGTCACTCAGAGACTCCAGCGGTAAAAGCAAAAGCTGTTATGTTAATAACCAGTATAGCCGGATTAACGCTAGTCGTTAGTCAGCATCACGCCTTCAATCTCGATATCTGCACCTTTAGGAATCGCCTTTACCGCGAAGGCAGCTCGGGCCGGATATGGCTCATCAAAATAGCGCGCCATAACCTCGTTAACCTGAGGGAAGAAATCCATATCAGAGAGTAAGATCGTCAATTTCACAATGTCATTAAGCTCACCACCAGCAGCATTAGCAACTGCCTTGAGGTTTTCAAACACACGCACTGCCTGAGCTTCAAAGCTCTCGGTCACCAGCTCCATAGTTGCTGGGTCAAGTGGGATCTGACCGGACATATAGACGGTATTACCAACCTTCACGGCCTGCGAGTAGGTGCCGATAGCTGCTGGTGCATTGGGCGTGCTGATAGTGCTGCGATTAGACATATGCATAGCTCCGAAATTAAAAGTGATTCACAAAAAGAATTTACCCGCATTATCCCTTTACCGTGGAGGGTAGCAAGCATTTTCCCGCTCGCCCCCCGGGCTGGTAAACTAGCCGCTTCAGCAAAAACGAGATTCAGTCACTGTGCCAGTTCGCTTAGACCAACTCCTTGTAGAGCTCCAGCTTGTTAGTAGCCGTTCTCAAGCGCAACGCATCATCAAAGAGGGACGTGTCGAAGCCGAGCTCAAAGGCTGGCAGGTCATTGATAAGAGCTCATTCAAGCTCGACGCTGATACACCAATTCGGATTGAACCGGACGAGTCTGACCAGTACGTTTCCCGCGGTGCTCTTAAGCTCAAGGCAGCACAGGAGCGATTCAATCTCAACTTTGAGGGTTTGGTCGCGATCGATGTGGGCCAATCTACTGGTGGGTTTACCGACTACCTTCTGCAACATGGCGCTGCCAATGTAGTTGGCATTGAAGTCGGACAGGATCAGCTTGCGCCGCGCTTGCGCGATGACCAGCGCGTCACATGCATCGAGAGCTACAACGCCCGAAATCTCGAACCAAACCTGGTTGAGAAGAGCCCAAGCGGTCAGTTCGACCTGGCCGTAATGGACGTCTCGTTTATCTCACAAACACTGATACTCCCTGGCCTTTGCAACTTGCTAAGCAGCGGCTCGCGGCTGGTCACACTGGTTAAGCCCCAGTTTGAACTTGGACCAGAGCATATTGGCCGAGGCGGCTTGGTGCGCTCTGAGCACCTCTTCCCGCAGCTAGAACAGCAGATGTGTAAACTGGTCGCTAAACTTGGAATGGACGTTGAGGGCTATATCCCCAGCCCGATCAAGGGTGGTGATGGCAATCAGGAGTTTCTGCTGGTAGCACGCAAGAACTGATCCGCAGGAGTACTGAACACTGCAGCAAAGAAAAGACCCGCCACCTCAGATAAGGGGCGGGTAAACCTGGACGGTTTAAAAAGCGTTAAATCAGTTAGTCGGCCTGTCGACGCAAGAAGGCTGGGATGTCCAGGAACTCCATATCGTCAGTGCCAGTTTTCTGTACAGTTGGCTGCTCAAGTGGCAGATCCTGCTGTTCAGTTTTGCGGTTACGAATCACAGTCGGCGTATCCAGATCGGTAAAGCCAGCCGTTGTTGGAGCAGCAACAGTACGCGTAAGCTGCGCCTGCGGTGCAGGCTGAGCCGCTGCCTGAGCATCGGAATTGACGACCTGTGCTTCCATCTGCTGTGCGCGGGCCAGACCGGTTGCTACTACTGTAACTTTAAGCTCTTCGCTCATATCAGGGTCGATTACAGTACCCACAACAACGGTAGCGTTGTCAGAGGCGTACTCTTCAACAACCTCACCCACTTCGGCGAACTCACCAAGACTCAGGTCCATACCTGCAGTGATATTTACCAGAATGCCACTGGCACCCTTAAGATCGATATCTTCAAGCAGCGGACTGTTGATCGCCGCCTCAGTCGCTTCACGCGCACGCTCATCGCCGCGAGCAACGCCTGTACCCATCATCGCTTTGCCCATTTCCGACATGACGGTACGCACGTCAGCAAAGTCGACGTTGATCATACCCGGACGGATGATCAGATCCGCGATACCCTGCACCGCGCCTTTGAGCACGTCGTTTGCCGCACTGAAGGCTTTGATTAGGCTAGTGTTTTTACCCAGAACAGGGAGCAGTTTTTCGTTTGGAATGATGATCAGGGAATCAACACGGTCCTGCAACTCGCGTATACCCTCTTCAGCGATCTTCATGCGCTTGCGACCTTCGAATGGGAAGGGTTTAGTCACTACAGCGACTGTCAAAATACCCATCTCTTTGGCCACCTCTGCAACGATTGGCGCGGCACCGGTGCCGGTACCACCACCCATGCCAGCAGTGATGAAGACCATGTCAGCGCCTTGCAGCATCGCCATAATCTGCTCGCGATCTTCCATCGCAGCAGACCGACCTACTTCAGGATTAGCACCTGCACCCAAGCCTTTGGTCAGCTCACCACCGATATGAAGGGCTGCGTGCGATGCGATCTTCGCCAGCGCCTGGGCATCTGTGTTGGCACAGATAAACTCTACGCCATTTACATCCGACGACACCATGTGTGATACCGCGTTACCGCCGCCTCCCCCGACACCGACAACTTTGATCACAGCACTTTGAGTCGCGCTATCTACCATTTCAAACATAAAACACCTCCAGGTTTACATTTTATGGCTCCGATCTATGCCGGCTCGCCACACTTAGCACTCTCAGAGTGCAAATTCCAAAGGATCAGAAGTTACCCTGAACCCAAGTTTTGATACGTGCCACCCAGCTCCCCTGCTCGGTATCACGGGATTCTCTCTTTTCAACACGGTGCTCTGAGCGTTCATCTGCAGTCAGGCTCATGTCATCTACGCCGCGAGTATCAACAGATTGCACCAACTCATTATCAGCGGAGTAGAGCATTAGACCGATCGCTGTGGCGTATATAGGATTAGTTAGTAGGTCATCCACACCAGCCACACCCGTTGGGCGCGCTAAACGCACCGGCATGTGGAAGATCTCCTCAGCCAGCTCAACTGCGCCCTCCATCTTGGAGGTACCACCTGTCAGAACCAGACCTGCTGCAACCAGATCCTCAAAACCACTGCGGCGTAACTCCGCCTGCACCAGCGTAAATAGCTCTTCATAACGAGGCTCTACCACTTCAGCTAACGCTTGGCGCGACAGGTCGCGTGGAGCGCGGTCGCCGACGCTAGGAACTTTAATAGTCTCATCGGCACGCGCCAGCTGTGCCAGGGCACAGGCGTACTTCATCTTGATTTGCTCGGCATGCTGCATCGGTGTGCGTAGCGCCATAGCAATATCGTTACTCACCTGGTCACCCGCAACTGGAATCACAGCTGTATGGCGAATCGCACCTTGAGTAAAGACCGCGATGTCGGTAGTGCCACCACCAATATCGACCATACAGACGCCAAGATCCTTCTCATCATCGGTCAATACGGCATAACCTGAAGCGAGCTGTTCTAGTACAACAGCGTCCACTTCTAAGCCGCAGCGGCGCACACACTTCTCGATATTCTGAATGGCGTTGGTTGCACCGGTTACCAGATGAACCTTAGCTTCAAGACGCACACCAGACATACCCAGAGGCTCTTTAATGCCCTCTTGGTTATCGATTAAGTACTCCTGAGGAAGAATATGAAGAATTCGCTGATCTGCTGGGATAGCGATAGCCTGCGCCGCCTCGATAACGCGCTCGAGATCAGACTCAGTCACCTCACGGCTCTGTAGTGCAACGATACCGTGGGAGTTGTGGCTATCGATATGGCTGCCGGAGATACCGACACTAACTGAATGAACCTTGCAGCCCGCCATAAGCTCGGCGGCTTCAACAGCACGCTGAATCGATTGTACTGTGGATTCAATATTGACGACGACGCCGCGCTTCAGACCGCGCGAGGGGTGTGACCCTACACCAACGACATCAACACTGCCGTCCTGCCCAACTTCAGCGACCATACAGACCACTTTCGAGGTACCGATGTCGAGCGCAACAATCATTTTAGGATCTGTCACCTGTTATAACCTGTCCAGAAAAAGGCGGTTTCCCGCTATGAGCGCCAAAACTCAGAAACTATTTTTAGTTTTTAACGAAATTTTGGCGTTCTTATCATTAATATTAGCACGATTATTAACCACCGCTGATCATAAAAGCAACAACTAATTTAGTATAAAAACGCAATCGAATTTGAAGTTATAATAATATTACTCCGTTATATATCAATAGCTTAGCTACATCAAAGTCCCTTTATTGGGGCCTATTACAAGCATCCTATAGATTATATTTTTCAATAATGAGGAGATATAAAATCAAGATTTGATTTTGAATAAATAGCGAAATATCAAAACCAATTCTTGAACAAGCACTAATTAATCAAAAACTATTTTTGATTAATTAAATGTATTTCAATATTAGTTTTTGATTTTTTATACTAACTATATCCCTATTATCACCAGCAACCAACGACCTCTAGCTGACAGCGAACACAAAAAAGGCGCTCAGGATAAGTGAGCGCCTTGCGACAACTGCCTATGGGTCTCTATGGCCAGTTGAGGTATAGGTAGACATCAACGATCAGCGTAAGAGGTAGCATCAGCATAAGCGTCGTCTTATCACCGAGCAGGCGCTGCAAGAATACGATATGGATAATGGGGAATGTCAGAAACATGCAGGAGAGCGGGATCGACCAGTGCTGAGTTAAAAAACCATACGCCATGGCACCGACCAAGCTCAGCGCAGCAAAATTACCCGTCAGAACCACTGATACCTGAGAATTCTTACTTTTAAGCCACTCTGGCTTCTGGTCCTCGGCCAGTTTATTTAGCGCACTGGCACTCAGCGCAGCAGACATTGAGACAAGGCCGGCGGCAAGAAAGATGTATAGCGCTTCGTTCATCAGTATAATCCTCAAAAATTTCACCGATTGTACGAAGAGCCGACCCTCAGCTCCAGACCTAGATGATGAAAGAGTTAAGATTTTTACTTGTGGCGCCCGCATTAATGCTGGCAAGCACGGCAACCTTTGCGCAGGAATCGCAGCACTGGGTGTGTCAAACAGAACCGCTCTACCGCCAGTTACTCAGCGCCCGTCTATACGGTGTCGGCAAAGATCCTGAGCAAGGTTGTCAAAAGCTCCCTACTGGCCTCTCAATTGAACAACTAGAGTGTGTCACTTCTGATCTGGAGTTGTGTCAATACCGCTGGCAAAACCTGGAGCCCGGAGAGACCTTCTGGGGAAGCCCGATCATCAAAGCAGTGCAGCCGTCCAACCAATAAGCCGCCACAAAAGGAGCCCAACATGCCCGATTTTCTCGTCGATGAAGCGATCGAGGATTACGCCTTTCTGGTGACTGGTGAAGAGCCGCCGCTGTTGCAAGAGCTGATCGATCAGACCAACCTCAAAATGGGTTGGCCACAGAAGCTCTCGGGCCGTTTGGTCGGGAGGACACTTAAAATGCTTTCAGCCCTCAAGCAACCTAAGCGCGCGCTTGAGATTGGTATGTTTACCGGCTACTCAGCCCTATCAATCGCTGAAGGTATGCCGCAGGATGGCAAGATCATCTGTTGTGAAACGAATCCGCGTGCGATCGACTTTGCCAAGACCTTCTTCGACCGCTCAGAGCACGGTCACAAAATCGATGTGATCTTCGGCCGAGCCCTGGATACGCTCGAGACACTTGAAGGTCCCTTCGATTTCACTTTTATCGACGCCGACAAGCGCAACTATATGAACTACTACTTGAAGGTCAAAGAGCTGACCGAACCCGGCGGCCTGATCATACTTGACAACGTGCTCTGGTCAGGAAAAGTGCTCCAGCCGGAGTCTGATATTGACGATGTACTGGTTGAGTGCAATCAGTTTATCGCTGATGACCCAGATGTTGAGAACGTCTTTCTTACGGTGCGCGACGGGCTGAACGTCGTTAGAAAACTCTAAACCAAAAAACCTGCGATCACGGGCGCCGCATTAGCCAAGGGCCTGTGCTTTCCAAAAGGCTCTGCCATCAAATTCGCTCGCAGTCCAAATCGCTCGCCATCTAAATCGCTTAGTTAGGGCCCAAGCCAAACCGCGAAACAGTGCTGGTGAATACTCGGGTACCCGTCTGTCGATAAGTTAGGCCGCAGCCGACTAACTGCATGACGACACCTATTTGGCTTCAATTCAGACGGCTAAATCTCTTTTCAGCCTCGGGTTCACGACAAGACGTAGGGAAGAGTAAATGGGTAGATTTCAGATGGAGGCCATATGAGTTGGACTCAGTTCAACAATTAAATATTTCATGTTTATAGACGATCACTTGAAATTGATTCACCTATATACTTACACCCCACTAACTTATGACAACAATACTGATTAAGAGGCTGGCATGTCTTTGACACTCGCCGAGAAACTGAGCAAACGCGACCTGGGGGTCTACCTGATTGGCACCACTCCACCAAAGGAGGAAACCGATGATGAGACCATGCGCGGAATCGCTCAGAAGCTACTGGCCCGTTTGGGTAACAGCGAATACGACGGCATGATTGTCTACGACATTCAGGATGAGAGCACGCGTATCTCGACTCCCCGCCCCTTTCCCTTCTCACGCACTCGCGATCCTCGTGAGTACGCCAAGCTGATCAGCGAGCTGAATGGTCTGGAGACCATCACCTACAACTCCGTTGCGCAGGGTAGCAGAGCAGAATTTAACTCTTGGCTAGAGCAGACCGCCACCGAGTTCGACCAGACAAATATTGTTCTAGTCGGCAGTCCGGCAGCGATCAGTGCGAAGATGTCATTGTCAGAGGCTTATGAGACCGCCAAAGAGGCAGCTACCCCATTACGGTTAGGTGGTGTCAGCATAGCCGAGCGTCATATAAAGAAAGGTGATGAGCATCTTCGCCTAATCGAGAAGCAAAGACAGGGCTGCAGCTACTTCATCTCTCAGGCGGTCTATAACCCGCAGGCTACTATCGATATGCTAACGGCCTACGCCCGCGAATGCCGTGAGCAAGGTATCGAACCGGCACGCATCATACTCACCTTTACTCCGTGCGGAAGTACTAAGACCTTAGAGTTTATGCGCTGGCTCGGCATCTCGATTCCAGAGGCAACCGGCTACCGCATACTTGATGCCGAAAATCCACTGCTTGAGAGCCAACGAATCTGCTACGCGAACCTCAGACAGATTCTTTCAGCGGTCATACCGCTGGACTTACCTCTGGGGCTAAATATCGAGAGTCTAACAAACCGTAAGGAGGAGATTGATGCAGCGATCACCCTCTATCGTCTGCTAAAGGCGCGCATGGAACTCTCTATGGCTCAAGCCCAAATTGGGATTTAACGTCAGACTGCTGCCGCAGCACCGCTATCTGATCGAGCAATGATTGGCGCTCAACCTGCAGCTCGGCGATCTGATCTGGCGCCCACTGCAGCGTCTTCCCATCTAGATCGAGTCGATACTCTACCTGCGAAAGCAGGTCCATACCAAGCAGCCCCTGATGCGCCGAGCTGCCTCGAAACTCTAGCAGTTGGACTTGCGCTGGACTGATCTCGAAAGGGCCGATCTGCAAGCGATCGACTTTCGCTTGATAGAGCGGTATCTCCTCACCACTCGCGGTACGAGCACCACCCACCAAGCGATCCTCTGACACCAAGCCTGACAGCGCCTGTCGATGAAACACGGTGCGATTGGCACCGGTATCGAGCAGCAACTTCAAGGTACGGCTACGATTACCTCGGCCTATTTCCACCGGAACAACAACCTGGTTATTGTTAAAACTGATCGGCGAACTGGCACTCGCAAGCATACGATCGATACGGCGCAGCGCCACCTCCAACTGACTGATTTGCCGCAGCCGCTGGGCGGCAGCACGCTCTTCGGGTGAGGCTTGATAGGCTTCGCGGGAGACAAGCTGGTCACGGTACTCTAGCGGTACAGCGGAGAGTCGATCGACAAAGACACGCCGCCCCGAGTTGTCTCGATACTCATATAGCTGAGCCCAGGCCGACAGGCTCAACAGTAGGGCGAGCAGTAAGCTAGCCGCCGGCCAGCTTAACCTGATAGCCCTCTTTCTCCAGCATCGCTTTGATTTTGTCACGATGATCACCCTGTATTTCGATGACCCCCTCGCTCAGAGAGCCGCCTGTACCGCAGCTCTTTTTCAGACGTTTTAGGAGTGCTTTGAGCTCAGCCTCAGGTTGAGCCACTCCTGAAATTGTAGTCACACCCTTGCCTTTACGCCCGGATGTCTCGCGACGGATTCGCACAATACCGTCCAAGCTGGCCATACGCTGCTGATCGGCTAGCTCAGCGCAGACACACTGAGCACGCGCCTCACCGCAAGCGGGGCAGAGATCCCCCTTTTCGGTTGAGTAAACCAGACGACTTAGCTGGTCTGATAAGGACGCCATAGTCTCTCCTAAACTCGAATGCCGCCGCCTATTTGGCGTGCAAGGTAACTTGCGTAGGAGTCGGTCATACCTGAAATAAAGTCCAAGGCGCGCATATAACCTGAGTAGAGTGAGTCATCCGCGCTCGGCGCATGAATACCCATCAGGCTCATAATTTTCTCACTGCGATAGCAGAGGTTCTCCGCCCCTTTGTCGTGCTGTTCCCATACGGCCTCAATGAAGGCTTCGACCAGAACGCCGAGAATTGTGTATGCGCCAACCTCGAGCTCTGCCTTTCGAGTATCCGGGAATACTCGCTGCTGCGCGATACCCTTAGCCTCGGCTAATCCATCGCGCACCATCGGATCGCCATCTCCCAATAGCTCACCCTGATACTCTCCGGCCATCAGAGCATCCAAGTTTGACGCGAACACATCCACCGATGAGTTAACCATGTTCTCCATCGCGCGACCACGTAGCGCGGATATCTTACGTCGTGAAGAGGCCGCAGTTGCAAAGATCTCATCATCAAAGCTGAGGTCGCCGCAGAGTTTTAGTAGGATCGGTTTTACTTCATCAAAGCTCAATAGACCCAGTTCAATCGCGTCTTCTAGGTCAAGAATGGCGTAACAGATATCATCCGCCGCCTCCATTAGGAAATTGAGTGGGTGGCGGCACCAGCGATCAGACTCCAACCGCACCAAACCTAAGTCCTGGGCCAGAGACTCAAGAATATCGAGCTCAGCCTGGTAGCAACTATATTTTCCCTTTTTACCGCCGTGGCGCGCCGACCACGGATACTTCAGCAACGTCCCCAAGGTGGCGTGAGTGAGACGCAAGCCTCCGTTCATCAGATGATTTTCGATGCGGGTTACCACACGAAAGCCATGCGCGTTACCTTCAAAAGTCGATAGATCAGCCCACTCCTCTGCACTCAACTGGGCAAAACGCGCCTCACCTTTGCGTTGACGAAACCAGTCTCGAATAGCGTATTCACCAGCATGGCCAAACGGAGGGTTACCGATATCGTGTGCAAGACAGGCTGACTGCACAATGGTGCCCAGATCATCTGCCGAGATGCTCGGAGGGAGGTGATCTGCGATCAGCTCGCCCGCTCGTATGCCTAAGCTACGCCCCAGACTACCCACTTCAATCGAGTGAGTTAGGCGGGTGTGAATATGATCATTGAGGGCCAGCGGATGCACCTGAGTCTTGCGACCCAAGCGACGAAAGGCGCTGGAGAAGATGATGCGGTCATGATCCTTGTGAAACTGACTGCGGCCAGCCTCCTGCGCGCTCGGTTGCGCATGACCAAAGCGCTTAGCCGAGAGTAGTTTGTGCCAATCCATCGTAGACTCTAATAGCGTGACTCGTAGTTCGTATTAGCCACTATTGTAACTGCCTAACGCCCGTTTGCGTGCACTCGGGTAGTCAATTATTGGTTGAGGACGCCCAAATTGAGCACCAGCACCGGGCAGATGACGCTGTTTGGCCGGTATCTGAGCCAACTCAGGCAGCCAGTGAGCAAGAAATTCCCCCTGTGCATCGAACTTCTGGCTCTGCGTAATCGGATTAAAGATTCGAAAATAGGGAGCGGCATCGGCACCTGTAGAGGCCGACCACTGCCAACCACCGAGGTTAGATGGGAAGTCCGCATCAATAAGGTGCTGCATAAAGAACTTCTCACCGAGACGCCAATCAACGCCCAGCAGCTTCGTCAGAAACGAGCCTACGACCATTCGCAGCCGATTGTGCATCCAACCTGTCTCTAGCAGTTGCTTCATGGCGGCATCCACAATCGGAAACCCAGTTTCACCCTGACACCAGGCATCAAAACCCTCAGGGTTATCCAACCAGGTTATGCGCGCCTCAGTCTCGGGCCTGAACGGTTCAAGTTTATTCAGTTCTGGAAATGCGACCAGTAGATGACGATAGAACTCTCGCCAAATAATCTCGTTAAGCCAACTGCCTTCCAGCCAGGATTCATCGCGATACTGATTGCGCAGCACGTGTATCAACTGCAGCGGTGAGACGGCTCCGATAGTTAGGTAAGGAGAGAGCTTGGAGGTACCGTCGACTGCAGGGAAATCACGCTTTTGCGCATAATCAGCCTCGCGCTGCTCAACAAAATCATACACCCGGGCGCGTATTTTCTCTGAATCAACGGGCCAGAGCTGCGCATCATGTTTTAGTACCTGCCAACCCAAGTCCTCAGGCACCTCATCAGACGATACACCACTCGTGGAAAACGCCTCTTTTACCGCTCTGATCGGGCGGTCAAAACGGTGAAGCTGCCGACGCCAGGCGCGCGAGAAAGGTGTGTAAACTTTGAAATCGGTTCCCTGCCCTGTCTTAACCTCGCCCGGAGGGATGATCAACTCCCCATGAAAGCTCTCGAACCCTAACCCGGCCGATCTCATTGCCTGCTCTACGGCCCTATCACGCAAGCGTTCATTGAGCGGGTACTCCTGATTACATAACAGCCGAATCGCACCAAGTTCCTGCATCAGCTTCCGCAACGCATCAGCGCAATCCTTGAAGTGTCCAACCTCGAGTACCTTCAGAGGAATATTGAGCTGTTCGAGTTCGGACTGAAGAGTTACCAAGCGAGCGCGCCAAAACCCCATGCGCAGCACGCCTTCATCATGTTCACTCCAACTCTGGGGTGTAAGACAGACAACAGCCACGGCCGGCTCACCGGTCTCAGCCGCCCGATCAATCGCTGGGTTGGCGTGCAACCGTAGATCATTTCGAAACCAGATTAGATTCAACGCCAGATTTCCTTCTCTTTTCTCTTCAACGCTACGTGCTCTTCACAACCCGCTTCGCTCGATGCGAGGGGACAAAGAACTAAAAACTCAAGGAAGTAAAAACAAAAAAACCGGCGCAAAGCACCGGTTCTTCCTTATTAAAACGCTCTACAGGCCAATAAACGGTTGAACCAACTTACCCATCAGACCACTGAATTTCAGCGGTGAATCAGTCGCGATCAAACAGATGCATTCGTGCTCTGTATCTACGATAGGCTGATGTTCAAGCTGATCGTCCAGATCTGCTACATCACCGACCTGGAACCGTCCGATTTCGTCGCTGTAGGAGCCGCGAAGAATCAGAGTTAGCTCATTACCGGTGTGCGTGTGGTGCGGCACAGAGACTCCAGGTTGGATACGCAACAGACGTGCTGCGCCCGCACCACCGAACTTCAAGTCGTACTGCTGCACGCCCATACCCATAGTTTTCCAGTCCAACGCATCCAAGTCATCGCCTATGTACTCGACCAGCGACGCAGGTACTTCGGCATTGTGTGAGCGAGACACAACGGGAGCCTCTGGCTCGACATCGTCCAGCATGCTTAAAACCTGATCCAATGAACCACTCTTCATCGCAACAGGCTGGATTTGGCGCAAAAGATCCCCGCCAATCCTGTTAGAAGTCTGGACCTGCTCCATACAGTTTTCACACATCTCCAGGTGACTCTCAACTAGCAACGCCATTCCTTTATTCAGCGTGCCACTTGAGTACGCAATTAACGTCGCGTCGTCAAAATGGTGACTAATTTTCACTTTTTTCTCCCCAGTGCGCTTTCAACTTGGAAAACGCCAAACGTAATCTTGATTTTACACTTCCAAGAGGTATTCCAAGCTGCTCTGCAATCTCGGAATGACTCTTGCCTTCGTAGTATGATAGATAGAGAACTTGAGCCTGGGCCTCTGGTAGCTTCGCGATAGCATCCTCCATTCGCTGGGCTACGACTGCGTGTTCGCCATAATGGCGTTGATCCGGATCAGCCTCCTCTTCGGGAAGCTCGTACTCCACCGCTTTTTCACGGCGTAGGCGGTCAATGCACTGGTTCCGCGCCAGCGTGAAAATCCACGTACTCGCACTCGCTTTCGAACGATTGTACAAGTGGGCCTTACGCCATACAGCCAACATGGATTCCTGCGTCAGCTCCTCAGCCGCCGCGGGATTCATACCGAACCGTATAATGTATGCTTTGACGCGTGGTGCGAAATACTCGTACAGACGAGAAAATTCGAGCTTGTCACGTGTCTCTGCTAACGAACTCAGACACGCCGACCACTCATCCCGTATTTTTTTCTTTTTGTCTTCTACAAGCGCAGCTGCAGCATTCACATCAGCTCCCTCGGCCTTATCTTTACTCACTGACCACCTCTACGCTCATTTTATTATGGCGGATCACCCACACTACTCTCATTTTGGTTGATAAACCACCTAAACACCGTTGATCCACAAACCGACGCCGAAGCGTAACCGTAGTACTCGTCTGTACGGAATTGGAAAAGACCGATGAACATCCATTATATAAAGCCGCTCAAGATCGCCGTGATCGGCTCTGGAATTTCCGGGCTCTCCGCTGCCTGGCTGCTGAACAAGCGGCATGATGTAACACTCTTCGAGAAGGATGATCGACTGGGTGGACACACCCATACCGTTGACATTGACACACCCGAAGGCACCCGCGGCGTCGATACGGGCTTTATTGTCTACAATCCGGTTAATTATCCGAACCTGATCAAACTATTTGACCATCTGGATGTCGAGAACGCCGAAACCGACATGACCTTCGGCGTATCGGTGGACCAAGGGCGTATCGAGTACAGCGGCTCCGGCTTAAGCGGTTTCTTCGCCAAGCGCTCACAGATTGGATCTCCGCGTCACTGGCGCCTTCTACGTGACATTTTACGATTCTACAAAGATTCTGATCGGTTGCTGAACGATCCTTCGCTTGAACACTTGTCGCTAGGACAGCTACTCGAGCGTGAGAAATACAGCAAGACATTCATTCACGATCATCTGATACCGATGAGTGCTGCGATCTGGTCGACGCCTGCGCAGAAGATGTTGGAGTATCCGGCACTTACCTTTATGCGATTCTGCATGAATCACGGCTTGGTGCAGCTTGACGACCGCCCGCAGTGGCGAACAGTTGTCGGGGGCAGCCGTAATTATGTTAAAAAAATCGCGGCGACACTCGACGGTAAGATCCGTCTCAATGCGCACATTCATAAGGTGCACCGCCGCAACGGTAAAGTGATATTAGAACACCACCACGGAAAGACCGAAGAGTTCGATCAGGTGGTTATGGCCTGTCATGCCGATCAGTCATTAGCGCTTCTGGCCGATCCGACCCCTGACGAGCAACGACTACTTACAGCATTTCCATACCAGCGCAACCGTGCAATCCTGCATACCGATGTTCGCCAGATGCCTAAACGTCGAACTGCTTGGTCTGCTTGGAACTATTTAGCGGAATCTAACTCAGACAGCGAAGACGTCGCGGTAACTTACTGGATGAACCAGCTGCAGCCACTGAATACCAGCAAAGAGGTGTTCGTGACACTGAACCCCCTGACTGAACCCAGTGAAGGGCGTATTCTTGGAAGCTACCTTTACGACCATCCAGTATTCGATATGCGATCAATTGCCGCTCAGAAAGATCTATGGTCGCTCCAAGGAGTGAATCAAACCTGGTTCTGTGGTGCCTGGTGGGGCTACGGGTTCCATGAAGATGGACTCCAGTCCGGTCTAGCGGTAGCCGAAAATCTTGGACGCGTTGAGCGCCCGTGGCAGTTGGACAACCCCAACAGCCGAATCTACGCTCCAACCCTCAAACGTTACTCCAAAGGCCAAGTCGCTTGATACGCTCGAAACTATACGCAGGACAGGTGATGCACCACCGGTTTAGCCCGAAACGGCACCGTTTCGTTTACCGCGTGGTATCGATGTTGTTAGACCTTGATGAAGCGGCTAGTGATAGCCTAGGTATGCGGCTGTTTTCAATTAACCGCTTCAACCTCTTCTCATGGCGAAACCGAGATCATGGCGACGGTACAGATAAACCCCTGGCGAGCCAAATCAGAACTCTACTTGATGAGCGCGGATTTTCACAATTCAAACAGCGCGTACAGCTGCTCTGTTACCCCAGGATTCTAGGCGTCGTGTTTAATCCTCTTAGTGTCTATTACTGCTACGATGCAAGCGGTAAGCTGGGTGTAATATTATACGAGGTCTCCAACACGTTCGGCGAACGTCACACCTACTGCATACCTGTACCCGACCAAGCAAAAGTGGTGCGCCAGCGGGCGTCGAAAGCCTTCTATGTATCACCCTTTATGCCGATGTCTGCTGACTACCAGTTTCGTATGGTGCCACCCGAATCGCGGGTAGCGGTATGTATTCGTCAAACAGAAAACCAACAGTCGTTACTGCATGCAACTTTTACTGGTGAGCGTCGCGAACTGAACGATAAAGCGCTTTTTGGCGTATTCGTTAAATATCCGTTGATGACGTTGAAAGTGATCGCTGGCATCCACTGGGAAGCGCTACAGCTATGGCGCAAAGGCGTAAAGCTACAACCCCGCGTCTCAACAGAGAATAACAGAATTACCCTAGGTTCCCCTATGGAGGCGTCGCAACATGAAACCCTCTGAGTATTCAACAGCTACTCCAGCCCAAGTTCAAACACAGAGCGAAAGCTGGCTAGCTAAACGCTACCTATCAAAAGTGCTCAGCCACCTGCCCAAATTGGAGTACGGTACTCTCTCTCTGTTTCTACCCAATGGCAAAGAGCTGCAGTTTGGTTCAGCTGCACCGGGCGAGCCCCGAGCAGAAGTTCGTTTGAATAGTCTCAAGCCAATCTCGCGCTTGATTCGCTCGGGCTCAGTTGGCTGGGCAGAGAGCTATATGGCGGGCGAGTGGGACACACCCGATCTGACCGAGATGATTCGCTGGGGCGTGGGCAACGAGCACCAGATGGAAGAGGTGGTTGGTGGCAGCTCTCTACTCAACTTCTTCAACCGCCTCATCCATTTAGCCCGCGCTAACACGCGCAGTGGCAGTCGCAAGAACATCTCTTATCACTACGATCTAGGCAACGACTTCTACCAGCTCTGGTTAGATCCAAGCATGACTTACTCATCAGCGCTCTACGACCAAACAGATGATTTGTTTGAGGCGCAACAGACTAAGTGCCGCCGCATCTGCCAAATGTTGAACATTCAGCCCGGCGAGACCGTACTGGAGATCGGTTGCGGATGGGGTGGTTTTGCTGAGTTAGCAGCGAGTGAATTCGGTGCTCAAGTTACCGGAATCACTCTGTCTAAAGAACAGCTGGCGTATGCTAAAGAGCGTATCGAGCGCAAGGGACTGAGCCAGCGAGCACAGTTCCACCTAATCGATTATCGCGACGTCAATGGCCAGTATGATCATATCGTCTCAATCGAGATGTTTGAGGCGGTGGGTGAAGAGCATTGGCCGACCTACTTCAAACAGGTGAAACGCCTTCTGAAACCAGGTTCAAGTGCGCTGCTACAGATCATCACCATCTCCAATGAGCGCTTTGATACCTACCGCAAGTCAGCTGACTTCATACAGAAGTACATCTTCCCGGGCGGTATGCTGCCAAGCCCCGAAGCGCTTGAGCGAGAGTTCGCCAGCGCAGAGCTCAAGTTTGAAGATTCGCTCTACTTCGGCAAGGATTACGCGCGCACCTTGGCTCAGTGGCGTCATGACTTCCTGGCACAATGGCCACGTATTCAGACGCAGGGATTTGACGAGCGCTTCCGCAGAATGTGGCTCTACTATCTCTGCTACTGTGAGGGCGGATTTACAGAGAACTCCATCGATGTAGGCCTTTTCAAGATCAGTAGCTAATCAGCATGCAACAGCGCCAGAGTTTGATCTACGCGCTGCCGGCCCTACCGCTGGCACTTCCAACAATGGTGCTGTTTATCTACCTGCCAACGCTATATGTTGAAGAGTTTGGTCTAAGTTTGGCTCTGGTCGGCACGCTTCTTATGCTAGCACGCGTCTCCGACCTCGTGATTGATCCCTGGGTGGGACGACTCAACGATAACCTCTCAACAGGACAACAGCGTCGGCTTATGCTTGTTGGCGCCCTGCTCTGCGGCATCGGACTCTTCTGGCTGACCCGTCCCATACCCGACTGGAGCGCTAGCTCTCTAATTATATCCCTCTCGGTTCTCTACTTTGGCTGGACACTGGTACAGATACCCTATCTCGCACTCCTTCCGGGTTTAAGCCCGAGCAGCCGAGAGAGAACTCAGATCGCCAGCCTCCGGGAGGGGATGGGTGTAGTGGGGCTCCTCTTTTCGGCTGCCTTCCCAGTCGTTCTCATCAATGGCGGCAGCTCGACCCTGGAGGCACTGCGTCAACTAAGTGATTTAAGTATCTTACTGGTCGCATTTACCCTCGGCTTACTGGTGACAAAACTGCACTGGCCAGTGCGCACCAAACCGAGCAGCAATGCGCGTTGGCGGAGCCTCTGGCGTAATCGGCCCGCGCGAGTATTGATGTTCGCCTGGTTCAGTAACGGGCTGGCTAACGGCATACCGGCGGTGCTCTTTCCCCTCTATATCACTGAAGTTCTGCAGCTGGATGAAGCCGCCCGCGCCAACTACATCCTAATCTATTTTATCTGCGCCATTCTCTCGTTACCTCTCTGGTGGCTTGTTAGCAGGCGCATTAGTCGCAAACGACTCTGGCAAGGAGCGATGTTGATCGCTTTGATCTGTTTCTTACCAGCAAGCCTTTTAGGACCGAGCGATGCCAACCTATTCATGCTCATCTGTATGCTGACAGGTGCCATGCTCGGCGCCGACCTCGCGTTACCCCAAGCTCTGCAGGCTGATGTCTGTGATTGGCATCGTTTTCGATTCAAGCGTGATCAGAGCGCCTCTCTATTTGCGATCTGGAATGTTTTTACCAAATTGGCGCTCGCATTCGCAGCACTCGTCGCGTTTGGCTTGCTGGATCTCAGCGGCTTCAACCAAAACACGAATGAGGTCGGACAACTCGCGCTGATCTACGCTTTTTTGCCCTGCGTATTTAAGTTAATAGCGATATTGATGATGGAGAAATTCGCGTTAAGCGAGGCTCAACATGCTGCAATCATCGCCCGACTAGACCGGAGACAAGATGTATAAGCTGTTCCTCGTCGCGTTATTCACTTTTATGTTGCAGGGCTGCACCACTATGGACATCGCCGACATTGGCAAACCAACACCTGAGCTAAAAATCGAAGAGTACTTCGACGGCAAGGTATATGCCTGGGGCATATTTGAGGATAGATTTGGACAGATTCGACGCCAATTCCAGGTTGAGATCGACGGCACTTGGGACGGTAAAGAACTGGTGTTGGATGAGCGCTTTCTGTACGACGATGGTGAGCGTGATCAAAGGATCTGGACCATACGCTCAGTGGGCAATGGTCGCTATACGGGCACGGCTGCAGACGTCATCGGTGAGGCGCAGGGCATTGCTCAAGGCAACGCATTGAACTGGAGCTATCAGCTGGATCTGCCGGTTGGCGATTCGACCTGGAAAGTCAATTTCGATGACTGGATGTTACTGCAGGAAGGGGGCGTACTGATTAACCGCGCTTTTGTGAAGAAATGGGGATTCACAATCGGTAGCGTAACCCTCAGCTTTCAGCGGAGTGATCAGCTTCAGGCAGTGCCATTCGCCCTTTAAGCCGGCGCAGCAAAGCGCCGAGCAGTGGCAATTTTAGATAGATCGGTGCGCTATCCCAATAGTCTAGGTGCTCGCTAATCAAGCCTTGGTTATTAAACTGTAACCGTGAAACTCCCTCTACATCCAGACAGCCCAAAACCGGCAACCGCGCGCTGAAATGCCAGCGTATAAAGGCAGCATCACCACCCAAACGGTGCTCTAGCACAGTGAATTTTGGCTCTTCACTACGCTCAAACATATCAACAAGGATCGCCTGCATCTTTGATCTACCGCGAACATCGTTGAAAGGGTCGCGAAAATGAATATCCTCACTCACCCACTCGGCGAATTCAGGGATACGCTCAGGTCTCAGATTGGCGAAGAGCTCAAGATACCCCTGACAGACCTTCTCATGTGGATGACTCATTGCGCAGTGATTCTCTTAATAAGAGCGAAATAGAGCTTGTAGGGTAACATGCTTAGCACTCTGAGCGTGCCGGCAAAAACGGTCGGGAAACGGATCTCAAAGGCAGTACCGTCTAGTCCTTTGATAATGCGCTGCGCTGCCTCATCCGGGTCTATTAGGCTGGGCATCTCAAATTGGTTGCGATCGGTCAGGGGTGTTCTCACAAAACCGGGGTTTATCAGCCTCAAATCCACTGGACCACCCTCCAACTCCACCCGCAACGCCTCGCTAAGATTGATCAAGGCCGCCTTGCTAGCGCCATAGGCTGCGGCTAGCGGCAAACCTCGATAACCGGCTAGAGATGCTACCACCGCCAACTGCCCACCTCGTTGGCGTAGATCTGGCAGAATCTGCTCTATCAGACGTGTAACGCCATAGAAGTTAACATTCATCAGATACTCAATGGTCTCTTGACTGAACTCTGCCGCTGGCATTTCACGATGATCGCCAGCGTTAAGAATAATTCGATCCACCTGCCCTGTCCGCTCGCTAACTTCCCGCCAGGCTGCAGCACAGGCCTGTGGATCAGTCACATCTAACACGACGGAAACGATACTACCTTGCAGCGCTTCTGCTTCAGTAACAACCTCAGCTAAAACCTCAGCACGGCGTCCGCTAATCAAGACCTGTGCACCACGGCGAGCATACGCCAGCGCTAATTCGCGACCGATGCCCGTGCCGCCTCCGGTGATCCAAACAGACTCCATGCAGCTCCTTACTCTTGTGCTCTCATTCGTGCGCTTATTCGTTCATTAGCTTCGTAAACCTTATCTCTGAGCGCCACGCCAGCGCACGTCGATGGTTGATCCATCTTTGGCTTTGAAGGTCATTCCTCGCCAGATACCGCTTTGGTCATACCAACTTAGCGTATTGTCTAGTTCACCGCCTAGGCGAAAACCTGTCACGGGAACCAAAGCGCCATCAATCGTCCAAACCTGTTCGGCCTCCAATTGCACGGCAATTGCACTCGTTCTGCCATTCAAAGTGTTGAGTACTTCAGACTGTGTGAGGATCCTGTCGAACCAGTGATGGGTCGTCAGCAAACTCCCGGGTAGCAGGCGCTCGCGCCCCTTCTGATCGACGACTTCTAGCAGATCACCTTGGCGTCTTGCCTGGATCTGCTCCTCATCGCCATTCGTTAACATGGTCACCCCAAGTGACTCTAGCTGATCATCGCGCCACACCTCTTGGGCACGGTAATTGTAGTCATAACTGAACAGACCGAAAATTTTAGTTTCAATCTGCATCTCGACCACAACCTTTAACAGCTCCTCAGAGGGCTCAAAGTTGATGCGGTATTCGCCAACGGGCTTGTCGTTTCGGTAGACATCATAGTTGACGATAGGGCTGTAGCCACCGGCTTTTTCAAGCAGCAATGAGGCGTGCGTATCGGCACTGATGAGTCCTGAAACAATAAAGAAAGATAGAAATACCGAAAGTGCGCGCATCACTAAGCTCCTACTAGTTACTTGAGCGTACGCAGCAATTGAAGTCAGCGGTTCATCTTGGCTCAGCCGCAGAATTTAGCTAGTCTTGATCACCTACGATTCAGTTGTACTAATCACTCGGAGATACAGATGCACAAAGTCCTCTGCCTGGCCTTAGGTTTAACAGCATTTTCCAGCCTTACTGTACAGGCTGAAGTAACGGTGGTTATGGACACCAGCGTTGGTGAGATTGAGTTTAAGCTCGATGACGAAAAGGCTCCAATAACAGTCGCAAACTTTGTTGAGTACACCGAAGCGGGTCACTATGACGGTCTGATTTTCCATCGTGTTATCCCTAAATTTATGATTCAGGCGGGTGGTATGGATGCGGACATGGAGCAGCGAGATACCCGAGCCCCGATCAAGAATGAGTCGAACAATGGACTGCGAAACGTTCGTGGCAGTATCGCTATGGCCCGCACCCAAGCGTTGGATAGCGCTACTTCGCAGTTCTTCATCAATACCAAGGATAACCCATCACTGAACGATGGCGGACCTTACGGCGGCTATGCGGTCTTCGGTAAGGTGAGTCGCGGTATGGATGTCGTTGATACCATTTCGGCCACAGAGACGGGTAGCGTCGGCTTTTACCGCGACGTGCCGGTGAAGCCAATTGTGATCAACTCGGTAAAAGTCGTCGACTAACGCCAAAATTCAACAGCTAGTCTAGTCTCACTTTCGCAAGCCGGCGGGCGTTGCCTACAACTGTCACCGATGACAGCGCCATCGCCGCGCCGGCTATCATAGGACTCAGCAACACACCCATCAACGGATAGAGCGCACCTGCTGCTACCGGTATGGCGAGTGTGTTGTAGATGAAAGCGCCAAACAGGTTCTGTTTGATATTGCGCACCGTTGCGCGCGAGAGCTGGATCGCATTTGCGACCGAGTGTAATGAGTTCTGCATTAAAACGACGTCAGCCGACTCTATCGCGACATCGGTACCACCGCCCATAGCATAGCCAACGTCTGCTTGCGCCAATGCAGGTGCGTCGTTTATGCCGTCACCGACCATCGCAACGACTTCGCCCTGAGCCTGGAGTGCTCGAATCTCCTCAAGCTTATCCTCGGGCTTTACACCGGCCTTGTACGTGTCTATCTTCAGTCGCGCAGCCAGCGCCCTAACGGCTAGTTCGTGATCACCTGACAGCAATACCAGTTTCAGACCCGCTTGGTGCAAACGCTCGATCGCGCCGGCGCTATCTTCCCGAATGGCATCGCTGAGTGCAAACAGCGCCTTAACCTCTGAGCCAACGGATAGCCACACCAGCGAACAGCCCTGTGCGGCCCAGCTATCTGCTTTCTCAATCAGCGCAGTGCAATCGACGCCCTCCGATTCCAACCAGGATTGACGGCCAAGTCTCACCTGTTGCGATTCAAACTCAGCCTTTACACCCGCACCCGTAACGGATTCAAACTGCTCGAGATTGAGATTCGCTGCAGGCAGTGTATCAGCCAGTGCACGTGCTAAAGGATGCTCTGAACGCTGTGCTAGAGCTTGCGCTAGTGCTTCATCTCCATCTTCCAGAGTTTCTGAATGAGCAAGACTTGGCATCCCCTCAGTAAGAGTACCAGTTTTATCCAATACCACCGTAGTAAGATTCTGAGCGCGCTGTAGCGCATCACCCTGGCGAATCAGCACGCCAAGATCAGCCGCACGCCCAATCCCAACCATAACCGACATCGGTGTAGCGAGGCCCAACGCACAGGGACACGCCACGATTAGCACGGTAAGCGCGGCGAGAATCGCATAGCTCCAGCTCGGTTCTGGACCAACGTTAATCCAGACAACATAAGTAACTAGCGCGATTAGCATCACCACCGGTACAAATACCGCAGCCACTCTGTCTGCCAAGCGACCCAGCGCGGGTTTAGTGTTCTGCGCCTGACGCACCGAATCCATTATTTGAGCGAGCCGTGTCTTAGCACCCACTTGGGATACGCGCACCAACAGGCTACCTTGCTGATTTTGGGTTCCACCGGTCAGGCTATCGCCCACCTTACGGTGCACGGGAACAGGCTCTCCCGATAGCATCGACTCATCAACGTAGGTTTCACCCTCAACGACTTCTGCATCGACGGGCACTCGTTCACCCGGACGGATACGCACTAGATCGCCTGGCACCAACATTTGAATAGAGACTTCTCGTTCCTCATCACCGCGAACGCGCAGCGCCTGCTTGGGCTGCAGATTCATCAATTTGCGCAGCGCGGAGGCAGTCTGCGTGCGTCCGCGTGTCTCGAGGGCTTGGCCAAGCAGAATGAAGCCGATGATCATCAACGTCGCTTCGTAGTAGAGATGACGCGCCGCTTGCGGTACCGAATCTGGCTCTGTAGCAATCGCTAGCAGCAACCCCGAGGAGTAAATCCAGGCGGCACCTGTTCCAAGCGCAATCAGCGTATCCATGTTGAAGTTGAACCGGCGGGCAGTACTCCAAGCCCCTTTATAGATGTGCGCCGCGGTTTTACGCATCACCATCAAGGTCAGTACAGCGGTGATAAGGCCCGAGATAAGACCTTCAGACGCCTCAAGCGGAGGAATCCAGCCCATCATCATCTGCAGCATCAACAGCAGACCGAGTCCGAGGGCGAGCCAAGCATGTTCGAATTGCTGCTTCAGTTCAGCGCGTTGTTGTTCGTCACGCGCTTCAAGATCCTCATCATTTTCGATAAGCGCAGCACCGTAACCAGCGCTAGTGATAACCTCAACGACATGATCAGGCGCAGCCTGTGTTTCGATAGTGGCGGTTCGCTCAGCGAAGTTGATAGCGTGATCTATGACCTCGGCATCAGCATCTAAAGCTTTCTCGATAGAACGCACGCAGCCAGCACAACTTACCTTAGATAGAGCAAACTGATGAATCGTCATACAGACTCCCCGAGTTTAGTTAGCGCACACGAGCGGCGTAGTCCCCAGTGAGTTTCAACACCGGTGATACAGGACTGCCCAGGAATACGGTCAATGGCAGCTTAGCACGTCCTCGCTGTTTCAGACGGGTTTCAAAAGTCGCCAGAACCTCGCGTTCAGGCAGGCTGACACTGGTTTTTAGATCTTCCGTAAGTGGCGCCAGATACTCAACCTCAGAGCGCGCGATCATTACATCGGCGTCGATACCACGAGCATGCAACCAGAGAGTGATAATGCACCAACCACTGAGTGTTGCCAGACCCGAAGTTGAGCCAGCAAAGCCCGTACCCTTGTCATTCAAATTGGGTGCAAGCGGCGCGTGCAGTGAGAGAGTTTGGCCATCAAAGTCGACACTGTCGATTTGCATCGCTGCTGTCAGAGGTATCTCGGCATGCAGCCAACTCAAAAACTCAGACTGCTGCATTATCTCCAGCTCTGCGTTAACGTGCTCGCATCAAACTCAGGCGCTGCACGCACTTTTAGAGACTGCCCGAGATAAACAAAACCAACGATCTCTTCATTCTCGGCAATATTGAGCCCCTCACGAACATCAGGATTATGTGTCATCGCTCCTGTGCGCCACATGGCACCCAGATTTTGAGCGAAAGCGCTCTGAACGATGGCATGAGCAGCACAGCCAGCAGTAATCACCTGTTCAACCTCTGGCACTTTCGGGTGCTCCTGTTTCACAGCGATAGCAACGATAATCATCGGTGCTCGCAGCGGCATGTTCCGCAGTTTCTTCTGTGCTGTCTCGTCCAGATCTGGATCTTTCTTTAAGCCCGCTGCCAAAAACAGTTCGCCCAGCTTTAACAACCCCTCTCCTTCGATCACGAGGAAACGGTAAGGCCGCAGGAGACCGTGATCGGGTGCACGACAGGCCGCATCCAGCATAACCTGCACCTGCTCCGCCGATGGAGCCGGCGCGCGCAGCGCCGGTGTCGATGTGCGTTGTGTCAGAAG
The DNA here is from genome assembly GCA_024640955.1 of Oceanospirillaceae bacterium. Lineage (GTDB taxonomy): Bacteria > Pseudomonadota > Gammaproteobacteria > Pseudomonadales > Balneatricaceae > Marinobacterium_E. The sequence goes on from JAHEDZ010000042.1 coordinate 25,157, forward strand.
TTCCAGTGCATCCATGATCTACTCCTACTGGCGCGAAAGGCGCATATTATCCGGACGCTCATTAAGACTCGAACGGAAAGGATTAATGTCTAGGCCTCCGCGACGCACATAGCGCGCGTAGACACTCAATTTTTGCGGGCGGCACTGGTTCCAGATATCCATGAAGATGGTCTCTACGCACTGTTCATGAAAGTCACCATGCTCGCGATACGAAATCAGGTAAGCAAGCAGACCTCGTTCGTCGATTTTCGGACCCTGATAACTCACCTGCACGCTCGCCCAATCAGGCTGCCCTGTAACTGGACAGTTTGATTTAAGCAGATGACTGACCAGCGACTCAGAAACAGCTCCCCCTGAAGCGCTCAACACTTGCGGGGCTGGCTCATAGTGTTCGATCTCCACATCCAGATCATCAATGCATCGCCCCTCAAGCTGACCGATCACGGCCCTGTCCTGAGGGTAGGTAATATAAACCTCAACTTCCCCGCCAGCCGCTTTTGAGAGATCTTGCTGCATCAACTTTACTACCTCAGCTTCCGAGCCAAAACGGGTCAGGTTGAACGAGTTGAGGTAGAGTTTGAACGACTTCGACTCGATGATGTGAGTCGAATTGGCAGGCAGTCGAAACTCTGCCAATGCAACAACTGGTTTGCCTTTGGCGTTTAGCCAACTCACCTCATAGGCGTTCCAGATATCAACGCCGCGAAAGGGTAATGAGGTTCTCTCCACACCCTGGCGTTTCCAGTTAATGTCGCGCTCGATTGGGTAGAGCAACTCGGGGTCGTAGCGGTTTACATACACCGTGCCCTTTCCCAGTGGCGAGTGCAGTACTGACTCATGTTCAGGCATTAGCTACGGATCCCCCGACCAATTTTTAGAAGGTGAAGTGCAATCGCTGAGAGCACTACAACAAACAAGCCAATCATACCCAAAGCAAAACCTACATCGATGTCGCTAACACCCAGAACACCGTAGCGGAAGGTGTTAACCATATAGAGGATCGGGTTTAGCTGAGACACCCACTGCCAGAACTCGGGTAGCATCGAGATTGAGTAGAATACTCCGCCGAGGTAGGTCAGCGGCGTCAGCACGAAAGTTGGAATGATCGATATATCGTCAAAAGTGTTGGCAAACATCGCATTAAGGAAGCCACCCAGCGCGAAAACCACCGCCGTCAGGAATACGATGACAATGGTGATCAACGGATGCGCCAAACTCAAGTCAGTGAAGAATAGCGAAAGCGCAGTGACTATCACCCCGACCATCAAACCACGGGTAACACCGCCGATAACATAACCAGCCAGAATGACCCAATTAGGTACCGGTGCGACCAACAACTCCTCGATATGGCGCTGCATCTTGGTGCCAAAAAATGAAGATACGACGTTACCGTAGGAGTTGGTTATCACAGACATCATGATCAGACCCGGAGCTATGTACTGCATGTAGTCATAGCCCCCCATCTCGCCGATACGCGAACCGACCAGGTTACCGAAAATAATGAAATAGAGCGTCATGGTGATCGCTGGAGGAACGAGCGTCTGCACCCAGATGCGGGTAAAACGGCGTACCTCTTTAACAACGATGGTCCAGAAAGCAGTCCAGATTATCTGAGAGTTCATCAGGCTGCGCCCTCCTTCTGCTGCTCAACCAGCGAGACAAATAGCTCTTCTAGACGGTTGGCTTTATTGCGCATACTCAGCACTTTGATTCCTGCTCCGTTGAGATGCTCGAACACATCATTTAGGCCTGACTCTTTTGGCACATCGACCTCCAAGGTGTGTGGGTCGCTCAGACGCGCCGTGAGACCACCAACTTCAGGGGCCTCAGTCAGATCTTCAGCGAGATCGAGAACAAAAGTTTCCATATTCAGTTGCGCCAGCAGTGCCTTCATTGAGGTGTTCTGCACAATCTCGCCCTTATCGATAATGGCGATAGTGCGGCACAGAGACTCAGCCTCTTCGAGGTAGTGGGTTGTCAGAATAATCGTGGTACCGGCCGCGTTGATCTTACGCAGGAACTCCCACATTGAGCGACGCAGCTCAATATCAACGCCGGCGGTTGGCTCATCAAGGATCAGTAGTTTAGGGTCGTGTACCAGAGCCCGCGCGATCATCAGTCGACGTTTCATACCACCCGAGAGCATACGCGAAATGTTATCCCGCTTATCCCAGAGCCCTAGCTCTTTGAGATAGAACTCAGCTCGCTCCAGCGCCTGCTTGCGGCCGATACCGTAATAACCGGCCTGAGTAACAACGATATCGAGCACTTTTTCAAACTGGTTGAAATTAAACTCCTGGGGCACGATACCCATGCTGAGCTTCGCTTCAGTTGAGTGAGTATCTGTATCAAAGTCAAAAACTTGGACGCTCCCCTCAGACTTATTCACCAATGAGGTCACGATTCCCAGGGTTGTAGACTTACCCGCGCCGTTAGGGCCTAAGAGAGCAAAGAAGTCCCCCTTCCTAACCTCGAGATCTATGCCTTTCAGGGCCTGAAAGCCGTTGTCATAGGTCTTGCGCAGATTACTAATCCGCAGTGCGACATCCATAGGGTGAATCCTTCTGCTTATTTCTCGTTGAGATGGGGCCAAAAGCGGCGTAAATCAAGGTAAACTAGCCCCAAATTCCATTCTACCTGTTTCAGGAGCGCTTAGGGTGACCAGTTTTCATCAGTTCCATCTAAATCTACTCAAATTCGGCTACAACAACCTGATTAAACAGCCACCGTTCAATGAGTCTGAAGAGGATTACTCGACCGAAGCTGACGAGTTACTAGCGCTATTCCAAGAGACGATTACCCTATACCAAGAGCACGCAGCCGAGGCGTTTGATCTGGGCCAGGTATTAATGACTCGACTGGTACGTAACTACCCACAGATGATACAGCTGTTAGCTCGAGATCTACTTTGGCTGTTTGGTGGTGATTGTATTCATTACCTGGCTGACGACGAGATCAACGACTTTCAGGCGCTGGACGAGGCGCGTTACATCAAAGAAGCGCAGAACGAGGCGTACGATTACCTAGAGTTGCGCAATGCGATGATTGGTGAAGTTCAAAATCCACAGACGCACTAAAGCCGCTACGGCATCGCAGTTATCGGGTACATTAATAAGGTTTTGAAAAATATCGGAGTTAGAAGGAGTGGAGCGGGATATCGGGCTCGAACCGACGACCTATACCTTGGCAAGGTATCGCTCTACCAACTGAGCTAATCCCGCTTAATGGCGTCCCATAGGGGGTTCGAACCCCTGTTACCGCCGTGAAAGGGCGGTGTCCTAGGCCACTAGACGAATGGGACGCAGCCTACGCGTTTTTCACACTCTTAAACTGGCCAAGAGTGTTGCGAATTTGGAGCGGGATATCGGGCTCGAACCGACGACCTATACCTTGGCAAGGTATCGCTCTACCAACTGAGCTAATCCCGCTTAATGGCGTCCCATAGGGGGTTCGAACCCCTGTTACCGCCGTGAAAGGGCGGTGTCCTAGGCCACTAGACGAATGGGACGTGACCTTCGCATTTCGCGTTCCTCATTGAGGAGGCGCAGATAATACGGAGACCCCCTCTTAGCGTCAAGACTCGCAGCTAACTTTTTTACAATTTTGTGTAGCTTTTAAAAGAGGTGGGCAACGCCTGCTTGAAAAGCCATAGTTTAGCTATCCTAACAGAAGGTAAAGCTAGGAGCGGAAGATGACGCCGACTCAAACTTCTGATCAACATCACGCACTAAGCGCTGAGCAACCACACCTTTGAGGTTTACAGACAGGTCTGGGTTGATGCGCCTTAATTCCGAGTCATCGAAGAAGTTACAGACGTGCTGAATCGCTTGGGGTGCTGAGGTTGAGTGCAAGGTCGCCAACACCAGATGCCCCGTCTCGGAGTAGCGGATCGCCTGCTCCATCGTATCGCGGTCTCGGATCTCACCAATCATGATTACATCCGGAGCCTCACGCATGGCGTTCTTAAGTGCTTGCTAATAAGAGTGGATGTCGATGCCCACCCCTCGCTGATTAACGATCGAGCGGTTATTAGCATGAGAGAAATCGATGGGATCCTCTACCGTCAAGATATGCCCGGTAATGTTAGTGTTGCGGTTGCTCCCGGCTCCAGGCGACCATCCCCGATAGGACGCATCATCCCATCAATTTTGACTTGTACGCAGGCTGTTTGAACACAAAAAAGCCAAGCACTATTGGTCTATTCAGACTAGTAACGCTTGGCCATTTTTTCCAAAGCCGGATCGAGAGAGAGACTAGCCGGTCAATCGATTGGCTCGGTAGTCGTTAATTGCTTGCTCTATCTCATCATGAGTATTCATCACAAAAGGGCCGTATTGAGCGATAGGTTCACCGATCGCCTTCGCCGCAACAATCAACAGACGAGCACCGCCCATACCAGCCTGCAGCTCTATCTGATTCCCACTATCAAGTTCGGCCGCCTCTGCTAGATTCAGCGGGTCATTGGCTAGACGTGCCCCACCCTCAAACAGATAAACAAAGCCGCTCAACTCAGCGGGTACCGGCAGTGTGTAGCGGGCATTGGGCTGCATTTGGATTTCAGCAAACAGCGGCTGTCGGCTGATTCCGTTCACTGGCCCGGTCTGGCAGTTGCCGTCGACATCCGTTAACCCACCAGCGACAAGGCGCACATGAACACCTTCAAACGCATCAAACTCAGCAACCTCTTCAGGCTCGATATTCTGATACGCAGCGGGCTTCATTTTCTCCGCAGCAGGGAGATTAATCCAGAGTTGAAAGCCGCTCATAAGGCCCTCTTCCTGCTCTGGCATCTCCTCGTGGATTACGCCACGACCAGCGGTCATCCACTGGACACCGCCCGAACGCAAAATACCCTCGTTGCCCATATGATCGCGGTGGCGCATGCGCCCCTCAATCATATAGGTCACCGTCTCGAAGCCTCGATGCGGATGTGCTGGAAAACCAGCTATGTAATCATCAGGATTGTCCGATGAGAAGTTGTCCAACATCAAGAAAGGATCGATGCGGGCAAACTGCGAGTTACCGACGCTACGAAGGATTCGGACACCCGCCCCATCCATGCTGTTCACCGCGTTGATGCGGCGTTTTATACCTCGATTTCTCATCGAACTCTCCTGGATTAATTACGCCAGCGCCGCGCGCGCTTTTTCCAGAGCAGCGTCTCGATGGTCGTCCATTGCAAGGCCTTCAGCGACAACTAACTGCTGGTTGTTCAACCCCATGAAACTGAGCAACTGCTTCACGTAGCTGATCTGCATCGTAGAGCCTTCGTCACCGTAGACACCACCACGAGTCGAGATCAGATAAACAGGACGGTCTTCAATTAGACCATCTACCCCAGTCTCAGTGTACTGGAAAGTAACACCGGCGCGAGCCAGATGATCAAACCAAGACTTAAGCTGGGAAGGGACGCTGAAGTTGTACATCGGTAGCCCGATAACAATCACATCAGCTGATTTGACCTCTGCCAGCAGTTGATCTGCTAGGTCCACCACGGCCTGCTGCTCTGCGGAGCGTTCAGCTTGCGGAGTATTCAGCGCGCCCATACGAAAGGCATCTAAATGCGGTACTGGATCAGCGGCAAGATCTCGCTCGATCACACTCGAGTCAGAATTTTCCTGACTCCAACGACTAATAAATGAGCCTGCAAGTTGAGCTGACTGACCCTGATCACCAAACAGACTGCTCTTAACGTGAAGTAATGTTTTCATGTGTGTCTCCAATTGATTTCTCTTTTACTTATTATTTGATCTACACTTTCGATAATAAATAGCTAAATATCGGCCAAATCGATCGAAAAAACTGATTATGAACATTACACTTGAACAGTGGCAGGCTCTCATAGCCGTGGTAGATCAGGGAGGTTATGCTCAAGGTGCTGAAGCCTTGCGCAAAAGCCAGTCCACCTTGAGTTACGCAATTCAGAAAATCGAAGATCAACTCGGTGTGACACTGTTTCGCATGGAGGGCCGCAAAGCTAAGTTGACAGATACCGGTGAAGTGCTCGTTCGACACGCACGTGACCTGCTAAACCGGGCATCTCTTACTGAAGAGCTTGCTGTGCAGTACGGTGAGGGTGCTGAACCGCTAATACGCCTGCAGGTTGAAGCGATTTTTCCTGAGTCCATTATTTTCGAAGCCCTCAAGCGTTTTGCAGAGGTCCAGCCTCAAACCCGAATTGAACTGCGCCAATCGGTTCTTAGCGGTACAGAAGAGGCCATATTAGAGCGCCGCGCAGATCTGGTAATCGGCGGAAGGGTTCCACCGGGTTACGCTGGAGAACAACTGACGTCGATCGACTTCATTGCTGTCGCTTCGCCTGAACACGAACTGTTAGCAGCGTCAGAGAAGCTCGGATTGGAAGATCTAAGACAATATCGGCAAATCATCGTAAAAGACTCAGGCCAGCGAAACCTCGACGACGGTTGGTTGGGAGCCTATCAGCGTTGGGGTGTAGACAGCATTGAGCTTTCAATTAAAGCCGTGACAGAGGGACTTGGTTTTGCATGGTTGCCCGAACTTAAAGTTCGTGAACTTATAAACTCAAATCGTTTGGTTGAACTTCCGTTGATTGAGGGCGCAAGGCGAAGCGCGCAGCTGCACTTGATACTGACCAATGGTGAATACACCAGCGCCGGCGTCAATGAACTCGGGTCGATTATCAAAAAGGTGGTCTCAGAGCAGTGTCAGCAGCGCTATGCCTCCTTATAGTGACGACGTAAATGCTCCGCCAAAGCCAAACCGCGCAGGGTGCGGGTTCCGATTAAGGTTACCGCCTGCTGTCTATAAACCTGCACAAAACTGTCGCTAACGACCGGTTGACCTCTATGTGGCCCGAGATGCCGCGCGCTGACTATCGATTTTGCCTAGCGATTAATAAGTACAGGCTAGCAGTTTAGAGGAGGGCTTCCAGATATATTAATTCATCTCATGAAAGCTAGGTGAGCAGTTGTGACATCTGCCGCGTAAAGTCAGAAGTTCTCAATTGACCCCGCTCCCTCACGCACCACGCGAACCTCTTCATCGGTGAGGTCGACAACCGTTGTTGCCTCCATCCCGCAGTAGCCACCATCGATGATAAGGTCGACCTGGGACTGGAGCAGATCACGAATATCATAGGGGTCAGTCAGCGGCAGATCATCCCCCGGAAGAATGAGAGAAGTACTCATAATAGGCTCACCGAGCTCTTCGGCGAGAGCGAGTGCGATCGCATTATCTGGAATTCGAATACCAATAGTGCGCCGTTTTGGATGCATCAGTCGACGCGGAACCTCTGTCGTACCGTTTAAGATGTAGGTGTAGGCACCTGGCGTATGCGCTTTAATAAATCGGAATACCGAGTTGCCTACCTTCGCGTAGGTCCCAATCTCAGATAGATCTCGACAAACCAGAGTAAAGTTGTGCTTATCATCTAGCTTTCGAATGCGCTGAATACGCTCCATCGCCTTCTTATCGCCTAGATGACAGCCCAGTGCGTAAGCAGAGTCGGTTGGATAGACCACCACTCCACCCTTGTGAATGATCTCAACCGCTTGGTGAATCAGGCGTTTCTGTGGGTTATCCGGATGAATTTGAAAGAATTGGCTCACTGGAGCTCCTTAGGCACTAGCCGCAAGCAAACGCTCGGTAATCAGGCGTTCCGCTTTAAATGCTGGATAGCGTCCGAGCGAGGTCCAGCGCTGGTCCGGAGAGTGGAAGTCACTGCCGGCAGATACATAACACTGGCGCTGCTGCGCCAGCTTGATTAATTCGTGCTGGTGGCCCGGTGTCACACCCGGGAAACTCACCTCAAGGCCGATGGCACCAGCCTCAAGCAGATCAGCCATCAACTCACGAATCTTCGTGAAGGTGAACTTGTATTTTGTCGGATGCGCCAGCACAACCATGCCACCCGCTTCGGTAATCAGCTCTGTAGCTTCACTATAGCTCGGCCAGGTCGCTTTAACATCACCGACCGTGCCTTGGCCAAGATAAGCATCAAATGCCTCCTGCATCGAGCCAACCTTGCCAAGCAGCATCAAAGCTTTGGCAAAGTGTGGGCGACCTATCTGCGTTTCGCCTGCCTGCTCTCTCGCCAACTCGTAAAGATTTGAGCCTAGGCCTCGCTTCTCAAGCTTTTGTGCTATTACCCGCGCCCGCTCGTCTCGCAGTTGCATGAGGTTGTGCATATAGGCCTCGAAGGCGGGTGCCTGAGCATCGAAGTTAAGCCCCACTAAATGAATGACTCGTCCACGCCAGTCGGCCGTTAACTCGACTCCGTTAACAAACCGCATACCCTGAGACTCTGCTGCAGCGCGCGCTTCGTCCAGACCATCAAGTGTATCGTGGTCAGTCAGCGCGATAAGCTCAACACCGGCGGCGGCCGCACGTTGCATCACCTCTGCCGGCGGCAGCGCGCCATCGGAAGCGCTACTGTGCATGTGCAGATCAAAATGTGGTCCGCTATTCATCTCGGTTTCACTCTGTTGTGACAAACTCTTATACTCTCTCAAATGTCCCGGCCTTACCCGACCAACATGGATTCAGGCCCATTCACAGCAACACTGGATATCAACAATGAAAATACTACTCGATTTTTTGCCGGTTATCGTCTTTTTCGCGGTTTATAAATACACCGGTGACATATTGATTGCGACCGCTGTGCTGATTCCAGCCACCCTACTGCAGATGCTCTACACCTGGCGGGTGCAGAAAAAGATCGAAACCATGCAGCTGGTTACCTTGGCACTCGTCGTGCTGCTCGGTGGCGCGACTCTGCTGTTTCAAGACAAAGCGTTCATACAGTGGAAGCCGACCGTCGTTAACTGGTTGTTTGCTGTTGGCTTCGTTGGAACGCAGTTTATCGGCAAAAAGACAGTCGTTGAGCGTTTGATGGGCTCGAGCATCGAGCTACCACAACAGATTTGGCGCCGTCTGAACCTGATCTGGGTGGTTTTCTTTATCGCCCTGGGCATCGTCAACCTCTATGTCGCTTATAGTTTCAGCGAGGAGACATGGGTTAACTTTAAGCTATTCGGAATGCTGGGCCTAACCTTTATCTTTATTATAGCGCAAGGTGTCTACATTTCGCGCCATGCAAAAGAGCCTGAGCAGGAGGCTGGAAACTGATGTACTACGCCATTATCTCGCAAGATATCCCCGACTCTCTTGAGCGCCGCATGAGCGTGCGCCCAGCACACGTTGAGCGTCTCAAAGCACTCGCCGATGAGGGGCGTCTTTTGATCGCTGGACCACATCCCGCCATTGACAGCGAAGACCCAGCAGAGGCCGGCTTCACGGGCAGCTTGGTCGTTGCAGAGTTTGCTTCATTAACAGAGGCTCAAGCTTGGGCTGACGAAGATCCCTATGTCAGAGCGGGTGTCTACCAGAGCATAGAGGTCAAACCTTTTAAAAAAGTTTTGCCTTAGACTACAAAAATTTCGGATTTAGGCTATTGTTTAACCTAGATTAAGGATCAATCGTGTCTAATGGCGAACACCAAACTGTATCCTTGGTCATTACTCAACGCAAAAGGAACTTCAGAATATGAAAAAAATTGCACTCGCAGCTAGCCTAGCCTTGATGGTCGGTTCCACTGCAGCAATGGCCCACGGCGACAAGCCTGGCTACGCTACCCACGCAACTGGCGGTTACGTGATCACTAATGGCGCTGGCGATTGCTGGAAAACACCAAACTGGACTGCAGACTACGTTGCACCCGAGTGTGGCGGTGAAGCAGAGATGATGGCTGAGCCGGCACCTAAGTACATGACCGAGGAGATGACTAAGACCTACGCTCTGTACTTCGACTTCGATAGCACTGTTGTTGGTCGCACTAGTAACATTGTTGATTACATCAACTCACAGCAGACACTAAGCTCTGTAGAGCTGACTGGCCACGCTGACCCACTGGGTGATGCGGGCTACAACTTTGCACTGTCACAGCGTCGCGCAGATGCCGTTGCCACTGAACTGGTAGCAGGCGGTGTTGCAGCTGATAAGATCGTTACTCGCGCTATGGGTGAGAACGCTCCAGTTGCTAACTGTACTGGCTCTGGTGCGCAGCTAATCGCATGTCTGCGTCCAGACCGTCGTGTAGATGTGACTGTAAACAGCACCGTTGGCAAGATCGTTTACGAATAAGCCGAAACGCTGTTACACCGCTTTTACAAAGAGAAGCCGGCTAACGCCGGCTTTTTTATTTGAGTAAAAACATCGATTATCACTTTAGAGGTTGTTGACTATGCGCTACCTGGTCAGCCTAATCTTCGCTCTCTCCATAAACTTTGCCATCGCAGATACGTACGACTCACAAAAAGTCGTCTATCACATCAACTACAAAGATATGAGCCGCTTCAGCGCCACGCTAGCCAATATGGCCAATCACATTGCTGCAGTTGGCGAAGATCGCATAGATCTCAAAGCGATGGTTCATGGAGAGGCAGTCGAGATCTTTATGAATGCAATGGATGATGACGGCCTGCAAATTACTCTCGACGCTGCCCGTTTCAACGGTGTCCAGTTCATTATCTGCGGTAACACCCTAACCGGCTACGATATAACCTACGAAGATCTCTACGACGTCTCCGAAGAGGACCTCGTACAAGCAGGCCTCCCCGCGATCATTAAACTCCAGCAACAGGGCTACTTCTACGTCCGCCCTTAGACGGATTCAGGCTCGCCGGGGAGAGGATCGTCGGAGACGCCGTGAACCCATCGATGGGGGCTTGGTGTTTTCATATATGAAAACAACACTCCGCCAACCCTCTCCCCGCCGGCTACCCCTCTCTGGTGGTCTTAACCGGAACGCCAGTAACAAAAACGGCGACTAAAAAGTCGCCATTTGATCTGAGTTAAGATTAACTAACCCACTTGCGAGCGTTACGGAACATTCGCATCCACGCTCCATCTTCCGACCACTCATCCGGCGCCCAAGAGTTCTGCACTGCACGGAATACACGCTCGGGATGCGGCATCATGATAGTGACGCGACCATCGCGTGTAGTCACACCAGTGATACCAGCCGGCGAGCCGTTCGGGTTCGCTGGGTAGGTCTCAGTTGCGTTGCCACGGTTATCAACGTAGCGCAGCGCGACAGTGCCCGAGTCACCGAGGTTAGACAGATGTGTCTGATCTACGAACTCAGCACGACCCTCACCGTGAGCCACAGCGATTGGCATGCGTGAACCGGCCATGCCATCAAGGAACAGAGAGTCAGATTTCTGTACTTCAACCATCGCTACACGTGCTTCAAACTGCTCAGAGTTGTTGCGCACGAAGTGTGGCCACAGGTCGGCACCCGGGATCAGCTCGTGCAGGTTAGAGAGCATCTGACAGCCGTTACATACACCCAGAGCAAAGCTATCCTCGCGCGCAAAGAAGGCGCTGAACTGGTCGCGAGCACGTGGGTTAAAAAGGACTGACTTAGCCCAGCCCTCACCGGCACCGAGTACGTCACCATATGAGAAGCCACCGCAAGCAACCAAACCTTTGAACTGGTCCAGCGAGATACGGCCGCTGAGGATGTCGCTCATATGAACGTCGACGGCGTTAAAGCCGGCGCGATCGAAGGCTGCAGCCATCTCGATCTGTCCGTTAACGCCCTGCTCCCGCAGAATGGCCATCTCTGGGCGAGCACCCGTCGAAATGAATGGCGCAGCGACATCGTCGTTCTGATCGAAGCTCAGTTCTGCATTCAGACCCGGATCTTCGGCATCTAGCAGCGCGTCAAACTCCTGCTGAGCACACTCTGAGTTATCACGCAGTGACTGCACACGGTAGGAGGTCTCCGCCCACCAACGCTGCAGCGTTACACGGCTCTCAGAGTAGATATCTTCATCATCGAAGCTCAGCGTGATGCAGTCATCAGGGTTTGGCGCACCGATAACAGCTGCAATGTCACCTAGGCCCGCCGCAGAGAGTTCTGTCAGAACTTGCTCAGTATTCTCGCGTTTCACCTGGATCACAGCACCGAGCTCTTCATTGAAGAGGGCCGATGCAACATCAGCGCGATCCTGCGCGATCAGATCCAGACTTATATCTACACCCGTACGACCGGCAAAAGCCATCTCAGCCAGAGTCGCGAACAGTCCACCGTCCGCACGGTCGTGGTAGGCCAACAGAAGACCCTGGTTGTTGAGCTCCTGCACTGCAGCAAAGAAAGTTGCGAAAGTATCAGCATCGTCCAAATCTGGAACTGACCGACCCACTTCATTGTAGACCTGTGCCAGTGCAGAGAGGCCCATGCGGTTCTGGCCTGCGCCAAGATCCAGCAATATCAGATCCGTCTCGCCCTGATCGGTGCGCAGCTGAGGTGTGAGTACTTTACGCACATCTGTCACTGGCGCGAAACCCGAGATCACCAAGGAGAGAGGCGCCGTAACGCTCTTCTGCTCATCACCGTCTTGCCAAACGGTGCGCATCGACATTGAGTCTTTACCGACAGGAATGGTTATACCCAACTGCGGACAGAGCTCCATGCCCACGGCACGCACAGTGTCATAGAGTTTCTCATCCTCGCCCGGGTGGCCAGCGGCACACATCCAGTTAGCTGAGAGTTTGATATCTTCAACCGCGCTGATTGGTGTACCGGCCATGTTCGTCAGCGTCTCACCGATAGCCATGCGCCCTGATGCGGGGCCATCAATGAGGGCTAGCGGTGTGCGTTCACCCATTGCCATCGCCTCACCTGCGTAGGTGTTAAATCCGGTTGCCGTTACGGCACAGTCAGCCACAGGAACCTGCCAGGGGCCGACCATCTGATCGCGCACAACCTGGCCGGTAATCGAACGGTCACCGATGGTGATCAAAAACGACTTAGACGCAACAGCTGGGAGCTTCATAACACGCTCTACCGCATCAGCCAGCTCAACCTTCGAGCAGTCAAACTCGCGCACTTCATATGCAACACGCGTCACTGAGCGATGCATCTTAGGTGGTTTACCGAATAGGACCGACATCGGCAGATCAACCGGCTTATTCTCAAAATGGGTATCGCCCAGCGTTAGATGGTGCTCCTCGGTTGCGGTTCCGACGACAGCATAAGGGCAGCGCTCGCGCTCACAAATTGCTTCGAAACGCGCCATATTTTCCGGCGAAACTGCCATAACATAGCGTTCTTGCGCTTCGTTACACCAGATCTCCAGCGGTGCCATACCCGGTTCATCATTGTTAACCTTGCGCAACGCAAAATCACCGCCGCGACCACCATCTTTAACAAGTTCTGGGAAAGCGTTAGAGAGACCACCCGCGCCTACATCATGGATGAAGGCGATCGGGTTAGCGTCACCGAGCTGCCAGCACTGGTCAATAACTTCCTGACAGCGGCGCTCCATCTCTGGGTTACCACGCTGAACTGACGCAAAATCCAGATCCGCAGACGAGCTACCTGATGCCATCGATGATGCAGCACCACCACCAAGACCGATCAACATTGCAGGTCCGCCGAGGCAGATCAGTTTCGCACCAACCTCAATTTCAGCTTTCTCTACATGGTCAGCACGAATATTGCCCATACCGCCCGCCAGCATAATCGGTTTGTGATAACCGCGTACCTCTTCACCGTTGGCGCCGTTGACCTTCTGTTCAAACGTACGGAAGTAACCGTTGAGGTTAGGGCGACCAAACTCATTGTTGAATGCTGCACCACCGATAGGCCCCTCGATCATGATATCGAGTGCAGAGACAATACGTTCAGGCTTACCGTATTTGGACTCCCAAGGCTGCTCGAAGCCGGGGATATTGAGGTCAGAAACGGTGAAACCTGTCAGGCCCGCTTTCGGCTTAGCGCCACGTCCAGTTGCACCCTCATCGCGAATCTCTCCACCAGAACCGGTAGCGGCGCCCGAGAAGGGGGCAATCGCCGTTGGGTGATTGTGGGTCTCAACCTTCATCAGGATATGTACCGGCTCCTCACTGAAACCGTAAGCCTTAGACTCCGGGTTAGGGAAGAAGCGTGCAGCGACTGACCCTTCGATTACAGCAGCGTTATCTTTGTAAGCTGATAGAACTCGGTCACCCGCCATCTCATAGGTGTTTTTGATCATACCGAAGAGCGATTTCTGCTGCGCTTCGCCATCAATATCCCAAGAGGCGTTGAAGATCTTATGGCGACAATGCTCAGAGTTAGCCTGAGCAAACATCATCAGTTCAACATCACTAGGGTCGCGATCCAACTCCTGGAACGCCTCTACGAGATAATCGATCTCATCGTCTGCAAGTGCCAGCCCGAGTGAGACGTTCGCTGCCTCAAGCGCTGGACGACCACCCGAAAGGATCTCGACACGAGACATCGGACGTGGTTCATCATGGCTGAACAGTGAGGCACCCTGCTCCATTTGTGCAAATACGACCTCAACCATGCGATCGTGCAGTGCAGCGCTGACAGCGGTGTGTTCTTCTGCGCTGAGAGCTGCCTCTGCGCTGATGTAGTAGGCAACGCCACGCTCAAGTCGCTGTACTGCCTCAAGGCCACAGTTATGCGCAATATCGGTCGCCTTGCTCGACCAGGGAGAGATTGTACCTGGGCGTGGCACGACTAATTGCAACTGCCCCTGAGGTTCATGCGCCTCGGCTTTGGGGCCATAGCGCAGTAGTCGACCTAGAATTTCAGACTCTTCAGAGGAGAGGTCACGAGTGACTTCGGCGAAGTGGATATACTCAGCATACAAGTCAGTGACTTTAGCAACACGCGACTGAACAGCGTTCAGAAGTTTAGCGTGACGGAAGGCTGAGAGAGCTGGAGCTCCACGCAATACGAGCATCTTGGTACGAACCTCTTAAGATTCCTGAATTCAGGCGTTGGAAAGCGCACAATTTTATCGCAAACTGCATCAATAAGGGAGCCCAAAACGGGCCGGAGGCTCGTAGTCACCTAATGTTTCAATCGCGTCGCACACCTCATCTGCGCCAAACAATCTACGTCGTTGGCATTCTACTGCTCACCTTCTGGATTGTAATGGCCGGTTTGAACTCCAAAACCCAGATAGAGCGCATTGCAGAGCGCGGAACCTTGCGCATAGCAACGCTGAACTCGCCGTTAACTTACTATGTAGATCGCGACCAACCACAAGGGTACGAATATCAGCTGGCACAGAGCTTTGCTGACTTCCTCGGTGTCGAACTTGAGATAGAGGTTGCGACTGACCCGAAAAGATTGTTCCAAAAGTTAGATTCACGCGAAGTCGATCTGTTAGCGGCCAACCTAGTGCGACTCCCTCAGAGAGATGCAGAGCACCGCTCCGGGCCAATCTACCGAACGGAGAGCCTCGTAGCCATCTATAGAGTTCAGCAGGGCTATACCCCACCCGCCTCAATCACCGAAGCCCTGGATATGAAAATCGAGGTGCTTGTAGACTCTGGAGAGAGTAGTTTCCTCACCGACCTCATAGAAACCAAATTTGAAAACCAACTCGACGGTTCGAACACTCTCAAAGTTCGCGAACTCACCAACGCCAATCGTCTTGATCTGCTGACTCGGTTACAAAATCGTGAGTCACAGCTGGCAATTGTTCCCGCATCAATATGGAAGAGCTATGCCTCATACCATCCGGAGCTTGGGCTCGCTTTTGAACTTGATGCGAAGCTACCCATCAGTTGGTATTTTGGACCGAGTCAAGATGAGAGTCTGATTGAGCGTGCTGAACTCTTTTTTGGTATCAACCAAACCCAAGAGCTGCTGGTCAAACTGGAGTCTGAACCCGCCCCTCGGTCCAACCCGCTGAACTATTTCGATACCACCGCATTTCGTGAAGGTGTAGAGCAGCGCTACACAGAGCTACGCCCGTACTTCGCTGAGGCAGCAGCAGAGACAGGCTACGATCAACTGTTTCTAGCTGCAGTCGCCTACCAGGAGTCGCACTGGAGAGCCGATGCCGTATCACCTACAGGGGTACGCGGTATTATGATGCTGACTGAAGATGCGGCGCTGGATGTCGGAGTCACGGATCGCACCGATGCACGCCAGAGCATTATCGGCGGGGCCAAGTATCTGCGAAAAGTAGAAGCCAAAATACCTGAGCGCATCGCAGAGCCGAATCGTACATATTTCACCTTGGCCGCGTACAATATCGGCTTCGGACACCTTGAAGATGCCCGCATCCTGACACAGCGCGCGGGTGATAATGCCGATCTGTGGAGTGACGTAGCCAAACACTTACCTAAACTTGAGCAAGAAGAGTACTACTCAACGACCCGATACGGTCAGGCGCGAGGCAATGAGGCAGTTGGATACGTCGAGAATATAACGCAGTATCAGAGGATACTGCCAACCGAAGCGCTCTTGGCGGACATTCGCAAACTCCAGATCGAGATGCCGGACTAGCCTTTGCGCTGCGCGCGTCTCTGCTTAAAGAAATTACTGAGCTGCTGCGAGCAGCGTTCGGCCAGAACACCGCCCACCTGTTCGACTCGGTGGTTCAACCAAGGGCTTGCAAGAAAGTTCTGTCGACTCTCAAGCGCGCCCGCTTTAGGCTCACACGCGCCGTAGACCACCCGCCCGACACGAGCATGCACCATCGCACCGGCACACATTGCGCAGGGCTCGAGAGTCACATAGAGAGTTGTATCAAGTAGCCGGTAGTTATCGATTTTGGTCGCAGCGTCACGAATCGCGTTGATCTCAGCGTGGGCAGTCGGATCCACACCACTAATTGGCGAATTTAATCCCTGACCAATAATCTCGCCATCCAACACAACAACAGCTCCGACGGGCACCTCTCCAGCTTCAGCGGCTTGCTGGGCTAAAAGCAGCGCCTGTTCCATCCAGTACTTATCCAGGTCTTGGCCTGGTTCTCGGCCAGGTTCCGGAGTGCTTATCATCGGGAGTTCCAAAACGATCTTAAATTTGACTTGAGGCGAGACGCCTTCACAAGTCGCAAATTATGGCGCACTCACTAGAACGAAAAAAGGCCCCCGTCACATCGGGAGCCTTCTTGCAAGATCAAAACCTAGACTTACACGTTCAGTTTGTAACGTGAACTACGCGGCCCAGCAACACGCTCGATGAGCTGGCAATCTTCCAGTTTCTTCAGCGACTTGAAGAATTGTGAGCGAGAGACTGAACCCTCCTCCACTTCGTTCTCAAGGAAACGCTCGTAACTCAGAGCAGCTTCGCCAGAGTTCTGATCTGCAACCTTCCACAGTACGTTTAGGACCTGACGATCCGCTTCGGTGAGACCTTCAACACCCAGCTCGCGCGCTGTCGAATCAATCAAACGAAGAAGATCTAAGAAAAATCTCAAACTGCTCATAAGGTCTCTCCTTGAGTACCATTTAGTTTGCTGCCGTCATAGAGATGCATGTACTAATTTGCACTGCACCAGCGACGATTAGTTAATCTCTATTACAAGAATAGCACGGGAGGACTAAGAATATACTGAGAAGATGTTCACAGTATGAAACAGATTCAACCGTCCAAATAGCGGGTGCTCACGACTGAAGTTAAACAGCACAATCGGAAAGTAGACCACAAAAGCCCCCAAAGACCCGTAGAGGGCGACTTATGGGAGACTTCTACCAAAGTAGAGATCCATCGTAGCGTGCGCAAAGAAGATCGGCACAATCGCCGCGGCGCCGCCGAAAGCTGCGAAGATTACCTTAAACCCGAACGGGATAAATAGCAGGCTCACCAGGCTTACCACACCCGAACTAAACACCATCTGCTCCAACGGAAAGATAATGTTGAACTGCACCAAAAAGGCGAGCATCAATACGACATAAACGCCTAACTGAAAGATGACATTCGACTGTAGGTATCTCATCTATTCCATCCAGCGCTCGATTGGACCTCATATTTCACGCCACGTCAGCATGGCAGGTTCTTACACCGACACAAGCATGCAACTGGTTGCAATTTATCGAATTATGCTGCCATTTTCGCCAAACACAGACTAAGTCTCAACGCTTAGACCCGAAACTGAACCATAACCACCAAAAAATCCAGCTATCGATCACCTGCAACGGATTGCAGATATTTCATGTTGATAGACATAACAACTTCCAAAAGGGACAAAAAAGCCCGCTATAGCGGGCTTTTTGTATTGAGAGTATTAGTTACTCCCACTCAATTGTCGCAGGCGGCTTCGACGAAACGTCGTAAGTTACCCGAGAAACCTGATCGATCTCGTTAATGATACGGCTCGATACAGTCTCAAGAAGTTCGTACGGCAGGTGCGCCCAACGAGCAGTCATAAAGTCGATGGTCTCTACGGCACGTAGTGCAATCACGTACTCGTAACGACGACCATCACCAACTACACCGACAGACTTAACCGGCAGGAATACTGCGAAAGCCTGGCTGGTTTTGTGATACCAATCAGCGTTGTGCAGCTCTTCGATGAAGATCGCATCTGCTTCGCGCAGGATATCGGCGTACTCTTTTTTAACTTCACCGAGAATACGCACACCCAGACCTGGTCCCGGGAACGGGTGACGGTAGACCATGTCGTATGGCAGGCCGAGTTCAAGACCGATCTTGCGTACTTCATCCTTGAATAGCTCGCGCAGCGGCTCAACCAATTCAAAGGCCATATCCTCGGGCAGACCACCGACGTTATGGTGTGATTTAATCACGTGCGCTTTGCCGGTTTTCGAGGCAGCAGACTCAATCACATCGGGATAGATAGTGCCCTGGGCGAGGAAACGACAGTTCTGAAGCTTGGCTGCCTCCTGGTCGAACACTTCGATGAAGGTGTTACCGATTATCTTACGCTTAGCCTCAGGATCATTTTCACCTTTGAGGCGGCCGAGGAACATCTCTTCAGCATCGGCACGGATAACACGCACACCCATATTTTTGGCGAACATATCCATAACCTGATCGCCCTCGGTTTTGCGCAGCAGACCATTATCTACAAACACACAGGTGAGCTTATCGCCAATCGCTTTGTGCAGCAGCGCAGCCACGACAGATGAATCGACACCGCCCGAGAGACCCAGCAAAACTTTGTCATTGCCAACCTGTGCCTGGACGCGCTCAATCATATCTTCGATGATATTCGCAGCTGTCCAAAGTGCTTCGGTACCACAGATCTCGCGCACGAAACGCTCAAGAATACGCAGACCCTGTTTGGTGTGCGTCACTTCAGGGTGGAACTGCACGCCAAACAGCTGGCGAGCGGGATCGCACATAGCCGCTACCGGAGCAGATTCAGTTGCTGCGATACAGTGGAAGCCCTCAGGCATCTCAACCACTTTGTCACCGTGGCTCATCCAGACATCTAGCGAGAGCACACCGTTGTTAGCGATATGATCCTCAATACCCTCGAGTAGAAGGCTCGGGGTATCAGACAAACTGACTCGGGCGTAACCAAACTCGCGCTCATCCGAGCTGGCAACCTTACCGCCTAGCTGCTCAGCCATTGTCTGCATGCCGTAACAGATACCCAGTACAGGAACACCCAGGTCAAACACGACTTGGGGCGCGCGCGGCGAATCCAGCTCAGTCACAGACTCCGGACCGCCCGCAAGAATGATCCCCTTCGGGTTGAACGCGCGAATCTCCGCCTCATCCATATCCCAAGCATAGATCTCGGAGTAGACGCCGATCTCACGCACACGGCGTGCAATTAGTTGTGTGTATTGCGATCCAAAGTCGAGAATCAGAATACGCTGTGCATGAATATCGAGACTCATTTCAGTGACTCCACCGAGGGGCGAATCTAGCCCGTAAATAAAAAATGGGGCAGTTCAATTTGCAACTACCCCACTTGAGTAAGTGTTTCAGGCGCTACCGCTGCTCTTAGCGAATACGGTAGTTAGGCGCCTCTTTAGTGATGCTCACGTCATGGACATGGCTCTCACTCATACCTGCATTGGTAATGCGAACAAACTTCGGCTCAGTGCGCATCTTCTCAATGTTAGCCGAACCCGTGTAGCCCATCGAAGCACGCAAACCACCCATCAACTGATGAATAACTCCTGCCAGCGGACCCTTACACGGCACACGCCCCTCGATGCCTTCAGGTACCAGCTTATCTTCACCCGCTTTAGCATCCTGAAAGTAGCGATCAGACGAGCCAGTTGAGCCGGACATAGCTCCCAGAGAACCCATACCGCGGTAAGACTTGAATGCACGTCCCTGGAAAAGTTCTACCTCACCCGGCGCTTCATCGGTACCTGCCAGCATTGAGCCAACCATAACCGCTGATGCACCCGCGGCGATCGCTTTTGCGATATCGCCAGAGAAGCGGATACCACCATCAGCGATCAGAGGTACACCGCGCTCTTTCAGAGCAGCGGCCACGTTAGCCACGGCACTAATCTGTGGCACACCGATACCCGCAACGATACGCGTGGTACAGATAGAACCAGGACCGATGCCCACCTTCACACCGTCTGCACCCGCATCGGCCAGCGCTATGGCTGCATCTGCAGTGGCAATATTACCGCCTACAACTTGTACCTGCGGGAAGGTCTCTTTAACCCAGCGCACGCGATCAATAACGCCCTTAGAGTGGCCATGTGCGGTATCAACTACAATCAGGTCAACGCCCGCTCCGACTAGAGCGCGTACACGCGACTCAGTCTCCGCACCGGTGCCCACAGCAGCACCAACAATCAGACGACCGCGGCTATCTTTGGCAGCATTCGGGTACTTCTGCGCTTTCTTCATATCCTTTACGGTAACCATGCCGGCCAGTGCAAACTTGTTATCGACCATTAGGATTTTTTCGATACGGTGTTTACGCAGCAACTCGCTGATGACCGACTCATCTTCATCTTCGCGTACAGTTACCAGGCGCTCTTTCGGCGTCATGATGCTGTAAACTTTCGCGTCTGCGTCACTCTCAAAACGCACATCGCGGCTGGTTACGATACCGACCAGCTCGCCATCATCAACGACGGGGAAGCCAGAGAAGCCAACGCGCGCTGAGAGCTCACGAATCTGCCCAACTGTCGTATCAGGGGTACAGGTAACGGGATCGGATACGATGCCAGACTCATATTTCTTAACACGGCGCACTTCGTCAGCCTGCTGCTCCGGCGTCAGGTTCTTATGGATGATACCGATACCACCCTCCTGCGCCATCGCGATTGCCAAGCGACCTTCAGTTACCGTATCCATTGCAGCAGAGACGACCGGGATATTCAGGCTGATACCCTTAGTCAGTTGCGTTTTCAGCTCGACGTTATTTGGAAGTACTTCAGAGTAAGCGGGAACCAGTAAAACGTCATCATAGGTCAACGCTTCTTCGATAACTCGTAACATGAGAAAACCTGCAATCTTGGAGAAAAATTAAGCGCGCGATTATATAAAAAACTGCGATCCAATTCAATCCAGCACGAGCAGAACATCCCTCCACAGCAGCGACTGTTTTAGCGGATTTGCCCTGTTCGCCGATGCTGAAGCTGGTTAAGATGAGACCATGAATTCAAACAACAAATCCATCAGCGTCAGCGAGCTAAACCGTCAGGTCAAATCCCTGCTTGAGCACTCCTTTATGTCACTGCGAGTCACGGGCGAGATCAGCAACATGGTGCGCGCCAGCTCCGGACACTGGTACTTCACACTCAAAGATACCCGTGCGCAAGTGCGCTGTGCCATGTTCCGCGGACGTAACGCTCAGGTGCGCTTTCGCCCGCAAGAGGGATCGCAGGTTCTCTGCACAGCGAAAGTGAGCCTGTACGAGGGGCGTGGCGATTTTCAGCTGATCGTTGACTCGATGCAGGAGGATGGCCAAGGGCAACTGCAGCAAGCGTTTGACCAGCTCAAAGCGCGACTGCAGGCTGAGGGCCTTTTTGCTCAGGAACGTAAACGGTCCATACCCTCCCACCCGCGCACAGTCGGTGTAGTTACCTCGGCTACCGGGGCTGCTTTGCACGATATCCTTACGGCATTTGAGCGACGATACCCCGGCATGCAGGTGAATCTCTACCCAACTCTAGTACAGGGAGCCGAAGCCGCTGACCAGATCGTCGCCGCCATTAGCTTAGCGAACCGTCACGCCGAAGCCGATGTTCTTATTGTAGGGCGTGGTGGCGGATCACTTGAGGATCTTTGGCCTTTCAATGAGGAGCGTGTCGCCCGCGCTATCATCGCATCGGATATACCGGTCGTCTCAGCGGTGGGCCATGAGGTAGATTTCTCGATCAGTGATATGGTGGCGGACCTACGCGCCCCCACACCAACCGCAGCTGCTGAGCTGCTCAGCCCAGACCATCGCCAGATTCAACAACGTCTTACCCAACTCCAACAGGGGTTGCAGCGCCGCTTTGACTGGCAAATGAAGCGCCAACGCGAACGCCTTACCGCTCTGCGCCGGCAGATGCGCCACCCAGGCGATCGTATCCGCGAGCAGCAGCAGCGTTGTGATGATCTCGAGATGCGGCTGCAGCGTGCAATTCAGCGTCGATTAGAGCTTCGTAACCAGCGTTTAACTGCTGCATCTGCTCGTCTTGAGTTGCAGAGTCCGGTGCGATTGCTCGCAAAGCAGCGCGAACATCTGAGCGACCTGCGAGCGCGCCTCGCCTCCCGTATCGACGGTTTGCTTGAGCGTAGACGTTTGCAGCTTGGTCAAAAGGTAGGTCGGCTCAACGCCATTAGCCCTCTTGCGACACTAGAGCGCGGTTACTCACTGACACAGACCGACAGTGGCGAACTCGTGCGGCATGCGACGCAGCTCAAGGCAGGATCGACTGTCAGAGTAAGACTACAGTCAGGCGCTTTCAGCGCAGAAGTCACCGATATCGAACCCGCGACAAACAACGGAGATTGATAATGAAAAAATTCGCCGCTATTTACGCCCTATTACCCACGCTGTTGATGTGGAGCGGCATAAGCTGGGCTCTGCCAACCGAGTCTCGCGTGCCAGGTGGTGTCGCCCTGATTGATCTCCCCGCTTCCCAAACACCTCCGGAGATCGACTATCTGGGCAACCGAGTCATGGTGGTTCCGAGTGAAACTGGCACAGGCTGGACTGCAGTTGTGGGAATTCCGCTGAGCGCTAAAACCTCTGAAACGCAGAAGCTAACCGTCAATGGTAAACCGATGAGCTTTGGTATATCGGGCAAAGACTACCCGGAACAACGCCTCAAGATAAAACAGCGAAAATATGTCGAGCCAGATCCCAAACAGGTTGAACGTTGGCGTCGCGAGTCGGCAGAACAGAAGTCGGCGTACAAACAGTGGAGCGAGCCGAAGGACGCTGTGACCCGACTCGCTATGCCAGCTCAAGGCCCCTACTCTAGCGCCTTTGGGCTGAAACGTTTCTACAACGATCAGCCGCGCTCACCGCACTCTGGCCTTGATATAGCCGCACCGGATGGCGCTCCAATAACAGCCGCCGCGCCGGGCGTAGTTACAGCAAAAGGGCACTACTTCTTCAACGGCAACACCATCATCGTTGACCATGGTCACGGCCTTTCCACCATGTACTGCCACATGAGCGAGATCTCAGTCGAGCTGGGGCAGAAGCTAGAAACAGGTGACCTGATCGGCTTGGTTGGCAAAACCGGACGCGTCACTGGGCCGCATCTACACTGGGGCGTCAGCCTCAACAACACCCGAATAGATCCACTGCTGTTCGTTCAGCAAAACTGAGCTGGCTATGGTAATCTGCGGCCTCTTTTTTCCACTCACACAGAAACGGACAGATAATGAGCGAAGTAAAACTCGACACCGTTGAACAGCGTGCTAGCTACGGCATCGGCCGTCAGATGGGCGACCAACTGGCTCAGAACGGTTTTAAAGGCGCAGACATCGAAGCTGCTGCGCTGGGCTTAAAAGATGCATTCAACGGCGAGGCGCTACGCATCGACGCTGAGGACCTACAGGCTGCTTTCAACGAGCTGACTGAGCGTCTGCGCGTTGAGCAAGAAGCGGAAGCTAAAGCACAGGCCGAAGAGGGTCAGAAGTACCTCGAAACCAACGCTAATCGTGAGGAAATCACAGTCACCGAATCAGGTCTGCAGTACGAGGTGATTGAAGCGGGTGACGCGAGTAGCGAAAAACCTCAGCACCAGTCTAAAGTGCGTGTTCACTACCACGGCACCTTCATTGACGGCCGCACCTTCGATAGCTCCTACGAGCGCGGTCAGCCAGCTGAGTTCCCAGTAGGCGGCGTTATTTCAGGCTGGACTGAAGCACTGCAGCTTATGAATGTTGGCGCAAAATGGAAACTGTACATTCCATACAACCTGGCATACGGCGCACAGGGCTCACCAGGTGGTATCCCCCCGTACTCAACTTTGGTATTTGACGTAGAGCTACTGGACATCCTCTAAGCGATGCAACTGCACTACCACCGCAGCGGACAGGGACGTCCGCTGGTTATCCTACATGGCCTGTTCGGTACCTGGGAGAACTTAGGCGCGAGCGTTAAAGCACTCGCTGAAGACTGGGATGTTATCGCGCCAGACCTGCGCAACCACGGTCGCTCTGAGCACTCCGACGAGCACTCCTACCCGTTGATGGCGGCTGATCTAGCTGAGCTGTTGGACGACTTAGAGCTTGAGACAGTCTCAATCCTGGGCCACTCAATGGGCGGCAAAGTGGCAATGGAGTTTGCCCTAACCTACCCAGCGCGCGTTGAAAAGCTGATCGTTGTAGATATTGCACCTGTGCAGTACCCTGCGCACCACACCGAGGTGTTCGCTGGTATCTCCGCGATAGACCTAAAGAACATCAAGAGCCGCAGCGATGCAGATCGCCAACTCAGCGAACGAGTCGAATCCCCCGGGGTACGTGCGTTCCTGTTGAAGAACCTCTACCGTGACGAGGGTTCGTTTAGATGGCGCGCAAACTTTACCACGCTTGAGCGAAAGTACGCTCAGATCGCTGCCGCACCGGTGACCGGCCACTTCCCTGGGCCGACACTGTTCATCAAAGGGGCAAATTCAAACTACCTACTGAATGAATACCAGCAAGCTGTGGCTGAGCGTTTTTCGAAGGTACAGCTGAAGATCATCAATGATGCTGGCCACTGGCCGCATGCAGAAAAACCTGAAACTTTTCTGCGCCTTGTGACTCGGTTTTTGGAGAGTTGACGGGCTATAGCAGCGGCGGACAGACTAAACCTAGTCTATTGCTCTGCAGTTCAGACTTACGGCGACTGCCATCCGTATTGGATATTTGAGTCAAATAACTTGCTGCCGATAAATTTTCTACTGCGTCGATTGAACTCTCTCCGATTAGCCACTTAATTCCTGCCAATCACTCGGACACACCACTCTTATTCTTACTGTAAACTCCAAATAGAGCGGCGCACGAAAGTGTTAATTCCCTACGTAAAGCTTAGCAGGCAAGTTCAATCTTTCAAAAAAAAGCCATAAAATAGAGTGACTTAGCTGTTATTTAGGCGCATTTATCTCAACTGCCAGCTATAATTTCGAGACCGGCTTAAAATCTGAGCACAAAACCTCGCATAACTGTCACAACGTATTGTTAACCTCAGCGCTTCAAATCAAGGTGGGATTCAATGTTTCTGAAGATTAAAAAAGATCGCGGTATTTCAATTAATCACAATGGCATGGATAAGGACTGGGTTCACGACGTCACGTCAAACTTTCTGATCAATGTGGCGCATATTGGTGAAATCTCCTTCTACACTCAGCAGTCGGAGCGTGAGCGCATCAATCTGCAGGGCCAGCCATTTAATCAAGCGCCAGGCACGCGTGTTATTCACCTGCAGATGACACACACGTACGCGACTTTTGACGAGAGCCTGGCTGCAGGTGTAGGACGTCGACGCGTAAAGGTGTACTACAAGCTCTACTTCGCGCCTGAAAATATTGATGCCTACCAAGAGTTGCGTGAGGCTATTGAGTCTCAGGTCGTTAACCTCTAACAAACGGCTGTTCTTAGAATAGAAGTGCCATCGTGTGTTGCGATGGCACAACCCCTGTACTCAATCAAACGTACTCGAACATTAATATTCCGTTGACTTAAGCATACCTAACCGTGGAGTCTTCATTGCTCCAACAGAGAGAGATCTAGGTAGTCGGCTGCCTCGCCGGGTGTAGGAGTGGAAAGGTGCGGGATTGTACCCAAGAGCGGGACGCCCATCGCTTTGGTAAGCCACTCAAGGTTGGCGTCAAACTCAGACATCTCTGGCTCTGCTCGATTGGCAACCCAGCCAGCTAGCTGCAATCCGTCTCGACGAATCGCTTCTGCGGTGAGAAGAGCATGATTCAGACAGCCCAGTTTCATCCCCACAACCAGAATAACCGGGAAACCCAACTCTTGCGCCAGGCGCGATAGCGGTTCGCGATCATTCAGAGGGACGCGCCAGCCGCCGGCACCTTCGACCAACGCGCGGTCATATTTACGCATTAGAGTGCCACGACAGTACGCAGCCAGACGATCGGAGTTAAGGTTAATGCCCACTTGAGCAGCGGCAATGTGAGGTGCGATGGCCGGCTCCAGCGCCACGGGATTCACTTGGGAGTAACTCAGCTCGATACTTGCCTCGGCCATCAGCGACAGAGCGTCATCATTTTTCAACTCGCCGTCAATGAGTTCGCATCCAGCTGCAACCGGCTTTATGCCGAGCGTCGCTAGCCCCTGCTTGCTCCATGCGTTCAGCAGAGCCGCACTGACTAAAGTCTTACCTGAATCGGTGTCGGTACCGGTAACGAAATAGCTCTGCTTCATCGACGGATAAACTCCAAATAGTGCACTTCATAACTGGCAGGAATCCCCTGCCCTGTCCGAAACTGTTGATAGTGTTGCATCATCGCTTTGAGCTCAGATTGGCCACCCAACCCTTGGCGCCGCTCCGGGTTGACGTTGTGAGCACCCAAGGTACGCAACTCGCGCAGCAACTGCCCCACCTCTGAGTAATGCTCCACTTCAGTTTGCTGCTGATGCTGAACAAGCTCCAGGGGTAGCTTGAAGTTCAGCCACTCGGTGGGCGAAATAAACTGATTTACATGCTGCTGCTCGTTCACGGCGGCCCATGCCTCACGCAACTCAAACAGCGTTGAAGGACCCAACGTAGAGATAAGGATACGTCCACCAGGGCGCAACACCCGGCAAAGTTCATGGATCAACGCCTCCGGTTGCTCGCTCCACTGTAGCGCCAGTGATGACCAGATAAGATCCATAGAGATATCCGCCAGCGGCAGGGATTCTGCATCTCCCGCAACATGAAAACCCTGACATCCACCAGCCTTGGCAAAACCCAGCATCCCCTCTGCCAGGTCAATATTGACTAGCTGCTCTGTCCGATCGCTGAGCCAGGTATTGGCATAACCGGTACCCGACCCTAGATCTAGAGCGCGCTCGACGCGTGTATCCGAAAGCCAAAACGCGAGTTGATCAGCAATACGCCGCTGTAAACCTGCGACTTGATCGTAGCGCGGTGCAGCACGGCTAAACGAAGCGGCAACCAAACGTTTATCGCGCATCTGAGCCACTCTCTTGAAGGCTAATCCAACTAAGAACATCAGTTCTGAGCTGCTCGGCCTGATCCTGGAACAGCAGATGACTCGATGCTGCAACCCTACTCAACTGAACCTCAGGAAACTGAGCACACAGCGCTTCACCTAGCTCCGCTGGTACTAGAGCATCCGAATCAGCGAGCATCATCAATGTTGGTACCTCTAGAGCGCTTAGCGATTCCCGCCTATCAATGGCAAGCAGCTCCAACAGCTCTGCAAGCAGACGTTCAGGATTCAACAGCTTGGCTTTTAGCTCTCGCAACTGAGTGCGAGGCTCGACCGCTCCGGCAACTTGCAGCGAAGCAAAACGCTGTAGAGTTCGCTGCGGGTTAGAGCGGTAGGCTTGAAGGAAATCTGCAAAAATTGTTGGCTGCATGCCAGGCCAGTCGGTCTGGGCCACGAAACAGGGATTTGTCGCGAGAGTTATTACCCCTTTGACCTCATCCGGAAACTGGTTCGCCAGGTCCAAGGCGATAGCACCACCAAGCGACCAGCCGAGCCAGTAGCTATTTTCTGGTGCCGATTGCTGCAACCGCTCAGACCTATCCTCGAGGGTCAGCAGTTGACCCGCCTCTAAATCGGGTATCGCCACAACCCGGATATCCAAAGACGACTCTAATGTTGCGAGCCAAGGGCGCAGTAACTCCGGCGAGACGCCCCAACCACCCAGCACCGCTAGCGAGGGTCGAGCATTAGCCAATGCGTAGCTCCTTCTGTGCAGTCTCCAGCGCATCCAACAACTGCTTAACCTGCTCAGGCGAGTGACTAGCACTGAGCGTAACACGCAAACGGGCACTACCAGCGGGTACCGTGGGCGGCCTAATCGCCCCGACGAAAATACCCTGCTGTTCAAGACTTTGACTCATCGCTATTGCCCTTTCAGACTCCCCCACCAGTATTGGCTGAATAGGGGTCTGAGAATCCATCAGCTCAAGGCCTAGCTCAGTTGCGCCAGTTCGGAACGTCTTGATCAGCTCAGTTAACCGCTCCCGGCGCCAGCTTTCCGCCCGCACAATGGCGAGGCTCTCAAGGGTCGCGTGCGCGACGGCCGGTGGCATCGCTGTGGTGTATATATAGGGACGGGCAAACTGAATTAGATATTCGATCAACGCCTCACTACCCGCAACAAAAGCACCGGCGGTACCGAAAGCCTTGCCCAGCGTGCCGATCAGGATCGGAAGTTGCTGTTGATTGAGGCAAAAGTGTTCGGCAATACCTCCACCCGTCTCGCCTAAAGCGCCAAAACCGTGTGCATCATCAACCAGCAGATGGGCGTTTTTTGCCTGACAGATTTTGGCAATTTCAGGCAGTGGCGCCAGATCTCCATCCATACTGAAAACACCGTCGGTCACGACCAGCGCATCACTCTGTTGCGCACTCTCGAGGAGATTCGCCAACGCGCTCGCATCAGCATGTCGATAGCGCTTGAAGCGCGCACCGCTCAGCAGCCCGCCATCTAAAAGAGATGCGTGATTCAGCTGATCCTGAAACACCCACTCGCCTCGACCAGAGAGCGCAGCAATCGTACCGAGGTTCGCCATGTAACCGGTTGAGAAGAGCAGCACGCGATCGCGCCCAGTGTGCTCAGCCAGAGCCTCTTCGAGCTGGTGATGTGCTCGACTATGCCCCAGCACCAGATGCGATGCACCGCTACCGGCGCCATAAAGCTCTGTACCCTGGCGCATAGCAGCGGCGATGCGCTGATCAGCGGCGAGACCCAGATAATCGTTGGAGCAGAATGCCAGATACTCGCGTCCATCTACCCGTACAACAGGTGTCTGGGCACTCTCGAGCGTGCGGCGACGACGATAGAGGTGCGCCTCTTCACGCGCCTCAAGCTGCGTCTTCAGGCGCTGATCCAGTCGACTCATTAGTGACTCGCGTCGTAGAACTTCGGCTCGTCTGCCTGCTTGATCAGTTGCTGTTCGATAGCTTGCTGCTGCGTCGCGTCATCCTCTTCAATGCGCTGCTCAGGGCGCAACCCCAGGCGTTTGAAAAGCTGTAGGTCGCGGTGAGTCTCCGGGTTTGGTGTGGTCAAAAGACACTCACCGTAGAAGATCGAGTTGGCGCCAGCGAAGAATGCCATCGACTGCAGCTCATCACTCATTGATTCGCGTCCTGCTGAGAGACGTACATGCGAGCTGGGCATCAGAATTCGGGCCACCGCAATATTGCGGATATACTCAAACGGATCCAGATCTTCGACATTCTCCAGCGGCGTGCCGGCCACCTTTACCAGCATGTTAATCGGCACTGACTCTGGAGGCTGAGGCAGATTAGCTAGCTGCTGCAGCAGACCGATTCGATCGCTGGCGGTTTCGCCCATGCCAAGTATGCCGCCGCTACAGATCTTCATACCGCTATCACGCACGTTCTGCAGCGTATCGAGACGATCCTGATAAGTACGTGTCGTAATGATCTTATCGTAGAATTCTGGCGAGGTATCAAGGTTGTGGTTGTAGTAGTCCAGCCCTGCATCAGCCAACTGATCGGCCTGCTCAGGCTTTAGCATGCCCAAAGTCATACAGGTCTCAAGACCCATCTCACGCACACCGCGCACCATCTGCAGAATGTAGGGCATGTCTCGGTCAGTGGGGTGCTTCCACGCCGCACCCATACAGAAGCGCGTGGCCCCCGTCTCTTTTGCCTGCTTGGCTTTGTTGAGTACTGCTTCTACTTCCATCAGACGCTGCTTCTCCAGCCCTGTGTCGTAGTGCGCGCTTTGTGGGCAGTACTTGCAGTCCTCTGGGCATGAACCAGTTTTGATCGATAGCAGCGTGCTGACCTGCACTTCATTGGGATCAAAATGTTCGCGATGCACAGTCTGCGCGCGAAACAGCAGGTCATTGAACGGCAGATCAAAGAGCGCTTGAATCTCTTCATAGCTCCACTCTTTTTTGGTTTGGGCCGTTGCAGTTGCAGTTGCAGACATAAGCGAAATCTCTCCTAAACTTAGATAAAGCACCAGGACGGTGTGGCTGCTTTCAAGGATGCGAGCAGTTTAAAGTGACACGGAGAACTGTCAACCAATGCGCGACCAATTTTTAAACAAGTGGTTAAATATTAATCACATCTGTCCACTTTGTGATCTGGCTCCTGCAAACCGCTCTGGCCCATGCAAGAGGTGCGAAGCGGACCTTCCCTATCTACTGCAAGGTTGTGCTCGCTGCGCCCTGCCGGGTATCGATGGCGTCTGTACTGCCTGCCGAGAGTCCCCCCCCTCTTTTAGTGATGTGTATGCGGGATTTAATTACCGATTCCCCCTACCCCAACTTATCCACCGAATAAAGACCAACAGAGATCCGGAACCCCTTTACTGGCTCAGCTACCTACTGGCGAAGTCGATAGGGCAGCAAATAGATCCCCGCTCGACACTGGTTCCGGTACCGATGCACTCCTGGGACCAGACGCTCAGAGGATTTAACCAGAGCGAACTGATCAGCCAGAGGCTAGCCAAACTCCTGCGCCTGACTCACCAATCACAACTCCTCAGAAAACAGCAGCGCACACCGCACCAGGCCTCACTTAATCGCAAAGAGCGAACGACAAATTTACAAAACTGCTATGAGCTTAATGAAGCTATTCCCAAACAGGTAACGCTCGTTGACGACGTAATGACAACGGGTACAACCGTTGAGCGGCTGAGCGCGCTCCTGATAAACGCTGGCTGTGATAGGGTTGATGTGGTTGTTCTTTGTCGCACACCAAGGTGATATCAACGGCTGCTGAGGCTATAGTTAGCGCTCAGCTAGCTGCGCCGGAATGGATGCAATGCAGATCCAGACAATCGCCCGAATATCCAGCCCATTTACGGAAAAGTTTGGTATACCTCGCCAACCTGGACTGGCACCATCGATAACCGCGGAGGTGATTCTCGAGCCCGAATTCTCAAGCCGCGAGGCTGTCTCTGGGCTGGAGAAGTGCAGTCACGTTTGGCTTCTATTTATCTTCTCAAAGGCCGTTGATCAGGGCTGGAAACCGCGTGTTCGTCCTCCGCGCCTGGGCGGCAATCAGAAGCTCGGTGTCTTCGCGACTCGCTCTCCCTTTCGCCCAAATCATATTGGCATGTCCGTGGTGGAGCTTCTCGATATCCAGATGCGGGACAACAGCATGGTGCTGAGGGTGCGCGGTGCCGACCTGCTCGACGGCACACCGATCGTCGATATCAAACCCTACCTACCCTATGCCGACAGCCTTCCTAACGCCACTTATGAGCTGGCGAGTAGTGCGACCAAACTGGATCTGCCACTAGCACTCTCCACGGAGGCGCAGAAACAGCTATCTCAACTAGC
Source organism: Oceanospirillaceae bacterium (assembly GCA_024640955.1). Lineage (GTDB taxonomy): Bacteria > Pseudomonadota > Gammaproteobacteria > Pseudomonadales > Balneatricaceae > Marinobacterium_E. The sequence continues at coordinate 56,806 of JAHEDZ010000042.1, forward strand.
ACCAGATTACCCCGCAGATCTACAGCAGCAGATCAGTGAACTTCTCGCCTGCGATCCGCGCCCAGCCTATCAGCAGGACCCCGATCGCACTTACGGTGTTCGACTCTACAATCTCAATATTCGATTCCGAATCGATGACAAAGCCATACACCTGATTAGCCTCGAGAAAGCTCCGCAATGATGCTCTAAAGCCCCGTAACGGGCGTACCTCAGACTTCACAAGGAGTACCTCAATGCCCGGCCCAACTCTACTTTGGTTCACGCACAATCTTCGACTCGATGATAATCCTGCTCTGGAAGCCGCTCTGGATGCTGAGCAACTGATCTGTGTTTTCATTGTTGAGTCCAGTTGGTTTCGAGCAAATCGCTACTCACTGAACTCTCTGGGCACTCACAGACGCGCCTTCTTGCAGCAGACGCTAGATGATCTGAGTCAACGACTTGAAGAGCGAGGCCAGCGCCTGTTGCTGTGGCACGACACGCCATTGGAGTCACTGACACGTCTGGTGCAGCAAGCTAAGGTAAGCCGTGTAATTACCGCTGAGCATCCTGGGCACTACGAGCGACATACCCTCACACAGCTGCAGAGTCGCTTTCCACACCTACAGTGTGAAGCGATAAGCAGCCAGACGCTCTTTACCTCATCACAACTACCCTTTGAGCTCGATCAACTACCGGAGAGTTTCAGCGCATTCAGACGCAAGATTGAGAAGAAGAAGTTGGAACCAAATCGCCCAACACCTGCTCCTGAGCACCTTCCACCACCGGTTACCGGCCTCAGTGACAAGGTCACCGACCTGCCGCAGCCCGAGAGTCCCTCTCTCTTTCTTGGCGGCGAAGCGGGTGCTCAGAAGCAGCTGGATTACTACTTCGCCGCAGATCTACCACAATCCTATAAAGAGACGCGTAACGGTCTCGATGGCTGGGACTACTCATCGAAATTCAGTGCCTGGCTAGCGAATGGGAGCCTGTCACCGCGTCGCTTGTGGCAGCGGATCGATCAATATGAAGCTGAAGTACTGGCCAATGAGTCGACCTACTGGCTCAAGTTTGAACTTCTCTGGCGTGAATATTTTCAATGGTACGGTATGCGCTTCGGGGCTAAGTTATTCAAGCTTCAAGGACCATTCAATCGCGCACCGTTAACCTCTTTCTACCCGGAACGGTTCAAAGCCTGGTGCGAAGGTACCACGCCCTATCCGATTGTGAACGCCGCTATGCGACAGCTCAATGCAACCGGCTATATGTCAAACCGTGCTCGTCAGCTGGTCGCCAGCGCATTCGTCCATGAGCTTGGGCTAGACTGGCGCTACGGCGCCGCTTATTTTGAGCAGCAACTGATTGACTATGACGTCGCCAGCAACTGGGGCAACTGGCAGTACTTAGCCGGCGTTGGCGCAGATCCGCGGGGACATCGTAAGTTCGATTTGGATAAGCAGTCGAAGATCTACGACCCCGAGCAGGCATTTATTGATGCCTGGCAGGGCAAAGAGCATGCTCACCCGCTACCGAATCGAGACTACTACGATTGGCCCGTTGCCTAATGCATAAGAAAGCCCACCTGCCCGAGAAGATCTGCCTGCACTGCCAACGCCCTTTCACTTGGCGTAAGAAGTGGGAGCGCGACTGGGAGCAGGTCAAATACTGCTCGGAACGCTGTCGCCGCGCGCCGAAACCTAAGGAAGAGTAATGAAACGCCTGCGCCTAATACTGGGCGATCAACTCAATGCCCGCCACAGCTGGTTGCGCGAAGTTGATCCAGACACCCACTACCTGATTGCAGAGCTTAAGCAAGAGACCGGCTACGTACGCCACCATGTGCAGAAGATATGCGCTTTCTTCGCAGCGATGCAGCAGTTCGCACAGGCGTTGAGCGAAGCTGGCCATCACGTGATTCACCTAACTCTGGATGAGAGCACCCAGTACACTGACCTTCCCGAGCTGTTGCGCGCGCTTATTGCAGAGCACGGTATTGAGCAGTTTGAGTACCAACGGCCCGACGAGTGGCGCTTGTTACAACAGTTGCGCGACTTTGATCCGGGCATCTCAATGCGCGAGGTCGATACAGAGCACTTTCTTCTGCCGTTCGACGATATCTTTAAGCAATTTAAGCCGAGTAAATCGAGCCGCATGGAGGCCTTCTACCGACGCATGCGCAAGCGCTACGGTTATCTTATGCAGGGTGATGAGCCCGTCGGTGAACGCTGGAATTTTGATAGCGATAACCGCCAAAAACTCAAGGCAGCAGATATTGATCAGGTACCAAAACCCCTGGTATTTAGCACCGATGTTAGCGAGATTTTGGCTCGTTTAGAACGTCATCAAGTAGACCATTTTGGCGAGGCTCAGAGTCAGCTTATTTGGCCGACGCGTCGCTCAGAGGCGCTGGAGTTGTTGGAGTTCTTCTGCACCCATCAACTGGCCCTGTTTGGGCGATTTCAGGACGCCATGACGAGTCAAACTGAATATAAATGGAGTCTCTACCACTCCCGCCTCTCCTTTGCGATCAACGCGAAGATGATCTCGCCTCAGCAGGTGATCGAGCGCGCAATTGCGGAGTGGCAACAACGCCCGAATGAGATCGGCCTTGCTCAGATTGAAGGCTTTGTGCGCCAAATTTTGGGCTGGCGTGAGTTCATCCGCGCCATTTACTGGGTCAACCAGCCCGAGTATGGGACGCTGAATGCGCTGGATGCGCAGCAAGCGTTACCGGACTATTTCTGGAGTGGTAAGACGAAGATGCACTGCATGCAGCAAGCCATCAGTCAGTCGCTCGAATATAGCTATGCTCACCATATTCAGCGCCTGATGGTAACCGGCAACTTCTCACTGATCGCCCAGCTTCATCCTGACCAGGTTGATGCTTGGTATCTAGGCATCTACATCGACGCGCTCGAGTGGGTCGAGCAGCCGAATACTCGTGGCATGGTTCTCTTTGCTGATAACGGCATAGTCGCCAGTAAACCCTATGCCGCCAGCGGTGCTTATATCAACCGGATGAGCGACTACTGCAAGGGTTGCTATTACAAAGTAACCGAACAGACCGGTGAACGCGGGTGCCCCTTCAACAGCCTTTACTGGGGTTTCATGCTGAAACATCGAGAAAGACTAGCAAAAAACCCACGCTTGGGAATGCTCTATAAGAATTGGGACAAGCGAGATGAGCAGAGTCAGCAGGCCGTGCTAGACCGCGCCCGCTGGTGTAGCGACAACCTTGAGGCGCTTTAAAGATCTGTCTCAGTGCGATTGATTGGCAAGGCTGACTGACAAAGCCTGCGCGATACAGAGAGAGGCGGAGAGCGAGCGTATTCCGTGCACATCCGCCTCTTTCACGATCAGCATACTGCTGGCCAGAGGCGCTAGGGGACTGAGTTGGCTGTCGGTGATCAGCACGATCGGTACCCCCTTAGAGGCCGCATCGCGAACAATCTCCTGAGTTTCAGAAGCGTAAGGGTGAAAACTGACAGCAATCAGCGCGTCGCCCTTTCGAATACTGCAACCCTGCTCTTTCGTTAAACCACCGACACTGTCGATCAGAAACGCGCGACGCTCAGCGTGACGCAGAGCATATGCAAAGTAACTCGCCACAACAAACGCCCGCCTAACTCCAATGATGTATACAGTATCTGCTTCGAGCAAGAACTCCTCTGCAGAGCGCAGAGCGTCCATATCAATTTCTGAAACAAGCTGATCAAGCGTTGCTGAATTAGCGGAAGCGAATTGACCCAGTAGATTGACCGGGTCAGCACTGCTCTCACCCAGGGATTCACGCGCTATACGCATGCGATCTGTGTAGCTCGGCGACTCCTGCAAGAGATGCTGCTGGAATAGACGTTGCATTTCAGAGAAGCCAGAGAAGCCAAAAGCGTTGGCAAAGCGCACCAATGTAGAGGGGTGTACTTCAGCATCCTTAGCAATAGTCGCTACGGTACCAAAGGCTATTTGATTGGGGTGGTCTACCAGATACTGTGCAACCTGGCGCAGACGCTTACTCAAGCTCTGATGTTGCTCAGCAATCACCAGTTTTAGTTCATTAAGAGTTTTTGGTAGTCCAGATGGCATGTGGGGCGTCCTTTACACTTTTTCTTTCATACTAGCCATAAGATTTCAAATTTGGAATATTTTTTCCAGATAATGGAGAAAAATTCTAAGAAGCTGGTACGCGCCTGCAGAAATCTGCGAGAATCCTTCGAAAGCAGATCATTAAGGAGCGAGCATGATTCGCGATCAAGACCTCGAGTTTTTCCGCCCCGTCAGTCGACGCTATGGCATTACGATCTTTCTGCTAGTGTGGAGCATCTACGAGTGGTTTGTAATTGGCAGCCCTTTCTGGGGTATTTTAACCGGTGCATTAGCGCTTTATTGCTACCTCAGGCTCATCCACAACTTCCCTGAGCTACCGCCTGATGATGTAGATGACCAGTAGTAGCGTTCTACGCAAATCCTACTATGTGACCAACCACCTATAAAAAACGGGAGCTCTGAGCTCCCGTTTTAGATCTGTGCGATATCGAATCGCGAAATAGCGCTGCGCGCTTATACGGTCTTACTGCGCCGCAGCCTTCTTCTTATCAGCTTCGATAATCCATTCATGATCTGGGTCGTTGTGGAAGATCCACTCACGTGATGGGCCGGCCATTACGTTGAGGTAGTATGAGGTGTAACCGTGCGGTGCACCCACTGGGTGGTAGCCCTCAGGAACCATAACCACACCGTTCATCTCAATCGCCATGGTCTCATCGAGCGAGCGGTCGTCTGTGTATACACGCTGGAATACGAAGCCCTGCTCTGGGTCCATCTTGTGGTAGTAGGTCTCTTCCAGCAGCGTTTCAGCTGGCGCGATATCACGGTCATGTTTGTGTGGAGGGTAGCTAGACCAGTTGCCGTCTGGCGTGATTACTTCACACACCAGCAGCTTTTCCGCAGCCATATTGCCGAACAAAACATTACATACGTGACGTGTGTTCGTGCCCACACCGCGAGTTTCAAAGCTCGCCTTCTCAGGTGTAATCAGACGCGCTGGGTATTCGCCCTTCGCTGGCGCTTTACACAGGGCGATCTCACAGTCAGTCGTCGCCGTCACTGCATAGTGATCGGCAGGTGGAACGTAGACAGCGTAAGGCGCTTTGTGCTCGAACACGCTCATGCGATCACCCAAATCTGTCCAGCTCTCATTCGCGGTGCTTACATCAGCTTTACCAGTAACCAGAACAACGCAAACCTCTTTATCTTCTGTGTTCTGTTTTAAGCTCTCACCCGCCTTAAGCTGGTATACATCGAAACCTACATAGGTCCAACCCGCTGACTCTGGAGTGATGTGCTGAATACGACCTTCAGCGTTCGGCGCTTGAGCGCGCGATAACAGCTTAGACATCTTCTACCTCAAATGTTTCGGCACCACAGAATCAGGTGCGTTCAATATTCAAACAGTTGCAGGAGATACTAAAGGGGTTCGCACAAGAACTAAAGACAATTTTGGAATTAAAATTCCATTTCGTGCTATATAAAGGCCATTTTAAGTCGATTTACCCCCCTAAAAAACACAAATAAACTGAACAAACCATTGTTTTAAATATATTTATTTAGTTTATGAAATATATTTTCCAAAATATTGACTCGAGCATCCCAACTTTCTATCCTGTCTCCCTTGAGTTTTAGTCTGCAGATCTAGTGCGCGTTCAGTCTCGCCCACCTGTCTTCATTACAAAAAATGGGAGTCCCTCAGATGAGCGACCTAAAAGCGAGTGTTGGCCAGCGCCAGCTTGACATCATAAGCATCGGCCGCGCAGCCGTTGACCTTTACGGTGACCAGATTGGTAGCCGCCTTGAAGATATGGGTAGCTTCTCAAAATACCTCGGTGGATCCTCAGGCAACATCGCTTATGGCACCTCACGTCTTGGGCTGCGCTCTGCCATGCTCACACGCGTCGGCGACGAGCATATGGGACGCTTCGTACGTGAAGAATTTGAATCTGTTGGTGTTGACACGAGCAACCTGATTACCGACAAGGAGCGCCTCACCGCTCTGGTCATCCTGGGCATCAAGGATCAAGACACCTTCCCACTTATCTTCTACCGCCGTGACTGTGCAGACATGGCACTGTGCAAAGAGGACATCAATCCAGAGTTCATCGCCTCCAGCCGCAGCATCCTGATGACCGGCACACACCTCTCAACACCTAAAACGTACGACGCTTGCATGGCAGCGATTAAAGCTGCCAAAGCTGCGGGCACCAAAGTTGTTCTGGATATCGATTACCGTCCAGTACTCTGGGGCCTAACCGGTATCGGCGAAGGTGAAAATCGCTTCGTTTCTGATGAGAAAGTCAGCGCACACCTGCAGACTGTACTGCCACACCTGGACCTGATTGTGGGTACAGAGGAAGAGGTGCACATCGCCGGCGGCAGTACCGACACTATCGCCGCACTGAAGAAGATCCGCGAACTGAGCCATGCCACCATCGTACTGAAACTGGGTGCACTAGGCTGTACTGTGCTTGACGGTGCAATTCCAGACTCTATGGATGACTTCGATGTATTCACCGGCGTACGCGTTGATGTTCTCAATGTACTAGGCGCGGGCGATGCATTCATGAGCGGCTTCCTGCGCGGCTGGCTGCTCGGCAAGGATTACCATACATGCTGCCAGTACGCTAACGCGTGTGGCGCACTGGTAGTTTCACGTCATGGCTGTGCACCAGCGATCCCTTCAGCTGAAGAGCTGGACTACTACATCGCTCACGCGGAAGAGATTCCACGTCCAGACCAGGACACAGAACTTAACTACCTGCACCGTGTCACTACACGTCGCAAAGCACAGTGGAGCGAGATCTTCGGTCTGGCTTACGACCACCGCATTCAGCTGTTCCAGATGGCACGCGAAACCGGTGCTGATGAGAAGCGCATCAAGAAGCTTAAACAGCTTTTGGTTGAGGCGACTCAGGCTGGCGCTGATGCCGAAGGCCTGGAAGGCAACGTTGGTGTACTGATCGACGATACTTACGGTCAGGATGCGCTGAACGACGTAACCGGTCGCGGTTGGTGGATCGGCCGCCCAGTAGAGATGCCAACCTCTAACCCAATCGAGCTTGAAGGTGGCCGTTCTATCGGTAGCCGCCTGAAAGAGTGGCCGCTGGAGCACGTTGTTAAGTGCCTGATCTTCTACCATCCAGATCAGCCCGTAGACCACCGTCTAGCGCAGGAGCGTCAGGCCCAGGAGCTCTACCAAGCGTGCTGTGCATCGGGTCACGAGCTGCTGCTAGAGATCATTCCACCTAAGGATATGGAACAGGATGAAGAGACGCTGGAACGTGCTTTGACACGTTTCTACAACCTGGGTATTCGCCCTGACTGGTGGAAACTACCTGCACCAAGCAAAGCCGTATGGCAGAAGCTGACAGACCTGATCAATACGCGCCAGCCACACTGTCGCGGTGTTGTTCTGCTGGGTCTGGATTCACCGATCGAACAGCTCAAAGCGGACTTCGCTAACTCAGCAGGCTTCGATATCTGTAAAGGCTTCACTGTGGGTCGCTCACTCTGGGCGAAAGAGAGCCGTGCATGGTTGGCAAATGAAATTGATGACGCTCAGTTTGTAGCTCAGGTTAGCGGTAACTTCGTTGAACTAATCCAGAACTGGCGCAACCGCACTGCTTAAGCAGACCGGAGATATACGAACATGAGTACAGTACGTTTAACAATGGCCCAAGCGCTGGTGCGCTACCTGATGGCCCAGAAAACAATTATCGATGGCGAAACACAGCCAATCTTTGCCGGTTGTTGGGCAATTTTCGGGCACGGCAACGTTGCTGGCCTGGGTGAAGCGCTGCAGCCAGTCCAGGCTAAGTTCCCAACTTACCGTGGTCAGAACGAGCAGACCATGGCGCACGCAGCTATCGCTTACGCAAAAACCATGGATCGCAAGCGTTTCATGGCAGTGAGTGCGTCAGCGGGCCCAGGCTCAGTGAACATGGTTACAGCTTCCGCAGTTGCGCACGTTAACCGCCTGCCAGTGCTGTTCCTGCCGGGTGATACCTTCTCAACTCGCCAGCCAGACCCAGTACTGCAGCAGGTAGAAAACCCGCACGACTACACACTGACGTCTAACGATGCATTCAAGCCAGTGAGCCGTTACTTTGACCGCATTCACCGTCCAGAGCAGCTGATGGCTGCACTGCCAAACGTGATGCGTGTACTAACAGACCCAATCGACTGTGGCCCAGCTTGTCTGGCAATCCCACAGGACGTACAGACCATGGCGTTTGACTACCCGGAGAGCTTCTTCGACGAGAAGATTCACTACATGCGTCGTCAGGCTCCAGATACCGACGAATTGGCACGTGCGCTGGAGCTGATTAAAGCAGCGAAAAAACCGATGGTTATCGCTGGTGGTGGTATCCACTACTCAGGTGCACTGAACGAGTTCGATCAGTTCGTCTCTAAATTCCAGATCCCTGTCGCAGAGACCCAAGCAGGTAAAGGCGCACTGCCTTGGAACCACGCTCAGAACCTCGGCACCCTGGGCGTATCAGGTTCAGCATCTGCGAATGCGATGGCACCTGAAACTGACCTGGTTATCGCAGTGGGCACACGTCTGGGCGACTTCGCTTCAGGCTCACGTGCACTGTTCCACAAAGATGCCAAACTGGTCTGCATCAACGTGGGCTCGTTCGATGCCATTAAGCACAAAGCGCAGCCTCTGGTAGGCGACGCTAAGTTGACACTGGCACAGCTGACTGAAGCGCTCGACGGCTGGAGCATCGATAGCGACTGGGTTGCAAAAGGCGAAGCTGAGCGTCAGACGTGGATTCGCACCTGTGACGTCGCCATGTCTGACCGCGGCACCGACCTGCCAACCGACGCCGAAGTTGTAGGCGCTGTACTGCGCTCATCTGACATGAGCAAAGATATTGTCGAGTGCGCCGCTGGCGGTCTGCCAGGCGAGCTGCAGAAGCTGTGGCGCACCGAACACTCCAAGGGGTACCACATGGAGTACGGCTACTCCTGCATGGGCTACGAAGTGGCTGGCGGTATCGGCGTGAAGATGGCCAAGCCAGACTCAGAAGTGTACGTCATGGTGGGAGATGGCTCATACATGATGGCCAACTCTGAAGTGTTCACATCCGTGATGCTGGGTCAGAAATTCATTCTTGTAGTACTGGATAACCGCGGTTACGGCTGTATTCACCGTCTGCAGACGATGGGCTGCGGTGGTGCTGGCTTTAACAACCTGCTGCAGGATTGTCTGACAGCGAACGGCGCACCGGCTCCGAAGATCGACTTCACTGCGCATGCAGTCGCGATGGGTGCGAAAGGCGAAACCGTTAGCAACATCAAAGAACTTGAAGAGGCGCTGGTACGTGCCCGCGCATCTGACACAACCTACATTGTTAGCATCGACACTGACCCACTGATCACCTCACCCGGTGGCTGCTGGTGGGAAGTAGCGATCCCTGAAGTTTCAGGCCGCACCGAAGTGCAGGAAGCACGCGCTAAATACGATGAGATGAAGAAACGTCAGTTGGAGAACCTGTAATCATGAGCGTACGTATCGGTATCAACCCGCTAACATGGACAAACGATGACATGCCAGCACTGGGCGCAGAGACGCCTTTAGAAGTTTGTCTATCGGAAGGTAAAGAGGCTGGCTACGCTGGCTTCGAGCTGGGCCAGAAGTTCCCACGCACACCTGAAATCCTTGGCCCTATCCTCGATGTTCATGGGCTCTCACTGGTATCTGGCTGGTACTCAAGCAACCTGCTCGAGCGCAGCGTAGACGACGAGATCGAAGCGATGCAGCCACACCTGCACCTGCTCAAAACTCTGGGCGCTACAGCTATGGTTTTCTGTGAAACCAGCCGCTGTGTACACGGCGAGATGGAGACTCCAGTTCGCAACCGTCCTCAGATGAGCCCAGCGGAGTGGCCAGTGTTCCTCGAGCGCCTTAACGAAGTCGCTGAGTACCTGGAGACTCAGGGTGTCTCTATGGCGTACCACCATCACATGGGTACTGTGATTGAAACTGAAGCTGATGTAGATCGCATGATGCAGGGCGCACCTGCTGTGGGTCTGCTGCTGGACTCTGGCCACCTCACTTTCGCTGTCGGTGACCCAGTTGCTGTAGCCAAGCGCTACGCGGATCGTATCAAGCACGTGCACTGCAAAGATATTCGAAAGTCTGTGATGCTCGACGCGAAGAACCGCAACCTGAGCTTCCTGCAAGCCGTACTCAATGGCACTTTCACTGTGCCTGGCGATGGCTGTGTTGACTACCCAAGCATCTTCGCTGTGCTCAAAGAGAGCAACTACGAAGGCTGGTTAGTTGTTGAAGCGGAACAGGATCCATCAATCGCACACCCGCTGACCTACGCCAAGCTAGGTTACGCAAACCTTACGAAACTCTGCAGCGATGCAGGTATCTCAGTAGCGCTGTAACCCGCTTTAAGAGCGCACTTTACGGGCGCGATTGTTGCTCTCGGGCTCTAATCGCGCAGCAAGCTGCGCTTCTACAAAGCGCTGGAACTCCCTAAAACGGCCACCACCAAGATGATGAACCCAAGCCCGTCTTGCAGCTCTTCAACTGTGCGCCATAGGTCTGGGCATTGCGATCGACCTTCTTCGCTACACCAATCAGCCACTGCTTTTTGTTATAGCTCTTCTTTTTCCATCCGCCGTGACCCTCGTGGTAGGCGAGATACTGGTTGTAAGCGTCCCACTTTGAGATACCTAGCGTGCGCTGCGAGACACTTGTATACCAGCCCATAAAGTCCACCGCATCCGCGTAGTTCTCTCGACTGGCAAACCAGCGACCCGTCTTATCTTTGTACCAGTCCCAGGTACTGTCTTTGACCTGCGCATAACCATACGCACTCGATATACGCCACCACATAGGAATACCTAAGAGCGTATCGCGCGGTGGCGCGGCATCATGCTTGAAGCTCGACTCCTGACGCATGATGGCTAGCTGCACCTGAATCGGGAGGCCATAACGTTTCTCTACGTCTAGAGAGGCATCAAACCAGTCAGGCTTCTCTTGGAAGATATAGCAAGCATTCTCAACATTGGACGGTGGGCTCGTCGCGCACCCCCCAATTAACGCGGCTGTAAGTAGCAGAAAAGAAAAACGGTAACGCATTAACATCAAAATCATCCCTTGGGTTGCGTTGCCCAGAACGCGGTAGAGGCTTGTCGTGCCAGCACCAAACCATGGATCAGCTCGTTACGCGGCACGCTGATGTTGTGACGAGTTGCTGCAGCGACTATGTAACCGTTCAAAGAGTCAATTTCGGTTTCACGATCAGCACGCACATCTTGCAACATCGAGGGCTGATGGAAAGTGTGCTCCTGCGCTGCAAAGTCGATCATAGTGTGCAGTGCGCCCGCATCGACCATGGCGCCCTCAGCATGTGCCACCGAAACGCCTTCATCAGCCAGAGCATGTGCCTGACTCATCAGCTCTGGCGTTCTGTAGACCAGCCCGGGTGGCGCGTCAGCAAGAGCACAAATACCATTCATTGCTACGTTAAAACAGGCCTTGTGCCAGACTCGAGTACGTACCTCTGCTTCGTACTCAGTGGTCAACCCAGATGCATTGAGCATCTGCGCCAATTCGCGTCCAGCTGCCTGCTGCACTTCTGATTGTGGATCTAGCGGCCCCATCCAACTGGTGTGCGCACCGTGAGAGCGCACATGTGCCGGAGCTAACAGCGTTGACGGAATCAGTGTAACCCCCTGCAATACTTCTCGGCCACTCAGCTGCGCCAGACGTTCGGCATTCCCTAGGCCATTTTGCAGCGTCACTATGACCGCATCAGAACTTAGCTTCGAGAGCACAGCACTGAGCGCAGACTCAGTCTGATAGGCTTTGGTGAACAACATAACGAAGCGCGCGTCACTGGCGTCTTCTAACGGCGCGGCAGCGAGTTGAACACTTTGACTACCCGCATCCAGCTCCATCAAAAGGCCGCGCTCAGCAACAGCCTTCGCCGTATCGGCAGAGCGATTCACCAATTCAACCTTGTAGCCTTGCGCCGCCAGATGACCACCCACCAGACAACCCACAGCACCCGCTCCGAGAATCATTACATCGTTCATTTATAGCCCTTGTCGGCTGTTGGTAGAGTCGAAAATTTTATCAGCGTTACCTTCCACAAAACCCTGGAACAGAGCTCCGTTCGCTTGCGTATAACGCAGTGCAAATTCGTAGAAACAAGTGGCGATTTTGTGCTCATCACCATCAGCAAACGTTGCAACCTGCTGATCAGCGAGGGTGGACGCCTGTTCCAATAACACCTCAGGTGAACCTTTAATTTCGCCACCGGTTGTATTCACGTCGAAGCCGGCAGCTTTGACCACAGAGACCACTTCAGACAGCGTGGAGCAGCTATCCAGATGATTTACGCTAATGGTGAAGTGGTTCGCGCGCAAACCGGTTGCGAGCAGCCAAGCGGCATACTCGCTCTCATCTAACAGCGCTTGATACTCAGTCCAACTCGGCATTGACCAAGCACGACCAGAGTAAAAAATATCAGGCGTTAGCGAAGTGATATCAATCTGCTCTAGGTAGGGTCTCAGTGTCTGCTGAGCTGCTTCACTGAGCTGATCAACAAGCAACTCCGAAAGAAAGATCTTAGCTACCTTCGGGTCTGAGTGAACATAGCTGCGGGCACGTAACTTCTTCTGCTCAAAACGGTACTGCCCCTGCACCGAATAGCCCAAACTCAGAATCAAGGGCTCTAAGCGGTCCAGCCCCACGGCTGATCCGGTAAAGGTTCGAAAGGCGACATGATCATTAATGATCTGGGAGTTATCCTTTGCGAAGAGCTCCTGGATTTTCTGAGCCTGAGGTGCCAACTTTGTGTAGTCGTCCCACAGCTCAGCAAAGAAACGCTCGACCATTTTTAAACCTCTAATCAATACGCTATTCCGGGCTTAGGCTGGAGAGAAACTCAATCGCAGCACGAATTCGCGGGATTCGCTCGGTACTCTGATGATAAACCAGATAGAACTCACGCTCGCGATCGGCCTCCGGCAATAGATGCACCAGCTCATCAGTTGGTGAGAGCAAAAAGCGATGCAGCATACCGATCCCCACGCCCGCTTTTACCGCTTCGACCTGCCCTATGGGTGAATAGATCGCGGCTTGAGACTGCCAGCTCGAATAAACAGCCCTTGGAATATTTAACTTGTCGGAGAATAACAGATCCTCTACGTACCCGACGAGCCTGTGACGTGCGAGATCATCCAATGATTTAGGCTCACCATAGCGCTGAAGATACTCTGGAGATGCAAACAGACCTAGACTATAGGTACCCAGCATAATCGAGTCGAGTTTGGCTTCAGTTGGTTTACCGACCATGACGGCAATATCAGCTTCTCGACGTGAGAGCGAAAAGCCGCGGGACTGGGGAACAATTTCTACCCGAAGATCTGGATTAGCCTCCAGTAAACGCCCTAGATTTGGGGTGAGAACGCGCAGTGCAAAGCCCTCGGGAGATGCGATACGCACCGTTCCACTCACAGAATTAGCATCAGAACCAAAGATCTCACCGGCGGCCTCGATCTCGGCCTCTGCTCGCTCAAGATACTCCATCAGGCGTACCCCTTCATCGGTAAGCTTTAACCCTTTGGAGTGACGCGTGAACAGTGGCGTGCCAGTGCGCTGCTGTAGATAGGAGAGATGACGCGACAGCGTGATCGTCGATATGTTCAGAATCTCTGCTGCCCTACCTAGAGTTCCACTGCGCGCCACCGCGAGAAAGTAGCGGGCTTCTTCCCAGTTGAATGTTTTTGTTTGCATCAGACCTTCCATATCGTCTGTAGATGCGAGCGCAGCACGCGACCATCCAAATCGCCACCTCTTCGAGGGGGCTCCTACTTCAATTCTAAGAGATATATCATTTTTGATATATCATACATTAAATATTTTCTGTTGTTACGACATATTTGATGCGGTTTAATGGCCCCATACATACAAAGGAGAGATACCATGTCTATCGTTGGTAACTACATCGGCGGCCAGCACGTCGTTTCAAACTCAGGTCGTACAGCACCTGTTTACAACCCAGCTACTGGTGCACAGAGCAAAGAAGTTGCTCTGTCTACTGCAGACGAAACTCGCGCTGCAATCGCGACAGCACAGGAAGCGTTCAAGACTTGGAGCAAAGTCACTCCGCTGAACCGTGCACGTGTCATGTTCAAGTTTAAAGAGCTGATCGAGAAGAACGCTGATGAACTGGCTGAGCTGATCGTTTCTGAGCACGGTAAAGTGTTCTCAGACGCCAAAGGCGAACTGACTCGAGGCTTGGAAGTTGTTGAGTTTGCATGCGGTATCCCACACCTGCAGAAAGGCGAGCACAGCCTGAACGTTGGCGGTGGCGTAGATAGTTACAGCCAGATGATGCCTATGGGTGTTTGTGCGGGTATCAGCCCATTCAACTTCCCAGCAATGGTTCCAATGTGGATGTTCCCAGTCGCCATCGCCTGTGGTAACACCTTCGTAATGAAGCCATCTGAGAAAGATCCTACTACCACTATGCGCCTCGCTGAACTGCTGACTGAAGCAGGTCTGCCAGATGGTGTATTCAACATCGTAAACGGTGACAAAGAAGCGGTAGACGTTCTGCTGACTGACGAAGCGGTACAGGCTGTAAGCTTTGTAGGTTCTACTCCAATCGCTGAGTACATCTACTCAACTGCAAGTGCCCACGGTAAGCGTGTACAAGCTCTGGGTGGTGCTAAAAACCACATGATCGTAATGCCAGATGCTGAGCCATCACAGGTAGTTAACTCTCTGATGGGCGCTGCCTACGGTTCTGCAGGCGAGCGCTGCATGGCGATCTCCGTTGCAGTCTGTGTAGGCGACGAAGTTGCTGATCACATGATCAAAGACCTGACAGCTGCTATCGAAGGCATGACTGTAGGTAACGGCATGTCTACGCCAGAGCCACACATGGGTCCTCTAGTAAGCCGCGTACACGCTGACAAAGTACTGGGTTACATCGACTCAGGTGTTGAAGAGGGCGCGACTCTGGTAGTTGATGGCCGCAACTTCAAAGTTGTAGATCACGACAACGGCTACTTTGTTGGTCCAACTCTGTTCGACAACGTTAAGCCTGGCATGCGCATCTACAACGAAGAGATCTTCGGCCCTGTACTGGCAGTTGTTCGTGTAAACAGCTACGAAGAAGCCCTGAACCTGATCAACGATCACGAATACGGTAACGGTACTGCGATCTTCACCCGTGACGGTGACACTGCTCGCAACTTTTGTGAAAAAGTACAGGTCGGCATGGTTGGCGTAAACGTGCCAATCCCAGTACCTATGGCATTCCACAGTTTCGGCGGCTGGAAGCGTTCACTCTTCGGTCCACTGCACATGCACGGTCCAGACGGCGTACGTTTCTACACTCGCATGAAGACTATCACTGCACGCTGGCCAACCGGCCTGAGCGCAGGCCCAGAATTCACTATGCCTACAATGAAGTAAGCTGTAGCTGAACTAAAAAAGGCGACCTCGACCCCAAAAAACGGGTAAGAGATCGCCTTTTTTGAGAGCGGGGTCGGACCCTGTGGGGTCAGACCCCTTGCCGGTTCAGATCCCTACTCCGGTAAGAACGAGCAGCTAACCTGGCCCAAAATACCGAAATCGCCAACCACGGTTACGCCAGGTTTTATCGGCATGGGTACAGTTGTGGTGCCAGTGGTTACGTACTGCCCCGCTTTAAGCATTATACCCAGCGAGCTCAACTCATTGACCAACCAGACCAGCGCGATGCGCGGATCTCCCAACACGTTAGCGCCCTTTCCAGGAGCATCGGGCAGACCGGTTACGCGTCCTACCGTCTCATGGGCAGCGAGATCAAGGTCGCGCCAAACGTCAGGCGCTTTAGGCCCCAGAATAAATAGATAGGCACAGGCATTGTCTGCAATGAGCTGTGGGCCACCGGCTGTAACGAAGTCCTCAAAGCGCGAGTCGGGTGTCTCTATCGCGAGATGGAGATCAGCCACAGCATCCATCACTTCACTTATCTGATAAGGCTGTTCACGCGGCTCGAGATCACATCCCATTCTAAATGCAAACTCAGCCTCGGCCACTGCCATTCGATTCGCACCAAAGGGGATTACGTCACCATCGTGAAAGACCGTCTCAGCAAACACCCGGCCCGCAATAGGACCATCAATACCAATGTGTGCCTGACCGGCTGCACTAGTCGCGGCAATTTTCCAGCCATACAGAGGCTCTTTACTGAACCCCTCCAGCTGTTGCTGTATCTGGTAGCCCTGCGCTCTACTCTCGGGAATACACTCCGATGGCAGGGCTTGAATGGTCTCACCGTGCTCTAAAGTGCGTCGCAACAGCTCTGCAGCTGCGGTCAGTTTCTCACTCTGCATCTCTATTCACCCTTCGGAACTATTGCCTCGATGATATACACTTAAACCCAGAGCTAAAAGAACCACCACCAACAGATCGATACTCGTAACACTCCAACAGCCACAAACAGCACGACCACCGCAAAAGGTCCTACACATGACAAGCAGCGCTGCGAATCCAGCACTGATCCGAAAGCTAACCCTCTTCACTGTCTCCATGACCGTGTTTTTGAGTGCGATGACAATGTCGGGGGTAAACATAGCGACACCTCAAATAGCCATCGACCTCAATGCAGACGCGCTGATGCTTAGCTGGATCCCTGCTGCCCATCTTTGGGGCACAATCGTTGCGATGCTGCCAGCCGGCAGGCTAACCGATATTCTCGGGCGTAAACCTGTCTTTCTGGCGGGGCTCTCTATTTTCTGCTTGTCCGCGCTGCTAACCCTGCTGGTCCGGGATATCGAAACATTGCTGGTCATCCGCGTCATGCAGGGCATTAGCGGCGCCTGTATCTATGCAACTGGCATGGCGATGGTCAGTGTCGCCTACCGCGGTGCCAATCGAGGTTTTGCTCTGGGGATAACCTCCTCCGCGATCTATCTGGGTCTTACCTGTGGCCCGATCATTGGGGGGTATCTAACCGAACACCTGGGCTGGCATAGTGTTTTTACCCTACCGGCTAGCCCCATGGTATTGGCAATATTGGCGACCCTTATCTTTATCAAAGAGCCGCCGGCAAATGAGAGTGCGGCAAAAATGGATTGGAGCGGTTCGGCCCTATTTGGCTTGGCTGCATCCACACTCACCTACGGACTATCAGCACTAAACTCTCTGCTTGGCACTGTAGCGGCACTTGTTGGGGTTTCCTTGATCTACCTGTTTTTGAAGCAGCAACGGCGCAAGCGCGCACCGCTTGTAGACCTAAAGATCTTCGAGCAGAACCGTATCTTCTCCTACTCCGTACTCGCTGCGTTGATGATGTACGGGGCTCTCTTCCCCACAGCGTTTCTGATTAGCAACTACATGCAGCTAACACTGGGGTTTTCGCCCTCAGATGCAGGCTCTTATCTGCTTATTCAGACCACCATGATGGTACTAGTCGCACCTGCTGCCGGGCGAATTTCAGATGGCTATGAACCCAGAATTATCGCCACCCTTGGCTGTCTCTGTTTTGCTGCTGGCTTCCTGGTGCTGACGTTTTTGGGCGCTGAAGCGAACATCAGTCTCATCATTCTCGCGCTCACCCTATTGGGCATAGGCTTCGGGCTGTTCTCATCACCCAACAACAATGCGGCGATTGGGGCGACAGAGGAGAGCAAAGTGGGCATCGCCTCTGCGATTTTGAATCTGGCGCGCACATCTGGCAACGCTGTGGCCATGTCTCTGGTTATGCTGCTGTTCAATACATTCATCGGCAGTCGTGAAATCACCCAGACAGATCTGACCGGACTAATCGACGTCAACCGCACAACCTTTACAATTTGCTTGCTATCGGCACTAGCCGCGAGCTACTTTTCATTTAACCGCGGCACGCTGCGCTAATGAGCAAGAAGTCTTACCAGGAGCAATATTGAGTGAAACGCGACACCATCCTTTTTGATATCAATGAGACCGTGCTGGATCTCAGCTCACTAAAACCGCTTTTCGCGGAGCACTTTGGCAGTGAAGCAATAACCGCGACCTGGTTCTCCATGCTCCTACACAGCTCAAATGTTTGCGCCCTGACAGGGGTAAAAAGCGACTTTGGTTCGCTGGCTGGCGTCATGCTGGATACCCTATCCGCGCGGATGCACATTGAGCTACGAGACGAAGCCAAACAGCAGATTCTAGGTGCCTTCGCAACGCTGCCCGC
>JAHEDZ010000042.1:75129-121334 GCA_024640955.1 Oceanospirillaceae bacterium
GGTGTCAGCCCCTGATGCAATAGACGCCCACCCAGAACATTCCCAGCAGCATTTATTAGAGCAACCATCGCGGTCAGAAGCGCAATCCAGATACCGCTAATTCCGGCCTCGGCGTAGATTGTTGGCAGAAATCCGATAACAGCCAACCACTGCCCCGAGTAGGCGGCAAACATAATCGCCAGCAACCAGGGACTCTGCTTACGCAGCACCTGCCCCAAGCTCTCAAAAAAGTGGCCCAACAGCCCCGTTTGCACACTAGTCTCGGACTTCTGATCAACCGCTGGACTAATCTGACCACGCACCCAAAACAATGTAACCAGAGTTAACACCGCGCTCGCCCACCACCAGATAGGCCAGTCAAAGTACTCAAGCAGCAGCGGCCCGAGGAACATGGCTCCACCGGCTCCCAGCCCCATAAAGGTGCCCCACCAACCGATACTGAGATTCAACCGCTCGAGCGGCACTAATGCACGCATCAACCCAGGCCCAGAGAGCACCACCAGAACAAAACCTAGTCCCTCAATTACTCGCAGCAGGAGCATCATCATTGAACTGCTGGAGAAGCCGCCTAAAAAACTACCCAGAGTCAGCAGCGACAATCCAACCAACACCGCGCGGCGCAAACCAATACGTCCAACCGCAAATCCCCAGAACACACCGGAGCTCATACCGACCAACTGCACCAATGAGAGCAGCAACCCCGCCTCCACCAGCGAGATACCCATCTCAGCCTGAAGCACAGGAATAGCGGGTGCTAACTTACCAATATGAAAGGCGGCAACTATGCCGGCAAAGAGGACCACCCATTCAGGTGCAATTGAGGTGCGTTTGGTCACGCGATTATTTCCGAACCGAATTTGCCTCATTCTGCCGTAGGTAGATGATCGTGGATAGTCCTCGCGGCACTGGTGGGGTATTCCGAGACCCGCAAGAGGCTATTTCAAATCTTCATATGGAAGACCGACATACTGCTCGGCAATCACCTTACGACCGGCTTCAGACTGCAGGAAATAGTTCACCTCAGAAGTCATGAAGCGGTCACGCATCTGCGGATCCATAGCACTGTCGCCCGCTTCGTCACCGAACTCATGCAACAGACTGGTGAGCCACCAGCTGTAGCGTTCAGCATTCCAGACGCGGCGTAGTGCGATCTCTGAATATTGTTCAGTGCATGCCTTATCGCCCTCTTCGTAGACACGGCGGAAAATCTTCAGCAGCGTCGCCACATCACCCGCCGCGAGGTTAAGTCCCTTCGCGCCCGTAGGTGGAACGATGTGCGCAGCATCGCCAACGAGGAAGAGATTGCCGTACTGCATCGGTTCACAGACGAACGAGCGCAGCGGCGCGATGCTCTTCTCGATGCTCGGCCCTGTCTGCATATTGGCAGCAACTTCGGGTGGCAGGCGTTTCTTCAGCTCTTCCCAGAAAGCGTCATCAGACCAATCTTCAACTTTATCGGTTAGCGGCACCTGGAGGTAATAACGCGAACGTGTGGGGGAACGCTGGCTGGCGAGGGCGAAGCCGCGTTCATGCTTGGCGTAGATCAGCTCTTCGTGGCATGGCGGCACATCGGCAAGCAGACCAAGCCAACCGAACGGATAAACACGCTCAAACTCAGTGCGCACATCCTCAGGAATGGTCTGGCGCGAAACGCCGTGGAAGCCGTCACAGCCGGCGATGTAGTCGCAGTCCAAACGGTACTCCTCGCCATCGTGTGTAAAGGCGACGTAAGGCGTATTACTCTTCACGTCCATAGGTTGAACGTCAGAAGCCTCGTAGTAGGTCGGCAGATCAGCCGCTACGCGCGCTTGCATCAAGTCCTGAGTGATCTCAACCTGACCGTAGCACATCACCACGTCACCGCCGGTTAAGCCTTTCAGATCAACGCGAGTGTCTTTACCCTGCACTGAGAAGATCACCCCCTCATGTACATGGCCTTCAGTCTCCATGCGCTGCTCAACGCCAGCCTCACGCACGAGGTTCACAAATCCCTGCTCGAGGATGCCCGCCCGAATACGACCCAACACATACTCGCCGGTAACGCGCTCAAGAATGACGTTGTCGATACCATACTTGTGCAACAACTGACCCAACAGCAGCCCTGACGGACCACCACCGATAATCGCTACCTGTGTTTTGATCGTTTTCATCTGACACCCTCGATAAAAGATTTTTCGATTTGTTCGACCATTTTGCCCCAGCTAAACCGTAGCGCACAGGCAGATAACAGTGAAAAAATTGTACTTTTCCGTAGTCGAATATCTTTTTAGGCAGAAATATTGCGCTTTAGATGTACTTTACCGCAAATCCAGGGAGCCCGACCTATTTGAGAAACCGCTACTATTTATCGCGCAGCGTAGCTACGCTCTTACAACAATTGTTCGTGTAGGAGCGAGCGCAGCACGCAATTATAGAGAGTCGTCAGGAGCGTCATAATGCTGGGCACGAAACTGACCCGGGGCGCTGCCGGTGGCACGTTTAAATGCGCGCGAGAAGTAAGCGGGATCTTTAAAGCCGAGATCGTAGGCGATCTCATCCAGCCCGGCGCGGGTGTAGATGAGGCGTCGTTTGGCTTCAAGCATCAAGCGCTCCGCGATCAGGGACTTTGCGTTAGCGTTAAAAGCGGCTTTGGCCTGGCGATTAAGGCGATCGGCACTCATGCCAAGCTGCTGCGCGTAGCGTTCTACTGTCCAGTGTTCACGGTGATGCTGCTCGATGAGTTGACGGAAACGACGCATCGCCACCGATAGCGTATTGGCAGCGCCTGTCTCCGCATCAATCTGGTCAATGCGGCGCTTTAACGTTAGCAGCGCTGCACGCGTAAGCCATTCGCACATCAGTGTGCGCCCGGCATCGGCTCGCTCTAACTCTCGCCCGAGCTGCTCTATTAAAAGAATCAACTCAGCAAAGAGCGGGTCATATTCTGGGTAGCGAGTGAAATGTGCCTGTTCAAACAGGGTAGCAAACTGCTGCTGGGCGCGAGGCTCTGTCGCTAATACCATCGGCTCGGCCAGTGTCAGCACGTACCCTGAGGTGTTGGGTTTGAACTTAAATCCATGCACGACACCCGCCGGTACAGAGATAACGCAAGGTTCACTGCTGATATGCAACTGCTCATCTAAACGCACTTCAACCTCGCCTTTGCGCATAATCAGCAACTGAAACATATGCCCGTGGCGATGCGGTTGGATCTGCCAAGCGTTCAGACTTGAGCGACTGGCGATATTCTCGAGATGGACGAACTGAGGGTTATCGGAGTCGGCCTCGCCATAGAGGCCGAAGAGAGGAATAGTTGGGCTAAGCTTTGCGTCGTCCGCCATCTCAACCTCGGAAATTAGGCTTTCTCAGCGTTGAGTTTCTGCAGCAGTGCCAGCAGTTGATCTCGCTCTGCTGACTCCAGATTTGTCAGCACCTTCTCCTCATGCAGCTTTACCTTATCCTCAGCTGAGGGGTACCAACTTTGGCAATGTTCTGTGGCATAGAGTGCGTAAGAGCGGCGATCGTTCTCTGATGGACGACGCTCCAACAGATTCATCGACTCAAGCTTATCAATGGCGGCAACCATGGCCGAGCGATCGGTGCCTAACGCCTTGGACACAGCGGTCTGTGTCAAACCCGGATTGCGATAGACCACCTCTAAAACCGCGAAAAGGCCTGGACTCAAACCCAGATCAGCACAAGCCTCGGAGAAGCCAGCAAAGAAGTTGAGTTGCGCTCGACGTACATGGTAACCAAGCAACTGCTCAAGTACTCCCATATCTACTTCAGATAGTTTGCGCTTACGTCCAGCCATTCTCTTTGCCTTTATGAATTCTCATCACTATCAAACAAGTGTAACTGAAAATTGTTTAGGATATAAACAGTTTGTATAAGAAGATTTTAATTGATTGTCCGGATAATTGTTTATATCTTTAACAATTATATATCGCACCAATACTTGCCCATAGATTTATTCAGAGGCATCAGTGCGCCGATCGATCACAATTAGGAAGAAGATAATGAGCGATTACACCTACATCCAATTCAGCATCAACGACGGCATCGGCCACCTGCACCTGAACCGTCCAGAGAAGAAGAACGCGATCAACGATCAGCTCTGCCTTGAGATCGAACAGGTGTTCATCAACATGCCTGAAGAGGTTCGCGTGGTTATCTTCTCCGGTTCTGGCCCAGAGTTCTGTTCGGGTCTGGATCTGGCTGAGCACAAAGCGCGCCAGGGCTTGGATGTAGTTAAGCACTCAAACATGTGGCACCGCACCTTCGGTCACATTCAGAACTCTGGTCTACCTGTAGTCGCTGCTATGCAGGGTGCTGTGATCGGTGGCGGCCTCGAGCTGGCAACCTGTGCTCATGTTCGTGTAGCTGAAAAAGGTACTTACTACCGTCTACCCGAGGGTCGTCACGGTATCTTCGTCGGTGGTGGCGCATCACGTAACGTTGCACGCGTCATTGGTGCAGGTCGCATGACTGAAATGATGCTGACCGGTCGCGACGTTGATGCTGAGGAAGGTTACCGCCTAGGTCTGTCGCACTATGTGGTAGAGAACGGTCAGTCACTTGAGAAAGCCAAAGAGCTGGCTGCCAGCATTGCAACCAACTCACCATACTCAAACTGGGCGATGACAACCGGCCTGCGTCACATCGACTCTATGTCTCACGATGACGGCATGTACACCGAGTCCCTACTCTGTGGTATCACCCAAACTCACCCGGACGTTGTTGCCCGTCTGGAGAAGTTCCTGAACCGCAAAAAGCAGCCACAGCAGTAAGTAGGCGGAGCTCGTTATGCAGATTCAAGACAAACTCTTTCTGATCACCGGTGCAGGCTCAGGCCTGGGTGAAGCCGTTGCTCGCCGCCTCAGTGCTATGGGCGCCAAGGTATGTATCGCCGATATCAACGAAACTGGCGGTGAGCGCGTGGCAGCAGAGCTGGGCGACTCCGCCCTGTTCTGCGAAACTGATGTCGCTGACGAAACCTCAGTACAGGCAGCATTGGATGCAGCGACTGCTCAGTTCGGCGCACTTAGCGGTGTCGTCCACTGTGCCGGTGTCGGTGGTGCTAAGCGCGTTGTCGGCCGCGACGGTCCACACGATCTGCCCAGCTTCCAGCGCATCATCAATATCAACCTGATTGGAACTTTCAACATTGCGCGCCTTGCAGCCAATGTGATGCAGCACAACGAACCAGGCGACTCGGGCGAACGCGGAGTGATTGTGAATACCGCTTCGGTTGCTGCCTTTGATGGTCAGATTGGTCAGGCAGCCTACTCAGCCTCTAAAGCAGGTGTTGCAGCGATGACACTGCCAATTGCACGCGAGCTGGCGAAGCTTGGCATCCGCATTATGACGATCGCACCGGGCCTGTTCCGCACCCCACTGATGGATGAACTGCCGCACGAAGTACAGGATGCGTTGGGTGCGTCAGTACCTTTCCCATCACGCTTGGGTAACCCAGATGAGTTCGCCATGCTAGCACAGCAGATTATTGAGAATCAGATGCTTAACGGCGAAGTGATCCGCCTCGACGGCGCGATTCGCATGGCTGCCAAATAAGATACGTAGGAGCAGATCAACGATGAGCGATTACCGCGCCCCGCTAAAAGAGATGCAGTTTCTGGTAGAGCAGGCTGTTGCCGCTACCGGCGTACAACAGATTGAAGAGCTTGCCGATTTTGATATGGAGACAGTTGCGGCTGTCCTCGAAGCGGCTGGTGAGTTCGCCAACCGTGGCTTGGCTCCGCTCAATACCGTAGGTGACGAGCAGGGCTGCAGCTTTGCAGATGGCAAAGTGACAACACCTGAAGGCTGGAAAGCTGCTTACGATCAGTTCTGCCTGGATGGCTGGATGGGTCTGGCACTGCCAATGGACTTTGGCGGCCAACAGCTACCTAAATTCATCGCCCAGCCCGTCAATGAGATGTGGCACAGCGCTAATCTCTCATTTGTGATGTTCCACGCACTGGTCCAAGGCTGTAGCGAAATTCTACTGAAATTCGGTACCGAAGAGCAGAAAGCGCGCTACATCGAGAAGATGATCAGCGGCGAGTGGACCGCTGCGATGTCGCTGACCGAACCAAGCGCTGGGTCTGACTTAGGCGAGCTAAAAACCAAAGCGATCCCGCAGGATAACGGCCAGTACCTGATCAAAGGCCAAAAGATCTACATCTCCTACGGCGAACACGACCTAGCCGAGAACAAGATCCACTTTGTCTTGGCACGTACACCCGATGCCCCCGAAGGCAGCCGTGGTATCTCACTCTTCGCCGTACCGGCGTACCGCATTAACGAAGACGGTTCACTGGGCGAGTTTAACGATGTGCTCTGTACCGGTATCGAGCACAAAACCGGCCTGCACGGCAGCCCAACCTGCTCCATTAGCTACGGCGACAACGACAGCTGTTACGGCGAGCTGATCGGCAGCGAGAACAAGGGTCTGGCGGCGATGTTCATCCTGATGAACGAAGCACGGCTCTCGGTTGGGCTACAGGGCGTCGCTCTCGGTGAGTTGGCCTACCAGAAAGCGGCTGAGTACGCGCTGGAGCGCACTCAGGGTGCACACTACGAAACTAAAGAACGCCGCGTGCCAATCGTGCAGCACCCAGACGTTGCGCGTCTGCTGCTCACTATTAAGTCACAGGTGTTTGCTCAACGCGGTTTAGGTTACCTAGTGGCGGCACTGGTTGATAAATCAGAGCACTGCCAGGATGAGGCTGAGAAGGCCGTTTTGGAAGCACGCATTGCCCTGCTTACACCGATATTCAAAGCGTTCAGCACCGAACAGAGCAACCTGATGGCGGGTTCTGCGATTCAGGTGTTCGGCGGCATGGGCTTCGTAGAGGAGACGGGTGTGGCGCAGGTCATGCGTGATGCGCGAATCACCACCATCTACGAAGGCACTACCGGCATCCAGGCAAAAGACCTGCTGTTCCGCAAGATCATGGCCGACAAAGGCGTGGCGCTTGAATCTCTGCTGGCAGAGATTGAAGAGACCGCCACCAAGCTCAAAGCCGATGCTGATCTCGCCTCTTTGGGCGGTAACCTGGGCGGAGCTATCTATGCAGTGCGGGGTATCGGTGCACAAATGGCCAAAAGCAGCAACCTGCTGCAGCTCAATGCAGGCGGTGTAGCGATGCTGGAAGCGCTCGGTTTCCTCACCTCTGCGTGGCAGCTCGGCGAATCGGCACTGCGCGCACAGGCAGCCTTGGCTGCCGGCGACGACCCTAAGTTCAACGGCAATATTCTTGCCATGGCTAAGTTCCATGACGCTCACCTGCTGCCGCAGTTGCATGCACGTTTGAGCACCTTCAGCCAGGCCGCTGCAGGTATCGCTGACTACAGTTTTGACGACTAGAGAATAAGTAGATGAACGCGAACACACACCACGAGTTTCACGCAGTAAACATCAACGATTTCGGCGTGACTATCGAGAACGCAGCCGATGGCGTGCAGTACGTAACCAGCGCAGAGCCTCTGGCCGACTACCCGGTAAAGCTGACTGATAAACTAGTGCACTGGGCCACAGAAACACCGGATACCGTACTAATCAACCAGCGCGGCGAGAGCGGCGAGTGGGAGTCACTCACCTTTGCCCAGACACTAGAGCGCATGCGCTCTATCGCCAGTTGGATGCTGACGCAGAACCTCAGCAACGATCGCCCAGTGGTTATCCTCTCGGGCAACTCAACTGAGCACCTGCTAGTTGCGCTGGCATCCATGTACATCGGTGTGCCCTTCTCACCGATCTCAACAGCTTACTCACTGATCTCTAGCGACTACGGCAAACTGCATCACGTCTTCGACACACTCACGCCAGGCCTTATCTTCACTGATAACCTGGGTCCGTACCGTGATGCGATTGATGCAGTGAACACTGGCAAAGCGCCGGTACTGACCTGCTCTGCAGACCACGCAACCGACGGCCTGAGCTATGCAGTATCAAACCTTGAAGAGGCGATCAATTTCACCGTTTCACCTGAAGCTGATGCGACTCACGCCGCACTCACCGGTGACGCTATCGCTAAGTTCCTCTGGACCTCCGGCTCTACCGGTATGCCCAAGGCGGTTATCAATACACAGCAGATGATCTGCGCTAACCAGGAGATGGTGCGCTCGGTCTATGCGTTTCTTAAAGATGAGAAGCCAGTAATTCTTGACTGGCTCCCGTGGAACCACACCTTTGGCGGTAACCAGAACATCGGCATGGCGGTCTACAACGGCGGTACTTTCTACATTGACGAAGGTAAGCCAGTCCCGATGATGATTCACCACACCATGGAGAACCTGAAAGAGATCTCGCCAACAATCTACTTCAACGTACCGAAAGGCTACGAGTTGATGGCGAAAGAGCTCAAGGCGAATCCTGAGATCGCTAAATCGCTGTTCAAGAACCTGAGGATGTTCTTCTTCGCCGGTGCAGGCCTGGCCCAGCACGTCTGGGATCAACTCGATGAGCTCTCTGTAGAGCATACCGGTAAAAAGGTACCGATGGTGACAGGTCTGGGCGCCACTGAAACTGCGCCCTCTGTACTCTTCGCGTCGGTTGAGGAGTCTGCATCGGGCGTTATTGGCACCCCGGCTCCGGGCATCAAGCTCAAACTTCTGCCCAATGGCGACAAAACTGAGATTCGCGTTAAAGCGGTGACGGTCACTCCAGGCTACTGGCGCAACGAAGAGCAGACCAAGAAGGCCTTTGATGAAGAGGGTTACTACTGCCTGGGTGACGCGGTTAAGTGGATTGACCCGGCTACGCCAAACCGCGGTATGCTGTTTGATGGCCGTGTCTCTGAAGACTTCAAACTCGACACCGGCACCTGGGTTAGTGTGGGTACACTGCGTGCATCCCTAATCCACCATTTCGCACCTTATGCGCAGGATGCGGTGATCTGTGGTCGTGACCGCGGCTACATTGCGGCGATGATCTTCCCCGACTGGGCACACCTGCAGGCGCTGGTACCCGACGGTAAAGAGATGAACAACGAGACGCTGGTTGCACAGCCACACGTCAAAGAGGTGATGGCAGAGCGTCTGGAGCAGATGGCAGCATCCAGTACCGGTAGCTCAACGCGTGTGAAGCGCATCACGATCCTGACGGAACTCCCATCCATTGATGGAAACGAGATCACCGATAAGGGTTCCATCAACCAACGCGCTGTTATGAGCCGTCGTGAGGGTATAATGAACTCCCTCTACGAAGAGAGCCCCGCTGACCACGTAATCTCACTTTAACGGAGCAGATAATGATTAATCTCGACGAAATTATCGCAATCGACTTCCACACTCACGCGGAAGAGCCCTGCTCCTGTGAGCGTGATGATGGCTACTTTGAGTTCCAGGAGGCCTTTGCCAAGTACTTCAAGAACCCGGCTGGCCACAACATGATGCCATCACCGGATGAAACAGCGGCTTACTACCGTGAACGTAAGATCGCATCAGTAATCTTCCCTGTGGATGCAGAGCGCAACACAGGCTTTAAGCGTTACGAGAACGAAGAAGTAGCGCGCATCTGTGCAGAAAATGATGATATTTTGATCCCATTTGCATCGATTGACCCTGCAAAAGGCTTGCTGGGCGCACGCGAAGCGCGTCGTCTAGTGCGTGAATTTGGCGTTAAAGGGTTTAAGTTCCACCCGACCATGCAGGGCTTCTACCCGAACGACCGCATGGCCTACCCACTCTACGAAGCGATTGCTGAAGAGGGTGCAATTGCGCTGTTCCACACCGGCCAGACCGGTGTTGGTGCGGGTGCACCGGGCGGTATGAACATGCGCCTGAAGTACTCACAACCGATCTATCTTGATGATGTCGCTGCAGACTTCCCCACCATGCCGATCGTTATGGCGCATCCAGCCTTCCCTTGGCAGGAGGAGCAGCTGTCGGTACTGACGCACAAGCCAAACGTCTACATGGATCTTTCCGGCTGGTCACCGAAGTACTTCTCACCGATTCTGCTGCAGTACATGAACAGCCTGCTGAAGAAGAAGATGCTGTTTGGATCGGACTGGCCGGTAATTACGCCAGACCGCTGGATTGCCGACTTTGATAAGCTCGACGTGAAAGAGGAAGTGAAGCCTCTGATCATGAAAGAGAATGCCGCGCGTTTGCTTAAACTCAAGTAACGTTGGCCCTCAGGGATATGACCCTACGCGGTCTGACCCCGCTTGGCACTCCTACAGGGGATCACTCACTATAGGAGGGATCTGCGGCAACGCCGCAGGTCGCGACCCTAGCGCAACGGATAAAGCGTCAGCGTGTCCCCATCAATCAACACACAATCCATACCCGCTGCATGCGCGGCTTGTAGGCCGATCTGGGTATCCTCAAACACCACGCACTTCTCGGGCTCTACACCCAGATGCTTAGCTGCAGTCAAAAAGGTCTCAGGGTGCGGTTTGCCATTCTCAACATCGGTTGAGGCCACCACCGAATCGAAGTGGTCCAGAATATCCACATGCTTAAGCATCTCCAGCGCGTGATCGCGTCGGCTACCTGTGCCTATTGCCATGGGCTTCAAGCCGCGATGCTCACGTACAATGGCCGTCGTTAATTCAATCAGATCTGGCAGGCGCCCCATCGAGTCCCAGGTGGCTATCTTGTGCTGCGCAACCTCCTCCGGATCGTGCTCAAGACCAAACTTCTCATTAAGCATGCTAGCTGTGGTTAACGAAGGCACACCACCTAGAGCATGGATAAACTCACGATCAACCGCATAGCCGTAGTGCTGACAGGTTACCTCCCAGGCATCCAGGTGAGCCGGCATAGAGTCGATAAGGGTACCATCCATATCAAAGATAAGGGCGTCATAGGGAATTAGGTCGATCATTGGGAATCTCGTGCGGCTGAATAGACTCCGATTAGCTTATTCGTCAACGACATCTGCAGCAAGCTCAGCGTTAAGCGCTGCGATATTGATCGGTTTAGAGAGCACTACATCGGCGCCAGATGCCAGCATCTTATCAGTCTCCTCACCGATCGTAGCCGCTGTCAGGCCAATCACTTTGCCGCGGTAGCCCTGCTCGCGCAGCGCAGCCACAAATTCATAGCCATTCATCTGCGGCATAAAGATATCGGAGAGCACCAGATCAAAGGCTCCGGGATTGTAGGCTGCAAGAGCTTCTGCACCGTTGTTGCACACCTGCACCTCAGCCCCCTGTTTGGTCAGCATCTTATGCGTCAGCATCTGGATCGTTTTGTTGTCTTCAGCCATTAACACTCGCAGGCCCTGAAGAGGTGATTGAGATTCGCGAACCTGCGCGGCAGCCGCCTCTCCACTCGCTAGTTCAACGTCAGCTAGCTCAACCTCAAGCTTAATTACAAAACAGGCACCGCCAAGCTCTGCAGGCTCATACCTCAGACTTCCACCCATGTTCTGGATAATCTGACGACAGATATGCAGGCCTAAGCCCGTACCTTCAGCCTCAGTGGAACCGCGTACGAAGGCCTCGAACAGTTGTTCTACTTTATCAGCAGGAATACCCTTACCGTCGTCCGCCACCCAGATTTGGATCAGCTTGCGACCCGCATCAACCAACTCACCCGAAGCGCCCAATCTAATCTGCCTACCACCTGAGTGGATCAGCGCATTCTTCACCAGATTCGCTATAACCTGGCGTAACAGTGTCTTTTGAATGCGTACTGGCTGGCCTGTTAAACCGGTCAAATCAGTTCGCAACTGCACCGCGTTGCGCTGCGCCAAAGGTGTAAGGCCCTCAGCCTGCTGCAATAACATCTCGTCCAGATGCACATTAGCGTAAGCGGTCCTTGCGACTCGACCTGGTTGCGCCACGGCCCGAAGGGTATCGATGACCGAGAGCAACTGCTCAATATTGGCACCCACTAGATCACTGTTTAACGTCTCACCCTCCGCAAGATCCTCCAGCATCATCTGCAGGCTAGCCGCCGGTGTGCGAAGCTCATGCCCTATCACTGCATACATCTGTGCTTGTCGGTTCTGTTGCTCTTTTAGCGAGGTCGCAGCGGCTTCTGCACGCTCTTTCGAACTTACCTCCTCAGTAACATCGACGCTAGCACCCACAAAGAATGGGCGCCCATCGCGCTCTACCAACTGTTCGTAGATACGAAGTTTGTGGAGCGAGCCATCCGGGTAATATTGATCAACCGTTGAGGTGTGAAAATCGATCGCCTCACGTCGTTTACCACGTTCAATTTGCGCAATAGCGCTAGCGCGCGACTCTATCGGCATCGAGTTAATCAAAACCTCCTGGGTAAAACTGCCTGCGTCAGGGGCCAGTCCGATTCGCTCGCAAATAACGGAGTTTGCAGAAAACACTTCATGCTCAAGGTCGAACTCAAAGAGCCCAATTTTGCCCTGCTCCGTTAAGACGCTCAGCTGCTGCGCCTGCTGCTGCGCTCTCTCAGCAGCTTCATGTTCCGCGGTAACATCGATGGAGACACCGACAATGCGCTCTCGCCCCTGAGACACAAAGCGCATCCGCGCAACTCTGAGGTGAAGAGTCTTTCCGTCGGCCGTTGTTATCACTTGGTCAAAACGTTGAATAGCGCCCAGCGGTAGCTGAGAGAGTTTTTCATTTAGCGCTAAGTATTCTTCCACACCTTCAGGGCTTAGATGCTTACAGTATTCTGAGCCGTGGAAGCGGTTATCGCTTGCAGCTCGCCCTAGTCGATGACAGACCTCAGCGTTAACCTCCATAATGCCTGTTTGAGGGCAAAACTCGACCAGACCGACACCAACGGCCTGAGAGACTACCTCCAGATTCGCTGCAAGCGCCGTAACTTTAGCCGCCGCAGCTGTTTCACTAGTGATATCAACTGAGCTACCGAGCGCTATTAGCCTGCCCTGACGTTCAACCAGCACACCCTTAACACTGATAGTGCGCAACGACCCATCTACATCGTACTGCGGGTGTTTAAACTCAAAGCTTTCGCCAGGTGAAAGCTGTGAAGCCCTTTCAACTTCCCCAATAAACGTCGACTGGGCGCTTTCAGGCATGCGCTCTATAAAGCTCTGTAGAGAAACCCGCTGCTGATCAGCATCAATTCCAATGCGCTCCAGCAGCGGCCGCGTGGCAAGCAGTTCTCCAGAACCAAACTCGTAATCAAATAGTCCTACCTGGCCTACTGAGGCGAGTAGTGTGAACTGCTCCTGCTGCTGCTTTAACTGCTGCTGTTCCTTTTCAAGACTCTGCCTTAACTGACGTTCAGCGTCCAAACTGTTTCTTAGCTGCTGCACAAGCCTAGAGACTGAATAGATGAGCGCTGAGCTTAAACCAAAAACGACAAAAAACTGCACTAACGTGCGTAGTAGTGAGCCATCTCCCAGGAAATGTCCCGCAGAAGCGAAGAAAAGCGTAGAAAGGAGGGAAACGAACATCGCCATTCTAAGCTCGACAACCAGTGCTAATAGACCCGATGCGAAGAGCAGGAAAGAATAAGTGGTGTAATTGACCCCGGAATTTCGAAGAACGCCGCTCAAGGCCACTGCGATGGCCAGACCGACTATGATCTTGGACCTAAGCTGCCAAGAGACTTTGGAAGATCTGAAGCAGAGAGACAACAGTACGACAAACAGACCCGCCTGTATCATCACAGACGACTGCCCCTCACCTTCAGACATCGCTCGGTATGTACTTGCCATCAAACCGAACGCTAACAGTAACGCCAAGCTCCTAGCGATTACTAAGCTCATTTTTTCAAGAAAGTCAGAACCAAAACTTCTGGGATAATTCATGATCTATACTTCCAAACCAAATCTTTTTATTCGCATTATGCGGCGCATATTGCATCGCATATTTATAGTGGGCATATCGAAGCACACACATATCCAACACAAAACCGTGTGCCTCAGCGTTTTCATTCAAAATGCACGTATTAGCCGACGCTTACCCTCTTACCTGCAAAATCTGGGCCAATAACTAAGATTGATTCTTAATACACACAAATATCACCAATCCACCCCACCTTTGCTCTCTGGTACAATCCATCAACTTCTAGTTTGGACTCAACAGCCGAGACTCAGCATGCAGATAACGCCTGAACAGCTAGCCTTCGACCGCGAACACATCTGGCACCCCTACTCATCGATGATCAATCCACCGCCGATGACGCCAGTGGTCTCGGCAAGCGGTACGCGGCTGAAGCTCAACGATGGCCGTGAGCTCATCGACGGCATGTCCTCTTGGTGGTCCACCATTCACGGTTACAGCCATCCGGCACTCAACGAGGCAGCCAAGAGCCAGATAGATCAGATGTCGCATGTCATGTTTGGCGGCATCACCCACGAACCCGCCATAGAACTGGCGCGCAAGCTGGTACGCATGACCCCCGAAGGGCTGGATAAGGTGTTTATTGCCGACTCTGGCTCAGTCGCTGTAGAAGTCGCCATTAAGATGGCGCTGCAGTACTGGCAGAGCTTAGAAAGAGGCGAGAAGCATAAACTGCTAACCCTGCGCGGCGGCTACCATGGCGATACTTTTGGGGCGATGTCCGTGTGCGATCCTGTCACCGGTATGCACGAGATCTTTACTGGCGTACTGCCCAAACACCACTTTGTGCCACGCCCAGCCTCAAAGTTCGGCGAACCCCTGCAGTCGGAAGATAGCGAGGCGCTCGAAGCGGTTTTGCGCGCCCATGCGAACGAGATCGCCGCACTGATCCTTGAACCCATTGTGCAGGGGGCGGGCGGCATGTACTTCTACAGCGCCGACTACCTCAAACGCGCCCGTGAGCTCTGCGATCAGTATGAGGTCCTGTTGATCGCCGACGAGATCGCCACTGGATTCGGCCGCACCGGCAAACTCTTTGCCTGCGATCACGCGGGTATCAGCCCGGACATTCTCTGTGTCGGCAAAGCACTGACCGGTGGTTACATGACACTGGCCGCCACCCTCACCACCGACACAATCGGCCAGACAATTTCCGCCGGCGGCGCCGGCTGCTTTATGCATGGCCCCACCTTTATGGGCAATCCACTGGCCTGTGCCGTGGCCAATGCCAGCCTAGGGCTGATTGAAACCGGCCAATGGCAGACGCAAGTTGCACGCATCTCTGAGGAGCTAAAAACAGGACTGACGCCCGCCGCCGAACTAGAGTCCGTCGCAGACGTGCGCGTGATTGGCGCCATTGGCGTAGTGGAGCGTAAAGAGCCGGTGACCCTTTCTGAAGTGCAGCCGATGTTTATAGAGCACGGCATCTGGGTGCGCCCGTTCGGCCGTAACGTCTACCTGATGCCGCCGTACATCAGCAGCAGCGAGGATATCGCTGCGCTGACGAGTGGGATTGTGGATGTGCTTCGGGAATTAGAGCGAGCTTAGTCGCGACCTAGGCTGCGCCAAGATCCCTCCCACAGAAACAATCCAATGTAGGAGGGTTATTCGGTAAAACCGAATGACGCGACCGTTAAGCCGCAGCAGCTTCCAACGGATACCGGCGCAGCAGTAACATCACAGCCAGCACCAGCGCACAGATTGGCATCACCACGAGATTGAGCGTGTACCAACCGCTCGCGTTCAACAGCACACCCGCCATAAACGATCCAAGCGCCACTGTTGAGAAGATCATAAAGTCATTGAAACCTTGCGCCAGCCCTTTTTCCTCTGGCGTATGCGCTTCAGCAACCAAAGCGGTCGCACCAATAAAGCCAAAGTTCCAACCCACACCTAGCAGAATCAGCGAACCCCAGAAGTGCGCAAGCTCCGACCCCTGCAAGGCAATCAGCCCAGCAATAGCGATCAGAATCAGACCCAGCGCTGTGATACGCGCCTTACCGTAGCGCACCATCAACTTACCGGTAAAAAATGAGGGCGCGAACATAGCAAGCACATGCCACTGAATACCCAGAGCAGCATCACTCACCTGATGACCGTGATCTACCATGGCGATGGGCGCTGCAGTCATTACAAATGCCATAAGCGCGTAGGAAACAACACCGGCCGCCACCGCAATGGTATAACGTGGACGCTTAAGCAGATCCACCAAACGAGTATCCGTATCCGACTTAACCTTTTTCGGCGCAGGACCCGAATCGCGGATTTGCAAAATTACTGCAAGCCCGATCAATACCAGCACCGCCTGACCGATAAAGGCACCCGCATACTGCACCGCCATCGCATCCTGCGTCCATACAACCACCTGTGGCCCAATAACAGCGGCGATAAGCCCGCCAATCATGACACGGGAGATCGCCCTAGGGGCCTGCTCTTTCGACAAGCCCTCCACGACCGCAAAACGGAAACTCTGCACATGCGCAGCGTAGTAGCCTGCCAACAACGTGCCCGCACAGAAGAGCGCAAAGGTTTGGGTAAGAATGCCGGTTGCACTCAAAGATGCAGAGACCAGCGCAAAGATACCGGCAATAACATAAGCGGTTCTGCGACCCAGTTTTGCCATTAAGAAGGCCGCGGGAAGTGCACTAAGCGCCAACCCCAAGTTAAACAGGAACACAGGTAGAGTCATAAGCTCATGCGGTGCCCCCATCGCCATACTGACCAGCCCCCCGAGAGAGATAATAATAGGTGGCGTAGATGCGCCGAATGCTTGCGCGGCGGTATAGAGGTTGACGTTGCGACCTAGGCTTTGTGACATGAGGAGATCCAATCTTCTTTAGCAATTAGAACTGTAGGAGCCCCCTCGCAGAGGTGGCGACCCAAACTGGTCGCGTGCTGCGCTCGCTCCTACGATAAAGGCATAACGTTATATCAGCTTTTGCTAAATAAGGAAAATCTTAAGCTGACTGGTGTACACTTTCTACAAGACCTATTAACACTTTTACGAATAACAAGGAGCCAGAACCTTGGCACGCATTAAACTGGATATGCCAGAAAACTACCTCTTCACCACCGAGATCCCACTGCGTATCAGCGATATAAACTACGGCGGCCACCTCGGCAACGATGCTGTACTGAGCCTTATTCACGAGAGCCGCGTACAGTTTCTACAACAGAACGGCTACACCGAAATGGATGTTGAGGGCTTTGGCATTATCATGACCGACACCGCGATCGTCTACAAAACGGAAGGATTCTACGGAGACCGCATCAAGGTGGACGTCACCGTCGGCGACTTCAACAAGTACGGCTGCGACATCTACTACCTGCTGAGTAACAAAAAAACTGCCGCTGATGTGGCCCACGCTAAGACCGGAATCGTATTCTTCGATTACGAACAGCGCAAAGTAGTTCCCCTACCCGAAGCGTTCCGCGAAAATCTGTTGAAGGATATCTAAGATGCAACTGCTGCTCTCGCCAACCTCACCTTACGCCCGGGCTGTGCGCATCGCACTAATGCTTAAGGGGCTCGATGATGACTGCACAGTCGGCTGGGTCGATCCCGCTTCAGACACACCCGAACTTGTACAAGCCAACCCGATGAGCCGCGTACCCACGCTGCTACTCGATGATGGCACCGCGCTGACTGAGACAGCTCTGATTCTGCAGTATCTGGATCGCCGCGTGCCTCATCCGCCGCTCATCCCCAGCGCCAATGCCAACAGCGAACTCGCCCTCGCTGGGCGCGCTCTTGCAATGATGGATGCGGCACTCTGGATAATGAACAATCGCAAGTATCTGGGCGCAGACGCAAATGACAACGCCCTAGGCGAGCGCCGCATGGGCACACTGAGACGTTCGCTCGAGGATTTCAAAACCAATCCACCGCGCCCAGTTGGGCAGGTCATAGGTATGGGACAGATTCTGCTGCAGGTTGCTATAGAGTACCTGGAGTTTCGCCTGCCCGAGCTGGAAGCAACAGATACCAGCGGCCTGGGTGATTGGGGCAAGCCTCTGCGTAAGCTGGAGCCCTTCCACCTTACAGAGCCCCACTGAATCGGAGCCCTGCTCGGGTTTAAAACTCCTCAGGTGGAATCTGATAATCGCGCGCTAGATTTTCGAAGCGCGTGAACTTACCAATAAAGGCGAGACGGGTCGTACCTATAGGCCCGTTACGCTGCTTACCGATAATGATCTCAGCCACCCCTTTTTCAGGCGAGTCTTCGTTGTAGACCTCATCACGGTAGATAAACATGATGACGTCTGCGTCCTGTTCTATGGCTCCGGATTCCCTCAAGTCAGAGTTAACCGGGCGCTTGTTGGGGCGCTGCTCCAGCGAGCGGTTCAGCTGCGACAGTGCGATAACCGGGCACTCCATCTCCTTTGCGATCGCCTTAAGCGAGCGGGAGATCTCGGAGATCTCATTGGTACGTGATTCAACCTTACCCGTTTTAATCTGCATCAGCTGTAGGTAGTCGACCATGATCATTGAGAGGGGGCCATGCTCACGCACAATACGGCGCGCACGGGTACGCATCTCATTGGGACTAATACCCGCCTGATCATCGATAAAGAGCGGCTTATTCTTCAACATATTGACCGCTGCGGTGAGCTTAGGCCAATCATCATCTTCGAGCTGACCGTTACGCACCTTAGTCTGATTGATACGCCCCAGCGATGAGAGCATACGCGTTACCAACTGCGCCGCAGGCATCTCCAAACTGAACACCAACACCGGCTTACTACTCGCCATCAGGGCGTTTTCAACCAGGTTCATAGCGAAGGTGGTCTTACCCATAGAGGGCCGTGCTGCAACGATAATCAGGTCGGACTTCTGCATACCGCCGGTCGCTTCATCGAGGTCGTCAAAGCCCGTGGTGACACCGGTAAGCGAGTCAGAGTTGCCAAAGAGCTCATCAATGCGCTCAACCGCCTCTTTAAGCAGTGGGTTTACCCCCTGCGGGCCACCTTGGTTAGGACGGTCTTCAGCGATCTGAAAGATTTTACTTTCGGCCTCGTTGAGAATCTCCTCTGCACCGCGACCCTCAGGGAAGAAGGCGGAGTCATTGATCTCATTCGAGACCGAGATCATCTGCCGCAACAGCGCGCGATCACGCACGATCTCAGAGTAGGCGCGAATGTTTGAGGCGCTTGGCGTGTTGCTAGCAAGATCTACGAGATACTCTAGACCACCGCAGGCCTCTAACTCGCCAGTTCGGTCGAGCTCTTCGGAGAGAGTTACCACATCGATTGGTCGACCCAGATCGATAAGTTTCTGCATCGTGCGGAAAATATTACGGTGGTTGCCGCTGTAGAAGTGCGAATCCACAACGATCTCTGAGACCACGTCCCAGGCGTTGTTATCCAGCATCATGCCACCCAGTACGGATTGCTCCGCCTCCATCGAGTGCGGGGGTACCTTGGCGCGCTCTACTTCGCGGTCGTAATCAGCTCTTTCCACGCGTAACTTACTCAATTAAATACAGTTTTATCTCGGCCTTTTCGCCGCCATCGACTATACCACAGGCGAAAAAAAACCGCGCCAGGCGCGGTTCTTTCAAAGCAAGAAACTCTTACTCTGCTTCAACAGTCAGAGTAACAGTTGCTGTAACTTCTGCGTGCAGCTGAACGTCAACTTCGAACTGACCAGTTGTACGAATGACACCGTTTGGCAGACGAACTTCTGACTTCTCAACTTCTGTACCAGCAGCAGTAATCGCATCAGCGATGTCCTTGCCACCGATAGAGCCGAACAGTTTACCTTCGTCACCAGCGTTGGCAGCGATAGTAATTGCCAGGCCTTCCAGAGCTTCAGCGCGAGCTGTTGCAGACGCCAGCTTGTCAGCTGCATCTTTTTCCAGTTCTGCGCGACGCTCTTCGAAGCGAGCCATGTTTGCTTCAGTTGCAGAAACTGCTTTGCCCTGCGGGATCAGGTAGTTACGGCCGAAACCAGCCTTAACGTTAACCTTATCACCCAGACCACCCAGTTTACCGATCTTCTCGAGGAGGATAACTTCCATCTCTCAAAACCTCATTTAGGCTGCAGGTATACCTGCAGTAAATACTCATGTTTCACTCAAAGCGCGATCAGATCGCGCTTATAAGCAGTCTTACAGATCGTGACCGTCTGTGTACGGCAGCAGCGCTACGTAACGTGCGCGCTTGATCGCAGTTGCTAGCTGACGCTGGTACTTAGCTTTAGTACCAGTGATACGGCTAGGAACGATCTTGCCAGTTTCAGTGATGTAACCTTTCAGTACATCCAGGTCTTTGTAATCGATCTCAGTAACGCCTTCTGCAGTGAAACGGCAGAACTTACGACGACGGAAAAAACGTGCCATCTGATCTATCTCCTAATCTTAATTACTCTTCAGAAGCTGGTGCTTCAGACTTTTCAGCCTGAGGTGCTGGCTTCTCACTGCGATCGTCACGGCGTGGCTTGCGCTCTTCGCGTGCTTCAGCAGCTTTGATTGGAGATGGCTCAGTGATCGCTTCTTTAGTGCGAAGAACCATGTTACGCAGAACGGCATCGTTGTAGCGGAACAGGTTTTCGATCTCGTCCATCACAGCCTGAGTAGCTTCCACGTTCATCAGAACGTAGTGTGCTTTGTGAACGTTGTTGATTGGGTATGCCAGGTGGCGACGACCCCAGTCTTCCAGACGGTGGATCTTACCGTTATCGCCTTCAATCAGGGCAGTGTAACGTTCGATCATCGCTGGAACCTGCTCGCTCTGGTTCGGGTGAACCAGGAACAGTACTTCGTAGTGACGCATTGTAGCTCCTTACGGTTTTGCAGCCTCCGAGGTATCTATTTTCCAGCACCTTTTGAACTGGAAACCCCGAAAGCAAGGAGGTTGATATAAAAAGGAGGCGTAATTATAGAGAGATTGTTTAAAAAAACAACAGCTTTAGGCTTCGTGTATCTCTACGCTGTGGGTGATTTCAACGCCGCCACCCTCAAGCATCTTCGATACAGAGCAGTACTGCTCCGCCGAAAGCTTAGCCGCGCGCTCTACCGCTGAAGGTTTGAGGTTACGCCCTGTTACTTTGAAGATTAAATGTATCTTAGTGAAGACTGCTGGCACAGCATCGGCGCGCTCTGCATCAATAATGGCGACGCAGTCCGTTACATCCTGGCGGCTCTTCTTCAGCATGCTCATTACGTCGACACTGGCACAGCCACCCAATCCAACTAGGATGTACTCCATAGGACGCGGACCCTGCTCAAGGTCGCGGTCGATTACTGCTTCAAACTTGGAATCGGTGGTCGCTTTGAAGCGCTCATCGCCGTCCCATTTAACCTCTACGTGCATTTATCTCTTCCTTAAATCTCTTGCTCGCTCTCGAGCTTATCCAAACAGCTCGGCTAATCTTTGGCCTGGGTCCTCAGCGCGCATAAAGGCTTCACCCACCAAGAAAGCATTCACCTGGTTCTGACGCATTAGCGCTACATCACTCTGCGCCAAAATTCCGCTTTCAGTTACAACCAGGTAGTCATCGGGGATACGCGCTAGTAGATCTAGAGTGGTTTGAAGTGTTACTTCAAAATTGTGCAGGTTACGGTTGTTGATACCAAGCAGGCGATTGCCCAAGGGCAGAGTGCGCTCCAGCTCCTCACCGTCATGCACCTCTATTAGCACATCCATGCCCAACTCTTGAGCCAACCCGTTTAGGTCAGCCATCTGTTGATCCTCCAGGCAAGCGGCTATCAGCAGAATACAGTCAGCACCGATCGCGCGTGCTTCGTAGACTTGATAGGGATCTACAATAAAATCCTTGCGAATAACTGGAAGTGAGCAGGCTGCTCGCGCCTGCTGCAAGTAGGTTTCATGCCCTTGGAAAAAATCGGCATCGGTCAGAATA
This sequence comes from Oceanospirillaceae bacterium, assembly GCA_024640955.1. Classification (GTDB taxonomy): domain Bacteria; phylum Pseudomonadota; class Gammaproteobacteria; order Pseudomonadales; family Balneatricaceae; genus Marinobacterium_E. The sequence continues at coordinate 96,733 of JAHEDZ010000042.1, forward strand.
GAGAGACAGCTCGCACCACCTTTCTCGTACGAGGCAGCAATCTCTGCTGGATGGAAGGGGTCACGTAACACACCTTTGCTTGGACTCGCCTTCTTGATCTCGGCAATAACGCCAGCATGGCCTGCTGCGATATTGGTCTCTAGCGAGTGAACAAAGCCGCGAGGGTCGGTTTCACTGCCTTTCTGCGATTCGATCTGCTGCTTGAACTGATCAACGCTGACTGAGGGGCTGCGCTCGGCAATCTCTTCAAACTTACGCTTAACGATGCGCTCAAGTACAGTTGGGATCTTGGCCATCACTTCGCTCCAGCTGCAAAGCTCTGCGAGAAGCTCGCAAGCTCATCCATTTTAGCTTTGGCCGCACCGCTCGCAATCACCTCTAGCGCCTTGGCTACGGCACCTTCGAGAGTGTCGTAGATATCCGCCGCATAGAGCGCAGCACCAGCATTGAGTGCAATCATGTCGGCCGCTTTGGGGTTCTCGCCACTGAAGGCTGCACGGATAACTTCTAGCGACTCGCTTGAATCAGCCACCTGAAGGCCTTCCAACGTCTGCGCTTCCAGGCCAGCCGTTTGAGCGGTAATGTCATATTCAGCGATCATGCCGTCTCTGAGCTCCGCCACGTGGGTTGTAGCTGCCAGACTGATCTCATCCAGACCGTCCTCAGAATGAACCACCAGCGCATGCTTGGCACCGAGTTCCAGTAGCGCCTCGGCCATCGGCCAGCAAAGCTCTTTATCAAACACGCCGAGCAGATAGTGCTTAGCTCCAGCCGGGTTAGTCAGAGGACCGAGAACGTTGAAGAGCGTACGCATGCCCATCTCACGACGCGGGCCAATGGCGTGTTTCATCGCACTGTGATGTTGGGGTGCAAACATAAAACCAACGCCCACCTCATCGATACAGCGTGCAACCTGCTCTGCATTAAGCCCTAGGAATATGCCTGCCTCCTCAAGCAGATCCGCAGCACCGGATTTCGAGCTCACAGAACGGTTACCGTGCTTTGCTACGGTACCACCGGCCGCTGCCACTACAAAAGAAGCTGCGCTGGATACGTTGAACAAGTTTGAACCATCACCACCTGTACCCACGATATCAACCGCGTTATCAGTAGAGAGTTTGACGCCAATCGCCAGCTCGCGCATAACCTGCGCAGCAGCGGTAATCTCGTCGACTGACTCTCCTTTTATACGCATAGCGGTGAGGAATGCGCCGATCTGCGAATCCGTGGCCTGACCAGTCATAATCTGCATCATCACGGCATGCATCTCGTCGCGGCTCAGATGTTCACCCGCGACGGCGTGCGCCAGCGCCTGTTTGATATCCATGGTTGTTCCTTCAATCTTATCCCTGCGGAGCTTGTAACTGCTCCAAAATTTGTCTGCGCAGAGTGCCTGAAGCGCTCAGGCACTTCAAGTAACCTCAGTGCGCGCTTGGTTGCTGCTCAGGCCCTTCACCCTCGTCAGGCAGATCCGCTACCAGCGTAAGATCAAGCTGATCTAGGCGATCAACTAACAGATCGGGCTCAGAATCCGCAATATTCTCACCGTGGTTGTAACCGTAGGTGACTGCGGCAACCTTGCAGTCCGCAGCCCGCCCCGCCTGTACATCATTCTTTGAGTCGCCAATGATCCAGCAGGCCTGAGGCTCTGCATCGAGTTGTTCAATTACGTGCAACAGCGGCGCCGGATCAGGTTTCTTCTGCGCCAGGCTGTCGCCGCCCACAACAAAATGGAAGTAACGTGATAGACGCAGTGACTTCAGCAGCGCTTTGGTAAATAGCATCGGCTTATTGGTGACAACCGCCAGCGGCACCTTCTGCTGTGTCCACTTCTCTAGCGCCGTTTCAACGCCAGGGTAGATCTGTGCGAAGCGGCCGTTCGACTTAGCATAGGCCTTAAGAAAAGCGAGATAGGCTGCTTCATACAGCTCGCCCTCTGTGTGGCAGGGCTGTGGATCCATGGAGTCCGACAGCGCGCGAGCGACCAGCATCGACGCACCATTCCCCACCCAGTCACGCACCTTCGCTTCACCCGCCGCAGGGCGATCGAGCGAAGCCAGCATCTGATCGACTGCAACAGCGAGGTCCGGCACGGAGTCTACCAGCGTGCCATCGAGGTCCAGCATGATGAGCTGAGGCAACTGCGCCATCTGTTAAACCCCCGCCAGTTCGGCGCGCATCTGATCGATCGTCGCTTTGTAGTCATCCGTGTTGAAAATTGCTGAGCCGGCAACAAAGGTATCGGCTCCTGCAGCAGCGATCTCAGCGATGTTATTGATACCTACACCGCCATCGATCTCCAGGCGAATATCCAGGCCCGACCCATCGATGAGCTTGCGGGCTTCGCGCAACTTATCCAGCGTACCGGGAATAAACTTCTGGCCACCAAAGCCCGGGTTTACGGACATCAACAGAATCATATCGACCTTGTCCATCACGTGATCAAGGTAGTGCAGTGGCGTCGCTGGATTGAACACCAGACCTGACTTACAGCCGCCATCGCGCACCATCTGCAATGAGCGATCGATATGCTCTGAAGCTTCGGGATGGAATGTGATGTAGCTGGCACCTGCTTCGATAAAGTCACCGATAATACGATCAACCGGTTTCACCATCAGGTGCACATCAATCGGTGCAGTAATGCCGTGCTTGCGCAGCGCTTTGCAGACCATTGGGCCAATTGTGAGATTGGGCACGTAGTGGTTGTCCATCACGTCGAAGTGAACAATATCAGCGCCTGCATCTAACACCGCATTTACTTCGTCTCCCAAACGGGCAAAGTCTGCTGAGAGAATCGACGGTGCAATCTTGTAATCAGCCATTTCCAGATCCTTAGCGTTAAATCGGGCGCTATTGTACCCTGCAGTTTTCCAGAAAACAGCCGATAACCCTATTTCAACGGGAGATGCTGAATGCGCCGGATACTGACACTACTACTCTGCTGCTGGATACCGCCCCTGATGGCTGGCATCAGCACCTCTGCGCCTGCACCACTGGACTACCGCGCACAACTCAGTGATTGAATTCGAACAACAGAGGTCCTAATCCCGGACCTTGCGAATCAGATCGTATGCCGCCTGAATCTCCTGCGTCTTCTCCTTCGCAATCTGCATCATCTCTTCCGGCAACCCTTTGGATACTAGTTTGTCGGGATGATGCTGCGACATCAGTTTGCGCCAGGCGCGTTTAACTTCGCCATCGGAAGCGCTGTCACTGACACCCAGCACTCCATAGGCTTGGCTAATCTGCGCCGCGGTTGGCGCGCTCCCCTGACCTTGATGGAAGGCACGCTCGGCCTGCATACGTGCAAGTAGTGCTTCGATCTGATCGGCGGGAAGTCCGAGCTTAGTGCAGACTTCGGTGATCACCTGGCGCTCAGGCGCACTAATCTCACCATCGGCCAGCGCAGCTTGCAGCTGGATTTCGAGGAAGATCAGACGCAGGTTTGATTGATATTTGAACAACGTAGTGAGCGGCTGCAGGATGGGGTCAAGATCGAGATCTGCATCCTTACCTTCAGTGAAGTACTTGATCGCCTCGCGACGCTTCTCTTCATTCAGGCGCATCTGCCCCATGATCGCGCGCGCAAAATCGATCTCATTTTCGGTCACCTGACCATCAGCTTTCGCGATGCGCCCCATCACCGTGAAGGTCGCTTTAAAGAATATCTGCTGTGGTGCTACGGTGACGGCTTTGCGGAAGATACGCTCCACCGTGAAGCCAAGAATTCCGCCAAAAATTAACCCAGGGAAGCCACCAGAGAAGAGGCCGATCGCCGCACCCAGCAGGATACCGGTGCGAAATTTATAGAGGTCAGCGCCAATTGATTGCATCAGTTGCGATCCTTATGCGAGAGAAAACGTTCCACCTGCTCCAAACGCTCAGGCGTACCTACATCATTCCAGTATCCGCTGAGAATTTCACCTCGAGCGCGATCTTCATCGATCAGCTTTCGCAGCAGCGGAGCAAGCGGCTTCGGCCGATCAAGTACGAAATGAGCAAAGAGAGAGGGACGCAGCAGACTTATACCGGCGAATGTAAAGCGTAAACCTGTATCAGGACTCAAACGACCATCAACGCTCAGATGAAAGTCACCCTCAGGGTGCCAGGCTGGATTTGCAACTAACCAGAGCCGAGCGTCAACCGATTGGGGCAGGCTTAGGTCAAAACTGGCGTACTCCACATCGGTAAAAACATCCCCATTGACCAGCAAAAAGGGTTCATCACCCTCAGCTGCAAGCCAAGGCAGCGCTTTACGCACTCCACCCGCCGTCTCCAGCGGCTCATCTTCAGCTGAGTAGACTAGTTCAACACCCAGGCTATCACCCTCACCGAGCGCCTCTTCGATCTGTTCACCGAGCCAAGCGTGATTAACGATAATTTGGGTGATGCCGACGCGTCTGAGGTTAGCGATTTGATGCTCTATCAAGCTGCGCCCACCCACTTTTAATAGCGGTTTGGGAGTTTTCAGCGTCAGCGGCCGCAGGCGAGTGCCAAGACCTGCAGCGAGAATCATTGCGCGCATCAGTCGTCCACCCCGAAATACTGACCGAGTAGCGGGTGGGCCCGCAGCAGCGGTCGCATCGCACTAAGCGCAAGATCCAGCTGCGCAAACTCTGGGTACTTAGCCGCAGCGCTGTGCAGATAGTCGAAGGTGCGCGGAATATCTTTAAGATAGCCCTGCTTACCATCACGCAACCAGAGCCTGCAGAAGATCCCAACGACCTTAAGCTGTCTCTGCATCCCCATCAGATAGAAATCTTTTAAAAACTCTGCTGGCTCAGGCATATCAAATCCGGCGTTCACTAACTGTTGCCTGTACCCCTCAACCCAGACTTCAACCCGCTCAGCGGGCCATTCTATGTAGCTATCACGCAGCAGTGAAACCAGGTCGTAAGTGATCGGCCCAAGCAGGGCATCCTGATAATCGATAACACCCAACGAGCCATCGGCACAAAGCATCAAGTTGCGTGAATGGTAATCGCGATGAACAGGCACCTGAAGCTGTGTTTCAGCGCGCTCAACCAACAGGGCGTAGATAGGCTCCAGTAGCGGCATCCAATCTTTGGCATTCAGCCCCAAGCATCGACCTAGGAACCACTCATCAAAGAGCCCCATCTCTCGCTGCAACAGTTGCGCACTGTAGGGCGACAGCTCTCTGTCTTCCACCTGCTGCAGCTCCAATAGCGTCTCAAGCGCGCCGGAGTAGGGTGAAGGGACACTGCGGTCTAACGTTGGCAGCAGCATCTGATCACCAAAGTCCTCCAGCAACATAAAGCCGAGATCCAGATCTGCCAACAAAATATTGGGCACCTGTAAACCGGCTTCGCGCCAACGTTGACCGATATTCACAAACGGGGCCGAGTCCTCTTTATCTGGCGGCGCATCTACAGCGATAAACTGTGCGCTAGCAGAGCGCGCTCGGAAGTAACGCCTGAAGCTAGCGTCACCCGAGACGGTCTCCAAGTCTACGGGCGCCGCTTCGATTGATCCTGTTACCGCCCAGTTAGCCTGAACCCACTGAGTTAACTGCGCTAGGCGCTGCCCCATTCTGCTCTATCCTCTGGTACTTAGTGGCCGTAATGCTTATCATGCTGGCACAGAATATTACTCGACTTTGCTAGCCGGCGGAAACGGACGCATGCCTCAAAACAACAAGAGCCACAAAAAGCTTCTTCTCAGTGTAATTATTGCAGGCACTCTGCCCTCAGCTCAGGCCGCAGCCGGTTGGGATTGTGTTCAGACGGATGACGGATGGAGCTGCACCGTAACCGCTATGCCCGCACAGGCATCTCAACCGGTCGCCCAACCCCAACCCCAAACCGTTGAATCAGACGAAGCTGCGGCAGCCGGAGCTGCGCCAGCCGACGCTGCGCCAGTGCAGCAGCCCTCTGAGGCTGCTGAAGAGGAAAAGCCTCGACCTGTACAAGAGCCTCAGCCTGTAAAGGAGCCTCAGCCTGTACAGGAGCCCAAGCTTGCCGATGAGCCTCAATCTCAGCAAAAAGCCCCACTAGCAACTGCACCCAAACGCGAAGTCTCTGCCGAAACCCAAGCGCTTGCTGAAGTACTCAAACCGCCGCTTCCTGCTGGCTCTTACCTCAATTTGGATTGGGTGATTCGCTCACCGCTGGAGACTGCGAACGAAGTTTGTAAGGGCGCGTACGCAGAGCCACAGATATGGAATGGTCTACTAACGCCGGGCAACAGCAACTCCACAACGACAATCGATGCCGACCAGTCCTCATCACTGATAGGCGGCATCACCGAGCTCGAAGGTGATGTCACTATTCAGCAGTCTGGGCGCCAAGTGGAATCAGGCTACGCCGAGTTCGACAGCGCCAACCGCCAGGCCCTATTGCGCTCAAACGTGCGCTATCGCGAGCCGGGATTCCTCCTGCGTTCAGATACTATCTCGGCTGACCTCGATAAACGCATCGCAATTGCAAACGAATCAAGCTACGTACTGCACGCTAACGAGCTGCGCGGTGAAGCCCTGGCGCTAACCCGCTACGCTGATAAGTCGATCGAAACTCAGGAGTCGCGTGTTACCTACTGTGAACCAGGAAATGATGACTGGGCGATTCGTGCACAGGAGATGACACTCTATCCCGAAGAGGGGTACGGCGAGAGCTGGCACACCCGTTTCGAAGTAGCCGGAGTGCCGGTCTTTTACCTGCCCTACTTCTACTTCCCATTGGATGATACGCGCCGCTCGGGCTTTCTCTACCCGACGATTAGCAGCGATGAGTCCAATGAGCTCGATATCGCTCTGCCCTACTACTTCAATATCGCGCCGAACATCGACGATACGTTAACGACTCGTGTTATTCAGCAGCGCGGTATTATGTTCGAGAACGAACTGCGCTACTTGAATGCATACTCAATGAACACGCTGAATGCGGGATATTTGCCAAGCGATGATATGCGTGACAGTGACGAGCGCTGGCTGATCAACTTTAACCATAGCGGTAACCCGGCACCGGGTTTCAGTAGTGCAATCGAATACTCACGCGTCAGCGACGGCGACTATTTTGACAACCTTACACCCGTCGAAATGCGCGTACCTACTGGAGACAATCTCGATCAAAGCGCTAGCATAAGCTACAACGCTTCGACATGGACCGCTTCAGCACTGGTGCACGATTACCAGAATATCCATGGTAACTCCGAGCCCTACGCACGTATGCCTCAGCTGACATTGAGTGGTTCTGAGGGCTACGACGATCTTCGTTTGAGTTACCTTGGCCAATATACGGAGTTCAAGCACGATACAAAAACAGACGACGGCCAGCGTTTGCATCTGCGCCCAACACTAACCTACGACTGGAGTCGCACATGGGGCTACCTGCGTCCTGAACTAGGTGTCTGGAACTCAAACTACGATCTCTCGAATGGCAGCTCGCCCAGCGCGACCGCGAACTTTGCGTCACTCGACTCAGGTCTAATCTTTGAACGTCAGGGTGAGTTGGCAATTCAAACACTCGAACCGCGCATGAAGTTAATAAACGTTGGCGGCGATGATACTCAGACGTTACAAAACTTCGACTCAAGCCGCCTAGGCTTCAGCGCTGGCAATCTATTCAACACTCTAGGCTACTCCGGCAATGACCGCGTTGCTCAGACTGACCAAGCAACTTTGGGCCTGACCAGCCGAGTGTTCAGCCTCTCAGGTCGTGAAATGATCACTGCAAGTATCGCGCAGGCGCACTACTTCAACGACCACGATGCTCGCCCAGGTGATGCTAGCGGGAATGAGGACTCATCAGATTACGCCGTCAGTGCAAGCTGGAAACCATCAGATGCGCTGAAGCTAAGCCACGATAGCCGCATAGACAAAGATGACGGCACACTACTGTCACAAAACTACGGTCTCATGTACAACCCTGATGATGACCAGCTTGTTTATGCCAGCTTCCGCCAGGCGAAGACAAACGCTGACACCGTGACGAAAGAGCAGGTCGACCTCGCAGGCAAATGGCCGTTGAGTCCCGCCTGGAGCGTTGTGGGTCGCTACACTGAAGATCTCAAAGAGAGTGAAAATCTCGAAACGCTGCTCGGTCTGGAATACGGTAGCTGCTGCTGGAAAATCCGCTTCACCGGCCAACGCGCTGTTAAAGATGGTAGCAGTGACTACGAGCGTGAAAACGCCTTCTATCTACAATTTGTACTCAAAGGTCTGGGGACACTGGGCGGCGCTGAGAGCCGTGAGTTCCTTAAAGATTTGACCGGTTTTGATGAGGATCAGAATGAAAACTTTTAAACGTCTGTTAGCAACTGCCCTGCTGGTGACTCCGCTCTATGCCCAAGCGCTAGAGCCGATCAATAGTGTTGCAGCGGTCGTAAACGATGGCATTGTCATGGCGTCCGAAGTGGATCGTCGAGTGGCACAAATCACTCAGCAGTTGCAGGCCCGTCAAGCCAATATGCCGCCAGCTGATGTACTGCGTTCACAGGTTTTAGAGCAACTTATAATCGAGAGCCTGCAGCAGCAGGTTGCCGAAAAACAGGGCATTCGTGTTAGCGATCAGGAGCTGAATCAAGCGATGCAGCGTGTCGCGCAGCAGAATAACCTTAGCCTGCCGCAGTTCCGCGAAGCGGTTATCGCCCAGGGTGGCTCGTACGGCGAAGTACGTGACCAGATCCGTCGCGAACTGCTGTTACAGCGCGTTCAGGAGTCCAGCGTTAATCGTCGCATTAGCGTGACTGATCTAGAGGTTCAGAACTACCTCAACTCTGAACTGGCTAAAGGCAATGACAACTCCGAACTGCTCCTGAGCAATATCCTCGTTGCACTGCCCTCACCTGCATCGCCACAACAGATTCAGGCGGCGCAAGCGAAGGCGCAAGGGCTCGTAGGCCAACTGCAGCAGGGTGCTAACTTTGCGGACCTCGCGGTAAGCTCATCAGATGCGCCGAATGCCCTTAGCGGTGGAGACCTGGGCTGGCGTAAACTTGCCGAACTACCCACAAACATTGCGATGGCGGCAAACAAGCTCGATAACGGCGAGTTTACCCAGCCTATCCGCACACCCTCAGGCTTTAACATACTCTCGCTACGTGACCGTCGCGGTAATCAGCAAGCGTTAGTCGAGCAGTCTCGCACGCGCCACATCCTTGTGCGCCCAACTGAGATCCGTACGCAAGAGCAGGCTAAAGCCTTTGCGCAAGAGCTCTACACACGCCTGCAAGAGGGCGAACCCTTTGCTGAACTCGCACGCCGTTACAGCGATGACCCTGCCAGTGGTTCACTTGGCGGTGAGCTCGGCTGGGTACAGCCGGGTCAGATGGTTCCTGAGTTCGAGCAGCAGATGAACGATCTACCAGTGGGTCAGGTAAGTGCGCCGTTCGAATCACGCTTTGGCTGGCATATCGTCGAGGTTGAAGAGCGTCGTACTGAAGATTTCTCGTCCGAGATGCGTGAGAACGCAGCGCGCACCGAGATCCGTAAACGCAAAGCGAGCGAAGAGCTACAGAACTGGCTACGCGAACTGCGCTCCGAAGCTTACGTCGATATAAAGGGCCGCTAATGCAACCGCTGCGTCTCGCACTCACACCGGGAGAGCCTGCCGGGATCGGTCCTGATCTGTGCGTACAGATTGCCCAGCAGGGTAGCCCACATCAGCTGGTATTGGTGTGTGATCCCGACCTGATTGTCGATCGCGCCCGTCTGCTCAACTTACCGATCAAACTCTTAGAGTTTGATCCAGATCAGCCAGTACAGGCCTGCAACCCGGCTGAGCTCTACTACCTGGGCACCCCACTGGTTGAAGATGTGGTACCAGGGCAACTCGACAAAACCAACGCGAGATATGTGCTCAACGCTCTGCGCATGGCCACTGACGCGACCCTTGCAGGGATGTTCGATGCACTGGTGACCGCCCCTATGCACAAGGGTGTAATCAATGACGCCGGCATCCCCTTCAGCGGTCACACTGAGTTTCTTGAGGAGCGCTGTGGCGCTGACAAGGTTGTGATGATGCTTGCAACCGAGGGTTTGCGCGTCGCGCTGGCAACTACACATTTGCCATTGAAAGATGTCTCAGCTGCCATCACCACAGAACTGCTGGAGTCGGTTATTCAGATCACGTTGGACGAGCTGCGCCTCAATTTTGGTCTGCAGCAGCCGCGTGTTCTCGTTGCGGGGTTAAACCCGCATGCTGGCGAGAGCGGCCACATGGGTACTGAAGAGATCGATACGATTATTCCTGTGCTCGGTCAGTTTCGTGCGCGTGGTGAACGGCTTATCGGCCCCCTGCCGGCGGATACGCTGTTTACCGAACACCATCTCAAAGATGCCGATGCCGTGCTAGCGATGTATCATGACCAAGGTCTGCCGGTACTCAAATACAAAGGTTTCGGGCAGGCCGTCAATATTACGCTGGGGCTACCCATCATCCGTACATCGGTTGATCATGGTACCGCCCTCGATCTAGTTGGCACCGGTGAGGCTGACTCTGGATCCTTGCTTACCGCCATCAACTGCGCTGCCGAGATGGCCTCTCACCGCGCTCAGATAAAGCAGTCTTAATGAGTAAAAAACATCAGGGGCACGTAGCCCGCAAACGCTTTGGTCAGAACTTCCTGCACGACCCAAGTATTATCGGACGTATCATCACCGCCATCCGTCCACGCCCCGAAGACCACCTTATTGAGATTGGACCAGGTCTTGGCGCTCTGACTGAGGAGCTGCTTGACGGAGCGGGTGCGTTGGACGCGGTAGAACTTGATCGCGACCTAATCCCTGTACTGCGAACCAAGTTCTTTATGTACGGCGATAAGTTTCAGATCCATGAAGCCGACGCACTGAAGTTCGATTTCAGCACCTTGCAAAACGATGAACGCCCGCTTCGTGTGGTGGGCAATCTACCGTACAACATATCGACACCACTGATCTTTCACCTACTGAGCTTCAGCGGACTAATCAGCGATATGCACTTTATGTTGCAGAAAGAGGTGGTCGAGCGTCTAGCGGCACAAGCTGGCGACTCAGCTTACGGTCGTTTGGGCATTATGGCGCAGTACTACTGTCGAGTTGAGAAGCTATTCTTAGTTCCGCCAGGTGCTTTCAATCCGCCACCAAAAGTGGACTCAGCGATTGTGCGTTTGACGCCCTATACTGACTTACCACTCAAAGCCCAGGATACTGAACTGCTACAAGATGTCGTGCGTATCGCCTTCGGACAACGCCGTAAGACTCTTCGCAACAATCTGAAACCTCTGATTAGCGGCGAACAACTGCAAGAGATCGGGATCGATCCGAGTCTGCGTCCCGAGAAATTGGAATTAGCCGACTTCGTAAAAATTGCCGATACAGTCTATCATCAACGCCAACAGAAAAGTTAAGAGCAAGCGATAGCGCATGACTGACATGGACCTAGACAAATACGTAGATATAAGTGTGACCACCCACTACATCAGTGAGCAGTCGGACCCTGAGACGCACCGCTATGTATTCTCTTATCACATCACCATCACCAACAATGCTTCGGTGGCCGTGCAGCTAATAAGCCGTCGTTGGCTGATCACAGACGGCAATGAGCAAACCCAAGAGGTAGTTGGCGAGGGTGTGGTTGGCGAACAGCCCGTCATCGAACCTGGCGAAAGTTACAGCTACACCAGCGGTACCGTTATGGCGACGGAAGTCGGCAGTATGCAGGGCCACTACTCAATGATTAGGGTGCAGGACGGGGCCAGCTTCGATGCGCCGATTCAGCCGTTTACTCTGGCGCAGACCCACGCGCTGCACTAAGGACGTTATCCACTCCGGATGGTCCGAGCCTGACTCTGTTTTGCGGGAGTCACGCCACCTCGTATAGATATTCCATAGTGAAAATCTCCTGTAATGAAAGCAGGAGGTTTGTTTAGAGTGAGACCTACTGCCAACTCGTCGCCGATCTGAGTTCGGCTAAGGCCACACACTATCTTCGATTTGGTATGTCGCAGACACGACTCGCCCTCATGTATGCGCAGGGTCTGGGTACTCCAGTCAGCTACAGCTGGCCGGCCTACTACAGCGCTATGGCGGCGAGTAATGGTGACCCTTTAGCGGAGATTTTGTTAGAGCAGTTGCTTGCGCAATTAGCAACGGATGCGATGTTCCCAAACGGCTGTCGCGCGGTTTGGGCAAACCAACGTCGTTGGAACTCAACACATACCCAACAAAATAAAAAGGGAAGTACACCCAAAGTGAACTTCCCTTTTTACGTTGGTAGCGGGAGCCGGATTTGAACCAACGACCTTCGGGTTATGAGCCCGACGAGCTACCAGACTGCTCCATCCCGCATCAACGTGGCGCGAATTATACAGGGATTTATTAGGTTAGCAACAGGTTCAGCTAATAAAAATGATGAATAGCAACTCTAGTTTCAAACCCTGCCTAGCACCTTTACCACCAACACTCGCTGAACTATGCAAATACTATTGAAATGCGACCTGATGCATCGCTCAGAGGGTTTAAATGAAGAAAGCGCACAAGACTTCAAATTTGACTTACCTTCTTGGCATTTTTCTCATGGTTATCGTCTAAAGCGACGACAGCCACTCCTCAACTGAACTTAACAGCGCTTCGTTTTGCCCTTTAAAGTAGTGATCGGCATCTGGCACTGCCATTTGCTGAGACTTCGGATTACCAGCCTTGCCAATCATCTCCAATCTGTCGGGCGCCATGCGCAGAACGGCAGGGTAATCATTGAAGCCGTAGAGATCGAGTACCGGCATCGGCATCTTATCCAACAGGAAGGGTTCAACCATTGGCTGCTTGTAGTCAGTGGCGCCCATACCGATGCCTACATAGGCGTCAAAGCTGGCCAGAGCAGCTTCTGGATCATTCTTAATCCAGCGCTGCGCCATATGCGAACCACAGCTGTGTGCGAGCAAGATTGTCTTCTTGCTCTCCTGCTCTTTTGCATAGTCCAAGGCGGCAGCAATTCGAGGACCCGCATCGTCAAAGATCTCAACGTAATCGAAGTACTTGGCAGACTTTTCAAGCACTGGCATTTGAACGCTCAGCGTATTCCAACCGGCTTCGGCCAACCCAACACGAAGAGGATTAACCACGGTCTCCCAATCGGGGTGGAAGCCGCGACCATGAACAATCACGACGGTACCCTGTGGCTCATCCGCCTCCATGAAGATTGCCAGAAAGCTCTGCCCCTCTGCTTCCAGCTCAATCGGCTCGCCATCCCAAATCACATCAATGATCTCATCGGCCATACGCTGCTCTCGAGCCAAATCTGGCTCTGCAGCTTGTATGCTAGCGGCCATCATCATCGCGGCACAGGGCATGATTAAAGAGAACTTGATTCTATTCATTTGAGTACCTCCCCCGGACATTCGGGTATCGAGCTTTCAGCTCAATGAGTCTTGTTATGATAGTAGAAATACACCGCGCCCGAGCTTTGAGCAAGCACTAGTTTGACCCGCTGACCTAACTGACAAATCTAACTCGCAAATCTAACTTACATAGCTAAATGTACTGCACACTGCCAACTCGGCTGGCCGCTTGCCCAATACTTGCGCTCAAACGCACTCATCGGTTCTGCAGCTCGATACTCTTCAACTTCCGTTTGAATACCCGCGACTCTTAGGGCAGTGGCAAACTCCTCAATGTAGGTTTTCCAGTTACTGCGCACGCAGAGTTCTCCGCCAAGTTTCAGCAGAGAGCTAAAGACAGGACTCGCATGCCAGCGCCGCTGCAGTTGGCCCGGTTTTGGATAGGGATTGGGATACAGAAGGAAGTGGTAGTCCAACTGCCAGCCAGCCTGCTCAGCAAGACGCCAGAAGTCCATTAGATCGGCTCGAACAAAAAGAAGATTTTCAAAGGCGTCATCAAAACAGCGCTGATGTTTATCTAGCCGCGCCTCAGAGCGATCGAGCGCGATAACCGCATGATCTGGATAGCGTTGAGCAATAACCCGAGAGCTCTCACCGACGCCGCAGCAAGAGTCAAAAATCAGTGGCTTGTGTTGCGACTCAAACCAGGCCTCTGCTCGGTCAAAGGCCGCTTGTGTATGCTCAGCGATCGGTTTCTTGAAGGGATGGTCAAGATTTCGACGTACGATCTCCTCCAATCGCTCATGGATACCAACCTGACTGGAGGTCACCACACGAGAGTTAGCCATAGTGATATAGACCTCCTAGATCAGCGTAACGTGCCAACAGCCGCTGCAGTCGTTCGAAACCAATCGACTCAATATAGCCCCACAAACCGCCACCCTGGTGCTGCGGGAAACCCAGTCCCAGCTTAGCAGCCAGTTGCAGATCATCCGACCCCTTTACGACAGACTCATCGAGGGCACGCAGAGATTCAGTGAGCATCGGTAACATCATACGCCAGAAAATATCCTCATCGCTGACGCTATTGCTTCCGGGGGGCCATTGGGAGAGCACTTGCGAGTTGGGCTCACGCCTCCGCTGCCCCTTGGAGTCCTGAGAGTAGCGATAAAAGCCAGCCCCTGTTTTCTGCCCCAGATGACCAGACTCCAGCAGCAGCTCAAACACCGAGGATTGTTTATAAGCCATACGGCTGGGGTAACCTCTCGCTAACACCCTATCAGCACCCACCATCACATCCATACCGATGACATCAGCAAGATAGGCCGGCCCCATCGGCCAACCAAAGTTCTCCATCACAGAGTCGATACGTTCGATTTCAACCCCCTCTTTCACCAAAAGATCGAAGCCGTGAAAGTAAGGGAACAGAATACGGTTCACCAGAAAACCCGGACAATCCTGCACGACCACAGGCTGTTTACCCAGTGTGCGAGCGAAGTCGATACAGAGCTCGAGAGTTGTCTTACTGGTCAACTCACCTTGGATAACCTCAACGAGCTGCATCTGCGCCACCGGATTGAAGAAGTGCAATCCGCAGAACCGCTCAGGACGCGCCAGCTTAAGAGCCAAACGGTCGATCGAGATCGTTGAGGTGTTGGAACAGAGTACGGAAGTATTAGGTAGAACCCGCTCAGCCTGTTGTAGCGAGGCCAGCTTTAGCTGCTCATCCTCAACAATCGCCTCAACCAACAGATCAACCTGCTCGAAACCGGCTTGATCGCTTTGTGTCATTAAACAAGCTTGCGCCCGCTCTTGAGTTTTTCGATCGATGCGTTGACGCTCGAGCTGGCGGCTTAGAAGTTTACTTATCCGCCCCTCTGCTCGTTTAAGGGCTTGGTCAGAGAGATCAACCAGACGAGTCGGAACACCACAGAGCGTCGCTTGATGAGCGATACCGGAGCCCATCACTCCCGCACCCAAGACAGCAAACTGGTTTACAGACATGAAAAAACGCCCCTAGGTATCAGTGTACGTAGGGGCAATATTGTACGCTAAACGTCGACTTTATACTGCCGGTGCTAATACCAGCTCGCGATGTTGCAACAGGTTGCGTGTCAAGCGAACAAAGGCGTAGATAGTCAGCAGTTGAACCGCAACCAGTGCACCCATTCCCAACCAGTAAACCAGCCCACACTCAGCAACCAGTCCGGTATTTACGAAAGTTCCAGATCAGTAGTGCTATGCGTAATAGGCCGAAGATAAAAACCCTAGCAACAGCAAAACCGATAATCAGACTCATCGGCACGGCCGACGCGATATCAGAGCTTAACGCGGCCTGCCAATTAAGGTAGTCGAATCTTATATATACGTAGCTTCTAATTTAGTAATTTCTAACCTAAATCCTGGATTTATCTAATGTGTGAGGCGAATGTGGATATAAGCGTCTACAATCAATCTAGGACATTTATTACTACGGAGACGGACCTTACCTATGCCCTCTTACACCGCACACCCTGTCATGTTTCGCAACCGCCCTTTCAGTTTTCTCATTTCGGTACTACTGATCCCAGCAGGCATCGGAATTCTGATTCTGCTCTACTGGTACCTGATGTGTAAGGCAACATCGCTCACAGTTGCTGACGGGCAGATCTACTTAGAAGAGGGGCTGCTGTCGAAGTCGCGCTCAGAGATCGATTGTGACTCAGTTCGCAGCGTTAAGGTGTATCAATCCTTCATGAACCGCATTTTCGGCGTGGGCAGCATTGAGATCTTTACCGCAGGCGATCAGCCTGAGATGGTTGTAAAAGGTTTGCCCGACCCGAATGATATTCGCGATGTGATCAAGGGCAATAAGGACGGCCTCTAATGAAACTCAATATCAACACCAGTGACTCAGCAGATAAGCGCAGCGCCCGCACAACTGGGGTGCTGCTGGTGTTGATCGTTGTTACGCTGGTTGCCGGTATTGTGCTGTTGGCACCCGAACTGTTTGCGGCAATGGAGCCGATTTTCAGTGAAGGGGTGGGACTGCGCACTTCGGCGATTATCAGCTTCTTTGTCACCCTCGTCGTGATGCTGCTTTTCACCTTGGCGGCAGGAGATGGCTTGATCGGCGAGTTGCAGTTTGTATTGCCAGCCTTCTTCGTCTTCTTTCTCTTCTTCTGGCTTGGAATTGCCTGGCTGTTCTAAGTCAGACCCTTGTGAACAGCTCTAAGAGTGAACCCAGTTAAACTGCTGCACGCTACTGCGTTCTCCATCGGCCGAGTACTGCGCCTCAGTCACACTTATGTGGCGCTCCCGATAGAGACGCAGCCAACTTCGACTACGTGTTCCATACTCCTCACCAAGAATAGTCTGAGCTGATAATAGGGATTCCCACTCGACTGGAACACCGGTTTGCGGAAGCTCCGCATCGGGGTATCGCGCCGAGGAGCTCAACACCGGTGCATCAATATCCCCGGCCTTAAGCAACTCTACAGAGTCGCGCATCTGCTGGCGGGCCAACTGCACCTTGGGCCAAGGAGTGTCGAGGGCATCATTACTCAGAGCGTGCATACCTGCTTCAAGCCAGCGTCCTTCAGGATGATCACTGCTGAACCAAAAGAGCTGTTCACGATTACCGAGTAACAGGTTAAACCCGCCGTACTGGCCAATACCCGGCACTATCTCTTGGTGAAACCTGCGTATGTCACCACCTGTCTCTATAAAGCGGGTTGGCAAAGCGCCCCTACTCAGCCCCGCTGGCTTGCCAACATATCCCGGACGAATATTCGTAATCAGCGCAAAGTTCGCCGCACGATCAATTGCAAACCAAGTACCGCCCGCCTGTAGATCCCGCCCGGCTAGTATCGGCGTGGTTTGATCGTCCCACCAGTGCATTGGTTCTGTCGGCCGTGCCCTAAACTCGTCTCGGTTGGCTACCAGCACCAACGGCACTTCAGTACCGGGATCCCAGTTAAGCACAACTAAACACATCTATAGTGTCTCCATGGGGTGAAAGCCTCGCAATTGCGCTTTATTGGAATGACTAAGTTGTGGGTAAACAAAAATGCGATCTGTCATGACCGCATTTTAGAAAGGCGAGTGCCGGGGTGTAAAGCGCGCTACATCACTGTCTTCAGCGGCATCAACAGGAGGCGCTCCTCTTGCTTTACCAAGTCCTCCTGAGCCAGCGCCATCTTGTGACTCTTCATATGCGCCAGCAGCGGATGGAGTGCTTTGGGTGCAAACTCCTGCAGGTAGACCAGCGCCTCAACTTGCGAGGTGAACAGCTCAGTGTGGTTATTTGCTTGAAAGAATCCATCGGCCGGCCCCATCTCGATCCAACGCGCAGGAATCAGCAGCGCATCGTGCTCGGCCAATAGGCCCATCTTCATCCCCTCCGGAGTGAAGTCATAAAAACCGACATTGAGCTTCGGACGCTGCTCATCGATTACGCTCATCAGTGTCACCGCATCACGCTCCTGCCCACGAAAGATGATGACCGCAGAGCTCAACTCTTTAGGTAGATGCAGATTACTCCAGTCACGTACCAAGGAGCCGTTATCGACCACCAAAACCACTTCGGATGAAAGGTCGATATACTCGGGCTCGACACTGAGCATGGCGCCTGACGGAACCCGGGCGGAGCCAGTTTTCAATGGAATCTCACCGCCGCCGGCGCGTGCCAAACGCAACATGCGTCCGAATACGGCTCTAGGGCTAGGTTTTTGAAATTGAAGTTGTGCTGTACCATTTTTGGACGCACCGGGGAGATGTTCGCGTTGCAATGGGTCGATCCCGGTCTCATCTTTGACCCAAAAGCGTAGCTGCCCCTTCTCATCCTCATTCAGCGCCAGAGTACCGCGGTTAGTCACTTCGCCCACCTTAAGGCGACGATGAATGTCATACCAAACATCGTTGAGCTTTACCTGCCGAGTACCGCGCATCAACAACTCACGAACGGCTTCAAACTCTTTACGCACGGGGCTCTCCAAACTTCACTGAGTTCTGTCAGTCTAGTCCATTAAAACTGATCGAAAACTGAAAAGGTCGAGCTATCTGAGATTTAGTTGAGATCAGTGCACAGATGTCACAAATGCTTGTATCTAGCGCTCTGCAAGCGGGATGCGGCCCGCTTTAACTGCGCCGAAATGGACTCGGGCACGAGGGGCTAACTCGTAGAGATCGCCGTTAAGTCCGGTTAACTGGATAGGTACTGAGTAGCGTTTAGCAATCTGTGCATTGGCGTGCATATGCTCGGGCTCGCCATGTAGGGGTACGGCAATATCAGGCTGCACCATGGCGTACATATCCGCTAACTCTGCCTGACAGGGGTGGCCTGAAGCGTGAATGGGGGTGCTGCTCTGAGCCGACTCGATCACCTCAATGTTTCGAGCACGTAACGCCTCCACCATCCGCTCTACCAAACGTTCATTACCGGGAATCAGAAAAGAGCTCATCACAACGCGATCGCCCGCCTCGAGTTGCAGCGGTTCAAACTGATCCTGTGCCAGCCGGCTCAAAACCGCCCGCGGCTCACCCTGGCTGCCAGTTGCTACTGCAAGAACCTCATTACGCGGTAAAAACCCAAGGTGAGAGGGGTCTATTGCCTCAAGATCGTCTGGCCAATATCCGGTCATCCGCGCGACGCTATACATGTTCTGTAACGAGCGTCCGAGCAGAGCAAAATACCGTCCTGTCTGTTGAGCGACTCGCGCAACCGTAACCAGACGCGCCAGGTTAGAGCTAAAGCAACTAATAAGGATACGCCCCGGATGGTTCTCCACCTGTCGCATCAGGCCGTTGTGGCAGATAGACTCCGAAAGCGAAGCGCCACTCTTCAGAGCGTTGGTTGAGTCACACAGCATCGCTCGTACATTACGCTCGGCCAGCGCCTCGAACTGAGCCCGGTCGAAAGGCTCCCCAATCACAGGATTATGATCGATTTTCCAATCGGCAGTGTGAAACAGGTTACCAGCAGGCGTTGAGATCAAAAGCGCTTGCGGCTCTGGAATGGAGTGGGTAATCGGCAAAAACTCAAGCGAGAAATTACCGACATTAAAACGCCCACCCGGGGCAATCTCATGAATGGGTACACGCGTTGCCAACCCATGCTGTCGTAGTTTTCGTCTCAGTACTTCAGCAGCAAAGGGGGTCGCATACACGGGCGCTTTGAGTCTGGTCCAGAGGTACGGCAGTGCACCGAGATGATCCTCATGTGCATGGGTCACAATGATCGCTTTGAGCCGATCGCGCTGCTCGACAATAAACTTGGGATCGGCAGCCACTACCGGATGTGTTCGATGCGAATCCGCAGTCAGCGGTTCATCGAAGGTAACCCCACAGTCGACCATCAGCCACTCACCATCATGGCCGAAGAGATTCATATTCATACCGATCTCACCCGTTCCACCCAAAGGTAGGAACCAGAGATCGGACGCGCCGGGGACTAACTTACTCAATTCGCTGTGCTTACTTCGGACTCAACATCCTCAATCATAGGGTGCGCCGTGGCAAATCGGATCAGCAGAAGAGAGACAAAAGAGCAGACTGCAAATCCCGTCAGCATAGGTACCAATGTCCCGTTGAAGCTCATACCAATAAGGCTACCGGCCAAAACACCAATGATCATATTCAAAGCGCCGATAGTTCCAGATGCCAGACCAGCCAACCGACCGAACGGCTCCATTGCTAGCGAGTTGAGATTGCCGAAAAGCAGTCCGAAGCAGAAGGTGGTAACCGACATCATCACAATAAAGACCCAGAGCGGTGGATGAAGATCGAAAAGAGCAAAGAGAGCCGCCTCGATTGAGGTGACTACACTTAAAAAGACAAAAACAACGACAACGAGTGTCCGCAGCGAATAACGGTAAACCAGCTTAGAGTTGATAAATGAGGAAACCGCCACGCCTATGGCCATCATGCCAAAATAGACCGGCATCATTGCACCCGTGTCGTAGATGCCCTGTAGAATCGCCTGGATAGAGGTTAAAAAGCCGATTAAAGCGCCATGAATGAGGCCACCGGCCAAGGTGTAGACCAACGCTTCGGGGTGGGCCAAAACCTCACGTGTGCCACGCAGAATTGGCCGCAGTGAAAACTCACGAACATTTTCCGGCGCCAAAGTCTCCTCTTGACGCAGGGCAAACCAGATTACGGTCGCCAAAGAGATCAGTAGCAGCATCACAAAGACCGCTTTCCATCCTGCGAACAGCAATATCAACTGCCCCAGGAGCGGTGCAACGACGGGACTGAAGATAAATATCGTCATCACCAGAGACATAATCCGCGCCATCTCAGGCCCGGCATAACGATCGCGAATAATCGCCACCATCATCACGCGAGGCCCCGCAGCACCCAATCCCTGGAGCACACGCCCCGCTAACATCCACTCGAACGTCGGTGCAAAAATACTAATCAACGTACCGATAAGAATCAGTAAAAAACCGAGGTAAACCGCAGGTTTACGACCAAAAGCATCGGAAAAGGGCCCGTAAAATAGCTGACCGACACCCATTCCCACCATCAGACTGGTGATGACCCACTGATAGTAGTTGCCCTCTATCGCATCAAACTCTTCGCCAATCTGGCCCAGAGCTGGCAACATTGCATCGATAAACAGCGCCATCAGGCACATCATGGCCGCCATCAGAAGCAGAAACTCCAGGCGTATGGGGGATTTTGTCATTAACTACTCAATATAGGGTTAGATAGGTGTGCCGACATCTTCACAAGGGATCGACTCAGGTTCGGCCGCCGCTGCAGCAACCCACTCCTGCATCGCTTCGCCGGCCAGCAATCGTTGCTGATATGCGTTTGCTTCAGTAGAGAGTTCAACACCATAGGTTTGAAAGCGCGAAGCGATCGGAGCACTGAAAGCATCGAGTATACCAAAATCGCCCGCAAGCCACTCACCTCCTATCAGCTTTTGCGACCAGATTTGATCAATCCGCGCGATCTCTGCAGAGGTCTTATCGCTGTACTCTACGCGGCGGCGCGAACGACAGTTCATCGGCAGCTCGTGACGCAGATTCGCAATGCCGGAATGGATCTCAGCTACCCGCGCTCGCACTTGAGCTCGAACGCCTCTATCTCGCGGTAGCGCTCGCCCATCCAGGTAAGCCTCATTGATGTACTCACAGATCGCTAAAGAGTCCCAGATTACTAGGTCCTGATCCTGAAGCACCGGCACCCGACCAGAGGGCGAGGCGGAGAAAAGCCGCTCTTCGCTATCTTCCACAAACAGCGCAATGCGCTCCTGTTCGAAATCAAGTTGATAGTGACGCATCAGTATCCAGGCGCGCAGCGACCAGGAGGAGTAGTTCACATTGCCGATGTAGAGTTTCATTGAGCCTTCCAGGTTGAGTTACTCAAGAGAGGGGGCCAGTGCCGCCTGCCAAAGTTGGCACTTCCTCTCCAAGCTTAGTGCAGCATTGGCCGGACTGGTGGAGGGCAGCTTCAATTTTTCGACAGCCGCTAGCCCTTGAGGCCACTCTCTCTGCGCTTTGTAAAACAGCTCCTCTGACGCCCCACCATTGAAAATAATTAGCTTGAGCTGCGGACACTTAGAAACCAGCTCAGGAATTGGGTTGTAACGAACACTCTGCCTGACAATTGAACTATCAAGCGAGCCGAGACGCTCAGCCTCCCCAACCACATCCCAGAGCGCAACGCCGCACGCCGTTAAAGCGGCCAACCGTGCCTCATAAGACTGTTGCCGATCGATACCCAAAACCTGCTCCATAATTGGCCAGAAAGCGTTGCGCGGGTGAGCGTAGTATCCCTGCTCGGCAATCGAGCGCTTTCCCGGTAGAGAGCCGAGGATAAGAATCCGGGCGTCGCTTTTATAGACTGGGGATAAACTTTGATCAGTAGACAATTGGGTCAGGCCTAAATTTCCGTTATGCTTCGAGTTTCGAGCCTACAAAAGTGACCCCAATCCCGCAATGCCAACCTACGCGATCGGTGATATACAAGGCTGCTACCGCTCTCTGCGGGCACTGCTGAAGTCAATCGACTTTAGTGCTAATGATAATCTCTGGCTCTGCGGTGACCTAGTCAATCGCGGTCCGCAGTCAGCTGACGTACTGCGCTATCTTATGGACCTGGATACACAGGTGCACAGCGTACTGGGCAACCACGACCTCCACCTTCTCGCGATCTATCATGGGGCAACCCAACGCAAGCCCGGTAAGACGCTAAAGCATCTTTTAGAGGCATCCGATCTCCATGAGTTGATGCACTGGTTACAGCAGCGGCCGCTGCTAATCGACAGTAAAAAACTGGGATCCGTGATGACCCACGCTGGGATACCGCATATCTGGTCACTTGAGCAGGCCAAGGGCTATGCCGATGAGGTTGAAACAGCACTCAGAGGCCGCCATGCATATCAGTACTTTGCCTCCATGTACGGTAACGAGCCGGCAAACTGGAGCGAGGAGTTAGACGGGTCCGAGCGACTGCGCACGATAACCAACTACTTTACCCGGATGCGGTTTATCGCTGCAGATGGCACCTTGGACTTCGATGCCAATGGCGGGCCAGGGTGTGCCCCGAAAGATTATCGCCCCTGGTATCAGCACGGGAGAACTGATCCCCTGCCCCGGCGTATAATCACCGGACACTGGGCCGCGCTGGGGCTCTACCAAGATGAACAGATTTCGGCACTAGATACAGGGTGTGTCTGGGGCAACGAACTTACCGCCCGCCGCCTCGAAGATGGAGCGATCTTTAGCGTGGCGAGCCAAGAGATAAACTAGGAGCAGAGATGAGCAACTTTACGGCTATCAGCAGCCAGGAAGCGCTAGAAATAATAGAAGGTGGCGCGATCGTCGCTGATATTCGCGACGCCAGCAGTTTCAGCAGCGGCCGCATAAACGGTGCTGTTTCGCTGAGCAACGAGAATCTGCAGCAGTTTATCGATGAGACTGAGTTCGAGCAGCCGATCATCGTCTGCTGCTACCATGGTGTCAGCAGCCAATCTGCTGCAGCATTTCTATGCGAACGAGGCTACGAGAAGGTATACAGCCTCAACGGTGGGTTTGAGGGCTGGGCACTCGGAATGCCCGACCATGTAGAGCGCGGCTAAGCTTGAAATAGCTAGCAAGCGGAAGAGAGCGAGAAATGCAGATCTATCTTGTCGGTGGTGCCGTGCGCGACCAACTGCTGGGGCTGGAGGTCAAAGATCGTGACTGGGTAGTAGTTGGAGCCACCCCCGAAGCGATGATCGCGGCCGGCTATCGCCCGGTTGGCAAAGACTTCCCAGTTTTCTTGCACCCAGAGACACATGAGGAGTACGCCCTCGCCCGTACCGAGCGCAAATCAGGTAAAGGCTACAAAGGCTTTACCTTCCACACCGCACCTGATGTCACTCTCGAGCAAGATCTGATCCGTCGCGATCTTCGCATCAACGCTATGGCGATGGACGAAAATGGGAAGATTATCGACCCCTACGGTGGCCAGGCTGATCTCCAAGCTCGCACGCTGACCCATGTCTCTGACGCCTTTAGCGAAGATCCGCTGCGGGTACTTAGAGTCGCGCGCTTCGCTGCCCGCTTCGCACCGCTCGGGTTCAGCGTCGCAGCCGAGACGCTAGATCTTATGCGTCAATTGAGCAGTGATGACGAACTGCAACACCTCAGTGCCGAGCGCGTCTGGCAAGAGTTTGAACGCGCGCTCAATACTCCAAACCCAGCCACCTTTATTGAAGTTCTGCACAGCTGCGGCGCACTCGCCAAGCTAATGCCCGAGCTAGCAAATGGCAACCCAGCTATTTGGCAACAGATAGATACCCAAACCTTGAGATCGAGCACAGAGCGCTTCGCGGTTTTAGCTCAACAAATTGCTGAGCAACACTCAGATGCTGCGGTTGAAGCTTTGGCCGAACGCTTACGGATACCGAAACGCTTCCTAGAGGTTGCCAAGGACCTGCAGCAGTGGAGCGCACAGCTAGTTCGCTTTCCCACACTTAAACCCCATGCCAAACTACAGGTTATTGAAGGGCTCAAATTGCAGCGTTCAGAGCAGCGTCTTGAACCGATTCAAGCGCCCGCCGAGCTGATCCACAGCACACCCATCGACCGAGTTGCCATTACCCAGGCGATCGCCGCCGTCAACAACATCTCTCCCAAAGGCCTTCTCGCCGAGGGCTTCTCCGGACCCGCTCTGGGCGAAGAGCTGCGACGACGTCAAATTCAAGCGCTAACGCTTTCCCAGTAAGAGCGACCTACCAAGGCAGGCTCGCGATCCAGTTAGATGAAGTGATCTATAAAGCTGCCTAAGAAGCAAAAAGACCACAAGATAAGAAGATCAAAGAGTTAAAGAGTTAAAGAGTTAAAGAGTTAAAGAGT
>JAHEDZ010000042.1:121434-160201 GCA_024640955.1 Oceanospirillaceae bacterium
TGAGCGCCAACACCCTCCGACGAACGGAACTCGTGTTAGGCGCTATTTTTTGCCCGTTGATCAGCACTTGAAAATCCAGCACACTCGCCAAAAACTCTCTTGGTGCAACCTGCACAGATAGTCTGATCAACCTCTTTGAGCATCAGCCCCAAGGCCTCACCGGTCGTTTCAACGAAGCGTTGCGGGCCAATTTTCTCAAACTGCCCCATCATATGAAGCTCATCACGCACATAGCCTTTGAGTGAGCTGATCATCACTCTGCGTCCGTCGCGTTCAAGCCGGCGAATCTCGGTATAGAGCATCTGCGCCCCAGCCAAATCTATATGATTGACCCCTTTGGCAACCAGCAGCACATCACCCTGCCCCTGAGCCAAAGCCTGCTGCAACTGATCCTGCAAATGCTCAAGAGCGCCGAAGAAAAGCGAACCATCGATACGGACAATCTGAATCTGCGGACACTGAGCGATCGCATAGCGGCCAACGTTGCGAAGATAACGACCATTCTCGCGCTCCAGCGGGGCGATCAAAGTCAATTTAGGCCGTGACGTACGTCGCAGATAAAAGGCGAGCGAGAGAAAAACACCGATGTAGATAGCAAACTCAAGCTCAGCCAGGAGCGTTGCACTCAATGTCACTAACAGTGTAATCGCCTCATTGCGGTGCGCTTTGGCAAGCCCCATGAGGAGCTTGAAATCGATCAAATTCCAGGCGATCAACAGCACGATACCACCCATTGCTGGCATTGGGAGGTAGGCGGTCATGCCCGGCACCAGCAGTAAAATGAAGATAAGCAGTATTGCTGCAATGATGGCTGCAAGCGGCGTTAGAGCACCGGCATCATAGTTTGCCCCAGAGCGGGTGAACGAGCCTGAGCCAGGGTAGCAAGAGAAGAGGCTGCCGACGATATTCGAGAGCCCCTGCCCGATAAACTCTTGGTTACCATCGATACGTTGACCGGAGCGCAGTGCGATCGAGCGAGCAATTGAGACCGCCTCGATCAGCCCGAGCAGTGCCACGGCGAAAGCGCCGGAGAGCATCCGGCTAACGCTGCTGGCATCCATCTCGGGCAGTGCGAAGGGTGGCAGTGTACCGGGCAGTGCCCCCACCAGTTTTACTCCATTCGCTGAACCATCCAGCGCAAGACAGATCAGTGAACCCACCAACATTGCGAGCAACATATAAGGCGCTTTCGGAACGAAGCGACGGATCGATATTGCAGCGCCAAGTGTGACCAACGCGATCGCTAGCGAGTAACTATTGGTGGTGCCCGAGGCCGCGACCAACTCTCCAACCTGTTCGTAGAAGTGCAGACCTGAGGGGATGCTCACGCCGAGGATATGTTTGATCTGACCCGTGCCGATCAGCACCGCCGCACCAGCCGTGAACCCAATAACCACGGTATGCGAGATAAAGTTAACGAGCGTACCAAGCCGCAGCAGGCCCAGCCCCAGCTGAATCAGACCGGCTAAGAGTGTCAGCAACATGGTCGTTGCTATAAAAGCTTCCCCCGGTGTAGCACCTAAGGAGGAGACTACGCTCATCACAACAATCGAGATCGCTGCGGTTGGACCCGAGATCAAATGGTGTGACGAGCCGAATAGCGCTGCAATAATCGGCGTAACGATCGCGGTGTAGAGGCCATATTCAGGCGGCAGTCCAGCAATAAATGCGTAAGCGACCCCTTGGGGTAGAACGATAATAGCGCCGGTCAGACCCGCCATAAAATCTGCACGCAGCGTCGCCGGGGTTATCTGAGCCATCCAACTCAGAAACGGAAGCAGACGAAGCAGCGAGGAGTTCATGCGCAAAGAGAGCCAAATAGATGATCTTATCGGCATCATACCGCGGCGCCAGCCATAAGAGTAATTCAATTATGGAGCGCTGAAACAACATCCTTGTATAGTTTCGGACCTATTCGCTAGATATTGGTGAGCCAGACAAATTGATAGGGCCGCAGTTTTAGCTGCGCCCCTCTATCATCATATCGCTCACCCGAAATGAGATCCGTCCAGACATCAGTCAAAGTCAGATTCAACTCAGACAGCGCCAAACTCTGGGGTTGATCGCTGAAGTTGTAAAGGGCGAAGATACTCTGGCGACGGTCGATACTCTGACGCCAAAAGGCAAACACCTGCTCACCAGTGTGCAGGGTAAACATGGTTGCATTGGGGTGAAACGCAGGCTGTTTACGACGAATTGTCAGCAGCTCCGTGAGTGCTCTAAATACTCGAGCATGGTGTGTATCTGATGAGAGCGCCGCCTCAAGTTTGTCGGCATCCCAGATGTGCCGATTGATCGAACGGAAGCTGCCAGTATGGTCGACTCGCTCCTGGTCATTCTCCGTGCCTATGAGCGAATGAATATAGTACGCCGGTACCCCTTCAAGGGCCGCCATAACCGCCGCTGCACAGAGGTAACGAGCAAACTGCCACTGATCTGGCCCGCCCGTTGCTGTACCCGACATCGCATCCCAAAGACTGATATTGATCTCATAGGGCTTCGCTTTTCCGTCAGGTGTCGTGCGTGAGCTAACTCGCCCGCCAAAGCGCTGCATCGTATTGATTAATGTCTCTAATTCCCAATCGCTCAAAAGCCCCTCGGCGGGGCGCAAACCCACACCATCATGCGATGCAATAAAGTTGAGATAAGCTGTACCATTCTGTGCTGGGGGCATGGTCATCAACCACTGTTTCAGGTGCAGACAGGAGCCCGTCACTAGCGAGTTAATCAATAGCGGTGGCAGTGAGAAGTTGTAGATCAGGTGCGCCTCGTTGGCGTTACCGAAATAGGTCAGGTTCTCCGCATTGGGAATATTGGTCTCGGTGATCACCACTGCATCTGGCGTGTGGTGTTCGATCATCAGTCGTAGTAGCCGTATCACCTCATGCGTCTGTGGCAGGTTGATCGAGTTAGTGCCCGGCTGCTTCCATAGGAAGGCGACCGCATCGAGACGAAACCAGCGGATACCGTAGTCGAGATAGAGGCGGATAATGCCTAAAATCTCAATCAGCACTTTGGGGTTAGCGAAGTTCAGATCCACCTGGTCATGACTGAAGGTACACCAGACATGCTTAACGCCGTTTACGGTCTCAACCTCTCGCAGCAGCGGTGAGGTTCTTGGCCGAACCACCGCACTGAGATCGGTCTCGGGCGACTCCTCAACGAAGTAATCAGCACCCGGATCGATACCCGCCTTGTAGTTCTCAAACCAACGACTACGAGCCGAGCAGTGGTTAATGACTAGATCCCCCATCACTTTATAGCGTTGGCAGATCGCACTGACATCATCCCAATCACCCAACGCGGGGTTCACCGTGGTGTAATCCATCACGCTGAAACCATCATCGGAGGTGTAGGGAAAGAATGGCAGGATGTGCACGGTTGAGACCGCATCTTTTACCCGCTTGTCGAGAAACTCTGTCAGGGTGTGCAGTGGGGTCTCGCCATCACGTTTGATACTGTCGCCGTAGGTGATCATCATGACATCGCTCTGGTCCCAGAGATTACGATGTGGCTCAGGCGTTAGACTGTCGGTAGCGATACCAAAAACATCCATACACTGGGCGACCAGCTCTTTCAGATCGAGCTCTGGGTAGATCTGTTTCAGGTGACCCGCTATACGCTGTTCAATTATGCTCTGTTGCGACTGCATCTCAGACCTCCGCGCTCTGCGGTGCTGTAGTCGCGCATATCCGCTGCGACTGCATCAAGAATTTCGTGCTGTAGGTTGGGGTAGGCGCTGTTTACACGGTTCCAACTCGGAATAAACGGGGTTTCCATCGGGTTTTCGAGGAAGTGATTACCCGCTTTCATAATGTTACGCGCAAACAGCTCTACCGCTTGCTCCTCACCATGGACATCCAGTTTCAGACCGTTGATTTCAGCATCATTGCGGTAGGTCTCAACGAAATCGAGCGCGATGCGGAAGTAGGTCGCCTTGATCGTACGAAAAGTCTCTTGATTAAACACCACGCCGTTGGTCGCCAGTTTGCGGAACACCGCTTTGGTAATATCAATCGACATCTTCGACAGGCCGGTACTGGCATCTTCGAGGGACAAATCCTGATGCTTATGATCATAGATATCGGCGATATCCACCTGGCAGAGGCGGTTGTTAGAGTAGTTACGTGTCATCTCAGACAACACTCCGATCTCTAGCCCCCAATCACTCGGAATGCGGATATCACTCATCACATCTCGCCGAAAGGAGAACTCCCCTGCCAGCGGGTAACGGTAGCTGTCGAGGTACTCCAGGTAGTCCATCGGACCTATCACCTTTTTCAGCGACCGCAGCAGTGGCGTTACCAGCAGGCGTGATACTCGCCCGTTGATCTTGCCACTTGCGACCCGCGCGTAGAAACCTTTACAGAACTCGTAGTTAAAGTTCGGGTTGGCCACTGGATAGATCAGACGAGCCAAGAGTTCACGGTCGTAGGTAAGAATGTCGCAGTCATGCATGGCGATTGACTCGGCTTGCCCTGCGGCGAGGGTATACCCCATACAGAACCAAACATTTCGCCCCTTGCCCGGTTGCTCCGGTGACAGCTCCTCTCGCTGCAGTTTGGCGTCAATGGCGCGCAGGCGCGGACCGTCATTCCAAAGTACCTTGTAGTCTTGCGGGAGTTCAGAGAAGAACTCCAGCGCGTGGCGATACTCCGCTTCATTGGCACGATCGAGGCCGATAATTATCTGCTTGAGATAAGGCACCTGCTTCAGGTGACTGAGAATCAGCGGCATCGCCTCAGTCTGTAGCTCTGAGTAAAGGCAAGGCAGTATCAGTGCCATCGGCCGCTTCTTAGCGAAGCTCATTAACTCAGCTTCAAGGTCTTCAAGCGGTCGCTGAGACAGATTGTGCAGCGTGGTAATGATGCCGTTCTGGTAAAAATCACCCATGCTCTACTCCTTAAGGCGCGCGTCTGCGACAGCCTTTGAATCATATGTTGAAAGTATTTTTAACACCGCTTCACTCCATCCGACCGGGCCGAGTCCTGCAGTGACCAGAGCATCTGCTCTATCGGGAAGTTGAATCGGTGGGTGTACCGGCGAGCGGATAATCACAGGGATATCTGCAGCACGCAGCATGGCGATATCGTTTTCGCCATCACCAAGCGCTACGGTTGTCACCTCATCCATTTGACCAGCTAACCAGCGCAAGGCATCCGCCTTATCGTGTTTTCCCATAAGGTGGACGAAGCGTCCTCCTCGCAGCAGTTGCAGTCCGCTCTCCGCCATTTCTAAGCGCATATCCACCAGTGCCGTATCGGTATCGCGCCAGTGCAGCGGCTCCGAATACTCGCGCTGCAGCGCCTGCTGTGCTTGTACTCGAGTCAGCCCCGTCAACTGCGAGAGGGACGATGGCGAGAGCTCAGAAAATCCGGTAAAACAATAACGGCTACGCAACGGTTCAAGCACCGCCAATAGCTCCGATCGCAGCTTCCCAAAACGATGCACGGCATAGCCGCCAGTCTCATCTGAAGATGCGAAGCGGGCCAAAGGATGGTCTAGCGGGATATAGATCGCTGCGCCATTTTCAACTACAAATGGACCGCTATGATCGAGCTGTATGCGCAGCGGCTGCAGCTCCGCGAGGGTTTTGCTGGTGTTAGGTATCCACGGAATCTTCAGGCGCTCGAGTACCTCCAGCGCCAACTGGGCAGCCTCAAAGCTATAAGAGTAATGGTCGAGCAGCGTGCCATCGAGATCGGTAAAGATCAGTAGCGCCTGACGACCCCGTTGTGGTGCAGTTTTATTGCTCATACAACGACTAACGCAATATGAGCGCCAGCGCGTTTTTATTTCAATATTTTCAGTAAGTTATCCTAACCGTGTTTTTCTGAACCATAAAGTTGTGCACCAAATTAGTGCACAAGAGAGATAGGCGATCCAAGCTTTTGCACCAAACAGGGTAGAAATTTGGAGCATATCGTTTCTGGTATTTCTCTGTTTTCGGACTGATACTCTACAAACCTCAATCGGGATAGAAGCGAATGCACGCTCAAACTCGCCCTCGCAGAATTCTGCCATTGATCATCTTGGCGCAGTTTCTAGGGACCGCCAGCTGGTTCGCCGGTAACGCCGTGTTACCTGACCTAACAACACAATGGAATCTCGAAGTCGATGCACTTGCGCAGGTTACCAACGCTGTGCAGTTCGGGTTTATCGTAGGCGCCCTCAGCTTTTCACTGCTCTCTTTGAGTGATCGTTTTCGTCCCTCACATCTCTTCTTTCTCTGCGCTCTACTCGGTGGGCTGATCAATCTGCTAACAGCCCTAGTAGCAGAAAGTTTGGCGCAACTAACAGTTCTACGATTTCTGGCGGGCTTTATGTTAGCGGGTATCTACCCGGTGGGGATGAAGCTAGCTGCTACCTGGTTTCCTGGGGGACTCGGGCGCGCTCTGGGCTTTCTAATCGGCTCACTCGCACTCGGTACGGCAGCGCCCCATCTATTCGCATCCTATGATCAGATCCAGTGGCAGCAGGTGATGTATACCGTTGCCCTGCTGAGCCTGGTTAGCGGCGTCGTTATATTGCTCGGTGTTGGAGAGGGCCCCAACCAACTGCAACCAGCGCCGGTGAGGTTAAGTCAGATCGGCGGCTTGTTTAAAGAGAGAAAGCTTCGCGCTAGCGCACTCGGTTATTTTGGACATATGTGGGAGCTCTATGCGATCTGGGCTATCGCCCCTGTTTGGCTAACGGCCTGGGCTCAGTATCATCAGGTTGAGCTCAATATATCGCTGGCCAGCTTTGGAATTATCGCAATCGGTGCGTTAGGTTGCGCACTAGGCGGGCTCTGGTCACAGAATATCGGGAGTGCAAAAGTTGCCTCGTTGATGTTGAAGATCTCCGGAGGCTGCTGCCTACTATCGCCGCTAATCTTCGAAATGAATGGCCTAATTGCCACGATATTCTGGGCCATCTGGGGATTCAGCATCGTCGCAGACTCCCCCCAATTCTCTGCACTGAGTGCGCAAAACGCTCCGGCCGCTGCTGTGGGCACATCGCTCACGCTGATTAACGCAATCGGTTTTAGCTTAACACTGATTGCTATTCAGATTTCAGTAAGTCTACTTCAGACAATGCCTGTAGCTTGGATTCCTTTGTTACTGTTGCCTGGACCACTCCTTGGTGTCCTAGCTATGCGCGATCTGACTCGAGCGAATGCTGCACCCTAAACACCGCCGCTTGACAGCTTTCCTCGCACTTGGCCTACTGCAGCAAGGTTGAGCAAACCTAGTCGAAAAACAATGCGTATTAAAACCAGAACAAATAAAAACAAGACTGGAGCCCGAAATGAGACTGACACCTGCGCAATTGGAACAGTTTAACCGTGAAGGATATCTGTTCCTTGAAGGCCTTTTTACCCCTGAGGAGGCAGGCCTACTTAAAGAGGAAGCAGAGAATATCTACAAGCTTGATCGCGAGGAGGTGTGGCGCGAGAAAAGCGGTATTGCTAGAACAGCCTTTGCCGCACACACCTACAATGAAGCGCACCGTCGACTTGGTTCACACCCACGTCTGATTGAACCGATCCAGCAGATCCTTGACGGTCAAGTTTATATGCACCAGTACAAAATCAACGCTAAAGCCCCTTTCGACGGTGAGGTATGGCAGTGGCACCAAGACTACGGCACCTGGGCCCGTGATGATGAGATGCCAGAACCACGCGCAATGAATATCAGCGTGTTCCTTGACGACGTTACTGCTGCTAACGGACCGCTGTTATTTATTCCGGGTAGCCACAAGAAAGGCGTTGTCGACGCGGGCCACGATCTTAAAACCACCAGCTACCCGCTTTGGACGCTGGACCGCGATACCGTTAGCAAACTAGCCGATGAGGGCGGATGTGTTGCGCCTACGGGCCCGGCGGGCAGCGTGCTGCTCTTCTCTTCGCTGCTAGTACACGCCAGCCCACCAAATATCTCACCTCTAGGTCGTATTATCGTTTACCTGTCACTCTGTCATGTCGATAACCATATTCGCGCGTTCAACCGCAAAGAGTGGATCGCACACCGTGATTTCACGCCAATTGAAGCGTTGGATGATAACTGCCTAACAGAGATGCTGACGGAAACAGCCTAAGGAAAAAGATAAATGTACATGTATGATGATCTAGTAAAACGCCGTAATGACCCGGTTCGCGTGGGACTTATTGGCGCTGGCAAGTTTGGTTCGATGTTTCTGAGCCAAGTTCCAACATCCGAGGGATTGTGTGTACACGGCATTGCTGATCTAGATCCTGAGCGTGCAAAAGCGGCTTGTCGTAATGTCGGCTGGAGCGAAGAGCTGATCGCACAGACCAAGTTCTACCCTAGTACCCAAGCTATGATCGAAGCAGGTGGCGTTGAAGTTCTGGTTGAAGCGACGGGCAACCCAATCGCCGGTATCGCGCACGCTAAGATGGCCATCGCTAGCAAGACACACATCGTTATGGTGAACGTTGAAGCCGACGTGCTAGCGGGCGGCATACTTGCTCAAGAGGCTCGCGAAGCCGGCATTGTCTACTCGATGGCGTACGGTGACCAACCTGCACTCACCATCGAGATGGTTGAATGGGCACGCTCAAACGGCTTCAAGGTCGTTGCTGCAGGCAAGGGCACCAAATACCTGCCCGAGTACCACTACTCGACCCCAGACACGATCTGGGATCACTACGGACTCACGCCTGAGCAGGCAGCCGAAGCCGGTATGAACTCACAGATGTTCAACTCATTCCTCGACGGCACCAAGTCTGCACTTGAGATGGCTGCCATATCCAACGGCACCGGCCTCAAAGCGCCCGAAGATGGTCTCTCATTTCCACCTGCCGGTATGGATGATCTCGCTCATGTACTGCGACCGAAATCGGTCGGTGGACAATTAGATGACTCAGGCATGGTCGAAGTGGTCACTTCAATCGAGCGCGATAGCCGCCCGGTCTACCGTGATCTGCGCTGGGGCGTCTACGTGGTTATCGAAGCGCCTAACGATTATGCCGCGGCCTGTTTTAAACAGTACGGTATGAACACCGACTCTACCGGTCGCTTCTCAGCGATGTACAAACCCTTCCACCTGATCGGACTTGAACTCAATACTTCAATACTCTCGGCAGCACTGCTCGGCAAACCAACTGGCTCAACCCAATCATTCAATGCTGACGTTGTTGCTACGGCTAAACGCGACCTCAGAGCGGGCGAGATGCTTGATGGCGAAGGTGGTTTCACTGTCTACGGCAAGCTGATGCCGGCTACACGGTCGCTCGCTATTGGCGGTTTACCGATCGGTTTGGCGCATCGCGTTAAACTGGTGAATGATATTGCCAAAGATCAGCAGGTGCGCTGGGAGGATGTCGAGATCGATATGAGCAGCCAAGCTGTGCAAGTACGCAAACAGATGGAGGATGCAGCGCGATAGCGGTACAAACACGATATGCACAGGCCGCTGTATTGCGCTGGGTTGAAACGGACCAGTACGCAGCACAACTTCAGCATACGGCCCCTACCCTTTTATGGCTTTTGATCGGCCGCCAGCAGTTGGTGGGCTGGCCAGACCGGCATGTCCGCCAGCTGCTGAAATCATCGCGCACACATATTCTCAGCGCAGTCTGTGGCGTCGGTTACCGATCCGCCATCAGATGGCTTACTCGGCTAGAGCTAACCAGCTATAACCTCGATGAGTTCAACACGCTGATCAATGGCTTGCGGGCAGAGATGCACCGCAGCCCCTGGGCACAGGGTGAACACATACCGATCCACTGGGTAGGCGCGGCACTGGAACATCTTGAGATTCAATCAACACGCGCGTTTAAGGCTTACTGCGTTCAAACCCAATCTGATAGCGCGAGTTTCCAAGACCAACTGAGACAACAGGGAAGATTCTGGAGAGATGCGCTAAAAGTTGCCGAAGTGTTGGGAATCAAAGATGCACAGGTTGCCCTCAAGCGAAGCAGAGATTTCGCTGCTGTCAGACGCCTACATGACCGCTGGACAGACCGCTTGAATCAACGCCAAGCTCAGGTGGTGAGCGGTCAGACGCTCTTCCCTCCTCCCCCTGTTCCCGGAACCGACAAGATACACCCCATCACCTCCTTGGAAGACCTGCAGGCTGAGGGTCGGCTGATGCATCACTGTATCACCGTATATCAGCCAAAGATTTTGGCACGAGAAAGTTACATCTACAGAATGCTCGAGCCCGAACGGGCAACGATCGAACTCAGAATAGAGGGCAATGCGATAACAGTGGGCCAAATATCACTCGCCTATAACGCCCTACCGAGTGACGCCACCAAAGAGGCTGTCTTGGCCTGGCGTGATTCACTCCATCGGTAACAGGATCCCAGTGGTTTTTAAGACGCGCTAGATGACGCTCAATTCCTACTCGACTTTTTCTCTGAGGAGATTGGCGGCTACTTCTACAACCGGGGACTGTATGACGCCCAAAGTGTTTTAGAACAGCGCATCGAAAGTTTAAACGAAGCGATCTTTGAACTCGAAAAACCGACCGGGATCAGATAGGGTCGAGGGCAAGCTGACACTCAGGCCCACCTCGATCGATTGCTCGTGAGCGCGAAGATCGGTGTCTTTGTTCATCTCATGACCTCTGGCCTGCTTAGCTGTTTATAGAATTGCAACTGACAAGACACTCGAGCCTCTGTAGGAGTGCTGTACGGAAAGCGTATTGAGCGACCTTTAGCGCCAAAATTTGTCGCGAAATAGCTCTACGCGCCGCATCGCTCCAACAAAAAAGGACCTACCGGTCGAAACCAATAAGTCCTTGATATAAATGGTGGGCCCAGCAGGACTTGAACCTGCGACCGATCGATTATGAGTCGAGCGCTCTAACCAACTGAGCTATGGGCCCGCAAAAACGGTGCCCATCATACCCATGTATGACGGGCGTAACAAGATGAAAAATCTAGGATTTTTTACTCGTCGATGAAGCTGCGCAGATGATCTGAGCGACTCGGATGACGCAGTTTACGTAGCGCTTTAGCTTCGATCTGACGGATACGCTCTCGGGTAACATCGAACTGCTTACCCACCTCTTCAAGAGTGTGGTCAGTGTTCATGTCGATACCAAAACGCATACGCAGCACTTTAGCTTCCCGCGCAGTCAGACCCGCTAGCACCGCACGTGTCGATTCACGCAGGCCTTCACCGGTTGCCGACTCCACTGGAGACTCCAGCGTCACATCCTCGATAAAGTCGCCTAGGCTCGAATCTTCATCATCACCGATTGGCGTCTCCATAGAGATCGGCTCTTTAGCGATCTTCAGAACCTTACGGATCTTATCCTCAGGCATCTCCATACGTTCAGCCAGCTCTTCAGGTGTAGCTTCGCGGCCCATCTCCTGGAGCATTTGACGTGAGATACGGTTAAGCTTGTTGATTGTCTCGATCATGTGCACCGGAATACGAATGGTGCGCGCCTGGTCAGCAATCGAACGCGTGATCGCCTGACGAATCCACCAGGTGGCATAGGTCGAGAACTTGTAACCACGACGGTACTCAAACTTATCGACCGCCTTCATCAAACCGATGTTACCTTCCTGAATCAGATCGAGGAACTGCAGACCGCGGTTGGTGTACTTCTTCGCGATAGAGATAACCAGACGCAGGTTCGCCTCTACCATCTCTTTCTTGGCGCGACGTGAACGCGCTTCGCCAATCGACAACTGGCGGTTCACCTCTTTGATTTCTGGCAGGTTCAGCCCCACCTCTTGCTCAACCTGAATCAAACGACGCTGTGCGCGCTTGAGGTCGAACAGCTGCGCTTCAATTGCAGACGAGTAGGGCTTACCGCTGGCAACCACCTCATCAAACCAATTTTCGTTGGTCTCGTTGCCGGGGAACCCTTTAATAAAGTCCTGACGCGGCATACGACCACGCTGAGTACACAGACGCATGATAGTGCGCTCTTGTGTACGAACACGTTCGATGAAGCTGCGCACGCGGCTAACTAATCCGTCGTAGTAGCGAGGTGACAGCTTGATGGGCGAGAACGCCAGCATCAGCGCTTCCAGCGCTTCACCGAACTCAGCAGAATCGCGACCTTTCTTGCTCTCCGCAGCCTGCAGTGCATCGTAGGCCTCCTGTAGAGCACCAAAGCGAAGCTTCGCCTCTTCGGGGTCAGGACCACGCTCTTTCTCATCATCCGATGAGTCGTCACTATCATCCTCATCATCGTCGTCATCGTCTGATTCAGCCGCCTCAGTTTCAACGGCAGGAGCCGCCCGAGCGATCTCTGAATCCGGATCGATGTAGCCTGAGAAGATGTCGCTGAGGCGACCCTCTTCCTGCACTGCGCGATTATAGGCTTCAAGAATCTCGTCCACGCTACCCGGGAACTGGGCCAGCGCCATCATCACGCCGCGGATACCATCTTCGATACGCTTAGCGATCTCGATCTCGCCTTCACGAGTCAGCAGCTCAACAGTACCCATCTCACGCATGTACATGCGCACAGGGTCCGTGGTTCGGCCCGCATCGGACTCAACTGCGGCAAGCGCGGCAACAGCCTCTTCATCCGAGTCGTTGGTGGTATCACCATCGGTCATCAGAAGAGTTTCTGCGTCTGGGGCAACTTCAGACACGGAGATACCCATGTCATTGATCATGCGGATGATATCTTCGACCTGATCTGGGTCTGCGATATCTTCTGGCAGATGGTCATTTACCTCGGCGTAAGTGAGGTAGCCCTGCTCTTTACCACGAGCGATAAGCTCTTTAAGACGTGACTGCTGCGTTTCGGTATTATCTGCCATACGTTTCCTATGAAAATCCACGGTGGATGTTCAAAAAATCAAGCGCTCAATTATAACAAAAGTGACATTTGTGCGCCAACTTCAGTGCGATCGCTTCTCACTCGGATTTTCTAGAGCGAACAACTGCACTTGACGTCATAAACTCGCTACTAAATGTAGTTCATAATCCCCAGTCTCGCACAAATTTACCTACTTCTTGTTTGCCGACAGCAGAAGGGTTTGAAGCCTCTGTTTCTCGGCATCTGTAAGCGGCCTTTCGCGCGACCAGGTTTTAAGTTGTTCCAGCTCAGATTTGAGTTTGCGCTCCATAAGGCGCGACATCGCATCACTGAGCAGTTTCTCGGCATCCACGCTCTCAAGTAGCGGATCCAAGTGCGATATCTCATTAAGAACCAACAGGCCAGGTGCTTTGGTTGCATCCTGCTCCCAATCAAACATCAGTGTGCCAAAGCTACGCTCCTTATCCTCTTGAAAATACTCCAAGAGATCGCTCAGCAGCTCAATATTTGGGCCCTGAACGCCTTCCAACTCCTCAGCTTTGAAGGTCAAACGTGCCAACCCAGGGCGATGTAATACAATCGAGATCGCACTGGCGATAAGATCGATACGCGCACCGCTCTGATTTGCCGGGCGCTCTGAGCGTCGCTTCGGTGCACCGCCTGAAAAAGGGGCCTCTGAGCGCGAGCGATCAGAGAAATCCGAAAAATTATTAGTCTCTGCATAGTCGGCCGGATAGTCAGCAGACTCATAGCCCGCCGCAGAATAGTTATCCGGCATCGGTACTCTAGAGTACTGATCAGCCTGCACCTCTCCCCTAGGTTTAGGACGCGGGGCCTGACTCAACTGAGGAGCTACCTTGGACTGCAGGGCAACCACCGAGTTAATCTGTTCCATCGTTAATCCGGTCATATCAGAGATGCGATCGAGCATCATCTGCTGCAACACTGACGGCTGCATAGATTGCAGAAGAGGTAGCGCCTGAGTACAGAACTGTGCTTTCGCATCCATGCTCACCAGATCTAATCCCTCTGAAAGCGCTTTGAAGAAGTACTCGCTGAAAGGCAACGCCTCGTTGACACGCTCGTTGAACGCTTCAAGCCCCTCAGCTCGAATCAGTGTATCCGGGTCCTCGCCCTCTGGCAGGAATAGAAAACGCGCCATCAGACCATCACGCATCACTGGCATGGCGTTATCAAGCGCGCGCTTCGCCGCTTTCCGACCGGCTAAGTCACCGTCAAAACAGAAGATCACTTCCGGGACAACTTTAAAAATGCGCTCGAGGTGGGATTCAGTACAGGCGGTACCGAGCGTTGCAACCGACCAATCCAGTCCGTGTTGCGCCAGGCTCACCACGTCCATATAGCCCTCAACCACCATCAACCGCGTGAGGCTCCCTTTGCTTTGGCGCGCCTCCCAAAGACCGTAGAGTTCCCTGCCCTTATGGAAAGTTTCTGTCTCTGGCGAGTTTAAGTACTTGGGTTTCTCATCGGTGAGAACGCGCCCACCAAAAGCGATGGTTCGTCCACGTACATCACGGATAGGAAACATGATTCGATCGCGGAAACGGTCATATTTGCGGCCGCGATCTTCATTCTCGATCAGCAGCCCAGACTTCAACAACAGAGCTTCGGCATCACTGCGCTCGGAAGAGATAGCACTCAGCAAGTTATCCCACCCGGGCGGTGCAAAACCAAGACCAAAGCGTTTAGCGATGCCACCGGACAATCCTCGCCCTTTCAGATAAACAACCGCTTTCTGCTTTTCAGGGTGCTGGCGTAACTGCGCCTGAAAGAAAGCACTCGCCTGTTCGAGCACATCGTACTGCTGCTTAACGCGCTTCTCGCGCTCGATATCGCGCCCACGATCATGCTCACGCGGCACCTCAAGACCCAAGCCTTTTGCTAGCTCTTCAACCGCTTCGGGAAAGCTGCAGTGCTCGAAATCCATCACAAAACCAAGAGCGTTACCGCCGGCACCACAGCCAAAACAGTAGTAAAACTGCTTATCGGGGTTGACCGAAAACGAGGGGGATTTCTCTTTGTGAAAAGGGCAAAGAGCCGAGTAGTTCTTACCGGTCTTCTTAAGTTTGATACGAGCGTCGATTACATCAATAATGTTAACGCGCGCTAACAGGTCGTCAATAAAGTGCTGTGGTATCGCCATCTGCTACTTCGCTGTTCTGTGTCAGCGAAGACGCTATCAGAGCTTCGCTTTGACCTGTTTGGAGACGTTGCCCATGTCTGCACGGCCCTGAAGCTGCGGTTTGATGATCGCCATTACTTGACCCATCGCCTGCATTCCAGTCGCGCCAGTTTCGGCAATCGCTGCATCTATAATCTGATTTACTTCATCATCACTGAGAGGCTGCGGCAAGAAAGTTTTAATCACCTCCGTCTCTTGCTGCTCCTTATCAGCCAGTTCCGGGCGCTCAGCCGCCAGGTACTGGGCAATCGAATCCTTACGTTGCTTAATCATCTTATCAAGCACTGCAAGTACACGTGCATCATCCAACTCAATGCGCTCATCCACTTCGATACGTTTGAGCTCAGCGAGCATCAAACGGATAGTGCCGAGGCGCGCTTTATCCTTGGCGCGCATCGCATCTTTCATCTGTTCAGTTATCTGGTCTTTAATTGCCGACATCTGAGATGACCTAATCGTTGGACACGTGTGCGAGTTCGACTGCAAGGAACTCTGTACGCGTCTCTGCGTTAATACTTAGTAGAGACGTACACGGCGAGCGTTTTCACGCTGCAGCTTCTTAGCGTGACGCTTTACAGCAGCAGCTGCAGCACGCTTACGAGCAGTGGTTGGCTTTTCGTATGCTTCACGCTTACGTACTTCAGCCAGGATACCGGCTTTTTCGCAAGAACGTTTGAAGCGACGCAGTGCAA
Source organism: Oceanospirillaceae bacterium (assembly GCA_024640955.1). Lineage (GTDB taxonomy): Bacteria > Pseudomonadota > Gammaproteobacteria > Pseudomonadales > Balneatricaceae > Marinobacterium_E. The sequence continues at coordinate 137,068 of JAHEDZ010000042.1, forward strand.
CGTCAAATGGCTCGTTATCTTTTACTTTAACGGCAGGCATTGTTTCTATTACCTTGATTAGTTGACTTAATAAACCTTGGGAGCAAAAACTCCAAGGGCGCCATATGATATAGATGCTCCGCTAACCTGTAAAGCCCACCCAACCGCTTTTTAACGGTTTAACCGCCGCGCCAATTATTCGATAATAGCCAACCATAACCCACCTGACTTGAGAGCGTTGCACACTATGCTTGTACTCGGTATCGAGACCTCCTGCGATGAGACCGGCGTCGCACTTTATGACAGCGAAAAAGGGCTGCTCGGTGATGCCTTATATAGCCAAGTAAAGATGCATGCAGAATATGGCGGCGTCGTACCCGAACTAGCGTCCCGTGATCACGTGCGCAAACTGATTCCGCTGATACGCGAAGTCTGCCAACAAGCAGACCTTCAACTGAGCGATCTGGATGCGGTGGCGTACACCTCTGGACCCGGACTAATCGGCGCTCTAATGGTTGGCGCCTCAACCGGACGTGCCCTAGCGCTTGCGTTAGGCATTCCAGCTATCGGGGTACACCATATGGAGGGCCACCTTCTCGCCCCCATGCTGGAGGAGTCACCGCCATCATTCCCATTTGTTGCCCTGCTGGTCTCGGGCGGTCACACACAGCTAGTGCGTGTCGATGGCATTGGTGAATATGAACTTCTAGGTGAATCACTCGACGATGCCGCGGGCGAAGCCTTCGATAAGGCCGCGAAGATGATGGGCATGGACTACCCTGGCGGGCCGCTCATTGCCAAAGCAGCGCAGACCGGAGATAGCTCCGCCTACAAATTCCCACGCCCCATGACCGACCGACCCGGCCTAGACTTTAGCTTCTCCGGCCTAAAGACTTTCACACTCAACACAGTTGAAGCTGCTAAAGATGATGAGGGCAAGCTCGATCCACAGACACTGAGTAATATTGCAGCCGCATTTGAGGACGCTGTAGTCGATACGCTTGCCATCAAATGTAAACGCGCACTACAACACACCGGCTTCAAACAGCTCGTTATTGCTGGAGGTGTCAGTGCCAACCGTAAGCTGCGAGAGAAGCTTGATGAGATTGTCCGTAAAGAGCGCTCCGGGCTATTCTACGCTCGTCCGGCTTTTTGTACCGACAACGGTGCGATGATCGCCTACGCCGGCTGCCAACGCCTGATGGCTGGAGAATCAACCGGTCTAGCAATTCAGACGCGCCCCCGCTGGCCGATGGATACGCTACACCCTCTCGGCAGCGAGCAGCCTGAGGGGGGCGCACAGCGTGGATAAGATCTTTATTAACCAACTCTGCTTCGATTGCATCATCGGTATCTATGCACGTGAGCGGGTTGAACCCCAACCTCTCTTGATCGATTTGGAGATGGCCTGCGACATCCGCCCCGCGGCAGAGAATAACGACCTAAATGCGTCTCTGAACTACGCAGCGATCAGCGACTCAATCATTAGCTTCTGCCAACAGGCGCAAGCGGAGTTACTTGAGACTCTAGCTGAACAGCTCTGGGCTCATCTTAAGTCCGAGTTTGGCATCTCGGGTATCAAACTGACGATTCATAAACCTAACGCCGTTCCGGAAGCGAACTCCGTTGGTGTTTCGATTGTGCGTGGTGAATTTAGCTGATGGCCCAAATACTGCTCGGGCTTGGTAGCAATTTTGACCCCCGAACGCGGCTTCAGAACGCCCTGGATGCACTGCATCAAAGTTTCGAGTCGGTTAGCGAATCACCCTGGTTTGAAAGCCACGCCCTTCGAGGTGGGGCCAACTATCTGAACCTAGTTGTGAGCGCACAAACTCAGCTATCAATCGAAGCAGTACGCACCTTGCTGCATCAGATCGAGGATCAAAACGGGCGTCAGCGCGATAATGAAGCGAGCGGCTGCGCACTCGATATCGATCTTCTCTGCTTCGATCAACAGGTGATCAGCACTGCAGACTATCACCTACCCAGAGCCGACCTCACAGAGCACGCTCACGTGCTCTGGCCGATGGCAGAACTCTGCCCCGAAGGGGTTCACCCTGAATCAGGAACCACCTATCGCCAGCTTTGGCTGCAACGCAAAGAGTCTCTTCTCAAGGATCAAACACTCTGGCCGATCTAAAGGCTTCTCATTTCTGAAAAATACCTAGACGAGAGTGGTGTTCAATTACTCATAAAGAGTGTGTTATAAATTAACAACTAAGTGCTATATAGACTGTAATCTAGCAGTGACAACTGACACCGCATTAGTGATCTGTAGCCAAAAAGCAGTTAGCTAAATGCTGCTCAACAAATTCAGCTGACTAAAAAGCAGCTAAGTAGTAAGGGTGCCTACGCTTGTACTGGATTCCGCTTCTGACTTTTTTGGGCACACTAGTGCCCTTACTTACGCGAAACTGGTCGAGAACCGCTTGCGCCTCGGCTACCGCTGTATTACCGGCTGTTTCGCTGATTCTTGTGCTAATAAATGCGCCGACGGTATTCAGCGGCACGACCCTTGTGGAGAGCTACACCTGGGTCGAGCAACTCGGGCTTGAGATCGCTTTCCGACTCGATAGCTATGCCTTGCTCTTCACTCTGTTGATTCTCGGTATCGGCCTGCTCATCATTCTCTATGCCCGCTACTATCTGTCGGCCAACGACAATATGGGGCGTTTCTACTCCTACCTGATTCTCTTTATGACAGCGATGCTCGGTATCGTGCTGTCTGAAAACCTGCTGCAACTCTGGGCTTTCTGGGAACTGACAAGTATCAGCTCTTTCCTACTGATCAGCTTCTGGTCTGACAAATCTGATGCGCGCAAAGGTGCGCGCATGGCGTTAACCGTAACGGGTATGGGCGGCTTGGCTCTGCTGGCCGGCATACTTCTACTGGGCGATACGCTCGGTACCTATAACCTGACCGAGATCCTCGCACGCGGCGATGAAATCCGTGAATCAGCGCGCTACCCTTTCATTCTGGTGCTGATTCTTATTGGCGCGTTTACTAAGTCTGCACAGTTCCCATTCCACTTCTGGCTGCCCCATGCGATGGCTGCACCAACACCGGTCTCGGCCTACCTGCACTCAGCGACCATGGTAAAAGCGGGCATCTTCCTCGTTGGACGTCTCTACCCAGCACTATCGGGTACAGAACTCTGGTTTTTCCTTGTGACCTTTACCGGGATGGCGACGCTACTAGTCGGCGCATATATCGCGCTGTTCAAGCATGACTTAAAGGGGCTACTGGCCTTCTCGACCATAAGCCATCTTGGCCTAATTATGTTGCTGTTCGGCCTCAACTCCGACCTCGCAGCGGTTGCTGCGGTGTTCCACATTATTAACCACGCAACTTTTAAGGCGTCTCTGTTTATGGCCGCCGGTATCGTTGATCACGAGACCGGTTCCCGCGATATGCGCAAACTGAGCGGGTTGTGGAGGTACATGCCGCACACAGCGACTCTAGCGATCGTTGCAGCCCTCGCGATGGCAGGGGTACCGCTTCTCAACGGTTTCCTGTCAAAAGAGATGTTCTTCAACGAGACCGTTCAACAGAGCGCATTGGGCGCCCTCTCTTGGGTGCTGCCGGTGCTTGCAACCGTGGGCGCAACCTTCTCGGTAGCCTACTCTGCCCGCTTTATTCACGACGTATTCTTTGGTGGCGAACCCACTCATCTGCCGCGCACACCGCACGAACCGCCGCGCTACATGAAGGTCCCGGTCGAGATTCTCGTAGCGGTCTGTATTCTGGTCGGTATTGCACCAGCCTTTATCGTCGGCGATCTTCTGAACAGTGCTTCAAGTGCTGTATTGCAGGGACCCCTGCCAGAGTACAGCCTGTCACTCTGGCACGGTTTCAATATACCGCTGGTGATGAGTATTACCGCACTGATCGTTGGGCTTATTATCTACAATATCCGCCGCCGGCTATTCGCATTTCAAGCTCAATTTGTTGATCGTGATGCCAAGCTTGAGTTCGAGCGATTGGTGCAGATCTGTGTTGAGGCGGCAGGCAAACTCTACACGCGGATCGAGACTAACAAGCTGCAGAACTACGTGCTCACGCTGTTTGTATTTACGCTAGCCGTAACCGCGCTGCCTCTGATGGAGATTGCTGAAACTGCAGGTAAACGCCCGCAGTTGCCGCCGGACCTCATCGGCTTCGGTGCGATTACCATTCTATCTTTGGCATCCATCATGGCACTGGTATGGCACCGCAAGCGCGTCATTGCACTGATTGCCGTTTCAGTAGTGGGCTTAATTGTATCGCTAATGTTTGCGCGCTTCTCTGCGCCTGATCTAGCGCTGACGCAGCTCTCAGTTGAAGTTGTCACCATCATCCTACTGATGTTGGCGCTCTTCTTTCTACCACAGCAGACACCTAAAGAGTCGAGCCCCGGTGTGGTTTTCCGCGACCTCGGTGTAGCAGTGGGTATTGGGGGAGTTATGGCGACACTGGCCTATGCCATGATGACCCGCGACCTCGAAACCATATCCACCTACTTTACTGCCAACTCCAAAACAGGTGGTGGGGGTACCAATATCGTTAACGTAATCCTGGTCGACTTCAGGGGCTTCGATACTTTGGGTGAAATTACCGTACTCGGTATCGCAGGCTTGGGTATCTACAAACTCGTTCGCCGCATGAAATTGTACATGCCAACGACCGACTCGGGGGGGCGCGCCTGGACAACAGACAGTCACCCAGTGATGCTAGCGATGGTGTCGCAAGCTCTCTTGCCACTTGCCCTACTGGTATCTGCTTACATTTTCCTACGCGGCCATAATCTACCGGGCGGTGGTTTTATTGCCGGGCTGATTACCGCTATCGCTCTGATCCAACAGTACATTGCTAACGGCGTGCTGTTTATGAAAGGCAGACTGCGCCTGGATTACCAGTATCTGATTGGTTTTGGCTTGCTGATCGCTGTCGCAACCGGCCTCGGGTCATGGCTCTTTGGACGTCCGTTCCTGACCTCCTGGTTCGATTACGTCTACTGGCCAATAGTCGGCAAATTTGAGGTCGCTAGTGCGATGATGTTTGATTTAGGTGTCTACCTCACCGTTGTGGGTGCGACGCTGTTGATTCTCTCGAACCTCGGCAAACTCAGCACTACAGAGCGCTCAACGGAAGGGGAGAATTTTTAATGGAGATGTTAGTCGCTTTGGCCATTGGAATTCTCACCGCTACCGGCACCTTTTTAACGCTGCGTGGCAGAACCTTCCCGGTCGTACTTGGCCTGACTCTGCTGGCTTACGCCTGTAACCTGTTTATCTTCTCATCGGGCAGATTAGTCGTTGATGGTGCTGCGGTACTGAATCAGGACCTACCTATTCCGGATCCACTGCCTCAAGCACTGGTGCTGACCGCCATCGTGATCGGTTTTGCCATGACCGCTTTCGCCGTTATTCTTTCGATGCGCGCGCGTGCCGACCTGGGTAATGACCACGTGGATGGCACTGAGAAACGTGATGATCAGAACGGGGAGCAGCGGTAATGAACCACCTGCCGATCCTTCCAGTTCTAATCCCAATGCTGACCGGCATTCTGCTGCTTCTGCCGCCGATCCGTACCACCCTAACACGCCAACGACTGTTCGCTCTGGTAGCGGCCGGGCTAAACTTACTTGTTGCCCTCGCGCTGATAAATCAGAGCACTTCGGGCGAAATAGCCGTCTACGCACTTGGTGACTGGCAGCCGCCCTACGGCATTGTGCTAGTTGCCGACCGCCTATCGTCGCTCATGTTACTGCTCACCTCACTGCTGCTTTTTGCCGGCCTGCTCTACGCTAGCTCCGGTCAGGACGAGGCGGGGCGATACTTCTATCCACTGATGATGTTTCAGGCCCTAGGTATCAACGGCGCCTTTCTGACCGGCGATATATTCAACCTGTTTGTCTTCTTCGAGATCCTGCTGATCGCCTCCTATTCACTGCTGATGCACGGTGGTGGTAAACACAAGACGCGCGCTGCTGTGCATTACGTGCTATTGAATTTGGTGGGCTCTGCGATCTTCTTGTTCGCCCTAGGAGTGCTGTACGGTGCCATCGGCTCACTCAATATGGCCGATATGGCGCTGCGTGTGCGTGAGCTGAGCGGTGCTGAGCTGCAGCTAGCGAAAGTGGGTGGTTTGCTACTGCTTGTGGTCTTCGGCCTAAAAGCTGCAATGCTACCGCTGCAGTTCTGGCTACCTCGCACCTACGCAACTGCGGCGGGTCCGATTGTGGCTCTGTTCGCCATTCTGACCAAAGTGGGCGTTTACTGCTTGCTGCGCGTGCATGGCATGATTTTCGGAGATTATGCCGGCGAGATCTCAGATATTATCCAGCCTTGGCTCTGGGGAACAGCGGTACTGACCATCGCGATTGGTGCTATTGGTGTACTATCGAGCCCAAGCCTCAAGCGTTTGGCGGGTCACCTCGTCATCGTCTCTGTCGGTACTTTGCTATCAGCTTTAGCTATCAACACACCTGCATCGATCAGTGCTGGTCTCTACTACGCAGCTCACTCAACGCTTGCAGGCGCTGCACTATTCTTAGTTGCAGAACTGATCTCAGAGCAGCGCGGTGGAGCGCTCGATATGATCGTGCGCTCTCGTCCTGTTGCTCAGCCAGTTGCGATCGGTATCACCTTCTTCATCACGGCGCTTGCCCTGATTGGTATGCCCCCCTTCTCAGGCTTTATCGGCAAACTGATGGTGATGCAGTCAGCTGAGAGCATCACACAGATGGGCTGGACCTGGAGTACGCTGCTTATCGCAACACTGTTCGCGCTGATCGCCTTCTCCCGTGCCGGTTCAACGATATTCTGGCGCACCAAGGGTAAGAACACAGATGAGGTTGCCGGCAGCAGCACTAAGTTGGCGGCCATCTGGTTACTGCTGTTGGCGGCTCCGCTGATGTCGCTGTTTGCCGGTCCGATTGTCGACTTCACTGCAGCCACCGCTGCGCAACTGGATCAACTGGCACAGACACCGCAGATCCTGCTGAATGGAGGTGGCCAATAATGGTAAAACACTGGATCCCAATGCCGCTTCAAAGCCTGGTGCTGTTTGTTGCTTGGCTACTTCTCAATAACAGTATCGCGGCAGGTCATATTCTATTGGCGCTGATATTCGCCATAGCGATTCCGCGCTTTTGTGTACCCGTTCAGAGCCCCCAGCCAAAGGCCCACAGGCCGCTGAAAATTGTCAGTTACTTTTTAATTCTGTTGTGGGACATCATGGTGGCTAACCTGCGCGTCGCCGCGCTGATTCTTGGACGCAACCGAGACCTCTCACCGAGCTTCATTGCGGTGCCTTTGGATATGCGCGATGAGCTACCGATCACTATTCTCGCTTCAACCATCTCACTGACACCCGGCACACTGAGCGCAGATGTTAGTGAGGATCGTGAATGGCTCTATGTCCATGCGCTAGATGTCGATGATGAAGCTGAGCTCATTGCCGAAATTAAACAGCGCTACGAGCGCCCGCTAAAGGAGATCTTCCAATGCTGATGACTGCCCTCTACATCGCATTTGCGCTAATCTCTGTGGCGCTTCTGCTTAACGTTATTGGCTTGGCGCGTGGACCCAGTATTCCGGACCGTGTGCTGAGCTTGGACACCCTCTATATCAACTCGATCGCATTGATCATTGTTTACGGTATCGCTGAGGCTTCAACCATCCACTTTGAGGCTGCACTGCTGATTGCGATGCTCGGTTTTGTCAGCACCGCTGCTCTTTGTAAGTACATGGTACGAGGAGACATTATCGAATGAGTGCACAACTCCCCACTCTGCTTGAGCTGCTGCTATCGGCGCTGATCATATTCGGTGCCGCGCTGGTGCTGATCGGTTCCATTGGCTTGGTTAAGCTTCCCGATTTTTTCACCCGCCTGCATGCGCCAACTAAAGCGACGACACTCGGAATGGGGTCTCTACTGATCGCATCACTGATATTTACCAGCTATGTCACGGGAGACCTGAGCGTACAGCAGCTACTGATCACGCTGTTTCTCTTCATTACAGCGCCGATTGCCGCACATATGCTGGCTAAAACCGCTCTGCATCTACGCATTCAGACGGTCGAGAGTACCGCTAATTCAGAGCTGCAAAAAGCTGCGCGCGAACGTACCGCACCGCAAACCTCAGCCGAAACCGCGGAGCCAGGTCAGTAGACTTCAACCAAAGACTGAACACTGATCTGGCACGCATCCTGCTTCATGAAATAGACACAGTTCTGTCGTAGAGTTACAGAATGGACTTAAACTGATCCCCGCAAGGCGGTATTCAAATCGCCTGGGTCTAAGGAAAAACAATGCTATCCAAAGTGATTATCCCCGTTGCCGGCCTAGGTACACGCGTACTACCCGCCTCCAAAGCGATTCCAAAAGAGATGCTGCCCGTTGTTGATAAGCCAGTCATTCAGCACGTTGTTGAAGAGGCGATGCGTGCAGGCTTCCGTCAAATTGTACTGGTGACGCGTTCAGGTAAAGAGGCGATCGAGAATCACTTTGACGCCAACTACGAGCTCGAGCAAATGCTCGCTCTGAAGAACAAACAGGCGCTGCTCGATGCTGTCGAGAACACACTGCCGAAAGGGATCGAGGTTATCTCGGTGCGCCAGCCGAGCGCTAAAGGTCTGGGGCACGCTGTACTCTGTGCGGCCCACGTCGTCGGTGGCGAAGACTTCGCCGTCATGCTGCCCGATATGGTGATCGATGATGAAGGAAAGACGTGCGACTTCTCAGAGATGGTGAAGCGTTACCAGAAGAACGGCGCCGGCCAGATTATGGTCGAAGGCGTTCCGCAGGAGCATGTCGATCGCTACGGTATCGTCGATTGTGGCGGTATTGAACTAAAAGCGGGCATCGGTGCACCGATTCGAGGCATGGTTGAGAAACCGAAGCGCGATGAGGCCCCCTCTAATCAAGCCATTGTCGGGCGTTACATACTTCCCAACCGTGTGATGCAGCTGCTTAAAACGACGGAGCCGGGCGCCGGTGGTGAGATTCAGCTGACCGATGCAATGCTAGCGCTACTCGCCGAGCAACCTATGGAAGCTTACTCGATGTGTGGCACGGTGCATGACTGTGGCAACAAAGCGGGTCTGCTGCAGGCCAACCTAGCCTTTGGCCTGAAACACCCTGAAACCAGCGACGCACTGCGCGAATTTCTCAAATATAGAAATCTATAGAGCCCGCTTATGAGCCACGCATGGAATAAACTTCAGGCATCAGCCGAACGTTTGCGCGGGGTTCACCTGCGCGACCTACTGCAAAGCGAGCAGCGCTTCGAAAAGCTCTCTTTCAACGCCGCCCACTTGCTGCTCGATCTGAGTCGTCAGCGCATCGATGAACAGGTGTTCGCAGAGCTGCTCGAGCTGGCTAACGAGCGTCAGCTCGATAAGGCTATCAAATCCCTACTACGTGGCGAGATTGTCAACCCGACGGAGAATCGCCCCGCCCTGCACTCGGCGCTGCGTATGCCAGCCGGAACAGAGCTGATTGTTGATAAGGCTAACTTAGTTGATGGCGTGCAGGCGACGCTCGAGCGCATGACGGACTTTGTGGATAAAATCCACGCTGGCCAGTGGCGCGGCTATAGCGGGCGAGCTATCAGCGAAGTGGTTAATATCGGCGTCGGCGGTTCAGACCTAGGCCCACTGATGGTCTGTGAAGCGCTGCACGAGTTCAAGCCGCAAGCCGCAGACGGGGTCAACATCCACTTCGTCTCATCAATGGATGGTAGCCAACTCTCCAACTTGCTGCTTGAGCTCAACCCAGAGACGACGTTGTTTGTGCTCTCATCCAAATCCTTCGGTACCCTGGACACTCTGGCCAACGCCGCGACTGCGATAGACTGGCTAGTCGAGCGTAGCGGTCTAAATCGAGAGCTGCTGATCCAGCAGCACTTTATTGGTGTCACCGCATCACCTGAAAAGGCCATAGCTTGGGGGATTGCTGAAGATAGCATTCTGAAGTTTTGGGACTGGACAGGTGGGCGCTACTCGCTCTGGTCAGGTATAGGTCTGCCCATCGCACTTACCATCGGCATGCAGGGATTCCGGGATCTATTAGCGGGTGCTCACGCGATGGATAGCCATTTCGCTCAGGCGTCTTATGAAGAGAACCTACCGATATTACTGGCGCTAATGGGCATCTGGAATATCAATTTCCAGGACATACATGCCCATGCGATCCTTCCCTACGACGGACGTTTAGCACATCTGCCTGCCTATCTTGAGCAGTTGGAGATGGAGAGTAACGGCAAGAGCGTCAAGCACGACGGTGAGCTCAGTGATCAGCGCACCTGCCCAATCCTATGGGGCGAGATAGGCCCCAATGCGCAGCATGCTTTCTACCAGCTATTGCACCAAGGTACTGAGCCAGTAATGTCCGATTTTATTGTGCCTGCACGTCGCTATGAAGGGCGCGCAGCCGGTCTGCTGGAGCAGCATCAATTAGCACTTGCTAACTGCCTCGCCCAAGCGCGTGTACTTGCCCTTGGGGATGCCGCGCTCAAGGACGACTCAGAACGCCCACCTTGGCAGCGCTATGCAGGTAACCAACCGAGCAGTGTTATCTTGATGGAGACGCTCAACCCCGCCAGTCTGGGCAGTCTCATCGCACTCTATGAGCACAAGGTGTACGTCCAGGCCGTTATCTGGGGCATTAACCCATTCGACCAGTGGGGAGTCGAACTCGGTAAAAAGGTTGCGAACGACTTGATTGAAGCCTTGCGTCAGCCTGTATCAGGTAGCTATGACCAAGCCACTGATGGGTTGCTAGCCGCAATTCAACAGCTGCAGGAGGAGAACTAAGATGAAGATCTCTGTCTGGGGTAATGAGCTGAGCGCTTGGATCGCACGCGCGCAGTTGGCAAGCTACGGTAATACAGTGTTTATCGAATCGGGAGAGTCTGAACCTGTTGCTAGTCAACTCCGGTCAGAGCCCGGCCTACTGGGCGCACTGCAAAACGCAACACTGCATGAACGCCTGATTGTCGATACCGGTGCGGCAATTAATGCAGAGGTGCATTGGCTAAGCATGGCACCTGACGAGTCCGATGCGGCACTAGAACTCGTTGGACGCATTGCAAAGAACACCCAAGGCCCCTTACTCGTCGTCAATCAGAGTAACTTTGGGGTCGGCATGTGTGACCGCATGCAGGCGCTACTACAAAGTGAGCTGCAACAAGTCGTCTACCTACCAGACTTGCTACAAGCCGGTCAGGCGATGCAGCAGTTTGTGAACCCTGAAGCGCTGCTCATAGGAACTGACAATCCAACGGCTCAGGCGCGTCTGATAGCCCTCCTGCGTCCCTTCCATCTTGGCCAACGCACTATCCAGCAGATGAGCTGTCGCGAAGCTGAGTTTGTGAAGTATGCGATCACGGGCCTACTGGCATTGCGCCTGGGCTACATCAATGAGATGGCGGGCCTCTGTGATCAGCTCAATCTGGATATGGACGCTATTCGTCGCGGTATGAGTACCGACAAACGTATCGGTACACACTACCTGCAACCGAGCTGTGGTTTCGGCGGACTACAGTTTACTCAGTACCTAAAGGGACTGGCAGAGCTGCTCTCCGGCCGACAGGGTTCGGTCCTTATCGATACGGTGCTGGCTCAGAACGAAGTGAACAAAGAGTGGCCCTTCCGTACCCTTTGGCAGCATTACAACTGCGATCTGCGCGGCCGCAAAGTAGCGATCTGGGGAGCGGCGTTTAAAGCGGGCGTTGCTGATATAGACAATGCGCCGGCGCTGCGGGTGATCGATGCCCTATTAGCCCAGGGAGCCGAAATCTGTGTACATGACCCCGAAGCGATGCAGGCTCTGTCTGAGCGCTATGCGGGTGTATCCGGTATTGCGTTGGCCACCAACGCTTATGAGGCTTGTACTGGAGCTGTAGCCATGTTGCTTCTGACAGACTGGCCTGAGTACGGTTCACCCGACTTTCCACGCCTTAAACAGACAATGAATCAACCGCTTATCATCGATGGGCGCAATCTGTATGATCCTCAACGAGTACAACAGGAGGGGTTCATCTACTACACCCGTGGCCGCAACTGCTTGTCACAAGATCCAAGCTAACAGGCGGTCCTCCAGAAAAAATGTGAGAGTGCGTGAGTCAGCAACCTAAGACGAACAGTGCCAAATTAAGCACCGCAAAGATCGACTGGAGTGAGAGCCAACCGCACTCCAGCGCGTTCGACGATATCTATTTCAGCCAGCAGAGCGGTACCTCTGAGACAGAGCATGTTTTTATCAATGCCAACAACCTTCCAAAGCGCTTTGCAGATCAGGACCCTCAGCGTCCCTTTGTGATCGCTGAAACAGGTTTCGGTACCGGTCTTAACTTTCTCTGCGCCCGCAAGCTCTGGCTCAAAGCGGCTCCGAAAACCGCTCAACTGCACTTTATTAGTTGTGAGAAATACCCCTTTACTCCCGCAGATCTCAAACAAGCGCACCAGCTGTTTGCGCCTGACCCCGAGCTAGCGAGCGGTTGCGAGCAGCTACAAAAACTCTGGCCCAAGCCGGTGAGCGGCTTTCACCGATTGAATCTAGACCAGGGCCGGATCCAACTGACACTGCTCTACGGCGATGCCACCGAAATGTTGAGTCAACTCAACGCCCAGATTGACTGCTGGTTTCTGGATGGTTTCGCCCCCTCTAAGAATCCCGAGATGTGGCGAGAAGAGCTCTTTGCTCAACTCCGGCGTTTGAGCCACGCCAAAACAACGCTGGCCACCTTCACGTGTGCTGGTCTCGTAAGGCGTGGTCTCAAAGCCTCTGGCTTTGAGATTCGTAAAATACCCGGCTACGGTCGCAAACGTGAAATGCTCTGCGCCGATTTTGTAGCGGATGGCGTAGATAAGCGAGAAGACGTAGAGCAACAGCCCTGGTTGAAACGCCCTCCAACCAGGCCTAAGTCGGGCCCCATTGCCATAATAGGTGGCGGACTAAGCGGCGCAACCACGGCGTTCGCACTGGCTCGCCGCGGTTATCAAGTCGATCTCTACGAGCAACACCCAGAGCTTGCCACCGAGGGTTCGGGCAACCCCCAGGGTGCGCTGTACGCCAAGTTACCGGCAAAGCCAACACCGCAGAGTCGGTTACACCTCGCGGGCCTCAACTACTCGGTGCAGCTGCTACAAAGCCTAGGGTTTAATGATGGCCAGATTGCCGATCTATGCGGCCTACTCCAGCTAGCTTTGCACGAGAAAGAGGTAAAACGTTTTCAACAGGTTGTCACCGACGGCGCTTACCCGGCTGAGGTCGTTCAAGGGGTTAGTCAGGAGGAAGCAACAGAGCTTGCCGGAACCGAATGCGCCGGACCTGCGCTCTACTTCCCGGATGCGGGCTGGGTCTCACCGGCAAAATTTAGTCGCGCGCTCTGCGACCACCCCAATATTCAGCTCAAGAGATTAGAACCGGTCGAGAAGATTCAGACCACCGTTGACGGCTGGCGGGTCGGCGCTGGAGACAGGTTGTACCGCAATATTATCCTTTGCACCGCGTGGCGCACCGAACTCTTCGACAACTGGCACAGCCTGGGGCTCAAACCTATTCGTGGCCAGACCACCTGGGTAAACGCCACATCAGCGGATTCGCTCGCAAAAGTCGTCTGCGGCAAGGGTTATATATCCCCCGCCTTAGACGGTCAGTACTGCTTTGGTTCCAGTTTCGTAATTGGCGACCAGAGCGCGGAGTTGCGCGACGCCGAGCATCAGCACAATTTGCAGATTCTAAAGGAATCGCTACCTGAACTGGCTGAAGCTCTGGTCGCCGAGAGCTTCAGCGGTAAGGCTACACAACGCGCCGGCAGCCGTGACTATGTCCCACTAGTGGGTGCCCTCTGTGATCAAGAGGAGCTGATAAGTCGATATAAAGCACTAAAGATCGACGCTCGCACCCGCTTTAAAGGTGACGCACCTTGGGTTTCTGGGCTATATGTAAACCTAGGCCATGGATCGAAGGGGCTAATCACCTGCCCGCTCAGTGCCGAGGTACTGGCCGCACAAATCAATGCAGAGCCCTATCCGATAGAGCAGCCATTGGTGGAGATTCTCTCACCCCAGCGCTTTACGATAAGGGATCTAATTAGAAGCGAGGGATAATATGGCACTCGTGGTATTTGATCGAGGTACGCGCATAAAAACGCCCGCCTCCAGCACATTCCCACCGTGCCGGGTTGAGGCTAGTAGCCCATCGAGGATCAACTTAGCGGTATCATTACCCGCACCGACCTAATCCGGCTACTTATCAGCCAGGCCCGGGTGGAAGGCAAGGTGTAAGAAAAACAGACCTACCTGTATGAGCGCTGTACCCGAAGCGTATTGCGCGACTGCTAACGGCACTTAGCGGTCATTGAGCTCGCCTTTTATATGTACACCCGACTTGTACTTTATCGTTATTAATTCCCAATGCACATAGGTGAATCGCCACGACTTCACTAGACACTCTTCATAGTGAAAATACTCGAGCATTACCAATGTCTCTTTTGGGGCGATAGCTGAAGTTCACCTGCTGCGATACAACCTCTCGACAGCAAGATCTCTCCGTCACAACCGGCACTTCCTTTAAAGACTTTCTCCCGAAAGTGAACCATTTAGGTCGAACGCATCAATTAATTCTGAATTTTTTCGGAATCTTAGAATCAGCAATTCTTAGCGGATCGAGCAAGTTATCACCTTGTTCAAGAATGTCCGCTACCGGTAAAGGCTTTGAGTGAAAATAGCCCTGATGTAAATTTGCTTGGAACGAGCGTAATAGCCGCATCTGTAAGCTAGTTTCAACGCCCTCTACAATGACCTTGAGTGACAGGTGTTTTGCAAGCAATCCGAGAAAGCGTACCACCGCCCGAGCAGAGGTATTACCTTCAATTTCGTCGACCAAACTTTTATCAAGTTTCACGATATCCAAAGGCAAGGTCATCATGCGGGTAAAGTTACTCTGTTCTGTACCAAAGTCATCCAGCGCGATCTTATAGCCTGCGTCACGCAACCGCTGAAGATTGCGTTTTAGCGCACTCATATCGGTTCGTGGATTAAGTGCCTTCTCATTAATCTCCAGTACCACAGGGTTATGAGAATTAATAAATGGCGGCTCCGTGCCGTCAATCAGAGAATCGACAAACCCGTCTGACGCAAATTGCTCAAGATTAAAATTCCACGCTATGTAAGCACCCGTGAAAGACTCGAGTTCTTGAGCTACAGCGTCGTGCATCAACCGTCTTCTCTCCGCATATTCCGGCTTAAAAAACTCCTGCACAAAGTAAGAAAGAAACTCATTCGGTGTCCGCACCCGTTCGCCGTGAGTTTGCCAACGTATCAAAGCCTCAAAACCGGCAATTGTCTCTGACTCGGAATCGATGATCGGTTGCAGGTAGTAAACGAACTCTCCCGCATTGAGACCTGCAGCAATATTTTGACTAGTTACAACTGTGGTCCCACGATCGGCCAGTGCATCTGTCGAATACACTACTTGATTTCGGCCGCAGGACTTCGCCTCGATCACAGCATTGTTGGCATCTCGTAAACCAGAACTCAGTTGGTTTGCCTGATCTGTAATCGCAACCCCAATGGAGACTGTGCGATTTATGCTTATACCGTCATAGTCGAGCTGAAATGACTCTACAGAAGCCCTGACGCTTTCTGCCAATGATTCGATCTCAGATTCTGCAGCACTCGGTAATAACACAGCGAAATCGGTCGCGCCCAAGCGCGCTGTAAGATTTCCCGACCCAACCATATCCGCGAGCAGGTGTGCAACTCCGACTAAGTACTTATCCCCAGCCTCGTAGCAGTACATGTCGTTGATAGATTTGAAATAATCTATGTCGATTAACAGCACAGCGACTGTAGCATGCTCTTGGTAATGCTTATTAAAACTGGCAAAAAGCCCAGTTTTATTGAGTAATTCAGTCAGTGGATCGAAGTAAGCTTTTCGCTCTAGATCGCTATTTAGCTGAACTAACTCCTCATTTTTCTTTTGAAGCAGCGCAACAAACTTCTGATTATCAGCCTCGTAGGCTGCCAGCAAAACAGTGGCATCTCTCAGCGCCGACGCAACTTTAGCAACCTCAGGTACTCCCGCGTTCAGTCCATCACGCGGCGGTTGCGGGAAGTTCGCCAATTGTTGTATTCCAGTGTGGATCTGCTCAAGGGGTTCAACGACCATCTTACGCAGCCTCAAAGCGGGGAACGCCAACAACCCAAAAAGTACAAATCCGGTCAAGATATGTAGATTCAGCGTGATAGTTTCAACCTGCTGCGCATCAAATCTTGCTACCTCTGCCCTAGATTCAGCTTGCTCCTGGATAGCCGCAAGCAGGCTCCGCATTTCATCCATGTGCTCCTTACCTTGTCCCGACTGCACGAGTTTGATCGCTTGTGCGTGCCCAACTTCGATATCGGTACTATTCTGCAGGAGCGCGAATCCAGCTTCAAAGTACTCATTACGTCGGTTTATCAGATCGTTAAGCGTCACGTATTCAGCACGTTCTATCCAAGGTTCGACGCTATTTAGTAAAGAAACTATTACCTCATTTGCTGCCCAATAGGGCTCGAGAAACGATTCATCTCGGGTCAACAGATAACCTCGCTGCCCCGTCTCAGCATCCGTCAATGCCTGCAGTATCATGTGAGTCGCATCGTCAAGCTCTTCGGCCGCAACATAGAGTTCCACGGCTTCAGTTTCCTTACTATGCGTTATTAGCAAAGAGCCCAGAATGATACTCAAGCACAGAATTCCAAGCAGTGTATAGACAGTGACAAGCTTTCGAAGGGACATATTGCTGCTTCCCGAATACATTGAGTTTAGCCGGTATACCGTGAATAAAGAGTAGCAGATGAGCTGCATGTCTGCCGGTACGTTACTGTCAGACAGCTAGACTGACGCCATATTGCCTCATTAGCATTTTGGCTGAACTGGCATGAATCAGAACGTAATTTGTGTACTAAAATTGCAAATGGGTATCATCGCTTCTGGACGATTGCTTTACACGCTCCGCCTTGAGTCCACTTAAAGAAACACGAGTCAGGCCCCGCAACTATTATCAAGATGTCTCTTGAGGGTGGCGAAGCGAGTAAGAGTCGCAGTTGCCGTAGGGAATAGTTTTTCTCAAATGGCTGCAATATCCGCCACACTATAGAAACCGCCGCAGGGTTTCCTCAAACTCCCCAGTGTCAAACCGCTTTTCAACAACAGCATTATAGCCGGCCTCAAGTGCGATACGCTCGATAACCTCTGAGTTAGAAGCGCTTGCCAGAATGATCGGAATGTCAGAATTACCCGAAACACGTATCCTTCTGCAAGTCTAGATACCGTCTAAACGGGGCATATCCCGATCCAGAATAACCAAATCGAAGTCCTTATATCTCAAACAGTCAATCGCTGTGTAGCCGTCATCTGCGCTAGTCACATTCGCGCCCAGATCCGTTAAAACATCTTCCAGAATTTTTAGATTTAGCGGGCTGTCGTCGGCTATTAATATGTGTTTGTCTTTAAATGCATTCTCACGAGTCAGCGGATGAGTCTGTGTCTGGTCTATGCCACCCGCTCCCTGAACCAGGAGGAACGAAACAACAAACGAAAAGCGACTGCCCTTGTCTGAGTGACTGTTTGCAACCAGCTTCGAACCCAGTAATTTTGGTCAAGTCTTGGGATATCATCAATCCAAGCCCAGACCCACCGAAGCGTCTGGCCACCGATGAGTCGGTTTGCTCGAACGGCTGAAAGAGCTTAGCTAACTGACTTGAGTTCATACCAATACCGTCATCAGTTACTGAGAGTTCTACCTCGGCGCGAGACTCATCGTCTGGCTTCTAGTTGTACGGTGCCCTCTCGAGTGAATTTAATAGCATTACTTACAAGGTTGTTGAGCACCTGTTTGACACCAGATTATAAGCAGATAATAATCTGTTCACAGGAATGCAAAATAAGGAGCGCGTCATGTTCAGTTCCAACGATATTCATACGATTACAGAATTCAGTCGCCGGCCCGCAGAACACCTGAAGCGACTGTCCACCTCTAAGCGCCCCGAAATGTACACCCTCAACGGTAAACCTAGCGTTGTTATGCAGGATGCCGAGTCATACGAGCGTATGGCAGAGTTAGCGGACTATGCAGATAGCATCCTGAAGATACGCAAAGCGTTGTCCGAAACCGGAAGGCCTCTAGATAGTTTCACGGAAGAATTTGAGGTCCGAATGGGTATTCGCGATTGAAAACCTATCAACTAAAAATTAGACCAACCGCAGAGTCGGATATCGTAGAGCGTTACGAACAAATATATTCTGAATCGCCTGAAAACGCCGAAGCCTGGTACAAGGATCTGATTACCGCCATACAATCACTCAAGCATCTTGCGCTTCGGTGCCCCATCGCCGACGAAGATGCTGAGTTCAACTTGGGAATTAGGCATCTAATCGTGGGGCGTTACAGAGTTCTTTATCTCCCTCGGGGTACGACGGTTGAGGTATTGCATATCCGTCATGAAAGGCACTCGAGGAGACTTTGACTCTTTACGAGATAACTTCTTGAAATGACGCATATGGGTCGATATCACCCGTTTACCACCTCCGTGCCTTGGCCCTGTCGAGGTCATCGCGTCATTCGGTGCGCTAAATGCCCCTCCCACAAACGCGCTAAAAGGAAACCACTAAGCCTCGGCGGACTTAGCGTTAAAGAGGCGTGCAATGGCACCGAAGACGCGTTTGATTCCTCGCCAAAGTTTCGGCAGTAGCCAAATAAGCAATAGGACAAAGATCACCAACCCAAGCAGGAACCAGAGGGGGTGATTCAACGCTGCCCAGAGGCCACCGATTACAGCAACATCCTCAGCAATTGAGGCGGTCCAGTTAGTGACCGGTTCGGGAGAGGTATTGATGAGTACGCGCGAGCCCGACTTGAAGGCATGAGAGCCGGCGGCAATCGAACCGCCCACAAGCGCTGCAGCTAACTCAGCTCCAGCACCAATATCGCCAACCGCGCCCGCCGCAAGCATGGCTCCCGCAGGAATGCGGATAAAGGTGTGGAGACCGTCCCAACCGGTATCGAATCCCGGTACTTTGTCGGCAAAGAACTCAACACAGTACATGAATCCGGCGGCGATCATCACCATCGGATCAGCTAGAATCAAAAGATCTGGGGGAAGCGTGATGTTACCGGTGTTGGCCATCCAACCCAGCATAAAAACCGCGGCGTAGAGGTTGATACCACTGGCCCAAGCAACGCCCATCGAGAGCGCTAAGAGGCTGCTAATGTCAGCTAACTGGTCCATAAATCATACTCCCTCTTTTGCTGCATAAGGCTACATAGAGCCAGGTCGAATAGCCGCTGGATCGGCCGCTACTCAGCTTGCCGATTCTTCGCCTGTATCTTAGCTAGATCGGCCGCTGGGATGATTGTTGTAGTTTCTGTGGCGCTATCAAACAGAATTAGTGCTTCACCTGTCTCTATCTGCTGACGTACCTGAGCGACGCGCTCCTCCATAGAGGTCTCTGTTGCACCGTAATCAGTGCCGTCCCGAGTCACGAACTCTTCAATCAGGCCACTAAGCGCGGCAGGCGAAAGAAAATTGGCAGGAACTATCATAGGCTATCCTTAGATATTTGCTGGACTCAAGGCTGCAGACCCTGCTCCTGTAAAAATTGTAAAAACCCAGGTTCATCAATCACAGGAACCCCGAGTTGTTCTGCTTTAGTCAGTTTAGACCCTGCACCTGGGCCTGCAACGACTTGATCCGTTTTGGCCGACACCGAACTACTCACTTTGGCGCCTAATCCTAGCAGGAGTTTCTTCGCATCATTTCGACCCATGGTCTCCAACGTACCGGTTAACACCCAGGTTTGGCCCTCTAACGGCGCATCCGCGCTCTGCTCTGGCGGCGGGCTATCCCAATGCATCCCATAGTCGCGCAGTTGCTGCTCATAGACTCGCTGCGTACTCACCCAGTCTGCGTCTGACAACCGCTCAAGCAGACCCTGCCGCCCTTTCGCCGACAGCTTAGGTACCGACATTAGCGTCTCAGCATCGGCTGCAAGCAGGGCATCCAAGGAACTGAAATAACCAGCAAGCTGTTTCGCTCCTGTTGCCGCAACAGCAGGTATATGCGCACTGACCAACAGCTGTTCAAAACTGATACTGGCGCGCAGCTTATTAGCAATATCGCCGTTCTGTTGTAGCTCAATACCCGCAGCGAGCAGTTTATCGAGCACCTGTGAGTTGTGCTCGTCCTGCATAAAGTTTGCGATCTCGTGCGCTACCTCAAGCCCAATATCGGGCAAGGTAACCAAAAGTGCAGGTAGCGCATGGCGGATGCGCTCAAGTGAGCCAAGTTGCATCGCCAGCGTGCGTGCAGTCTCCTCACCGACTTCAGGGATACCGAGCGCATAGACAAAACGTTCTAGCGCAATCTTGCGACTCTCGCTTACTGCGGTTAACAGGTTAGTCGCGGAGAGTTCGGCGTACCCCTCAAGCTCTAGGACCTGCTCTTTCGTTAGTTTGAGTAGATCCGCCGGTGAGCTCACCAGTGCGCGATCCACCAACTGCTCAATCGCCTTCTCACCCAAGCCATCAATATCCATCGCTTTGCGCGAGACAAAGTGAATCAGCGCCTGTTTAAGCTGAGCGCTACAGGCGAGGCGGCCGACACAGCGATAGATCGAGCCTTCGGTTATCTGCTCTGAACCTTTACCGCGCTTGATCAACTGGGTGCGCTCAATATCGGAGCCGCAAACAGGGCAATGCGCTGGAACTGCCACCACCTCCTCAGCGCCTGTGCGGCGTTCTGAGACCACTTTCACCACCTGTGGTATCACGTCGCCGGCACGGCGAATCATCACCCAGTCCCCCTTACGGGCGTCTAAACGGGCAATTTCATCCATATTGTGGAGTGTCGCGTTGCTGACGGTGACACCGCCAACAAAAACAGGCTCAAGGCGCGCAACCGGGGTCACTGCACCGGTGCGACCGACCTGAAAATCGACATCGAGAAGCTGAGTAATCTCCTCCTGAGCCGGGAATTTATAGGCCGTTGCCCAACGCGGATCGCGTGCACGAAAGCCGAGTTCGGCCTGATACTCACGTGAATCAAGTTTTAGCACTACGCCATCGATATCGTAGGGAAGTGAGTCACGTTTTTGACCCACGCTTTCAATGTACTGCTGAGTCTCATCCAGCCCTTCACATAGCTGCAATTGGTCGGAGATACGAATGCCCCAGCTGCGGATAAGCTGAAGCGTCTCAAAATAGCTCTCGGGTAGATCATCACTGACCACGCCTGTTCCGTAACAACAGAACTCCAGTGGACGCTGAGCCGTAATCGCCGGGTCCAACTGCCTTAGGCTACCGGCAGCCGCGTTGCGCGGGTTAACAAACACCTTTTCGCCACGTTCACGAGAGCGTTCGTTCAGTGCTTCAAAGCCGGCCTTAGGCATATAGATCTCGCCGCGAACCTCCAAACGCTCGGGCCACCCCTCACCCATCAAACGCAGTGGCACGTTCTGAATAGTGCGTACGTTCAGCGTGATATCCTCGCCCGTTGAGCCATCGCCACGAGTGGCCGCACGTACCAACAGACCCTGCTCATAAAGAATACTTACGGCCGCACCGTCGAGTTTCGGCTCTGCACTGATTTTCAGACGTGCCTCTTCACCCAATCCCTCCTGCGCCTGGCGGTAGAAGGCAGCGACATCCTCGGCGGAAAAACGGTTGCTGAGGCTGAGCATAGCGACCTCATGCTGCACTTCAGCAAAGCCTGTATCGGGCTTTGCACCGACTCGCTGGGTCGGTGAATCAGGCGTAACTAGCTCCGGATGCGCTGCCTCTAGCGCCTCAAGCTCACGATAGAGACGGTCGTATTCGGCGTCGGCAACGCTGGGATCATCTAGGACGTAGTAGCGATAAGCGTGCTGATTGAGTTGCTCACGCAACGCTGCAATTTGAGTTGCTGGAGTGCTCATTGGCGCTGGGCTCTTAAGACAAGGACACAGCCGCTTAGCGGCTACGTCGTTTTGATCGCTGTTTAAGCCGGTAAGCACTAACGCGCTCGCGTAGATGCTCTTTAGTTTGGTTTCGCAACACCGAGCGCTCGCTATCGAGCAACTCGGCATTTAAATTCTTGGCAAAGGTCTCCGCGGTTGCCAGCATGCACTCGTAGGCGTACATTGGATCGCGCGCTTCAGCCAACGACAGAAACAGACTAACTGCTGGAGTCTGGTAGTCATCGATAGTGTCTAGATCGAACTGACCGGTGTTTACCGCATCACTCATGCTGAACTGGATCGGTGAACGATCACTAGCATCCTCGAAACGATGGAATAGATTCTGCTGTCCATACTCCATGCCACAGGCCTCGGCCAGAGCACGGACTGCGCTACCCGGAAGCGCCATTCCTTTGCGGGCAACAACAAAAATTGCCAACGCGAGCTCAGGATCACTGAAATCGAGCTGCCGTGGCTGACGCTGGCCACTCTGCGCCTCTGTCGCTTCTCCCGCTGCAGCTTCTGTTTCAACTCTGCTCTGATCTTCACCAGAGGGTATCAGCGATTCAATATCATCAATTTCAGAGGCGTCAGCCTCCTCAACTCGATCGAGAAGCGTATCAAACAAGCTGTCAGTTTGAGGCTGTTCAGCATCTGCCTGAACGTTGCTCTTCTTCGATTTACGGGGTTTACGCTTCGCTGCAGGTTGCTGCTCTTCAGGCGCAGGTTCAGTATCAGCCTCAGCAAGTGGCTCAAGTGCGGTTTCAGGCACTTGTGTCGCTTCGTCGTCCGACTCCATATCAAGAATCTCATGAATGGGGCGATCGAAGTCTAGATCGGGTATCGCAAAGAGATCCTCTATCTCGCCTATTTCTGGCTCTGGGCGTCTCTCATTGCTGGCTTCGCTCGCTTGTTCAGGGTCACCCTCGAGCTCCTGCGACAGTTCTGTCTTTTGTTCGGCAAGCGATTCATCAACAACTGCATCAGCCTCAGTAACTTCAGTAATATCAGCAGCATCAGTTTCTTGGGCGGGCTCACCTGATCTATGCTCGGCCTCAACCTCAGACGCTTCCTGGGCCTCTTCTACTTCGTTTAGCTGAGGATCTTGTTCTGGTTCTGGCCCAGACTCGTCGCTTAACTCTATCTCTTCGCTTAGCTGAGGCTCT
Organism: Oceanospirillaceae bacterium; assembly: GCA_024640955.1. Taxonomy (GTDB): domain Bacteria; phylum Pseudomonadota; class Gammaproteobacteria; order Pseudomonadales; family Balneatricaceae; genus Marinobacterium_E. Next base: position 160,183 of record JAHEDZ010000042.1, read on the forward strand.
TCGCTTAGCTGAGGCTCTT
>JAHEDZ010000042.1:160301-214977 GCA_024640955.1 Oceanospirillaceae bacterium
GACGCTTCCTGGGCCTCTTCTACTTCGTTTAGCTGAGGATCTTGTTCTGGTTCTGGCCCAGACTCGTCGCTTAACTCTATCTCTTCGCTTAGCTGAGGCTCTTCGCTTAGCTGAGGCTCTTGGCTTAGCTGAGGCTCCTCATCCAACTCAAGTGCCTCTTCAGCTATTGAATCAGGTTCAGCTTCTGTTTCGTCTGTTGCTTGATCAGCGAGAGCCGGCGGGCTCTCTTGTCCAAGCGGTTCTGACTCCAAATAAGGCTCAGCCTGGGGTTCAGCGATGCTCTGCTCAGCAGCCGCCGGATCGATCGCACTAAAGGAGGCGGGCTGGAGTTCAGCGTCTTTTGAAACATCGGGCTGGGGTTGGCCGGCACTGAGGTGTGCACCACCAATTACGGGCTTGCCTTCGGTCAGACGCTTAGCCTCAGCTGGCGCAACATCAGCAACCCGTGGTGTGGAGATAAAGTCGCCCGTATCAGTAGGCGCAGAAACTTCGCTACCATCACGGCTAGCAGAGAGGCCTGAGAGCATCGAAGCTTCGAGATCGAGATCTGCGTTCATCTCGGCGACGGCCGCGTCAAGCTCGGGCGAGTTAGGCAGTTCAGCCTCATCCTGAGGCAGATTCTCATTGAGGTGTGATTTAACCCGCGCACCGCCGTTGGGCAGTTCTGGATTATGACCGTCTGCTTCACCGATCCCAGACAGGGATGAATCAATATCCAATTTGAGACGACGTCGACGGCCGCTAATGCGGCGCCAACCGTCAAATAGAATCAGTGCGACAAGTAGGGCTCCACCGAGGATTAACCACTCGCGAAGATCCATCAATAGCTATCCTTATTCGTTGTACGCGCGTTTAACTCTAACTTTACTCTACAACGTTGGATACTACCATCTCTAGCGGCGTTTCGAGCCCCTGGGTGGGTACAGGTTGAATCTCTACAATCAAATCACCCGGTTGAGGCGATACATTGCCACTTTTGCTGATACGCGCGCTGACACTCACCTGTTCATGACTGCTCAAACGGTTAGATGGCGCCATCGCCTGAGCATCGGTCAACTCCAAGCTGACAGGCAGGTCGGCCAACGTCAGGCGTACCGCCGCTGCTGGCATGCCACCCTCCAGCCCTCGTGCAACCAGAAATACCGGTGTTTCCGGTGCAAAACCCTCAGCAACGCCCGGCGCGACCGATAGATTTAAGGCGATACTCGCACTGACGGGTAACTCGATATCACTTACATCTTCACCGCGAGCAACTAGCGCTTCTACCGCTTTCTCAACACCGTTTTGGATGGATGCTGCTGTGTCTGGGTCTGCATTCAGTAGCGCCTGCTGCCAGAACGCGATCGCAGCTCGAAAATCCTCTTTTTCAAAAGCGTCGGCACCCAAAAGCCCCAGCGCTGTGATCTCAAGTGGCTCAACCTCAAGTGTAGCCATCACCTGCTCACGCACTTCAGGGCTCATTCCACCAGCCGCGAAGAACATAGCCTGCGACAGCTGCCCCATAACCGTCGCATACTGCACGTCCTCAGGTGTAAGTAGGCTCAACACCTGGCGATACCCATCCATAGCCTCCTGGTAACGACCCTGGCCCATATAGGTTGACGAGAGAATAAACCAGCCCTCAGGGTTGTTTGGGTTACGTGCAAGCTCCGACTCAAGCTGTGCCAAAGCCTCTTCGAAGCTTGGCTCACGTCCATCAAAAGGATCTGCCGGAGGATTCATAGCCAATTCGACTTCGGCGGAGCTACCAAACTTCATATACAGCCCAAGGGAGGCCGCAGGAAGGATCATAGCGATAACCACAACCGTCACTAACTGAGCCTTTGAGACACTCTGGCGCTTCAATGTTTGATGTTTGCCTTCGAGATCAATCAGCAAATTCTTCTCGAGCTCCACCTTTAGAGAGTCAAATTCCTGCTGCGCAATGGAACCACTCGCGAGCTCTTGTTCCAGCTCTGATAAGCGATCTCTAAAGACTTCCAGGTTATCCTGCTGACGCGACTCAGACTCAGCGTTCGCCTCAGCGTTAGCGCGATACCGGATAATTGGGAGAAAAATAAATAGCAGGGCCAGAAGTGTCAGCGCCGCGATGCCAACCCAGAGAGTGATCATTACTTAGTATCCTTGTTCAGCAGCGCATCGAGTCGTGCTCGCTCCTGCTCGGTCAATTCAATATCTTTCGCACCGGGTTGGGCGCGGCGATTGGCTTTGCGCAGATAGACAATCAGCAAGATCACCAACAGACCGACCCCAAGCAGTAGGTAGGGGCCATACCAGAGAAACCAGGTCTGCGAGTTCACTTTAGGGCGGTAGAGCACAAAGTCGCCGTAGCGAGTCACCATAAAATCGATAACCTCGGTATCCTGCGCCCCCGAATCAACCATACGGTAGAGCTCACGACGGAGGTCTTTTGCGATTGGCGAGTCAGAGTCCGCGATATTTTGGTTCTGACACTTCGGACAGCGCAGTTCAGCAGCTAAGTCATGAAAGCGCTTTTCATCGACTGAGCTTTTGAACTCATAGGTATCGATCGCGGCGAAGCTGATGGTACTGAAAAGCAGCGATAATAGGGCTAGAAATCGCATTAACTGGTGGCTCCCTCAACTTCCTGCATGATGGCCTGAAGTTGCTTCCAAACCTTAGCATCCACAGCACCCACATGGCGGTAGCGAATGGTGCCTTGGGCATCAATCACATAAGTTTCAGGTGCACCATAAACGCCGAGGTCCAGCCCGAGTCGCCCCTCTTTATCGAGGATCACCTCACGGTAGGGGTTTAGATAACGCTGCAACCAAGATGTCGCCTTCACGGGCTCATCCTTGTAGTTGATGCCGTATATCACAACGCCCTGCTGAGCCAGTTGATTCAGGAAGGAGTGCTCCTCTTTACAAGTAGGACACCAGGTCGCCCAAACATTGATAAGCGCAACCTCGCCCTTTAGGTCGGCTACGCTCAATTGTCGATCGGGTTCCGTCAGTGATGGCAGGTCAAAAGCTGGCATAGGACGATCAATCATTGCCGAGGGCAGCTCACGCGGATCGAGGTACAAGCCTTTCCAAAGAAAGAAACCTAAACCCAGAAATATGCCAAGGGGAATTAGAAAGAGTGCTTTACGCATTAGCGGACTCCAATTTCTGTCGATCTCGGCGAGCCTGCTTGCGGTAACGAGGATCGGTCGCAGCCAAGACTCCGCCGAAGGTCATCAACAGGCCACCCAACCAGAGCCAGCGAACATACGGCTTGAACTGCAAGCGGATCGCCCAAGCACCGCCCTCCAACTCTTCGCCCAGGGCCACGTACAGATCACGGAACAGACCCGGATCAAGCGCTGCTTCTGTCATGACTATTCCACGTGCGGTATACAGACGCTTCTCAGGTTGCATAACCAGGTAAGGTTCACCCTTATAGAATACTTGGAGAGTCGCTTTATCTGAGACGAAGTTAGGGCCTTGAACCTTTTGGGCGCCCTCAAAAATGAAAGTGTAATTACCGACTTTCTGACGATCTCCGGGCGCCATTCTCAGGTCGCGCTGCTCATCGAAGGCAGATACCATCGCGATCCCCACGGCAAGTACTGCAACCCCAAGGTGAGCCAACTGCATACCGTAATAGCTGCGCGGTAGTTTGCGAAGGTTCTCCCAAACCGAGGTGCTGCGACGTCGAACACGATCGGCAACATCAGTCAAAGCCATAAACAACAGCCAGAACGCCGCGATTACGCCAACGTAAGTCCAGACACTACCACCCTCAGTGCGCAAGGTTAGTGCTATGGAACCAACGACGATTGCGGCAATAAAGGGGACGATCAGCTGCTTAAGCAGACTTCCCAGGTCTTGGCGGCGCCAGCGAGTAACAGCGCCAATTCCCAGGAAAAACATCAGCAGAACGCCCAAAGGTACGGTGAGCGCATTGAAGTATGGCGGGCCTACAGACAGCTTACCGAGCCCCATTGCATCGACAAAGAGCGGGTACAGTGTTCCCAGCAGCACCGTGAAACAGATAACCGTCAGAAGAACGTTGTTCACCAACAGCAAAGTCTCGCGCGAAACCAGGCTGAAGCTAGACTCACTCTTAACCTCAGATGCGCGAATGGAGTAGAGCAGCAAAGAGCCGCCGATGGTGATCAGCAGCAGCATCAATAGATAGAAGCCACGCTCAGGATCAGATGCGAAAGCATGTACTGAGGTTAGTACGCCCGAGCGAACGAGGAAGGTACCTAACAAACTCAAAGAGAAAGCGAAAATAGCTAGGAGTACAGTCCAGCTCTTAAATACGCCACGTTTCTCTGTTACGGCCAAACTGTGCACCAGTGCAGTACCCACCAGCCAGGGCATTAGTGAGGCGTTTTCGACAGGATCCCAGAACCACCAGCCTCCCCAGCCGAGCTCGTAGTAAGCCCACCAGCTTCCCAGTGCGATACCCAGCGTGAGGAAAGCCCAAGCGATATTCGTCCAAGGACGCGACCAGCGAGCCCAAGCCGCATCCAATCGCCCACTCAGGAGAGCTGCAATCGCAAACGCAAAAGTGACTGCAAAGCCAACGTAGCCCATATAGAGCATTGGCGGATGTATTATCAGGCCAATGTCCTGCAACAACGGGTTAAGATCGGCACCTTGTGCCGGTGTGTTCACCAACAGACGCTCGAACGGACTCGAAGTAAACAGAACAAACGATACAAAACCTGTCAGCACGATCCCCAACACCCCAAGCACTCTGCCAAGGATATCGGCGGGAAGATCGCGGCTCTTCCAGGCGACAGCAACCGTCCAACCCGCCAGTGTCAGTACCCACAGCAGCAGAGAGCCTTCATGACCACCCCAAACCGCACTCATGCGGAAGAACCAGGGCAGTGCTGTATTCGAGTTGTTTGCTACGTAGCTGACACTGAAGTCATTCGTTAGGAAGGCGTAGGTTAAGATGACAAAGCTGATCGCTGTAAATGCAAATACCCCTGTAGCCAAGGGCCTTGAGAAGCTGATCCAAAGCAGGTTGCCGATCTGAGCACCCACAATCGGGAGAATAGCCAGCAAAACGCTCAGACAAAGCGCTAGCGCGAGCGCATACGTACCAAGTTCGGGGATCACTTATTGAACTCCTGTCCTTCAGGCTTCGGCATTTTACCGGCCTTCTCTAGCGCTTCAGCCACTTCAGGTGGCATGTAGTTCTCGTCGTGCTTGGCAAGCACTTCAACGGCCTGAAGCTTGCCTTGCGCATCCATCTCACCCTGAGCCACGATTCCTTGCCCCTCGCGGAACAGATCCGGCAAAATTCCTGAATAGACAATCGGCACCGAGTTTTCGAAGTCAGTTACCGCAAACTCAACACGCAAGCTATCAGGGTCTCGCACCACACTGCCATCAACAACCATACCGCCTGCTCGGATACGGGTATTTAGAGGCGCTTCACCCTTGGCAATCTGTGTTGGCGAGTAGAACAGATTGATATTCTGACTCAGCGCATAGAGCGTGAGCCCAATCGCTGTACCGGCACCGCCCAAAATAAACAGGACGATCAGTAATCGCTTTTTACGTTTTGGATTCATGCGGATCCCTCCTCACGACGCAGACGACGGCGCAGTTCGCGAATAACCTGTTTTGACTGCTGCATCGGCAGCAGTAAATTTGCAACGACAATCAGCAGGCCCAAACCATAACAGAGCCAGACGTAGAGCCCGTGGCCGCCCATATTCAAGAAATCTGCAAAACTCTCAAACGCCATGATTTCCTATTTCCTATCAAATTTGCCGCTCAACCTAAGAGGCCAAGCTGACTTATGCCTTAACACTCAACAGGTCACGGACCCATGAGGCGCGACGCTCACGCTGCAGTATTTCGTTACGTAGACGTAACATCAGCGCTAAACCAAATAGGGTATAAAACCCAATCACCATGACCAGTAACGGCACCCACATCTCGGGCGGCATGGCCGGTTTTTCTGTCAGTTTGAAGCTGGCTGGCTGATGCAGCGTGTTCCACCACTCAACTGAGTATTTAATAATTGGGATATTGACCAGACCGACTAGCGATAGAACGGCCGTCGCCTGCCCTGCAGTGGTTTCGCTCTCAATCGCAGAGTTCAGCGCGATCACGCCCAAGTAGAGGAATAGTAGTACGAGCATTGAAGTGAGACGCGCATCCCAAACCCACCAAGAGCCCCAGGTTGGCTTACCCCAGATCGCGCCGGTCAGCAGCGCCAGCACCGCCAGCGAAGCTCCGATGGGAGCCACCGACTTCGCCACCATGTCGGCCACTTTCATTTTCCAGATCAGACCAATCGCACCAGCAAGTGCCATCAACATATAGAACGACTGCGCTAAGATGGCCGCAGGAACATGCAAGTAGATGATACGAAAACTATTACCCTGCTGGTAATCGGCCGGCGCAAACGCCAGCCCCCAGATTGTACCCAGCACGACTAGCGTGATTGAAACCACTGCGAACCATGGGATCAGCATACCGGTAATTTGGTAACACCAGCGCGGCGAAGCCAGCTGAAAGAACCAACGCGGTAACCACTTAACTGCCATAACGTCTATCCACTAACCGAAATTCGTAGAGCTGCGCCGGTTGCTAGCGGCGCAAGCGCCAAAGCTAGCGCCAAGAGCGCACCCAAAAGAGCAAAATAACCACCCAGAGGCAGCCCGGTAATCGCAGCTTGCACCGCACTCGATCCGAAGATCAACACCGGGATGTAGAGTGGTAGAACCAATAATGAGATCAATACCCCGCCGCGGCGAAGCCCGACCGTCAGAGCCGCACCTATTGCACCAATCAACGACAGCGTTGGCGTACCTAAAAGCAAACTGAGCATCAAACCTGGCATACCTTCGGCGGGCAAAAACAGCATAACGGCAAGAACTGGAGCAACCAGCGTCAGCGCTAAGCCTGACATCAACCAATGTGCACTCACTTTCGCCAACACCACCATAAAGAGCGGCTGCGGACTGAGCAACAACTGCTCAAGTGAGCCATCATCAAAATCCGCCTTAAACAGCGACTCCATCGAGAGCAGTGTAGACAGCAACGCTGCTACCCAGAGAAGCCCCGGCGCTAACTCCGCCAGAAACTGTGGTTCAGGGCTGACACCAATCGGAAACAGGGTCACCACAATCAGAAAGAAAATCAGCGGATTAACCAACTCGCTCTTGCGTCGAAACGCCAGCACTAGATCACGCTTAAACGTATGCACAAAGAGCTTAGCGAAGGAGGTTTGCTGATTACTCATCGCCAATCTCCTGCGGCTCACCCAAGCTTAGTGTACGCACCGGCATGTGATCGCTCATATCTTGATGGGTTGTCAAAATCACACTACCACCACAACTAAGGTGTTTGAGCATCAGCGCCTCTTTGGCGGCAACGCCGACCTTGTCAATCGCAGTGAAGGGTTCATCCAAAATCCACAACTTGGCTTCACTCATATAGAGCCGAGCCAATGCGATGCGACGTTTCTGGCCGGCAGAGAGCTGGTAGGCCGGTAGATCTTCAAAGCCACGAAGACCAACCTGCCCAATAGCGTAATCGATCTTTTCAATATCCAGCGACGGATGCAAAGCACAGTGCCAACGCAGATTCTCTTCCGCAGTCAGTTGACCACTAACGCCAGGCAGGTGTCCGATGTAGACCAGGTCAGCCAGATAGGCCTCCTGGACTTCGCCCATCACTTCACCTTGCCAGTAGAGCTCACCTTCAAAATGACTACTGAGGCCAGACAGAATACGCAACAGAGTGGTTTTACCACTGCCGTTGCGCCCCTCTATCTGCAGAATCTCTCCCGTATTCAACGTGAGATCGAGCCCCTCAAACAGGATTCGATCATCACGCTCACAGAAAAGGGATCTAGCACTCAGTAACTCTGTGCTCACTTAAACTCCTAAACACACTCGATAGAGTGAAATAATCAAGTGCAGACGCATCTAACACGGCTGTTGTTAAACTAAACTGAAACTCATGGCAGCCGCTAACCAAAATTCGCGGACGATTATAACCTTATTACTTCTAACAGTCAGGTGACTGGGGCCAATGATGCTACCAGTGCAGTCTCAAAATAGGCGCGCAGTGAAAGTGCGGTCACCACACGAGACCTTAATCAAATTTTGCAGCCCAATGCAGAGCAGTCTGCCCGGGTAGTGAACTCGCGTCAGGATCCAGTTTCACGACACTGTTTAGAGTTGCACTTGAGGTGGACAATCAGCGCTTAGAGGTGATGACCAATCGTCCTTTAGCTGAAGGGCGAGGCTTGATTGCTGAACAGATCCTGCAGACGGCTCGCGAACATGATGTGCATATCCACCCCAGTCCTGAGTTGCTAGAGGTTCTGATTCGCTTGGAGCTCGGCGACGAAATACCGCTTCCCCAGGGTATTCGCCAACAACTTGACGCCCATCTGGCAAAACTAGGCTACCAAAAGCGCTTTTGCAAAAAAGTCCCAGAAGGGGCAGTTTACCGAAATAAAGGGCTAGCCCGATAGGTTAGAGGAGTCGCCGTGTTTCAAGCGGACATACATCAGAGCGACAGTGATTGCATCGCCAAGCGCCGTATGACGCTGGATGATGGGCATATCAAGCTTTGACGCGATGGTGTCAAAACGTAGATCAACATCACCACCGACGTGCTTCCACTTAATAATATCGTGGTATACATGCGACAGCTCAATCGCTGTGTTTGGTAGATCAAAGCCAAATTCTTGACGCAGAAACTTACTCAATACGCGAATATCGTAATTAACGTAGTAGCCCAGAACCGGGCGATTGCCGATAAACTCGAGCACCTGCTCCAGCGCATCACGCAGTTCGATACCTTCAGCCAGGTCCTGCGCCCGTATTTTATGAATCTTGATTGACTCAGCCGTGAGATCTGCTGGGGGTTTGAGCGCTATATCCAGGCGATCACTTGTCTTTACTCGATTGCCAGTGATGCGCACTGCGCCTATCGAGAGTATCGAAGCCTTACTGACATCCAGACTGGTTGTCTCGAGATCAAGCGAGACAACCTCTTTGCCCTCGTACTTCTCAAACAGATGTGCCCAGGCGCCATGTTTCTGTGTACGTTTATCTTTAAATCGGCGTATCGCACGTAACAACAGTTGAACTCCTCAGTTCTATGAATTCTGGGCTCGCTGAATTCCCATTGCGCTCTGCTCTCACGGCTTAGCTGCTCAAATGATATCGGCTAGTGAGACTCTTTTTAAAGCCTTTCACCACCTGCAACGCATCACGCAACAGATCACGATCCATTTTATTCAAAACACCAAGCTCAATGATATTAGGCGTTGGGTCTATACCGCTACCACTCTCATCCGCACGGCGTAGCTGCTGGCGTAACCGAATGTGGATAAAGAGTCCAAGCGCCTCGCACAGATCCTCAGACTCCTGTTCACCCAGCACACCCATCTCTTGCAGCAGTTCTAACCGCTCATAGGTGTTGGTTTTGAGAATGCGATGCTCAAGTGCCAAAGTTCTGACGCCATGAACAATCGGAAAAATACCACCCTTCTTGATGTCCAGCTCACCTTTGTCTTTGATATTGCCGAAGAAGGTCAGCGGCGTATCAAACTCAATAGCAGCACGCGCAAAGTGGGAGAAGAAGATATCGTTATTGTGTAGATTCCGCAGGAACCAGTTACGCGCCACCTTAAACAGAGCCACGTTGCCCGCCACCGGTTTGGCATCTACCGCGATCGCAAGATTCATCTGATCCTCGCCGTCATTGCTGAGCGACCAGTCCTGTAACTTCTGGGTCCAATCATCGACCGAGTTCACCCAGTAAGAGTTCGACACCATGATATTACCGGGACAGGGTGGGAAGCCAAAGGAGATTAGCTTTGCGCTGAACTCCTGCATAACTTTCTCCATATCCGGCCACATTAACGCATTACGGAAGATGATTGCGTTATCCTGGTCCGTTTTCATGATCTGCTCCCCTCGCCCTTCAGAGCCCATCACAATCAGACAGACATGAGGCTGCAGGTCATCAGGTACCACTAAATCGAACAGCTTGGAGATAATGCGGCCGTTCATGGCTGCTAAAAGATCCATTGTAAACCGAATTCTCACACCGGTAGAGATCAGGGCTTTGATCAACGCGTTGATTCCCTTCGCCGCTTGGCGAAGATCTTCGACCGTACTGGCGCGCTCAAGTCGCAGGCCAATAACGTGCGAATGGCTCGAAAAGTAAGAGAGCACGTCGGTCAACTGTACGATACCTATCAGCGTCGTACCATCCATCACGACCACACGTTCAATCTGCTGCTGCGTCATCAATACCAGCACATTGAAGAGATAATCTTCAGGGTGCGTCGTCACCAGGCGGTACTTGGCAATTTCCGCAACATCGGTCTCGAGCGCCTTACCTTCGAGCACCACCGCATCCAGCAGATCGGTACCCGTAACCATCCCTACACGCGAACCTTTACGGGCCAACACACAGTCAGACTTAGTCTCGCGCATCAACGCCGTCGCTTCAGCAATCGACGTACCCTCATTAACAATCAACGGATCGCGCAGCGTCGCATCAGAGATCGTGGCGAGCATAAACTCAGCCATATCCTGACCCTCGCCCTGTTGCGCTGCAATCTGAGACTTAGCCGACAAGTTTTGCTGAAAGTAATCGGCGAAATCGGCATTGGTAGCCATCAACTCCAACAGAGCGGCCGTGGGTAGAATGTGACAGATCGTCTCCTCTTCGGCGACAAAGTTGTGGATAGTCGTGCCGTGTATCGCACTCCAACCGCCAAAGTAGTCCTCGTTCTCATAATGCATGAAGACATGCTCAATGCCGTCCTCAGCATCGGGATCTACTTCCGCAACACGCCCCTTGTAGACAACATAAACCCCCTCAGAGAGCTCAGGCGCCTGCAAAATAGCTTCACCCTTTTGGTAGTAGCCTAAATCCAAATTAGAACGCAAAAGCTTCTGCTCCCGCTCATTCAACAAACTGAACGGCAAATTGGACATTTTAAAAGAATCAGGCATCCCCACACTCCAAAAAAACCACTAAGCACTCCCCCAAGTATGACCAAAGCCCACCCGTTCTGCACCCACCTAAGTCAATGATTTTGCATGTTCTGATGCGTTTTTATCGCAGGCAAGCAAGCCGGATAGATACAAAAAAGCGCGCCGGATTGGGCGCGCTTTTCAGAAGTGTACTCAACAGTGCTTAGTGGCTAGAAGCTTCACCTGCACCGCGTGGAATACGAATGTCTTCAACGATCTGCTGGATCTCAGCTGGCGGCTCAGCAGTCATAGAAGATACAACCTTAGCAACGATGAAGTTGAGGATCATACCGACCGTACCGAAGCCCTCTGGAGAGATACCCATGATCCACTGATCAGACGTACCGCCCAGGAATTTGAAGTAGACAATGTAAGCCATAGTTACAGCGATACCCGCAACCATACCTGCTACTGCGCCTGCAGTGTTCATACGCTTGCTGAAGATACCCATCAGGATTGCTGGGAATACAGAAGAAGCTGCCAGACCGAATGCAAGTGCGACCACCTGCGCCACGAATCCTGGCGGGTTCACCCCGAAGTAGCCGGCCACAAGAATCGCGACAACAGCTGCACCTCGCGCATACAACAGCTCCTCCTTCTCGGTAAGATCAGGCTTGAGCGTCTTCTTCATCAAGTCATGCGAGATCGAAGTGGAGATTACCAGTAGCAGACCCGCTGCGGTAGAGAGTGCAGCAGCAACCGCACCAGCAGCAACCAGAGCGATTACCCAGTTTGGAAGCTGAGCGATCTCTGGATTAGCCAGTACCATGATGTCACGGTTAACGGTCAGCTCGTTCTCATCAGTTTTGCTGTAGAACACGACGCCATCGTTGTTCTTGTCTTCCCACTTGATCAGACCCGTGTTTTCCCAACGCGCGAACCACTCAGGGATCTCAGTGTATTTAACACCTGTGTTAGCAACACCCGAAGCTGCAGTCTCCTCAGTACCGTTGACAGTCTGGATCAGGTTTACACGACCGAAGCCAGCAACACCTGGTACAGAAGTGTAGAGGATAGCGATGAAGATCAGCGCCCAACCTGCAGATGCACGCGCATCTTTTACGCGAGGTACAGTGAAGAAACGTACGATTACGTGCGGCAGACCCGCAGTACCCGCCATCAGCGCGAATGTCATAAAGAACAGGTCGATGGTAGTTTTAGAACCGGCCGTATACTGCGCAAATCCAAGTTCAACAGAGAGCTGGTCAAGCGTAGCCAGTACCGACTGTCCGCCGTCCAGAGTTGCACCCAGTGCAGTCTGTGGCAGGATGTGACCTGTAACCTGCAGAGACAGGAAGATCGCAGGAACCATGAACGCCAAGATCAGTACACAGTACTGAGCAACCTGGGTGTAGGTGATACCCTTCATACCGCCGAGTACAGCGTAGAAGAATACGATCGCCATACCGATGATTACACCGGTGTTGATGTCTACGTGCAGGTAACGTGAGAACACGATACCAACGCCGCGCATCTGACCCGCTACGTATGTGAAAGAGATGATGATAGTACAGACAACTGCGATAGTACGTGCAGTGTTGCTGTAGTAACGGTCACCAATGAAGTCAGGCACTGTGAACTTACCGAACTTACGCAGGTACGGTGCCAGAAGCATCGCCAACAGTACGTATCCACCAGTCCAACCCATCAGGTAAGCTGACGCGTCACGACCAACGAAAGATACGATACCCGCCAGAGATATGAACGATGCAGCAGACATCCAGTCAGCAGCAGTCGCCATACCGTTAGCGATCGGTGGTACACCACCGCCTGCAACGTAGAACTCTTTAGTTGATCCGGCACGGGCCCAGATCGCGATACCGATGTAGAGGACGAAAGAGCCGCCTACAAAGAGAAAGGTTAATGCATCAAGAGTCATCTTCTATCCCCTTACTCGTGAACGTCGTACTTTTCGTCAAGTTTGTTCATGCTGAACACGTATGCCCAGATCAAACCGACGAATGTGAAGATAGAACCCTGCTGCGCAAACCAGAAGCCCAGTGGGAAACCGAAGAACTGGATCTGATCCAGTGCATCTACGAAAAGTACGCCGCAGCCGTAAGAGACTACGAACCAGATCGTCAGATAAGTGGTGATAATGCGCAGGTTCTCACTCCAGTAAGCCTGTGCATTTTCGTTGCTCAGTGACATAGCACCTTACCCTTATATTGTTGATTTTACTTTATAACTAAAAGAGCGGCGCATCATACCGGCAGCTCACCGGATGCGGTGTACGACCTTAGTGGTATTCAGTGAAGAGTCGCTCATTTAGTTAGAAACTTGTCCGCCTAAAGATATGAAGACAGTGTCCGCAGGGTAAGGAAAGGGTAATAACAGAACAAGCTAGACCAACGTATAGGGAATATCAGAATTATTCTAAGTCATTGTTTGCACTGCAATATAAGAATTAACTTATATAGCTATCTACAACTTATGTCTGTTGTTCCTGTCGACTAAACGCGGAGAAAAACGGTTTTTGCACTGCGAGTTCAACCGGTTAGAATGCCCTATCGACTCAAAAGAGCCGACTCGAAGGAGCTCTCATGTTCTCAGGTTTAACTATCACGCTACTCGCCGTCGGCTACCTAGGGCTGCTTTTCGCCATCGCTTATTTAGGAGATCAGAGCAGAGTCGGTAAAGAGTGGGCTGGCAACCCATTTATCTACTCACTCTCACTGGCGGTCTACTGCTCCTCTTGGACCTTTTACGGTGCGGTTGGACGCGCATCAACGAGTGGCTGGGAGTTTCTAGCGACCTACATCGGTCCCGCCGTTGTCTTTATCTTCGCCTGGCAAGTTCTCGAAAAAATTAATCGCGTCAGTAAACAGCAAAACATCACAACCATCTCTGACTTTATCTCGTCGCGCTACGGCAAGAGCCAGACCGTCGCTGTACTGGTAACAACGATTGCTGTCCTCGGTACTATTCCTTATATCGCCCTTCAACTTAAAGCCGTGGCGGTGAGTTATAACGCAATTGCGCCCGGAGCAACCGAGACCCTCAGCGCCGGTAGCGATACTGCGCTGGTGGTTGCCCTGATGATGGCGGTGTTTGCGATACTTTTTGGGACCCGCCACATCGATGCGACCGAGCACCATGAAGGCCTAGTATTGGCCGTCGCTTTCGAATCCATTATAAAACTGGCCGCCTTCCTCGCTGTAGGCATGTTTGTCACTTTTGAGATGTTTGGTGGATTAGAGAACACTGTTGCGGCCGTTCGAAACGAGTTGGACGCAGCTGCCAACTTCAACCGACCGCTAACTGAAGGAAGCTTCATCACCGAGATCATTCTCGCCTGTGGTGCGGCAATCTGTCTGCCGCGTCAGTTCCATGTCACAATTGTTGAGAACACTCGCACTGGCAACCTACGCCTGGCGCGTTGGCTCTTCCCGCTCTACCTGATGGCTCTTGCACTCTTCGTACTACCAATCGCAACGGCCGGGAACACCTATCTTCCCTACCACCCCCTGGGTGCAGACTCCTATGTCCTCAGCCTTCCGCTTGCCGCGGGCCATGATTACCTCGCCTCGTTCGTCTTTATCGGCGGTCTATCAGCCGCCACCTCTATGGTTATTGTTGCGGTTATCACACTGGCGACCATGGTGTGTAACGATATTGTGATTCCAATCCTGTTGAGGATCCCGAGCCTGCGCTTAGCAGAGACGCGTGATCTTGGCTCACTGCTGCTGAGTGTGCGTCGAATCACGATCTTCTGTCTGTTGTTAATGGGCTACTTCTACTACCGAATACTCGGCGAACAGGGCTCACTCGCCTCTTTCGGTCTGCTTGCATTCGTAGCCGCCGTGCAGTTTTTGCCGGCCATTCTCGGCGCCGTCTACTGGACTCAGGGTAACCGCTACGGCGCGATTGCAGGACTCAGCGCCGGCTTTGCACTCTGGATTTATACACTTGTTATACCTGCGCTCTCAGGTGCAAAACTGATTCCCGACGCTTTCGATCCGGTAATACTTGCACCGCAGTGGCTCGCTCCCACCACACTCTTCGGCCTCACCACTTTGGATCCTCTGACCCACGGGGTAATTTGGAGCCTTGGCCTCAACACTCTGTTCTATATCCTTGGCTCTAAGCTACTTTCAGCGCGTTTAGTCGACCGTATTCAAGCCAGCGCCTATGTCGATAGCCAGCGTGATCCTAATTCAGAGCCTGGACGCCAGACCACGCCGGTGACCGTAAGCGATCTGCAATTGCTGGCTGAGCGCTTCCTTGGCATTCGCCGCACCCAACAAGCATTTAACGATTTTGCAGCGCAACGTTTTGAGGACCCCAGCCCGCCCTCAGAGCGCGCTCACCCCGACCTGATTCAATTTACTGAACGCCTGTTAGCCGGTGTTATCGGCGCCTCCTCAGCGCGTATCGTTATGGACTCAACATTGCGCGGCAAGTCGATGCAACTCGGCGACGTGGTTGCTATCGTCGATGAGGCCTCGCAGGCGCTGCGATTCAACCGCTCACTTCTGCAGTCAACCATCGAGAACGTCACACTAGGCATCAGCGTAGTTGACCAGAAGTTGAGGCTGGTGGCCTGGAACCAGCGCTTTATCGAGATGTTCGACTTCCCAGAGGAGCTAATCACTGTAGGGCGGCCTATCGAAGAGGTTTTCCGCTACAACGCCATTCACGGTGAGTATGGCGACTCAGCTAAGAGTCTAGATGAGCTGGTTGAGGAGCGTATGGAGACGATGCGTTCGCATCAGCCACACAACTTCGAGCGCTACCGCCCCAACGGTAGAGTATTGGAGGTGCGCGGTAACCCACTGCCGGATGGTGGTTACGTCAGTACATACATGGATATTACTGAACATAAACGCACCGAGGAGGCGTTGCGCGAGAGTGAAGAGAACGTGCGCATTTACACCGACAGTGTGCCGGTGATGATCACCTACCTAGATCCCGAACAGAACTTCCTCTTCGTTAACAAAACCTTTGCTGATGCGATGCAACTGAATCGTCACACCATTGCCGGTACACCCTCGCATACGGTCCTCTCAAAGAGCGAGTACTTGCTGCGTCAGCCCTACGTCAAACTGGTACTACAAGGCCAGCGTGCAACCTTTGAGGCACCGCTACCGACCCTCGATGACAGTCACCGCGTCGCTGAACTGACAATGATTCCGCATATCGGCGACTATGGTGATGTACTGGGTTACTTCACGCTTTATCAGGATATAACCGAGCGTCGCATAGCCGAGCTAGCCATCAAAGAGACCAACGAAAATCTCGAGAGGCGTGTGACTGAGCGCACACAAGCGCTGCAATTGGTGAACAAAGAGCTGCGCAAAGAGAACACCATTCGAGCGTTGATGGAGGATGAACTGCGTCAGGCGAAGTCAGATGCGGAGGATGCCAACCTCGGAAAGACTCGCTTCCTCGCCGCGGCCTCGCACGACCTACTGCAGCCACTCAACGCCGCTCGCCTATTCACCTCAGCACTGACTCAAAAGTCGCACGCAGAAGAGACGCGCCAACTGGTCGAAAATGTTGATGGGGCGCTACGCTCTGCGGAAGAGCTGATCACAGCACTGCTCGACATTTCGAAACTGGATGCCGGTGCGCTCGAGCCCAAACTGACCCACTTCTCGCTCGAGACTGTCTTTAGCAATCTGACCAATGAGTTCAAAGCAATGGCGGACAAGAAGAATCTCGAGTTCAAGTCGGTGACTTGTAAGCAGGTGGTCTTCTCTGATCAAACGCTGCTACGCCGTGTGCTGCAGAACTTCATCTCCAATGCCATCCGCTATACCACCGATGGCAGAGTCCTGCTGGGTGCGCGCCGAGTTGGTAGCAAATTGCGTCTCGAAGTTTGGGATACCGGTGTTGGCATTGCTCCCGATAAGATCGGCGAGGTGTTTGAGGAGTTCAAACGTATCGATAATCCGCGACACTCAGAAGTGCAGGGGCTTGGTCTGGGGCTGGCGATTACTGAGCGTATCGCGAGGATGCTGGAGCATAATCTAAATGTTCGCTCTTGGCCGATGCAGGGTACGGTGTTCAGTATCGACGTACCGCTAGGGGATCCGACGAAGGCGGAGAAAGCGGGGCCAGAAAGCCGCGGCTGGATCAAGTCGAAAGGCCTCAACGGTGTAAAAGTGCTGGTTATCGACAACGAGCCGAAGATTCTTGAAGGTATGTCTGCTCTGCTGAAGGGTTGGTCTTGTGACGTGCGCACTGCGCTTTCGGCTATCGAGGCAGAGACGATTATCGGAGCAGAGTCCTTTACACCTGATATTATCCTGGCCGACTACCACCTTAGTGAGAACGACACTGGCCTGATGGCACTGGAGCAGATTGAGCCGTTATGCGAAAACCCAGTACCAGCCATCGTCATCACCGCAGACCGTACTGATGAGATTAAGCAGGAGATCTCCAACGCCGGGGCCAAGCTGTTGAACAAACCGGTTAAACCGGCCGCACTGCGTCAGATGATTACTAAGTCGCTGAAGTAAAGCGCCGTCGAGGCAACAAAAAACGGGCAAGGGCCCGTTCATTCGTCGCGTCGTTCGGATCTGCCCCACAACCCTCCCACCACACCATAGGAGGAGTATTCGCGCAGCAAGTGTCGCGACTGGATGTTACGCAGGCTCTCTAGGCAGTCTTAGGCGGCTCAACACTCAGACGCTGCGCAGCGATAACGGCCTGTGTACGGCTATGTACGCCCAGCTTACGTAGAATCGCTGTAACGTGCGCTTTGATAGTCGCTTCAGAGACGTTCAGGTCATAGGCTATCTGCTTATTCAGCAGGCCCTCGGTCAACATCGTCAGCACGCGGAACTGCTGCGGCGTCAGCGACGCAACGGCTTCGGCAAACTGCTGATCTTCATCAGTGACCTGATCATCCATGCTATCTTCCAGCTCTTGTGGCAACCACTCATCGCCCTGCAGTACAGCTACAATCGCTTCAGAGATAGTTTCAAGCGGAGAAGATTTGGGAATAAAACCAGACGCACCATAATCAATAGCGCGCTTCATGACATGAGTCTCTTCGGAGCCTGAGACAACGATCACTGGCACACTCGGGTGCTGACCACGCAAGAACACCAAGCCAGAGAAGCCCTGCGCACCTGGCATATGGATATCCAGCAGTACTAAATCAGCATCAACGTTCTCATCCACTTTCTGCTGTACGGACTCGAGCGTATCCGCTTCAATAATCTCAACACCCGGAACTGCCGAGGTTACCGCCTGCCTCAGGGCAGCACGAAACAGCGGGTGATCGTCGGCAATGATGATTGTTTGAGCGAGCTGCATTCGAAAAACTCCATATGCTTTTTATTTTAGACTTATTCTGAAACTTGTTTTGAATTAGACCGTTATGATTCGTTGGATATAACTTAATAGAAAGTCTTTAACCAAGCCAGCTAAAACGTATTATATACGTAAAAACCCCAGCCCAAAGGCTGGGGTTTTGTGTTGTAAAACTACAGGAGACTTACTCCCCTGCTAGTTTTAGCTCTTGCGGTTCTTACGGTTGTCGATCAGATCGTCGACAACGCTTGGATCCGCTAGTGTAGAGGTGTCTCCCAATGCACCAAAATCGTTTTCCGCGATTTTACGCAGGATACGGCGCATGATTTTACCAGAGCGGGTCTTTGGCAGGCCTGGCGCGAACTGGATGTGATCTGGCGATGCGATAGGACCGATGTCCGAACGTACCCAGTTACGCAGTTCTACGGCCAGCTCATCAGAGGGCTCAACACCGCTCTGCAGCGTTACATAACAGTATATACCCTGGCCCTTAATTTCATGTGGGTAACCAACGACTGCCGCTTCCGCTACAGTCTTGTGCTCTACCAAAGAGGATTCAACCTCGGCAGTACCCATACGGTGGCCTGATACGTTGATTACATCATCGACGCGACCCGTAATCCAGTAGTAACCATCTTCATCACGACGCGCACCGTCACCGGTGGTGTAGTAACCCTTGAAACTAGCGAAGTAAGTCTGGATAAAGCGGTCATGGTCGCCCCAGATAGAACGGCTCTGCCCCGGCCAAGAGTCTTTGATAACGAGGTTACCTTCACCAGCACCTTCAATCTCTTTGCCTTCGTTATCGAGCAGCGCAGGCTGAACACCGAAGAATGGACGCGTCGCCGAGCCTGGCTTAGCCGCAGTTGCACCTGGCAGGGGCACAATCATGATGCCACCAGTTTCTGTCTGCCACCAGGTATCCACGATTGGGCAGTTACCATTCCCGAAGATGCGGTGGTACCACTCCCACGCCTCTGGGTTAATTGGCTCACCGACTGAACCCAAGAGCTTCAGCGAAGAGAGATCGGCATCGCCCAGTACGTCGTCGCCTTTCTGCATCAGCGCACGAATAGCTGTTGGAGCAGTGTAGAACTGGTTAACTTTGTGCTTCTCAATAACACGACCGAAACGGCTGTTGTCTGGGTAGTTAGGCACACCCTCAAACATCAACGTTGTAGCACCGTTCGCCAGAGGACCGTAAACGATGTAGCTGTGACCTGTTACCCAACCCACGTCGGCTGTACACCAGTAGATGTCGCCTTCCTGGTAGTCAAACACGTACTGGTGAGTCATTGCAGCCCATACCAAGTAGCCGCCAGTTGTGTGCTTCAGGCCCTTAGGTGCACCGGTAGAGCCTGAGGTGTAGAGGATGAACAGGGGTGCCTCAGCGCTCATCTCCGCTGGAGTATTCTCAGCAGATGCAGCTGCACAGTGCTCTTCCCACCAGATGTCGCGACCTTCAGTCCAAGCAACATCCTGCTCAACACGCTTAACTACAACAACTTTTTCAACCAGCGCAGCAGCCGCTGGGAACTTGTCGAGGGCTTTATCAACGTTATCTTTCAGAGGAACCACTTTACCGCCACGCAGTGAGTAGTTCGAAGTGATAACCAGCTTAGAGTTAGCACCTTCAATACGTGCAGCCAGCGCGTCTGGTGAGAAACCACCGAAAACGATGGAGTGCACCGCACCAACGCGGGCACACGCGAGCATTGCGACGGCAGCCTCTGGAATCATTGGCATGTAAAGAGTCACGACATCGCCCTGCTGGATACCCTGTGCAGTCAGTACGTTCGCGAAGCGACACACACGCTCGTGTAGTTCGCGGTAAGTGATCTTTTCGCTCTCTTCTGGGTTATCACCTTCCCAAATGATTGCGACCTGTTCGCCTCGTGTCTCGAGGTGACGGTCCAGACAGTTGTGCGCCACGTTTGTGGTGCCATCTTCGAACCATTTGATGTCCAGATCGCCTTCAAACGTGGTGCTTTTAACTTTAGTAAATGGCTTGAACCAGTCGATGCGTTTAGCTTCCTCAGCCCAGAATGCATCTGGGTTTTCGACAGACTGCTGGTACATCTCCATGTATTTAGCTTCGTCTGCATGGGCATTTGCTGCCCACTCTGGCGTAACTGGGTAGATAGGGTGGTTCATTCCGGTCGGTCCCTTTGATTAGATGACTTTAGCTGCGATCTGAAAACTACACAGATGGAGCGCAACGTCGAAGAAATTGTCTGAGCCGTAATTTATACCTGTTTGGCATAGCCACTAAGAATTAGACATTGGTAGGTTTGGGGCGTTTTTATAACCAAAGTTTAGGGTGAAACAGTTTCGAGGGGTCGGGAAATAGAGATGCGCTCTACATCCCTCGTACAGTGCATCCTGTATGAGGGATCAGCGCCAGAGGCGCAGGTTCTCGATAATTACAACGCCAGCAGGTCTGTGCCATCCTCACGCATACGCGCCAATTTATAACGCAGCGATCTTGGGAGAATTCCAAGCTTCTCTGACGCATCTTTACAACTACCGCGGCAGCTTCTTAGCGCATCAAGAATCAGTTGATACTCTTGATGCTTCATATTCCCAGCAAACCTTGCACTGCAGGCACAAGTCGCTAAAATCGCCACCTGTGCCCTAGTAGCTCAGCCGGATAGAGCAGCCCCCTCCTAAGGGGCAGGTCGGACGTTCGAATCGTCTCTGGGGCGCCAATACTCCCGTTTTACCCCTCTAAGGTCCTCAGTCCTATTGTATTTCCAGCCCAATACGGTCAGTATAACTGCCGTATTTTTCAACGAATTTTCGTAGTATTTACTAGGAAAAGAGACTTATAAATGGCTATTGATGACACTCGTTACACTGAGCGCGCGCAAACATCCCGCATCCTCTGTTTGGATGACGAAGAAGCGGTACTCAAATCGCTTCGCCGTCTGCTGAAAAACGTTCGTTACGAGGTGCAATGCTATACCTCTGCTGCCGAGGCTTTGGCCTATCTGGAGCATACCGAGGTTGATCTAATAATCTCTGACATGCGCATGCCAGAGATGTCGGGTGACAGATTCCTCACCAAAGCCGCTGAGATTGCCCCCAATACTGTGCGCATTCTGCTAACCGGCTACGCGGATCTAGAGTCGACGATTACTGCGATCAACGACGGTAAAATCCACCGCTACATGCAGAAGCCATGGGACAACGATGAACTCCTCGAGATCGTCGCCTCTGAGATAGCTTTGAAACAGCGTGAAGATGAACGCAAGCACTACGAGAAACTAGTTTCTTCGCTGGCCACTACCGATGGGCTGACTGGCCTATTGAATCGTACTGCATTCCTTGAGCAGCTCGAGAGCCAAGCTGAGTGCGGCACTCTGATGACCGGAATGGCTGCCTCGTACCTCATTCTCATGGATGTTGACAGGTTCGCGAAAATCAATGACGAAGTCGGTCCGCAGACCGGTGATGACGTACTCAAGTTGGTCGGACGTATGCTGACCTGTAATCTGCGTTCAGGCGATCTAATCGCGCGCATTGAGGCCGATGAATTTGCCATTATCATCAACCAGTACACCAAAGAGGACTGCATCGATACCGTCATCGAGCGTATTCGCGGCTTTATGACAGAGCGCACCTTCTTGGTCCGCAACCACCCAGTTGACCTCACCGTTAGCTTGGCAGCAGCACCAATCGCCGTGGGTGAAAACGCTGACGCTGTCTACAAGAAGGCTAGTGAGGCACTTGTAAAAGCGCAGAGCGCGGGTGGTGATCGCTACGAGATTGCTGACTGAACCAGTCGCGTATATTTAGAAGAGGCAGCTAATGGCTGCCTTTTTTGATTCTCGGTGCATACGGCTGCTTACTTCCTAAAGCGCACCACCAGCTCATGCAGCTACTACGAGACCCCTTGAAGCACCGGGATACTTTCAGAGCTATCACCCGTTTTACCCAGTAGTGGTCACCGTTCTTACAACGGTTCTTAACCAGGCCCATAAAGGCGCTGCCGACTTGAGCATGTCCCACATAACCTGGGAAACCTCTGGCGGCATATCGGGATGGCGATTAAGATTATGTGGCTGGCCATTTAGCTCATCACGGCTGCGCACTGCTATCTGCTATCTGCTAGCGGCAAACGAATTGAGAACTGAGCTCCCATCGTAACGGTCTCGTTTAGGCAGAGTTCACCCTCTACCGCCTCAATCAGCATACGGGCACGATAGAGCCCCAATCCTGTGCCTAAACCGACCTCTCGAGTTGTAAAGAAGGGGTCGAATATCTTGTCTCGACTCTCTTCCGCCACTCCAGTTCCATTGTCACTTATCAGTATATGCAGATGCTGGTCATGAACTTCGAAGTCCAGCTTAATTCTGGCATCATTTCGTCCCTCAACCGCCTGACAGGCATTTATGAGCACGGTATTCAACGCTTCTACCAGTGCATCAAAAGAGCCAAGCACATCAGCCGGCTGCTCATCAGATATCTCGATATTAGAACAGGCCTGCCCCGCACGCTTCAACCGCTGTAAAACTTCCTCAACCGCCTCAGCCGTGTTTACACGCGCAGGCGCTGTTGACTGGCCAGACTGAATTGCAGTCATCTTCTCTACAATCACTTTGACACGATCTAGCCCTTTGCGGGTATCTACGAAGAGGTCGGTAAGATCCTCCATAACAAACTCGTAATCCATCTCATCTAACAGCGCTTTGAGATCAGATTCAGATAACGGTTCTTTCCCAGAGCGTGCATCCAGTAACCGCGCGGTCAGCTTGCCGAGCGAGTCCTGATACTCCTTCAATGTACCAAAGTTGGACATCACGAAGCCTAGCGGATTATTGATCTCATGCGCTACGCCCGCCGTCAAGACGCCGATAGTCGCCCGCTTCTCCGATTCGAGTAGCTGTGCTTGGGCGTTCTGGATAGTCTCTATGGCCCCCTCGAGTTCGCGGTTCAGCTTCTGTAACTCATAGGTACGCAAGCGGACTTTATCTTCGAGCGTCTCATTGAGGTCCCTTAACTCATGAGTCAGTTGGTTCATCTGCAGATGAGAGCTCTCTACCGCCCGCGTCATCTGGTTAAATGCTTTACCAACGATGTCGATCTCATCCTCGCCAGGTACTTCAACGCGACGGGTCAAATCGCCGGCACCTACTGCTTCAGCTGCATCACGCAACGCACCAAGTTTGTGCGTCAGAAAACGGCCCAACATGAACGAGAATAGCACTACCAGCATCATCTCCAGCAGCACGATCGTAAAGCTCCAACGCTGTGCATTGCCGATGACGAGCTCAACCGGGTCGGTACTGAAACCCAGCTCAACATAGCCGTAGGTTTCGCCGCCCTCGCGAATTATGGCCTGCGTGTCGAATACTCCGTCCAGCACTTCGTGCATACTGGAGTCAGCCTTGGGAGTCAGTTGTTCTGCGGCATCGGATGCAGCCAGAACCCGGCGATCGCCGTTTAGCACGCGAGCGTATTCGATGCCTGGGTTAGTAATCACCTCATTCACGATTGCAAAGAGTGTAGCAAGGTCGTAACTCAGCACAGCATCCTTGGCTGTTGCTGCAAAAAGCCTCGAGGTGGTCTGCGCACGCGTCTCGAGCGCCTCATAGTTTGAGTCTTTGATGTAACCCAACATTAGAAAGACCAGAGACAACAGCAGCACACCCTCGATTAGGGCGACGCCGAGTGTAGTCTTTGCACGAATCGAGTTACGAATCAGTCTCATGGTTCAATCAACGAATCCAGCAGCGTAATTCCCAGCGAGCGAACATCATCCCAGTCAGAGTTTTCAGAGGCCTGCCAACGTTTAATCTTGAGTGGCTCCAACAGCGCTTTGCCCTCAGCACTGTTGGCCATATCCACTAACGCTTCGGTGAGCTTAGTGACGATTGCTGAATCCACACGTGGATGAGCGGCAATCGCGTGCGGAGTATAGGGCTGTGTTTTCCAGAGCACTCGCAGTTGTTCATTAACGTCGGGATTGGTCGCATTCAAGGTGCGCCCAATACCACCGCCGGCGGAAAAGAAGCCTTTCGATACATTGAGGTAGACAGAGTCGTGAGACGAGACATAGATGGGCTCAATATTAATTCCCTGGTTCGCAATTTCAGCACGCGGTACCACCGAGGCGGCGAAGGCAGCCGGTGATGGGAAAACAAGCTTCTGGCCATCTAACTGCTCGAGTGTTTGAATCTCACTATCCTTGCGAACCACAATAACCCCCTGAATCGAGGCATCGCCTCGACGCACCATCGCGTTGAAGTCGCGATGCTGATTAAAGAAGGTGAAGTGATAGGGGTTCATGTAAGCGATATCATAGTCGCCTGCCAACAGACGCTTCTCAAAGGTGGGAATATCCGAAGCAGTAGCAAACTGCAGCTCAACCCCGGTGCGCTTTTTCAAATACTGCAAAATCGGTGACCAGTTAGCCGCCAATACCGTCGCCGACTGCTGTGGCACTATACCTATCGTAAACGTTTGAGCCTGCGCCTGCCCGAACAGAGCGGCCCAGACAAACAACATAGACAGTAGTTTTTTCATCGTTCTTACCCGCTTTAGGTTATCGAGTTAGGCTTTAAATAAATGCTCACAAGCGTCTCGTATCTATTCGTTCTCAATATCATCAACCACTACGTTGCGCTTAAACATCACGCGGTTAGTCGTGTTAACCAGTTGCAATCTATCCGTCGATTTAGGACTTAACTGGTTAGTATCTAAGAATATGAGAGCAGGCGCTGAGGGTATTAGACCACCTCTCGCTGCTCTAACCAGACCCGAATCTCTGACCCACTCATCGGCCTGGCCAATCCATAACCCTGATAGCTAAATCTGTAATGCTCACGCACAAAAGCAAGCTGCTGTTTATTCTCAACTCCTTCAAAACTGAGACGCTTTCCGCGCGCTTCAATCCGGTCACAGAGATTAATCAGCATCTCCTGCCTGTTGGGGTGAGTATCCAGTTCATGCAGAAAAGCACGATCAAGTTTTACAGTTTCGACGGCCAGTACCTCATCGGCATTAAAGTAGGTATGGGCCGCGCCCTGATCGTCCAGCGTCAGCTGAATACCAGCGGCGCGCAACCATTCAAGATTGGCGATACAGCAGGGTATTTTTGAACGCAACGCAGCTTCGCCTACATCGACGGTAATGCGGTTAAGCTGCAGCCCCGATTCGCTCAAATGACGTTCTAATAAGCTCTGCAGATGCGGCGAGCTACATTGACGCATCGAGATATTTAACACGAGCTTGATCTCTGCCGGTAAGGCTAGTGCCTGGAACGCGTCTAGCGCAGCAGCGAGTTGTAGATCCGTAAACAGATCGGTGTAACCGAGAAGTTCAATCTGCCGGATCAGCTCTCTTAAAGAGACATTCGAATCGGTAACGGCTGGACAGCGTACTAGGGCTTCTAGGGCCTCTAGTTGACCTGTATCTGAGCAGATCGGTTGAAACACCGTGCTAAAGCAGCGCTCATTGATAGCGCGGGTAATCGTTTCGGATAGTTCGGTATCGAGTAGAGTGCTCCACCCGCTTGCAGCAAACTCAACCTTATCCGAATCTGTATGGGCGAGATCCAGTATAAGTTGACGCACTCTATCAGCACCGGCGTCTTCAGTCGGGTGCGAAACGCACCAACGGAGTGATCTATGGTTGCGTAACTGTTCCTCGAGGGTATCGGATTGCTCGTTGTTAACGAGCAACATCAGCGTATAACCGTTCCAGTGACAAAAACCCGTATTAGTGGGTAGTGTCCGGACCAGTCGATCCGCCAGCAGGGCAAGAGCACTCTTGGTGTCCAAATGCTCTTGCGCAAGCACAACTCGGGGTGATGAAAACTCTACCGCAAAGAGCGCTCTCGTTTTTCCAGCGGGGGTATCTAGTTCATCAACAAGATTGACGGGGTAGAAGCGCTGGTAATCGCGCTGCAGACTATTCAACAAGCCGCGTCTGTCCATATCTATATCGGAACGTTTCTGTTCGGCGATATGAAAGGCGCTTTCAACCTGATCTAGCAGGTCATCGTCGATCCAAGGCTTAGAGACAAAGCGATGTATGGCGCCAGAATTAAAAGCACCGAGCACCTGCTTAAGCTCTGCAAATCCGCTAAGAATCAGGCCCACACAAGGAGGGTCGAGCTCGGCTGCACGCTGTAAAAGTTCGCCACCGTCAGCGCCCGGCATACGGAAATCGGAGAGGATCACGGGAAACTCTTCAGCCGCTAGCAGCTCAAGCGCCTCTTCGGCGCTCTGTGCGATCGATATTTGATAACCCGCCTTACGAAAAAGTCGACGTAAGGCGCGGAGAATTCCTATCTCATCGTCGACCAATAATAGATTACGCTGCACTCCATGCACCCTTACGGCAAGAGACGCTTACTCCTCTTCGAGGATACTGCGCGTTTGAACACCAACCAGACCGCTGACACACTCCAACAACTGATCGTTTTCGAAAGGTTTTGTCAGCACCGCATCTGCTCCTAGGTCCATCGCCTTTTGCAGCGCATCACTGCCCAACGCCGAGATAATAATGATCTTGGTGCCGGAAATTTCAGGTGTCTCGCGCACGAAACTGAGTACGTCATAACCGCTCAAGCCAGGCATACTCAAATCAAGAGTCATCAGAACTGGACGGTCCTTCATCAATTTAGTGCCGCCCTGGAAACCATCCACCGCCACATCGGTCACAAAACCATTGCTGCGCAGCACACGCTGAATTGAGCGCGCGATCGCGGGTTCATCATCGACGATCAGCACGCGACGGTTGTCGTCACCGGCTAGTTCCGGTGGGATAGGAATATCATGCTCGACTAGAAAGGCGATAAAATCTTCGACACGCACGCGGTTATTACCGCGGCCTGGCAATTTGAACCCTTTCAACGCGCCACGCTCAATCCAACGAATAACCGTTCTGAGGTTCACATCACATAATTTGGCGATCTCGCCTGTGCTTAATGTCTTCATAGGTCTATGATTTATCTTTGCAAATTGCGTTAATTTTTGTTGTTAGCCGACATCAGCTCTGGACAAACACTGAGTAGCCGATAACTTTTTAGAGACGACCTGTCTGCGCCGCCTAAATGTCATGTGTTTCAGGTTAGTAACAAATTGCAGATCGCGCCAATTATGAGCGACAAAATGCTTTGCGAGACGGATCAACAGTCCAAACAGCCCCGTATCCTCACTGCCCAAACAACTTTTGCGGCCAGTTCACACGAATTCTTTAAATAGACTTATATGTTATTAGAAATATTTCATTAATTCGTTATAGTTATATACAGATTGAAACTTATTTAAGGGAAGATAATGCGATCATTCTCTGCGCTGAAAACCTCCTCATTACAGCAACTATTGAGTCTAGCGCTGGGCTACCCCGCCCTTCTGATCTATTTGGGAATTGCACTGTCCGATACACTTAATCACAGTCCATGGACCTGGACGGCACTCCTGCTCACGGTGTATCTCGTTACTATTCTAAGGATCGGTTATAAGCCCCTGTAAAACCGCTAACTAACGTTACAGGGGCTTAAAATCAGTGGATCAAAATTCAACCGTTAAAATAATAGCGATAACCAAAACGGCGAGGAATACTGTCTCACCTACCATTAACGCCATCGGACGCCAGCCCATCTCGGCCAACTCTTTAAAGGACGATTTCATACCCAGCCCTACCATCGCGAGGACTAAACACCAGCGCGACGTCTCAACCATTGTAGAAGCAAACATAGTGGGGATGGCGCCAGCACTATTGAGAGCAACTACGAATATGAAGCCGAGCAGGAATAGTGGCAGAGGCGACTTACTTGTAGATGTACTGGTTTGATCAACGCCCCATTTTGCAACAACCAAAGAGATAACGATCACCACGGGCACAAGTACGGAGACTCGGAGGAGTTTGGTAAAGGTTGCAATATCACCGATCTCATCCGACATCATGTATCCGGCACCAACCACTTGAGCAACATCATGGATAGTTGCCCCAAGAAAAACTCCTGCAGCTTCGGGTGATAGATCCAAACTCGAGACGATCAACGGGTAGGCTATCATCGCGACCGTGCTCAGGGCAGTCACACAGACAACGGTAAATATGAGATTGCGCTCTGCATCTTTGTTCTGTGGCAGCACCGCCGAAACGGCAAGTGCGGCAGAGGCACCGCAAATGCCGACTGAAGCTCCGGTTAAAACACTCTTCTCTTTAGAAAGTCCGAGTCGCGTTCCCAGGAAAACACCAAATAAAATAGTTGAAGGTACCCCCACAAGAACAATCAAAATTGGCATTGGACCTAGACCCAGCAACTGCTCCACCGTGATACGTGCACCTAAAAGCGCGATTCCAAAACGCAGAACCGTCTTTGCACAGAACTGTATACCCGCTGCGCAACTGCCTTCCGTCGACAAATAGTTAAGCGCCATACCCATCAGCAACGCGTAGAGGATTACCGGGCCACCGTAATGATCAGACACAAAAGTTGAAGCCATGCCGATCACAAGACAGAGTAAAAATCCCGGAACTAAAGTTTTGACCCTATCAATAAACTGGGCGCTGCGTCCTGCGGTGATAATTTTCATGTTAGCTCCGATAAATAACTGTGATTAGCGGTATGGCAAAGACTGATTCTTAACTCAACAGGCTGCGCGTTGTAGGTGTAAGCGATCCGTTTAACTCTCAACAATGGTGTTCCGAGTTCAACGTCTAGGTGCTCCGCCTGTAGTTGATTTGCGCTTACGGCTGTTAACCACTCACGCGCGGAGGTTACGGAGAAACCAAAGTCCTTCTCGTAGAGCTGATACAGCGTGTTAGGCAGCGGCAACGGATAATTATCCAAACCGGGTGTCAGACTCGAAGAGACCACTATTACTTCGGTGATTACCGGAATGTTCTCAAGCGATCTATTGCGTTGAATCCGGATGACGCTCATCGATTCGATTAGGCCCAGATCCCGCGCCTCGCTCTCAGTCGCTGAACCACTTGAAATGCTAACCAAGTGACTTTCGGGTATCTGTTTCTCATTGTTGGTGTCAACCATGTTGAGAAAATGAAAAAGCGAACGGTTCGCAGTGTGTTCAGTTACAAAGGTTCCACGCCCTTGGCTGCGACGCAGTAAGTTCTCCGAGGTCAGCTCATCAAGTGCCTTTCGGACTGTTCCTTGGCTCACCCCAAACTCAGCCGCCAGCAGCGCCTCACTCGGCAAAATACTACCCGGCGCCCAACTGCGATCTGTCAGGCGGGAGACCATCAGCTCTTTTACCTGTTGATAGAGCGGTTTAAAGCTCGGCGATTTTATTTCATCCATTTTTTAGCAACCTATTGCTATCGATCGGCTTGGAGTGTATCGTAAATCTCAGTCTTATATAAGACATAAGACAAAAGATATATTTTAAAAGATAATTTTACGACACGACATGCCCTACATGCCGGGTCGTCAACCGATCGAAACTATTTTGAGGAAAGCGAGATGAGTGAGACCCACTTTTTGATCCACGACAAAGATGACGTCGTCGGCGTAGCAGTAGTAGAAAACATCAAGGCTGGCATGGATGTTGTTGGCTACAAGATGGATACAGATGAGCAGGTAAACCTTAAAGCTCTGAGCGATATCCCATTGGGTCACAAAATCGCTTTGCGTGACCTCCTAGAGGGCGACACCATCATCAAATATGACGTGGATATGGGCCGTGTTGTTGCACCTATCAAAGCTGGTGAACACGTACACGTTCACAACGTTAAAACGAAGCGCTGGTAAGCAATCGAGTCGCTGTAAAACCTATTTTCATAATTTGATTTAGCGCCTCTTCTGAGCGCACTGGGAGAATACAATGAGTAATCCTACTTTTATGGGCTACCGCCGCGAAAATGGCCGCGTTGGCATCCGTAACCACGTCCTGATCCTGCCACTTGATGACATCTCGAACGCAGCCTGTGAAGCTGTAAGTAACAACATCAAAGGCACAACTGTTATCCCACACGCCTACGGCCGCCTGCAGTTCGGCGCAGACCTTGAACTGCACTTCCGCACTATCATCGGCACCGGCGCAAACCCCAACGTAGCCGCAGTCGTTGTAATCGGCATCGAGCCAGGCTGGACAAACAAAGTTGTAGAAGGTATCGCGGCTACAGGTAAACCCGTCGCTGGTTTCTCAATTGAGCAGAACGGTGACATTAACACCATCGCGGCTGCATCTCGTAAAGCTAAAGAGTTTGTTCATCATGCAACAGCATTGCAGCGCGAAGAGTGCCCAATCAGCGACCTGTGGGTTGCAACCAAGTGTGGTGAGTCAGATACAACGTCTGGCCTCTCAGCTAACCCTACAGTGGGTAACTTCATCGACAAAATGTACGAAATGGGCGCAACCCTCTGCTTCGGTGAGACTTCAGAGATCACTGGTGCGGAGCACATTGTTGCTGGCCGCGCTGAAACGCCTGAAGCAGCCGAGAAATTTATGAAAACTTGGTCTGCTTACAATGACTTCATTCTTGCAGAGAAAACCGACGACCTGTCTGACTCTCAGCCAACTAAGGGCAACATCGAAGGTGGTCTGACGACTATCGAAGAGAAAGCACTGGGTAACGTACAGAAGATCGGTAAGAAAGCTAAATATGTTGACGTACTGGAACCCGCTGAAGCGCCAGCAAAAGGTTCTGGTCTGTACTTTATGGATACCTCATCAGCTGCTGCGGAATGTAACACTCTACAGGCTGCTGCGGGCTACGTCCTTCACCTGTTCCCGACAGGTCAAGGCAACGTAATCGGCAATCCGATCATGCCGGTTATCAAGATTACTGGTAACCCACGTACAGTGCGCACCATGAGTGAGCACATCGACCTGGACGTGTCTGCTATCCTGCGTCACGAAATGACTCTGGATCAGGCAGGTGATGCTCTAATCGCGGAAGCAATCGGTGCAGCAAACGGCCGTCATACCTCTGCAGAAGCACTCGGCCACGTTGAGTTCAGTCTCACTAAACTGTACCGCAGTGCATAAACTCCTTTCCCGTTGAAGAGTTTAAGGCGGTCAGATGACCGCCTTTTTTTGTTGTAGATTTCGGAGTCGCTATGAGTCTAATCCAAGCTGAATCTTTAGAGAGACTGCTAAAAGACATTTTGATTAAACACAACACATCCGAAGAGAATGCGCGCTGCGTTGCGAGTGCTCTTGTTGCAGCTGATGTAGATGGTCTTCACTCTCATGGGGCGGCACGCATATATGCCTATGCTAAACAAGCTCAGAACGGAAAGGTCGACGGATATGCTAAGCCTGTTTTGACGCGCCCTGCAAGCAGCGTAGTTAAAGTTGATGCAGCCGGTGGTTTTGCTTATCCAGCAATAAATAAGGGTTTAAGTGCAGCTGCCGAAAACCTAGATCAGACGGGTATCGCTGTGCTGAATATTGGGCAATCGCACCACTCTGGTGCTATCGGCCAATTTATTGAGCCCTTAGCACGCCGGGGTTATGTGGTGATGGCCTTTTCAAATTCCACCTCGGCTATCGCACCGGCGGGCGGTATTCGCCCCCTCTTTGGCACCAACCCCATCGCATTTTCCTGCCCAAGAGAAAATACCGACCCCTTACTCATCGATCTCTCCTTAAGTAAAGTTGCTCGCGGAAAAATAAAACTGGCGTCTGATGCTGGAGAGAAAATTCCATTGGGCTGGGCAATAAACACGCAAGGTGAGCCCACCAGCAATGCACAGGAAGCACTCGACGGTGCACTGTTGCCAATAGGTGACAGCAAAGGGGCGGCGCTAGCCATGATGCTAGAACTGCTCTGTGCAGGTTTAAGTGGATCCAACTTTGGCTATCAAGCTGGGTCTTTCTTTACTGAAAAGGGGCCACAACCAAGAATTGGCCAATTCTTTCTACTTATCAATCCAGCGACTTTCAACCCTAACTTTGTTGGTCAGGCAGAGCAGCTCTTTATGGAGGTCCTATCGCAGCCGGGCACCCGACTACCCGGGAGCAACCGTCTAGAGCGCAGGCGTCAATCGCTGACTAATGGAATAGCTCTCGATCCTCGAGTACTAGCACAGTTGCACAGTTTAAATGCGACTTGATGACACCCGTTTACTAGCATCATTTAGATCCTAAACTGAGATACCCATGCGCTCTAGCGCTTTGAGTCGGTTTTGCTCTGCGCTGGCTTGGACCTCGTCATACATACTCTGACAGTGGCTATCCATCGCGACCAGCAACGGACCAAACTCTTTGAGCTTGAATTTCCATAGACTTTCAGGGTTAAGGTCGTCCATATCAACATCTGTTAGCTGGTCAATCCAAGTGGTCTCGAGCGCTGCTGTGCCTCCAACGATTGCGAGATAGACGCCCCCGATACAGTTGAATGCATTGCGCGACTCTTCACCTAATCCGCCCTTACCAATAATGATCCTTACACCCTCTCGAGACATCAACGGTGAAGTAAAGCGCTCCATCCTCATCGAAGTTGTCGTTCCTACACAGACAATCTCATATCCCGCCGGGCAATCATCACGTGGTTCAACTTTTCGCACATTAGGCGCAGTATGAATGACAGCATGTCCATTTAGATCAAACTTAGTCTGGCGCCCCTTATCAAACATATGAATTTGGGTCGCATCGCGAATACCATGCAGCCATCCGGTGAGCGTAACCGTATCGCCGATCTTCAACTGGCGAATAGACGCTTCAGAGCAGGGCATTTCAATCGTGTAGTGAGCCATTTGCTTCCCTCTAAAAACCGTACTCAACGCCACTAGGGGTGAAACGAGCCTGCGCGCGACGAGCGGAGTTACACATAATATTCACAGCCACTGGATTCATCGTTATGTGGGTTGCCGCAGTTTCGACATGGACGGCGAACGCCGTACTATTGCCGCCGAGACCTTGAGCACCTATCCCTAAACTGTTAACAGCCTCAGACAGCTCCCTTTCCAGCTTTGCACCCTCAGCATCATCACAGACCGATCCTAGTGGACGGCTGGCAGCGAGCTTCGCGATTTTGGTACACAGGTCTGAGGTTCCACCGACGCCAACTCCCACAATTGTTGGCGGGCAAACCTTTCCTCCGGCCTCCATCACTTTATCAATGACAAATTTTTTGACACCGTTGATACCATCCGCCGGAATGCACATTTTCAGGAAGGAACCATTCTCCGAGCCGGAGCCTTTCGGCACCATATCAATGATGAGCAACTCAGGTTCGTCGCAAAAATCAACACTGATTACCGGAACGCGACGACCGCCGGACGTATGCTCATTTATGCGAGTAATCGGATGAACGACACTGGATCGCAGGGGGTGTTCTTTGGTTGCTCGCGTACAACCTCTCCTAATCGCCTCTTTGAGCTCATAGCCATCAACATCCACGCCGCGCCCTATCGTTATGTTGTAGATTGGTATTCCTGTATCCTGACACAGCAGATTGTTAGTCTCTTCAGCAACCGATATGTTTTCGACCATCGTAGCCAGTATGCGCTGGCCGGTAGGGTGCTGTTCTTGTTTGACTAGAGTATTGAACCCGCTTTTTACATCATCCGGTAAGATTTTTAGAGCGCGGATATAGAGTGTCTTGGCCGCCTCCTCAATCGCATTAAGATCAACTTTCATCACTACTCGAACCTAAAATATATGCTTCCTCAGATTATTAAATGAAATTTATCTAAAGCCTAACGATAAACATTTAAGATCTTCTGAAGCATCGCTTAAGTTTGGTTTATCGCAGCGTTGATACCAACAACCAGACACCGAAGCCTCCTACTAAGTACCACAGAAGGCGTTTGAACGTGTCAGCCGATAGACGGCTGGCAAGGGTTTGTCCAAACCACCCAGCCGCTAAAGCGGGAAGCGTGAACAGTGCGAGATAGGTCAGAACTGTCTGACTCAACAGCCCCGTTAACCCGTAGCCTAGCGGAACTAGCAGGCCGCTTAGCAGGTAAAAGCTGTGAAGCGTTGCCCGCAACTGCGGTGGCTCCCAACCACGTAACGAGCCATAAACTGCAAATACAATACCGCGAAGCGCGTAAGCGCCACCTAAGACGCCTGCTAGGGCACCAAATACGTAACTCCATACATTCGCTGTCAGTGGTGCAGGTTTAAATGAGGATAGCGACCAGACCGCCAGCACGATCAACAAAGCTCCTAAAACCGTGCGAACAATACCCTCATCCAAAAGAGTCAGCAGGTAGATACCGATAGGAAAGGTGACTAACGCAATTGATCCTGCTCGCTTGAGCGAACCAATGTTCACGTGTTTTCGTTCGCGCCACATACCGCCCACGGAGGTTATGATGGATAACAGGAGAATGAGAGGGACGGCCTCCTTGATGGGCACCATCAGAGATAATATGGGTACAGCGATCAGGCCATCACCAAAGCCAAAGGCACCCCTAACAAATAGGGCAAAGCAGATCACAACGAGCATCCAGAGCGTTGTAATACTCGTCGCTACTTCTAGGGCCTCATGCACCAACAGTATCCGGTCTTCGCTGCACCTTCGGAGCGGTCTCAGTGTAATCTTCGATTAGCGACTCACCCGGTTTGATGATATTGAACTCTACAGGGATCTGCTCAACCTCCAGACCAGTCTCTTGCAACTCTACTTGTGTGAAATAGGACTCATCTAGACTTCCGGGCTCAGGGAAATCCTCACGGAAATGGGCACCGCGTGAATTCTCACGTGCCAGGGCAGCTCGTGTAATTACCAGTGAGATCTCGATTAAATTGTAAAGATTGAGCCAATCATGCCAGGTCAGGTTGAAGACACGATTTTCCACTCCGATGTTTCCAGCCAACAGACGCGATTTCAGGTTTTCAACTCGCTCTAAGCCTCTAGTCAAACCTATTCGATCGCGCATTACGCCGACATGTTCCCACATGATGTCCATCAGCTCTTCGCGCAACGCATGAACATTAACGTTTTCACCCTCCAAATTGAACGGCATCAGTGCTCTCTCAATCTCACGCTCAAGTACAACACTGTTCGGCTCCAGCAACTCCGCGGTAGCCGCATACCCAGCCATTGCTTCGCCGGCCACCCCACCGAAAACGGTAGAGTTCGCTACACCGTTACCCCCCAGGCGATTAGCACCATGAATACCACCGGCATCCTCACCTGCTACAAAAAGGCCTTTAAGGCTAGTTTCTGTGTCGGTGTTACACACCACACCTCCCATGAGGTAGTGGGCTGTGGGTACCACTTCGACTTTGCCGGCAGCAAGATCAAACCCACAGTCGGCACAGCGCTTCACCATTCCCTTGAACTTCTCTCGGACGTTATCAGGACCCAAGTGACTCATAGAGATATGGACACCGCCGTTGGGTGTTGTGTTGCCCGCACGCATTTCGGCATAGATACCGCGACTCACAATATCACGGGTGGCACGCTCACCACGGTCGTCATACTTAAACATGAAGCGCTCACCCGCGCCGTTGTGCAGCTCACCACCCGCGCCTCTCAGGCCCTCTTCAAGGACGGTGCCAGTCATTCGAGTATCCTTCCCGGCAAGCAGCCCAGTAGGGTGAAATTGGACCATTTCCATGTCACGCAGCGGCAAACCTGCACGCAGCGCCATAGAGAGACCATCCATACTTTTTTCGCCAGACGGCGTGTAATACTTGTACATAGTTGGGCCGGCGCCGGTGGCCAGAAGCACAGCTTTGGCTCTAACCAGCTTCATCGCGCCACTGCGCATATCAACCAAAAGTACACCGGAGATCCCAACACCATCCGCGCTTGGAATCAACGCTAGGGCTCTGTGCTCCTCTAGCTTTCTGATGGGACGGGCGAGCACTTGTTCCATCAGGCGGTTGATAATCTCAATCCCTGTTAAATCACCCTTGTGAACCGTGCGGTCAGCTGTCTGCCCAGCGAAAGCTTTGTGATGCAAGGTACCGTCAGGTTCGCGATCAAAGAAACAACCTATCTCATTTTCCAGTTCGCGCACGCGCTCAACCGCGGTCTCACAGAGTTTCCAAGCCAGCTTCTGATTAGGTAGCCACTTCCCCCCCGCGATCGTGTCCATGAAGTGACGTTCCACACTATCGCTTGAACTTAGAGCAACGTTGTACCCCCCCTGCACCATGCGTGTACAGCCGCATTTACCCATCAGACCTTTTACCGCAATTGTAATCTCAAGCTCCGGGTTCGACTTGTAAGCATGGAGAGCTGCGAGCAGACCCGCGCCGCCTGATCCGAGAATTAAAATATCGGTATCGGTGGTTTGCACAGACATTAGAACGACCTCAATAAGAACAGACTTGCCAAAAGAAATGCGGCCGATGCCGCAGCGGCTGCGAAGGTTTTCTGATTATCACGCCATTGGAACATCTCCAACGCCATTAGACGTAGACCACCGAACAGATGTACAGCTAACAGAAATACCAAACCAAACTCGGCCGCTTTGACGACCGGTATTTCTGTCCAGACCAACAACTGATCTAGCTCACCCCGACGTTCAAGTGCTAGTCCCAAGACATACAGATGCAAGGGAATAAAGGCAGCAAGGGAGAGCCCGGAGATTCGATGTACAACGTAGGCATACCATAGCGGGTGATTGCGATGTGGTTTTGCTCTCATGCAAACACTACCGCGTAGACTGCGCGGCCTCCTAGAAAAAAGGTGAGAAGACAGAAGCCCCAACTCAAAAGGCTCAAGCTAAAGCCTCTAATACGACCCCACTCATAGGCGATCGAACGCAGACCTATGGCACCATGAACTGAGACGCTAGCAACAAAAAGGCCGTAAACAACTGCCCAAAAAAGACTACCTTGCGTCCGGCCTAGTATCTCTTCGCTCGATAGACCACCCTGTATCGCGTAGATCATCACACCAAGATGTAGAATCACCAACGGAGCCATAATCAGCGCACTGAGTCGCTGGAGAAAATAGAGTCGAATACTCAGCATGCCTACAACTCCCTTTTAAAAACAGCACGAGTCGCCAGGCGTTTAAGACCCGCTATGGAGCGCGTGGGATTTAGTGTATTCGGGCAGTGTTGCACGCAGCCTTGCTGAGAATGGCAATTTTGGCACCCCCCCTCCCCTGTCACTGCGCGCAGACGCGAGTTCTTGCCGCCATCACGCACATCGTTTTGCAAAGTCCAAGCGCGGTTCAACGCTGCCGGACCTAGGTAGTCGGGGTTGAGTTCAACCGCATCACAGGAGGCATAACAAACACCGCAATTAATGCACTCAATGGCAGCATCCGCCTCGATGCGCTCTTTGGTCGCTGGCTGGACGATCTCAATCGCATCCTCGCGCGTCTTTGTCGGTACAAACCGACTCTCGGCGCTAGTCCACTTATCAAAAAACTCAGACATATCGGTTGCAAGATCTTTGACGACCGGAAGGTTGCGAAGAGGCTCAATGGTGAGTGTATCGCCCTGCAATACCTTTGAGACGTGCGTGCGGCAAGTCCACCGAGGCTTACCATTCACGGTCATAGCACAAGACCCGCACATTCCCACGCGACAAGCAAAACGATACGAGAGGCTTGGATCTGCATTGCGCTGGATCCAGGTAACGACATCAAGTACGGTCTGGCTCTCTAGGGCAGGGACATCGAACTCATCAAAGTGTCGACCCCTATCGTCGCCACGACTTACTTTAACTCGGATAGAGTTGGACCGATCGCCCATCTAGAGACTCCTAAAGACATTGAATCAACGTCTTTAGGGTAAATAGTTAGCTTGGCTTCATCAAACGATAAACCGTAACTACTATGGTAAGGAAATCTTAAGCTAACTCTGCAGAGGGCGTGTGATACCGGCCCGTTCAACGACCGTATAGAGTTCTCTCCACAGAAGCTCAATTAATGTCTGCAACGAGCTATCACGACGATAAAGGACGCCCAGTACCCGGGTGGGTGCGTCAGATCCCAGGTCGACAGTTTTGAGGCTCTCATGCTCTGGAATTCCAACGCAAGGGTTAGGCAGGATTGAAACCCCGAGGTTATTTCGCACCATCGCACTGACCGCCTCCAAAGTATCAAGCTCCATGCTCTCGTTGACCCTGATGCCATGTTCGACTAACCACTGATCAACTGTGCGACCCACCCACGCCTTACGCGCGAAGCGAATGAAGGGATAGGTCTCTAGAATTTCTCGTGCGTCATCCGATTCGACCTGCCCGTTTGCGAT
Source organism: Oceanospirillaceae bacterium (assembly GCA_024640955.1). Lineage (GTDB taxonomy): Bacteria > Pseudomonadota > Gammaproteobacteria > Pseudomonadales > Balneatricaceae > Marinobacterium_E. The sequence continues at coordinate 198,647 of JAHEDZ010000042.1, forward strand.
GACTACATAGGACTCTTCAGTAAATGGCCGCCAAACTAAATGGTCGTACAATGTCATCGGTTCAGTAATCACTGCCGCATCCAAAAAACCTCTGTCGACCTGAGCGTAGAGGTCATCGGACAGTGCTGGATAGAGACGAACATGGAGACGATCATTGGCCTCCTGTAGCCGCTTCAGAGCTTTTGGCATCAAACCGCTCATCGACGTCGCAACGGTACCTACGGTAAGATTTTGAACCGCCGCAAGTTCATCAGAGAGGCTCGGCTTAATACTCTCGTAAACCCGAACCAACTCTCGTACTTTTGGAACGATCGCGTAACCGGTTGGGTTGAGCTCTGGTGGTCGTTTGGTGCGATCAAATAGCGAGACTCTAAGCTCATCTTCCAAAGCGCGCATTTGCTGACTGACTGCAGAGGGGGTTAGATACTCAGCCTTTGCCGCTTCCGAAAATGTGCCCAATTCAGCAATAGCCAAAAAAGTTTTAAAACGACGAATACTCACAGGCTGCTCATGAACAAGTTAAGTTTTACTTATTTAATCGCAGCCTAAACGAGCAAATCAACAGAAATAATTAATAAAAAGCCGGAAATGAGGTATCAACACTCGCTACCCGTCAGATAGCGCTGTTTATACATCGCATAAAGAGCAGTCCAATCTTTTACTCCGTACCCAGCATCCTGAGCCTCAGAGTAGACCGCGGCAGCGGCTTTGGCAGTGGCCAAAGGCACATCGGCATCGACAGCCATATTTATCGCCAAATCCAGATCTTTTTTTGCCAGATCAAGCATAAAGTCGGCTTCAATATCGCCTTTGAGCACCTTATTTGGATAGGTCGTTACCAAATGCCCTTTACTCGCGGGCGTGCCTCCCATGACCTCTATAGCTTTGTCGACACTCAGACCGTATGCCTCAGCAAGAGTGAGAACCTCAGCGGTTAAGGAGTTTAACGCGGTCGACATGAGGTTATTGATCGCCTTCATACGCACGCCCATTCCGGGGCCACCACAGTCCTCTATCTCTGAGCCCATACACGCCAAAACTGGACGGGCCTCTTCAATATCAGCCGCGACACCACCAGCCATAATCAACAGTTTTCCGAGACGAGCGAAATGGGAGGTTCTACCAACGGGAGCATCGATCATTCGTATGCCTCTGCGGTTCAGCCCTTCTCTAATTTTGTCTGTCTCCCTGGGACTTATTGAGGACATATCTATGACCAAACGATTGCCTCTGAGGGTCTCGACCACACCGCTCTCACCAAAAAGCACAGATTCTACGATGGATCCGATTGGTAACATCGTGACAACGATATCCGCACCGGACGCAGCTGCAGCCGGTGATTGAGCACCCACACCGCCATCTGTCTCGAGCTGCTCAACAGCAGCTGGATTAGGATCATATCCAACAACCTCAAATCCACCTTTAACGATATTTGCCGACATAGCACTACCCATAGTGCCAAGACCGATAAATGCGATGCGTTTCATAAAACCTCTCAACAATGCTCAATCAGAAAGAGACTGGCTCACAAACTTTGTTTTACAGTAGGCGTCGAACCCCTCGATCCCACCCTCGTAACCTATACCACTGTCTTTCATGCCTCCGAATGGTGCCTCTGCTAGGGCTGGAGAGAAGTTATTGACACCAATCCAGCCAGCCTCTAGGTCATCTGCCACCCGAGTGGCCGTATCAACGTTCGATGTAAATGCGTAGGCTGCCAACCCAAGGTCTAGAACATTGGCTCGTTCAATAACTTCCGCATAGTCATCAAAAGGAACTACCGGAACTACTGGACCAAAAGGCTCAACATTCATGATCGAAGCATCTTCTGGTATATCCGTTAGCACGGTGGGATTAAAGAAATATCCTTTTCGATCCGGCGCATCACCACCAAAGACCACTTTTGCTCCCCGAGCCTTCGCATCAGCGACAAATGCTTTCATTGAATCGACACCCTTGGCATTTGCCAAAGGCCCCATAGTGGCAGCTGGTGCAAGCCCCTCATCTACATTCAAGTTTTCTATATAAGCAATAAAATGTGACATGAATTCATCAAATTTCGAGCGCTGAACATAGATCCGACTGACCCCTAAACAGACTTGTCCAGAATTACGAAATTTAAATGCCGCCGTTAATTCCGCCGCCTTTCGAATGTTCGCGTCTTCGAACACAATCACCGGCGCATGCCCACCCAACTCCATTGTGACGGATTTGAGATATTCCCCGGCGAGCGCGCTCAGCTGTCGACCAACTGGCACCGATCCTGTTAACGAGACCTTCTTAACGATCGGTGATTTGATAAGCGTTTCAGACACCATTCCTGAATTACCGAATAAAAGATTCAGCACACCTGGCGGGACGCCTGCATCCTCACAAGCTTTGACTAACCCAACGGCAATGCCCGGCGCTAGTTCAGACGGCTTTACGATCATGGCGCATCCAGCGCCCAGCGCTGCTGCAATTTTTCGACCGGTCAACACAGCAGGAAAATTCCAAGGCGAGAAGCCCGCAACGACCCCGATAGGCTCTTTTACCGTCGTCTGGCGCATACCTGCCTCGCGCTGAGGCAGCAAACGCCCGTAGGTCCGAACCGCCTCAGCGGCACACCACTCGAAAGTCTCTACTGTTCTGTCGATTTCTAAAACGGACTCGCTCAAGGGTTTGCCCTGCTCCAGTGTCATAACCCGAGCCAGCTCACACTTTCGTTCTTCAATTAGACGCGCGGCTCGCTTCAATATCTTGCTACGCTCCCAGGGAGAGACCGCACGCCAAGTTTCAAAACCGCGTTTCGAGCTATCTAGTGCTGCCTCAACATCCTCTGGCTGTGCTTGCGCAACCTCAGCGACTATCTGCTCATTGGCAGGATTGAGGACTGGCTTAGTCTGCTTAGAGTTACTCGGAACCCACTCGCCATCGATGTACAGCTGATGCAACAACTTAAATTCTCCCCTCGCACTTGCACGCCGACTGCGTGCTAACCTTCGCGCCTAGTATTCGCGGGAAGCTCTGAGGGGTACAGTGAATTGTTCTTAAACTAGTGTTAAGAGTTTGGACAGTCGCCCAAGGAGTCACGAAGAACGATAGAGTAAGGAATATTTTCTGGACGAACTTTATGACCGAGCTCAACCGCTTCAAGAAGACGTTCACCCGCCAGCTCACCCATCAACTTGTGCCGCAGTCGAACGGTTGTGAGGGCCGGCGTAAGAACTTGAGCCATAGCGATATCATCAAAGCCAGTAATAGAGATATCTTCGGGGACACTGCGTCCCATGATGTGAGCTTGTCTCAGAGCCCCTGCCGCAACAACGTCGTTCGCACAAAAAATACAGGTCAAATCCGAGTGACGCTGCAGCAGAGTCTCCATCGCGGATGCAGCGAGCTCATGGTTGTACGTCACCTCTATTAACGCATCATTTGCAACTGGAACACCGGCGGCTGCAAATGCATCAAGGGCGCCCTGTACACGATCCGTCGCTCGGTCATTCCAATCGCGAACACCTGAGAGAACAGCAATCCTCTTATGGCCGCGCGCTAGAATTTCGGCTGCCATTGCTGCTCCAGCAGAGTAGTTATCAAATCCGATCTGCGGCTCGTCGTTGCTGCTGCGATAGCACCAAGAAAGGCAGTACGGCACTTTGCGAGCCTGGATAAGCTGACGAGTTTTATCGTGCCTTGCTGTGCCAATAAGTAGTAGACCCGCTACTCCATGCGCGATAAGACGTTGCACCTGCTGATATTCACGATCTGGATTGTAATTGGAGCTGGCAACCAGCAGGGTGATGCTACGCTTATTTAGCCATGTCTGCATAGACTCTATGCCCTCTGCAAAAATCGCATTCTCAAGAGTCGGTACTACCGCACCAATCACGTCAGCGCGTCTGCTGGCTAATGCTCTTGCGTTGAGGTCGGGAACATAGCCAAGAACCTCTATCGCTTTCGAAATTTTTTCTGCGGTCTGCTTTCGTATGCGACCCGGTTGACTAAAAAACCGGGAGACGGTTGCGGTCGAAACCTCAGCCAGACGCGCGACATCCTGAGCCGTTGGGCGAGCTAAATTTTCTTTATTCTCTTCCATGGGTGCCCTTCACCTGAAACCGACTTTAAATTCAACAATTTATATCTTACCGAATGCAACCGCTTGCAAGAAACAAATGTAAGCGGTTGCATTTTTTCGTGTAAGCGCTTGCATTTAGTTTACAGTTAAGACTAAAGTAACTCGGCAGGCAATAAAAAATTCAATAAAACAGGTAGCCGCATGACATCGTTAAAATCTTTGGTTGTTATCTCAGCCGCCCTTTTTGTTGTTTTCTTTTTAAACGTTCTGCTTGGGGCATTCGCAGGAAATGCTTTCCTGTCGGATGTAGGTGAAGCACTGGTGTTGTTCGCAGCAACGCTTGTGTTCGTTGCAGCAATGCTGGCCGCCGAAAAGCGAGTCAACAACCAATAACACCCTGAGGAAAATGATCGTGTCAGATAAAAATAAAATCTTTCAAGAAGAGCGTCGAAACTTTCTTAAACTAGCCGGCTCCGCTGGTTTCACTGCAGCTGTTGTTGCTGGTGCAGGCGGCATGCTGCTGTCTCCACAGGCTATGGCTCAGACAGCAAAAGAGGAGCGTGATCGCGAGAAAGCCGCTGATCATGTAATGACACTGGCGACTGCATACGTGCTCGGAGCCAGCCGCAGCTACCCAATCATGCAGCTCGATGTTAAAGAGAACATCCAAAACGCAACGAACGGTAAGGTGTACGTGAAACTTGCTCCGGGCGGCCAGCTTGGCGCGGGTGGTGCACTAGCTCAGAAAGTGCAGAACGGCACCATCCAGTGTGCACAGCACTCTTTGGCTAACTTTGCACCTTTTGCTCCAGCGGCTGACCTAATCAACCTGCCGTACTTCTGTGGTGCCAACCAAAAATTCACCAACTTGACACAGTCAGATGTGTGGAAAAACACAGTGCACCCGCTAGTAGAGAAGAACGGTTTCAAAGTTCTGAACTACGTTGTTATCGACCCGCGCGTAGTCGCTGTTCGCAAAGGCGGCAACAAAGTCATCATGCCTAGCGACCTTGCTGGCGTAAAATTCCGTGTTCCTGGTTCGAAAATGCTGCAGCAGTACTACCGCATGGTCGGCGCAAACCCGACACCTGTTGCTTGGGGTGAAACACCTTCAGCAATCAAACAGGGTGTTGCTGACGCGCTTGACCCATCAGTCGGCGCGCTGCACGTGTTTGGCTTCAAGGACATTCTGAGCCACGTAACCTTCACACAGGCCGTGCCAGATGCCCAGGTATTCTCTGTAAACCTCGAGTGGTTCAACAGCCTTCCTAAAGATGTTCAGGAAGGTATCGAGTTTGCTGGTGAGATGAACACCCAACAGAACCTAGCGAAGGTTCCTGCAGCACGTGCATTTGCCATGGCAGAGCTGCGCAAGTCTGGTGTTGAATTCCACCAACTGAGTGCTGCTCAGCTAGCTGAGTGGGAATCGGTGGGCGGTTACCAGAACAGCGACTGGGATGGGTTCAAAGCTGAACTTGCGGGTTCAATGGATGCCTTCAACAAGCTCGCTGAAGGCACTATGCAGCAGAGTCGTTTCTACGTTCACGACGCATAAGCTGTCGAACAGAACCGGCCCCACGTCGAGGGCCGGTTATATTTTCTGGAGAATACTATGTGGTCAGCGTTAGATAAAAACGTTGAGCGATGGGCTTTGCTCGTTTTTTACACCCTGCTGGTCCTTACCATGGCGGTTGAAGTGATACGGCGCGAACTGTTTGCCTACTCCTCGGTTTGGGGTGAAGAGATCGTGCGCTACAGCTTTATTTACCTTGCCTGGATTGGAGCCTCAGCCGCAGTTAAAGATCGAGCACACATCCGCATCGATGTGCTTTACAACTTTGTCTCGCCGCGCATCAAAGCTGGTCTCTATCTGATCAGCGATTTCGTCATGTTGCTGGTATCAATGTTGGCCTTCTACTACTCAATCGAGTCGGTCTGGATTGCATTCAAATTCGAGAGTGTGACCCACGGCCTGCGCACATCTCTTGCGTTGTTTCTCGCCGCAGTTCCAATCGGCTTTGGCCTTGTCTGTATTCGCATCGTGCAATCAATGCTGCGAGACATTAAAGACATTCGCAAAGGCGAAGCGGTTTACGAAGGTGCAACCCTGTTTGAATCGGATGATAAAAAATGAACTATCTAATGCTTGCGCAGCAGACCGTTGAGCTGGGTTGGTCCTTCTATCTACCTCTTATTCTGTTTGTGCTCTTCGTGGCCATTGGTGTACCGGTTTGGGCGAGCATCGGTGTTGCCGCTATCTCCATGCTGATAATGTCTGGGGATCTCCCGCTATCACTAGTCGGTGAATCTCTATTTGATGGCATCGATCATTTTGCACTGACCGCCGTACCTTTGTTCATACTCACGGGTGATGTTCTGGTACGCACTGGGCTCAGTAAGAAGTTCCTTGATGTCGCCGAGGCGTTGACCTGCTGGACTCGAGGCGGTTTCGGCTCTGCAACTGTTCTAGTTTGTGGCATGTTCTCCGCCATTTCTGGTTCAGACGCTGCAGGTGCTGCTGCTGTCGGACGCATGACTATCAGCCGATTGGTTGAGTCGGGCTATCCACGCCCCTACGCCTGTGCGCTAGTAGCGGCTGGTGCGTGTACGGGCATCCTAATCCCACCATCGATCGCTTACATCATCATCGGTCTTGTGCTCGGTATTTCGGCCAGCACACTGTTCCAAGCAGCGGTTATTCCGGGTGTTTTAATCCTGGTATCCATCTTGGCAACCAACACGGTGATGAACCGCCTGAATAATTGGGAAAACAGTGACCGATTAACGGGGCGCGAGTGGGCTGCCAACGTAGGCAAATCCATTAAGAATGGCTGGTACGCGTTTATTGTTCCGATCATTATTTTCACAGGTATTTTCTCTGGCAGCCTGACGCCTACAGAAGCCGGTGCCATTGCGGTTGTTGTGACCATCATTCTTGGATTCATACTTGGCACTCTGAAGCTGAGTGACTTCCCAAGCATGTTGATTAGCTCAGCAAAAGTGAACGGTGTGATCATCCCAATAATCGCCTTTTCACTGCCACTCGCGCAGGCACTCGCAATCATGGGCGTGCCTCAGGGGTTCGTTTACGCGGTCACCTCAATGACCGAATCACCAGAGATGATTATCTTTCTAATGATTTGCATCTTGGTGGTTGCTGGCTGTGTTATGGAGACCACCCCTAACATCGTAATTCTAGCTCCACTGCTACACCCGTTAGCAATGGAGATCGGCATGAATGAGATTCAGTTCTGCGTAATGATGATTACCACCCTTGGTGTCGGCTTTATCACACCACCTCTGGGTTTGAACCTGTTCGTAGTGGCTGGCTTGACCGGAGAATCGATACTGAAAATTTCATACCGTGCGATTCCATTCGTGCTGTTTATGTTGGGCGTAACGCTACTTATTGCTTACGTTCCAGAGCTTTCTACATCTTTGTTACCTGATATCTACAAGTAAGAGACCCTAAAATGACTATCGAGTACTTAAAAAAAGCTGAGATCTCATCAACAGCTGACCAAGGCGACGTTTCTGCGATTGTGCAGGAAATCCTCAACGATATTGAGCAGGGTGGTGATGAAGCCTGCTTGCGCTACCGCGACAAGTTTGACGGTTACAACGGAAACGTTGTGCTGACACAGGAAGAGATCGACGCTGCCTGCGCCAAGGTGCCCCAGAAGCTTAAAGATGATATTGCCTTTGCGCACGCCAACGTTAAAAAGTTTGCAGAAGCGCAGAAGAGCACTATCGTCGATACTGAAGTCGAGATTATTCCGGGTCTGATTGCTGGCCAGAAAGCCATCCCTGTTCAGGCTGCGGGCTGTTACGCACCCGGTGGTCGCTACGCTCACGTGGCTTCTGCTCTGATGACCGTCACTACTGCCAAAGTTGCTGGCTGTAAAGAGATCGTAGCTTGTTCTCCACCACGCCCAGACGGCGGTATTCATCCTGCCATCGTCTACACCGCGCATCTGTGCGGAGCCGACAAAATCATTGCACTAGGTGGTGTACAAGGTATTGCAGCAATGGCCTTTGGTCTCTTTGGCCTGCCAAAAGCCGATATCCTGGTTGGTCCCGGCAACCAGTTTGTTGCAGAGGCAAAGCGTATTTTGTTTGGTCGCGTCGGTATCGATATGTTCGCAGGGCCCACTGACTCTCTGATACTGGCTGACGGCAACGCTGATCCTGAATTAGTTGCCGCAGACCTGGTTGGTCAGGCTGAGCACGGCTATAACTCTCCGGTTTGGCTGGTTACAGATAGCCGTGAGCTGGGTGAGCAGGTTCTAGAATGGGTTCCGAAGAAAATCGAGACCCTGCCAGATCTGAACCGTGAAAATGCTACAAAAGCTTGGGACGCCTATGGCGAAGTGATTGTTTGTGCGGATCGTGAAGAGATGGCCCAGGTATCAGACGCCTACGCGCCCGAGCACCTGACCGTTCAAGCAGACGATCTGGACTGGTGGTTGAACCGCCTGACTTGCTACGGTTCACTTTTCCTCGGAGTTGAGACCACTGTTGCCTTTGGTGACAAAGCCTCTGGCCCCAACCATGTACTACCTACCTCCGGTGCTGCGAAATACACAGGCGGCTTGTCTGTGCACAAGTACATGAAACTGGTTACCTGGCAGCGTTCTAACATGGAAGCGATGAAAGATGTTGCGATCGCTACTGCCCGCATCTCTCGCCTTGAAGGTATGGAAGGTCACGCTCGCACGGCGGATATTCGTCTTGAAAAGTTCTTCCCGAACGAAAACTTTGACCTAGTAGGCCAGTAAATGAGAGCGGACTTCCAAGTTCGTGGTCGCGTAGCCGTCGTTACAGGCGGCTCAAGCGGGATAGGCCTGCGCTTTGTGCAGGCCTACCTTGACGCCGGTGCAAAAGTCATCGCGGTTTCTCGTACTCCAGGGCCCCTCGCAGAACTAGCGACTCAATACTCAGGGTTCTTGGTACATGTTGCGGCAGACCTCAGTGATATATCCAGCATTGAGAACCTTCCAAAGCAGCTTAACGAAGTCTTCGACCAGGTCGATATCCTCGTCAACGCTGCTGGTGTAAATCCTCGCAAAGACTCGGACAGTCTTGGTTTAGACGAGTGGAACATGACACTCAACCTTAACCTTACTGCACCCTATATCTTGGCACAGGGACTTGCAAAAGGTATGCGTGAACGGGGCTGGGGCAGAGTGATCAACATAGCCTCTTTGCAGAGCGAAAGGGCATTTCCTAACGGTATTGCCTACGGAGCTACGAAAGGCGGTGTGGCACAATTAACACGTGCTATGGCAGAGGAGTGGTCGCGCGATGGTGTCGGCGTGAACGCTATCGGCCCTGGATTCTTTCCGACCGCTCTAACCCAGCGCGTATTCGAAAACAGCGATTTGGTCGATCAACTTGCGGCACAGACGTGTATCGGCCGCAACGGTTCGCTTGACGATCTCGTGGGCCCGTTGATGTTTTTATCCTCACCCGCGAGCGACTACGTCACTGGACAAATCTTGTATGTTGATGGGGGTTTTACCGCAAAATGAAAGCACTAGTCTATGAGGGTGACGGCACCCTCGAATATAAAGAGGTCGACACTCCCGCTACTGCAGATGGCGAGGTTTTAGTTCGTGTAGTGTCGGCGGGAATCTGTGGCTCGGATCTGCACGCCTTTCACGGCAAGGATGAACGACGTCCTCCTCCACTGATACTTGGCCACGAAGTTTCAGGTTACGCTGAATTCGATGGTGAAGAGAAAGCCGTTGTAGTTAATCCGTTGGTAACCTGCGGGGTCTGCCCAGCCTGCCTCCGCGGAGAGGACAACCTTTGCCCAGACCGGCAAATTATTTCGATGGCACCACGACCTGGCTCATTTGCCGAGTTCTTTGCGATGCCCAAGAAAAATTTAATTGAGCTACCTCAAGGGTTTGATATGCGCAAAGCAGCTCTCTGTGAGCCGATTGCTTGTGGTTGGCACGCTGTTCGCCTCGCAGAGCGCTCTACCGGCATGCTGCTATCCGATATCAATCTAATTGTGTGCGGAGCTGGTGCAGTAGGTTTAGGGACAGCGCTCTCGGCACGCGCCCTGGGGCTCAAAAATATCTGGGTTGTCGAGACTCAACCGGGCCGCAGAGCCAATGCCCAGCGCCAAGGCTTGACTGCAATTGACCCTAGCGAACTTGATCAGCTTGATCTACCAGCCATAGATGCAGTTATTGATGCAGTTGGCATTGCTCCAACGCGAACCTTGGCCAGCGAACGTCTGCGTCCAGGAGGTACCGTGGTTCATATTGGCCTAGGGAGTGCCCATGAGGGTCTTGATATCCGTCGGACTACACTGCAAGAGTTGAAATTCATTGGCAGCTACACCTATACCATGCAGCACTTTAAAGAGGTGGTGTCTGCAATGATTGAAGATCGCTTCGGCGCATTAGATTGGTATCAGGTTGAGCCGGTCAGCGACGGCCAACAGTGGTTCGAACGTCTCTCAAATAACGAAGTTTCAGCAGCTAAAGTGTTACTCGAATTTAGCTAAGATAGCTTAGCGATGCAGGACGATATGAGTTACGTCCTGCATCAACTCTACCACAGACAACTCACTAGCTCGCCTTCCTGCCTGCTCAACTGCTTAGTTACTTTTTTTCAACGTATAAGTCGAAAAAGATCGTTTGTTTACCCTCAAGCCAAACCGCATACTCACTGGCATGATATTGGAGGTAACCCATGGAACATTTTTCAACTAGCTCAAACAGCGGCCACGTTTTTCCTGAATCTAACCTCTCAGATTCTGAATATTTGCAACTGGCACGCGCATACCGCAATGAAGCAGCAGGTGCCGTTTTAGCTAAGATGATTAAAGTGACATCTGAAGTTATCAAAAAGAAGTTGAGCTTTAACTTTCAGGCCTTGCTGAAACGCGCATAAAGCCTCAGTTAAAAAAGGCCGCTGAAATTGCGGCCTTTTTTATGTCAGTTCAATCTGATAGCTGTAGTGATTGGTCGAGCAGCGGCTGTATCTAAGCTCCACCGGTCTTCCATCTATCGAAAAAGCTAAACGTTCAATTCGAAGCAGGGCCGTTCCAATCGGAACCTGTAGCAAACTTTTATCATTTTCATCTGCGGCTACAGCAACAATATTCTCCTTTGCCTTCAAAATCGAAACACCGTACTGACCTTGATAGAGGGTATAGAGCGTATTGGGCAGGGGTTGCTTTGCTGCTATATCAGGAAAATCTGCACAGCTAACTACCACATCCTCAAGTACAACAGGATGATCTGCGAGAGAGCGTACGCGCAAGATGTGAGTAACCGCCTCACCTTCCTTGAGCTGCAATTTACTCACTTCACCAGGTGTCGGCTCTCTTTCTTTGACACTGATTACTTGACTGGAGGGTGCGGGAGAAATCCCCTCTGTGTCGGCGAGCCGGAAAAAATGAAATAAAGCCTGCTCCTGAGTATGTTCCGAAACGAAGGTGCCGCGCCCTTGGCGGCGCACAACCACCTTCTCGGCCGTCATTTCATCCAGAGCTTTACGAACGGTCCCCTGACTAACGCCCAATTCGGCAGCAAGTTGATTCTCGCTGGGCAGCAAACTTCCAGGTAGCCAATAACCCTCGACTATGCGGGTCAACAAGTGCTCTTTTACTTGAACATAGAGCGGTTGAAAGCGGGTGGGGGCTTGATCTGCTGGCATCCTTACATTATCTCTTTAGGAGTTAAGAGGCGGTTAGCTGAGTATATCAGCGGATTGGGCCGAATATACCCTTATGTTAGACATAAAAAAGCCGAGCATGTGCTCGGCTTTTCCTTAAAACTTAGGCTATCCCACAAACTTGATCATCACGCCTGCCGCTACGGCAGAGCCAATGACGCCGGCAACGTTAGGGCCCATGGCATGCATCAAAAGGAAGTTTTGAGGGTTAGCTTCAAGACCCAATTTGTTAGACACACGTGCCGCCATTGGAACCGCAGAAACGCCCGCTGACCCGATAAGCGGATTGATAGAATTTCCGCCCTGCATTTTGTTCATTAACTTAGCCATCAATACGCCAGCTGCGGTACCGATACCAAAGGCAACAATACCCAGCAGAAGAATACCCAAAGTGTTCAAATCCAAGAACTTATCAGCGCTCAGTTTTGAGCCGACTGACAGGCCCAAGAAAATCGTGACAATGTTAATCAGTGCGTTTTGAGCAGTATCGCTCAAACGATCAACGACACCACATTCACGCATCAGGTTACCAAAGCAGAACATACCGAGGAGCGGAGCAGCGTCCGGTAGTAACATCGCAACCAAGATCAAAAGAATGATTGGGAAAAATATTTTCTCAGTCTTTGAGACGTGCCTCAGCTGATGCATCGAGATTTTGCGTTCGGCCTCAGTCGTCAGAAGACGCATAATCGGTGGCTGAATCAACGGCACCAGTGCCATGTATGAGTAAGCAGCGACAGCAATGGCTCCCAGCAGCTGAGGTGCGAGCATACTAGCGACATAAATCGCCGTGGGACCATCGGCACCGCCGATGATACCGATCGCCGCAGCATCCTGGATACTGAAGTCCATAATACCCATGGCGCTCAGACCAACTGCACCAAGAACCGTAGCAAAGATGCCAAACTGCGCAGCAGCACCCAGAAAGAGAGTCTTGGGATTAGCCAGCAACGGACCAAAGTCGGTCATAGCGCCGACACCCATAAAGATCAGCAAGGGCCCTATCATCGAACCGATAACAACAGAGTAGAAGTTGTACATCATACCGTTCGAGTAGCCTGCATCAGCCGCTACCAGAGAGGCAGCATGATGCGCAGATGCATTTGACTCGTTATAAGCCGTCAGCACCTCATAGGGTTCAGTACTCGCCGTGCCCAGCGTAGAAGCAAGAGACTGAAGAACCTCAGGTTTTGCAAAATGAACTGCGTTCTCTACGGCTGAGAACGCCAAACCCGCTTCAGGGATGTTTGCCAAAATACCGCCAAAACCGATTGGCACTAGCAGCAGCGGCTCAAACTTCTTGTTGATCGCCAAGTAAAGGAGGACTAGACACACCAGTATCATGGTGACCTGCCCACCTGTTATGTTGTAAAGCCCTGACGCGTGCCAGAGTTCGAGAACCTTCTCCATGGATTCCTACTCCGTGATTACGCGAAGGTGATCAGAGAGTCGCCTACCCGCACGGTATCGCCCTCTTTCACGTTGACTGCAACTACAGTTCCTGACTTGGCAGCACGGACTTCCGTCTCCATTTTCATCGCTTCCAAAATTACTAGGACTTCGCCTTCCTGAACCGACTGACCAGCGCTCACCTGAACTTTCCAGATGTTGCCAGCCAGAGGAGCCGGTACCGACTCGCCAGATCCAACGGAAGGAGCCGGAGCAGCTGCAGGAGCTGCCGAAGTCGTCGAAGCAACAGCGCTTATATCACCACCCTCAGCGACCTGAACAACGTAATTCTGGCCGTTAACTGTAATGGTGTAGACCTGTGGTCCAGTATTCTTTGGTGCAGACATGGGGAGTGCGTCCTCTAAAGTCGGTACGGGTTCAAAGGCGTCGGGATTACCGCGGTTTTCCAGGAATTTAAGGCCGATCTGTGGGAATAGCGCGTAGGTCAGCACGTCATCAATTTCGCGGTCGCCCTGCTCGAGTGAAACTCCCTTATCAGCGGCGATCTCTTTAAGTTCAGCAACCAGCTTGTCCATTTCAGACTCGAGTAGGTCAGCAGGACGGCATGTGATCGCTTCACCGCCGTCAAGTACTTTGGCTTGAAGTTCAGCGTTGTAAGGGGCGGGCGCAGAGCCATACTCGCCTTTTAGGATCCCCTGAACTTCTTTCGAAATGGTTTTGTAGCGCTCACCTACAAGCACGTTGATCACCGCTTGCGTACCTACAATTTGAGATGTCGGAGTTACCAGCGGGATATGCCCAAGATCTTCGCGAATTCGGGGAATCTCAGCGAGCACCTCATCAAAACGATCAGCTGCGCCCTGCTCTTTGAGTTGGTTTTCCATATTTGTCAGCATGCCGCCAGGTACCTGGGCCACAAGAATCCGGCTATCAGTTCCCTGCAACGAGCCTTCGAACTTCGCGTATTTCTTGCGTACAGCCCGGAAGTAAGCGGCGATCTCCTGCAAAGCTACGAGGTCCAGACCTGTATCACGATCAGTTCCAGCCAAAGCCGCTACAACCGACTCGGTTGCCGTATGACCGTAGGTACCAGACATTGACGAGATAGAGGTGTCTACGCGATCTACGCCCGCTTCTACTGCCTTGAGGATGGTCATATCTGAAAGACCCGGCGTCGCGTGTGCGTGGAATTGAACTTCCAGTCCAGTCTGCGCCTTGAGTCGAGAGATCAGATCGAACGCATCATAAGGTGCGAGAATTCCAGACATATCCTTGATGGCAATAGAATCGACGCCCAAATCTTCAAGTGACTTAGCAAAATCAACCCAGGTATCAACCGTGTGCATCGGGCTTGTGGTGTAAGAGATGGTACCCTGAGCGTGTTTACCCGTCTGCTTCACAGCTTTGATCGCACGTTCAAGGTTGCGCGGATCGTTCATCGCATCGAAAATGCGAAACACGTCAATACCATTATATGCTGCACGCTCGACAAAGCGGTCAACCACATCATCTGCGTAGTGACGATAACCGAGGAGGTTCTGTCCCCGCAGAAGCATTTGCTGCTTGGTGTTTGGCATAGCAGCCTTGAGCTCACGAATACGTGTCCAAGGGTCTTCGCCAAGGAAACGAATACAGGCGTCAAAGGTTGCGCCGCCCCAGCTCTCTACAGACCAATAACCAATCTTATCGAGCTTCTCAGCAATAGGAAGCATATCGTCAAGGCGCATACGGGTTGCCAGCAACGACTGATGGCCGTCACGCAATACAACGTCTGTGATACCCAGTGGCTTCTTTGCGTCAGACATAATAACTTGATCTCTCTACTTTACTTTGATCGATTGTGGTGCACTGCGGCCGACAAAACGGCAAGTAACTCATCGTTGTTATGCCCGCTAACCGGGGTTGCTGGCTTTACTTTGGGTAAAACGACGGGTTCTGGAAGGAACTTGGTCACAAACTTGGACATCAAACTGGTTGCGAAAACCAATAGCGTAAGGAAGACAAATACAAACCCCATACCAAAGCCCATTAAAGATAGGCCTTCAGACACTAGGTTCTCCATCACAAACTCCTTTCTTACCCAAGATTTCGATCTGCAAAAAGTACAGATCATCCTTAAATAGAACTAAAATTCCAAATCTGAAATTTTTTGACTTTTATAACTGAGTCGCACTTTATCCCATATGCAAAAGCAATTCGCAAGCCTACCAAGGGACTAATTAGTTATATAAATGTCGTAAATTTTACATTCAAGGTAGCATTCCTTTCGCAAATGCACAATCTGCGTGGACTCCCGGGAATTCATACGAAAACTGGGCTCAAAAAATAACGACACGCTCGATTACTGAATATATCTCAACTGTGCTCTAGGGATGCTTCGACTCGATGATAGAACAACATTTGAATTGAAAAGATACATATGTAAGCGCTTACATATAAACTATAATCGCCAACTATTAGGGTTACAACACTCTTTTTAACTCTTTACGATATTTCATTTCTCGCTCTTAGCGTGTGAAAGGTGTACTGAAGTCATGCTAAAAATAAAATTGAACGATCCAGATTCAGCACAGCCGATTATTGATCATTTACGATGGTCAATAACGAGCGATTGCTCGTTCGTAGTTGGACAGCTTAACGAACCGTCCTGCTATCGATTTAGGCAGGTCTGCAAGCAGATGGGTCTAATCTCTCACTTCGTAACAGGAATGACCCAGTACAACGACATATATTACGGTGTCATTGTATCAACAGAGGGACGTTTAGAGTCTGGTCCAAGCGCAATGAGTAGTCTTGACGACCATTTTTTAGAGAGACCGTTTAAGTTTCTTTCTCAGGAGGAGGCAACCAAGGTTTGGCCTCACGAGACACTCGAGGATCGTGTCATTGATGTTTGTCTGGCTGCGCTAACTGGCTTTGCAGTTCCGACTTCCGCACAGCTATTTGAGCCGGGCGAGAAGGCTTAGAGTGTAGTCCAGTACGAAAGGACACGTCCAATCGACTTGGCAAGCTAGTTCAACAAAAAAGCCACCCAGAAGGTGGCTTTTTTGTTGAATATGGCGCGCCCGGCACGATTCGAACGTGCGACCGCCTGGTTCGTAGCCAGGTACTCTATCCAGCTGAGCTACGGGCGCTTGGTATAACTGCTGCGATTTTGCTGAAATGGCGCGCC
>JAHEDZ010000023.1 GCA_024640955.1 Oceanospirillaceae bacterium
TGGTAGAGGTCGATATACTCAGTTTGCATACGACGCAGGCTGTCATCAACGGCCTTGGTTAGGTAGTCGAGATTGTGCTTTGGGCCACCGCGCAGGTAATCCATGCTAGCGCCCGGGCCAGCCGCTTTTGTTGCGATAACCCAATCTTCACGGCGACCGTTCTTTGCCAGCCAAGTGCCGATAACCTCTTCAGAGCGTCCAGCTGTCTGGGCAACAGGCGGTACTGGGTACATCTCGGCACAGTCCATAAAGTTGATGCCGCTATCTAGCGCGTAGCTTATCTGCTCGTGACCTTCGGCTTCGGTGTTCTGCTCGCCCCAGGTCATGGTGCCCAGGCAAAGTTTTGATACGGTACGGCCGTTAATGGTTGTTAGTGACATTGTTTGGGTCGCTCTCGGTATTTGATTCTTTGTATTTGATTAGACGGAGTCTTGTTTGGGCTTAACTTTTTTGCCAACCTGAATCGTTTTACGGTTGGGCTCTACTTCGGTCAGCGCGCTACACTCTACGCAGCTCTCAAGTGAGATCTCTGCCAGTGCCATATAAGCTTCAGTACCGGAGTGCTTCCAGGTCATCTCCTGCTCGCTCAGAGGGCGAGATACTTTCGCTGGGGTTCCGAGGATCATTGATTCGGCTGGCATCTGATCGCCGGTTTTTACAAAGCTGTGGGCGCCAACAAAAGAGCGGGCGCCGATTTCTGCTTTGTCCATAATGGTTGCGCCCATGCCGATTAGCGCGCCGGTGCGGATCACACAACCGTGCAGCGTCGCACCGTGCCCTATGTGACCATAATCCTCAACGACGACAGTGATATCCTGAAAACTGTGTACGACAACACAGTCTTGAATATTGACCCCCTCGCCTAAGTGGATAGGGCCAAAGTCGCCGCGTAAGCTGGCCAGCGGCCCGATATAGCACTTGGGACCGATCTGCACGTCACCGATGATAACGGCGGTTGGGTGGACGTAAGCGCTGGGATGGATAACCGGTGTCACTCCGGCAAGTCTGTAAATAGGCATGGATCAACAATCCGGTACTTTTTAATTGAAAGATGTAATATATTGCATATTCGCGTTAATGAGTAGAACTAATAGCATAGGTCTTTTATGAGTTTGGATGCCGCGCAATTTCCTTCACTACTGCTTGAGCCTCAGGGATCGGTACTGCTGATCCGCTTCAATCGCCCACGAGAGCTGAATGCGCTCTCAACCGACATGCTCGGCCAGATCGCCAATGCGCTGGTGCAGGCTGATGCCGATCCTGAGGTGAAAGTGTCTGTTTTAACAGGTGGGCAACGGGCCTTCGCTGCTGGTGCCGATATAGACGAGCTACAGCGCAAAACTGGTGCGATGGTCGCTACCGATCCGCGCAATGAGCACTGGGCGGCAATTCGTAATTTGAGAATACCAGTGATTGGTGCGGTCAACGGCTTCTGCCTTGGCGGTGGTAACGAGTTGGCTATGTTGTGTGACTTCCTGCTAGCAGGCACCAATGCTCAGTTTGGCCAACCCGAGATAAACCTTGGCATTCTGCCAGGCGCTGGCGGTACGCAGCGGCTCGCTGCTCTGGCAGGTAAAGGGATGGCGATGCGCTGGATGCTGACCGGCGAGTTTATCGATGCGCAGCAGGCGCTCTCGATCGGTCTGGTTACAGAAGTTTGCCAGCCCGAGTTGACTGAAGAGCGTGCGATAGCGCTGGCGCAGCTGATCTGTAAGAAAGCACCACTGGCGATTGCTGAGATAAAACAGGCTATCAAAGCGGCCACAGATACACCGCTAAACGCTGGCTTGGAGGTTGAACGTGAATCCTTTGCACGCCTATTGGACTCAGAAGATAAGCTCGAGGGAATAGCAGCGTTTAAAGAGAAGCGCAGTGCTAACTTCTTAGGTCGCTAATCCTTGGGTGAAATATTGTGCATTGACATAGGTTACAAAAATGCACTATAAAACATGTTGAAATGTATTTGAGGATGAGTCATGAGCGTTGAGCGTCTACATGAAGTGCTCCAGCCGGTAACCCAATGGTTGGCAAATGAGGCAATCGGTCCTGAGCTAACAGAGGGTCTTAACTCGAACTTTGCTGCCGGCAGCGATTGGTACCAAGAGGTGCTGTCACTGTGCCAGCAGGGTATAGCTGAGGGGTGGGTTTGTCAGCACGAGCAGGGTGGCATCAAGTATGGACGCGTATTTAAGCCGAGCGCTGAGCTAAACAACTTCTCGGTTGATATCGTGTTTATGAAAGATGTGGTGGGTCCGCATCACGTCCATCCTCAAGGCGAGGTTGATTTGGTGCTCCCTCTGACTGAGGGCGCAGCCTTTGACGGTACATCAGAAGGTTGGAAGGTTTACCCGCCAGAGAGTGCGCACAAGCCGACGGTGACCGGCGGTGAGGCCTTCGTAATCTACTTCCTGCCAAACGGGGAGATTAAGTTCACCCGCTAAGGCAAGCAACAGAATAAGAATCGAAAACGACAGAATTACTTAAAAGTAACGACCTATATAACAATAAATAGGACACGAGAGATGAACCATAATCTAAGCAGCGCTGACCACAGCGTCGTGCCTCCTCAGATCACAATTCCACGCCAGTACAATGCCGCGCGTGACCTTATGGGGCGCAACCTAGAGGCGGGGCGTGGGGATAAAACCGCTTACATCGACGACCAAGGCAGCATCACTTATGCGCAGCTTGACGCGCGCTCCAGTGCTTTTGGCTCCAAACTCAACAGCCTGGGTCTACAGCAGGAGCAACGATTGTTCCTCTGTGTACTCGACTGTATCGATTGGCCGGTCGCTTTTCTCGGCTCAATTAAAGCGGGCGTTCTGCCAATCGCGGCAAACACGCTTTTGACGCCAAAAGACTACGCCTACATGCTCAATGATAGCCGCGCTAAAGTCGCAGTCGTATCACCCGTGCATCTCGAGATGTTTCTTGAGCTGCGCAACGAGGTGCCAACACTGGAGATGATTGTCGTCGCAGGTGATGAGCGCTTGGGTGCTGATTTGACAGTCGCTGAGCTTGAAGCGGGTGGTGATAGCGCTTTTGTTGGTGCAGATACCACCTGTGATGATCCTTGTTTCTGGCTCTACTCATCCGGCTCAACGGGTGCGCCAAAAGGTACCGTGCACATTCACTCAAGCATCATCCAGACAGCCGAGCTGTTTGGGAAGCAGGTGCTTCAGATAAGTGAAGATGACACGCTATTTTCTGCGGCAAAACTCTTCTTTGCCTACGGCCTGGGAAATGGTTTCAGCTTCCCGCTCGCGTTCGGTGCTAAGACTATTTTGATGGCTGAGCGTCCAACTCCAGACGCAGTTTACAAGCGCCTGGTTGAACACCAACCAACTGTGTTTTGTGGTGTTCCAACGCTCTACGCAGGAATGCTAGCCTCATCTAACAAACCAGCCAAAGATCAGCTAGCAGTTCGCATTGGCACATCCGCCGGAGAGGCTCTACCAGAGGAACTGCAGACGCGCTGGCGCGATGCTTTTGGTACCGAAATTATTGACGGTATTGGTTCTACAGAGATGCTGCACGTATTCCTCTCTAACCGACTGGATGATGTAGCACCCGGTACCACGGGTAAGCCTGTGCCGGGCTATGAGGTTAAGCTAATCGACGCTGAGGGTAATGAAGTGCCTGAAGGTGAAATTGGTGACCTGATTATCAAAGGGCCAAGCAGTGCGATCATGTACTGGAATAATCGTCCTAAGTCAGTAGCAACCTTCCGCGGTGACTGGACATTCAGTGGCGATAAGTACTTGATTAACGAGCAGGGCTACTATGTCTATGCCGGTCGCTCTGATGACATGCTTAAAGTGAGTGGCATTTACGTGTCACCAGCTGAAGTTGAGGCCACGCTGATAAAGCACGATGCGGTGCTTGAAGCAGCTGTAGTGGGCGCGGCGGATGAAAATGAGTTGATCAAACCTAAGGCGTTTATTGTATTGCAGCAGGGGGTTGCCGGCGATGATGTATTGCGTGCGCAGCTGAAGGATTTCGTTAAAGCCAATCTTGCACCGCACAAGTACCCACGTTGGTTTGAGTTTGTTGAAGATCTTCCAAAGACTGCGACAGGTAAAATACAGCGCTTCAAACTGCGCGCCTGATTGTCACAAAGTTGAGAGCAGAATATGACTCAATTTCTGACAGTCAAAGGGTCTCTGCTGGAGGTAGAAACCTTCTCGGCAGAGTCTAAGCGCGCCTCAGATACTGCATTGGTGCTGCTACACGAGGGGCTGGGGTGTATCGCGCTGTGGAAGGATTTTCCGCAACGCCTGGCCGATAAAACAGGTCTAGATGTTGTCGCTTATAGCCGCATTGGCTATGGCAACTCTTCGCCAGTAGAGACGCCGCGACCGCTTAACTACATGCAGATTGAGGGTGAGGATTGGGTGCCTGAGGTGCTTAATCTTCTGCCGTACCAGCGCTTTATTTTAGTCGGCCACAGTGATGGTGGATCTATAGCCCTAGTGCACTCGGGCTCTAACCCGGGCGCGCGTCTTCTTGGTACTGTGACTCTCGCAGCTCACGTCCACAACGAGCCACTCTGCGTTGCCAGTATCGAGAAAGCCAAAGAGGCTTACGAATCTGGCAACCTGCGCGAAGGGCTAGCGCGTCACCATGGCGATAACGTGGACTGCGCCTTTTGGGGGTGGAATCAGGCCTGGTTGCATCCGGACTTTCTCGATTTCAATATCGAGGAGTACCTGCCGCGCATAAAAGTGCCTGTCCTCGCTATTCAGGGCGAGCAGGACGAATACGGCAGCAAAAAACAGGTCGATACGATTGTCGCATTGGCGGGTGGCCGGTCAGAGGGCTTAATGATTCCCAATTGCAGACACTCTATCCATCGCGATGCTGCGGATACTCTGCTGGACGCGATCAATGATTTTTCCAAATCTCTAATTATTCAATAACAGCTTTTTTACCTAGGTATACAGATATGCAGATGCAGAGTTACGTCGCAGGAGAGTGGCAGGATAACGGTAAAGTAATCGGCCAGGCACATTGCGCCCTTGACGGCTCAGTGATGGCCGAATTGATCGGGCATGACCTAAACGGTGGTGAAATCCTTGATTACGCTCGCAATCACGGCGGGCCCGCGCTGCGCGCTCTAACCTATCTACAACGTGCCGATCTGCTCAAGCAGATTGCAGCGGTTCTCAGTGAGAACAAAGAGCGCTATGCCGAACTCAGTGCGAAGAACAACGGTGCCACCGCGATGGACACCTTCCTGGATGTTGAAGGCGGTATCGGTACTATGAAGTACTACGCTTCCCTAGGTAAACGCCTGGGCGAGCGCCGTTGGATGACTGAAGGCGAGTTGGAACAGCTAACCAAAGACGAGAACTTCCGCGCCGTGCATGTGCTGACCCCAATTCGCGGAGTGGCGGTGCATATCAACGCCTTTAACTTCCCGGCCTGGGGTATGCTTGGGAAGCTCAGCGTTTCGTTGCTTTCGGGCGTGCCCACCGTGGTAAAACCCGCCGCTGCGACGCTGCCTGTTGCCTGGGCGATGGCACAGGATATTGTTGCGGCAGGGATTTTACCGAAGGGCGCCTTTAGCTTCCTGGCTGGTGGCGGTCGTGATCTGACTAACTACCTGACGTCAGAAGATGCATTGGCCTTTACGGGGTCGGCGGATACTGCAGGCATGCTTGCTGCACATCCGCGCATCATCAGTCAGTCTGTACGTTTTAATGCCGAGGCCGACAGTATCAACTCATCAGTGATGGGGCCTGACCTTTCGCCTGAGTCTGATGGTTTCAAATCCTTCATCCACGAAGTGTCTAAAGAGATGACGATAAAGTCTGGGCAGAAGTGCACGGCCGTACGCCGCATCTTTGTTCCAGCAGCTCATTTGGAGGCGGCTCAAGCAGCCCTGATTGCTAAACTGTCCAAGAATGTTCTGGGCAACCCTGCCGACGAGGGTGTTACTTACGGGCCGTTGGTGAGTGCATCGCAGAAACAGGCGGCTGTGGATGGTGTTGCCGCCTTGTCGTCAGAGACTGAGGTGGTTTTTGAAGGTGCTATGGGTGGGGACGCTGACGGCTTCTACTTCACCCAGAAGCTGCTGCTGTGCAGAGAACCACTTAAAGCCAAGACAGTACACGAGACGGAAGTGTTTGGCCCGGTTGCTACCCTGATGCCCTATGAGTCTGAAGAGCAACTGTTCGAACTGGTACGTCGCGGTGGCGGTTCGCTGGTTAGCTCGGTATTCACTAATGACGATAGTTTTATGGTCGAGGCATTACAGCAACTAGGGTCTACGCACGGTCGCTTGCTGTTTGTTGACGATAGCATCAGTCGCGGCCATTCAGGACACGGTAACGTGATGCCTATGTGTATCCACGGCGGGCCAGGCCGCGCGGGTGGTGGTCAAGAACTGGGTGGCCTGCGTGGCCTCAACTTCTACCATGCGCGCACGGCGGTTCAAACAAACCTGACGCGTGCTACTGCGCTTCAACAGGGATAAGAGTCTATGTCACTGTCAAACGCTTATGAGTGCTTGCAGGTAAGTGAAACAAACGGGGTGGTTGAGCTCAAGCTCAGCCGCCCCGAGCGTCTTAATGCCTTCAGCAAAACGATGCACGCTGAACTTAAGCAGGCACTGAGGGAGATCGAGCGCTTTGACGGTCTGCGCGCACTGGTTCTTACGGGTGAGGGACGCGGTTTTTGTGCCGGTCAGGATCTCGAGGAGCGCCGGATTCCCGAAGGTCAGCCCAAGCCTGACTTGGGAGAGTCGCTACGAAATACCTACAGTCCGCTGGTTAGCCGACTGCGCAAACTGCCTGTCCCAGTCATAGCTGCAGTGAACGGTGTTGCCGCTGGCGCCGGTGCCGGAATAGCCTTGGTATGTGACATCGTAATTGCTAAGCGCACCGCTAAGTTTACCTTCCCGTTTAGTTTTCTTGGGCTGACTCCAGACGCAGGCTGTACCTCCACTCTTGTTAGAGCAGTAGGTCAGGCGCGCGCGATGGCTATCGTGATGCTCGGAGAGGTTGTCACTGCTGAGCAGGCTGCTGATTGGGGCATGATCTGGAAAGCGGTAGACGATGAACAGTTCGATACCGAAGTCCAGTTGGCGATCAATAACCTTCTAGGCCGTCCAGCTCGAGGTTTGGAGCTGGCCAAGCGCAGCCTCTATCAGGCAGTGGATAACGACTTCGAAGCTCAATTGGAGCTTGAGAGTCAGTGCCAGACGCTTGCCGGGCGAAACTCGCAGTACTGGGAAAAAGTTCAACAGTTTTTAGATAAGAAGTGACCACTATGACAACTCCATACAGAACAGTTTCAGAGATTACCTGCGTTGGCGTTATTGGCGCAGGTACGATGGGTGCAGGTATTGCCCAGGTTGCAGCACAGGCGGGTCTTAATGTCGTGTTGTTTGATCTCAGCACCGAGGCGCTTGAGCGTGCTGAGTCTGCTTTACGCAGCTCTATGGACAAGTTGGTGGCCCGCGGGAAGTTCTCCGCGGAAGCTGCAGATGCCGTCTGTGGTCGTTTTACTTACGCGGCTGAACTGCGCGCAATGGCCCCTTGTGACTTGGTAGTCGAGGCGATCGTTGAGCGATTGGATGTTAAGCAGAAGCTGTTTGCTGATCTTGAGGAGATCTGTGCCGCGGAGGCGATTCTGGCAACAAACACCTCTTCTATTTCGATTACCGCAATAGGTGCGGCACTTAAGGATCCAGCGCGTCTGGCGGGTCTGCACTTTTTCAATCCAGCGCCGATTATGAAACTGGTTGAGGTGATCAAAGGTCTGGCGACCGATCAGGCAGTGATCGATACCCTTCTCGCGGTAGCGAAAGGGTGGGGTAAAGTCGCGGTAGCGGCGAAGAGTTCGCCCGGTTTTATCGTCAACCGTGTGGCGCGTCCTTTTTACGCTGAAGGCCTGCGTTTGGCAGAAGAGGGTGTTGCTGAGCCGGCGCGTATCGATACATTAATGCGTGAGGCTGGTGGTTTCCGCATGGGACCGTTCGAGCTGATGGATCTGATCGGTCAGGATGTGAACTATGCCGTGACCTGTTCTGTATTCGATGCTTATTACCAGGATCCTAGATTTAAACCGTCGTTGATGCAGAAAGAGCTGGTCGACGCGGGATGGCTTGGCCGCAAAAGCGGGCGTGGATTTTATCAGTACTCTGAGGGTAAGCCGGTAACGGCTCCACTGGAGTGGGATGAGATCCGCTTTGGCGGCTTCTTTAATATTAGCAGCGTCGTAGAGGCACCTGCTATGCAACCACTCATCGACCGTATGGAAGAGCGGGGGATCGCTATTCCACTGCGCACTCAGGGAGAAGACGGTGAGATCTGTTTTGCAAATGGTGCCACGCTGGTACTGACAAACGGACAGACAACGCTTGAGCGTTCGCTGGATGAGGGTAACCCGAACCTGATTCAGATGGATCTGGCGCTAGATTACGGCAGCTGCGAATCGCTGGCGCTGTCGACCCACCCTGAGTGTCCCGAGGAGGTGTGGACCGAGGTCTACGCTATGTTTGATTTCCTCGGTGTCAAAACACGCGTTGTCAAAGACCTCCCAGGTCTGGTTGTTATGCGCACGGTCGCTATGCTGATTAACGAAGCGGCGGATGCGTTGCATTTTGGAATCGGCGACGCTGTAGGTATCGATTCTGCCATGCAGTCCGGCGTTAACTACCCAACGGGTCTATTGGCCTGGGCCGATAAACTGGGTACCTCATACATCGCTGATGTACTGGATAACCTCAATCTATTCTACGGCGATGATCGTTACCGACTTTCGCCAGCACTGACTCAGCGCGCGCTGATCAATGCCCCTTTTCACACAGCTTAATAACCGGAGAGTCCCATGAGTGAAGCTTATATTTGCGCGGCTAAACGTTCTGCTATTGGTCGCTACGCGGGTGGACTCGCAGCGGTGCGCCCTGACGATATGTTGGGGCAGATTATCGCGGGTACGCTTAATCAGCTTGATGGCTTTGATCCTGCACTTATTGATGACGTGCTGATGGGGTGTGCTAACCAGGCTGGAGAAGATAACCGCAACGTGGCGCGTATGTCGGTGCTCTTAGCTGGACTGCCAACTTCGGTACCGGCGGCAACTATTAATCGTCTCTGTGGTTCAGGACTGGATGCAGTGGGCTCAATTGCTCGCGGTATTCGTGCTGGCGATCTGCAGATTGGTCTTGCTGGTGGGGTGGAATCGATGACTCGCGCCCCTTTTGTTATGGGTAAAGCGGATTCTGCCTACGGTCGTGCGCAGAAACTTGAAGATACCACTATGGGCTGGCGCCTGGTAAACCCCCTTATGAAGGCGACTCATGGTATCGACTCTATGCCGCAGACGGCTGATAACGTGGCACGAGAGTACAGCATCTCACGCGAAGCGCAGGATGAGTTTGCCTTTCACTCTCAGGTTAAGGCGGCTGCAGCTCAGGAAGCCGGCTTCTACGCCGAAGAGATTCTGCCGATCGAGATCAAAGATCGTAAAGGCAATGTGACCACTTTTGATGTGGATGAGCATCCACGCGAAAGCACACTGGATAAGCTGGCAACACTGCGTACCGTAAACGGTGGAGATAGTGACACGGTAACTGCCGGTAATGCGTCCGGTATTAATGATGGTGCCTGTGCAGTGTTGATTGCCAGTGAAGCAGCAGCTAAACAGCATGGTCTAACGCCACGGGCTCGTGTCTTGGGTATGGCAACTTCGGGTCTTGATCCGCGCATCATGGGTGTCGGTCCGATCGAGGCCGTTAAGAAAGTGCTGCGCTTGACTGGGCTTACGCTTGATCAAATGGACATTATCGAATTGAACGAGGCGTTTGCTGCTCAGGCTCTAGGTGTACTTATCGGTTTGAACTTGGATCCAAAGGACCCGCGTCTTAACCCTCAGGGCGGCGCGATTGCGTTGGGCCACCCACTGGGAATGAGCGGAGCGCGTTTGGTGACAACAGCACTTCATCAACTAGAGCGAAACGGCGGTAAATATGCACTATGCACCATGTGCATAGGTGTCGGGCAAGGTATTGCTGTCATTATAGAGCGAGTTTAGCGCTTTATTAGTGAACTATATTGGTAGTATTGTGCGTAGGAGTGCATAATAGTTCGGGTTAGCTGGAAAAATATTGCATTAACTTGTTGCAGGTCAGTTTAAAGTGCAATATATTGCATATCACAAGCTAGAAACATAAGCACAATTATAATATTTTCGGAGATATGCAGAGATGATCGACTTTCAGATCAACCCATCAAAGTACAACCATTGGAAACTAGAATTCGAGGGCGACGTATGTCGTCTCATTATGGATGTTAACCCTGACGCTACTCTGGCAGAGGGTTACCAGCTCAAGATGAACTCTTATGACCTGGGTGTGGATATCGAGCTAAACGATGCGCTTCAGCGTATCCGTTTCGAGCATCCAGAGGTGAAGTCGGTTGTTATCTCTTCGGGCAACGAGAAGATCTTCTGCGCCGGTGCAAACATCAAAATGCTGGGTCTGTCGACTCACGCGCACAAGGTAAACTTCTGTAAGTTCACCAACGAGACGCGTAACTCAATTGAAGATTCAAGCGAGAACTCTGGTCTCAAGTTTCTCTGTGCGGTAAGCGGTACAGCTGCGGGTGGCGGCTACGAGCTGGCGCTGGCGGCTGACGAGATCTACCTGGTTGACGATGGCAAAACTGCTGTTTCACTGCCTGAGGTGCCTCTGCTGGCTGTACTGCCTGGTACTGGTGGTCTGACTCGTGTTGTAGATAAGCGTAAGGTGCGTCGTGACCGCGCTGATATCTTCTGTTCTATCGAAGAGGGTGCTGCGGGTCAGAAAGCCGTTGACTGGCGCCTTGTTGACGTAGCAGTGCCACGCTCTCAGTTTACTGATGCTGTAAACAAACGCGCTGCAGAGCTGGCGGCACTGTCTGATCGTCCAGGCGGTCAGGGCTGTGAGCTTAAGCCTTTGACGCGCACGATTACTGATTCAGGCGTTGAGTACTCAACTGTCTCTGTAGAGGTCGATCGCGAAGGTCGCACAGCAACTATTACCATCAAAACAAACGATGCAGCGATGCCAGCCGATGCTGCTGCGGCACTGGCACAGGGTGCTGAATTCTGGACTCTGCGCATGACGCGTGAATTGGATGATGCCATCCTGCACCTGCGTGCAAACGAGCTCGAAGAGGGCGTGCTGATGTTCAAGACTCAGGGCGATCTTGATGCGGTTCTGGCGGCTGATGCATTCCTTCAGGCGAATGCGGGACACTGGTTCATCCGTGAAACAATCGCTTACTACAAGCGTGTGATGAAGCGTGTTGACATGACATCGCGCACGCTGGTGACTCTGGTCGAGCCAGGTAGCTGCTTCGGAGGTTTGCTTGCTGAGCTGATGTTCGCTGCTGACCGCTGCTACATGCTGGAAGGTCAGTTCGAGGGCGACGACACACCTGATGCGCAGGTTGCGTTGACCGCGATGAACTTCGGTACGCTGCCAATGAGCAACGGGATTTCGCGCTTAGATACTCGTTTCCTGGGTGAACCAGAGTCGGTTGAGAAAGCGCAGACAACTATCGGTCAGAAGCTCGATGCTGCCGCCTGTGATGAGCTGGGTCTCGTGACAGAAGCACTGGACGACATCGATTGGTCTGATGAAGTGCCCCACGTTATTCAGTCACGTGCGAGTTACTCGCCTGATGCGCTGACTGGTCTGGAAGCTAACTTGCGCTTCGCTGGTCCTGAAACGATGGAAACTAAGATTTTTGGTCGCCTGACCGCATGGCAGAACTGGATCTTCCAGCGTCCAAACGCGGTTGCCGAGGGGGGCGCACTTAAGTTGTATGGTACGGGCACACGTCCTACCTATGATTTCAAACGTGTTTAATACACTTTTTTTACACAGTAAATAGTACGGAAAGTTTGGAGAGTACAATAATGAGCACAGATCTTCGCGTAGAAGTAAATTACGATGACCTGATTCCAAACAACGTCGGCTTGTCTGAAGACCGTCGTCTCTTGAAAGCCTTGGAAGAGTGGCACCCTAAGTTCCTCGAGTGGTGGGGTGATCTGGGTCCGGAAGGCTTCAACGACAAAGAGGTTTACCTGCGCACGGCGGTCGGCGTAGACCCTAAAGGTTGGGCTGTATTTGGTCACGTGAAGATGCCTGAGTACCGCTGGGGTGTTCTGCTGGCGCCACAGGTTGAGGGTCGCACAATCCCGTTTGGTAAGCACAAGGGCGAGCCAGCTTGGCAGGAAGTGCCAGCTGAGTACCGTTCACTGCTGCGCCGCATGATCGTTGTACAGGGTGATACTGAGCCAGCTTCTGTTGAGCAGCAGCGCCATTTGGGTGCTACTGCGCCATCTCTGTACGACATGCGCAACCTGTTCCAGATCAACGTAGAAGAGGGTCGTCACCTTTGGGCGATGGTCTACCTACTGATGAAGTACTTCGGCAAAGAGGGACGTGAAGAGGCTAAGATGATGCTTGAGCGCAACTCAGGCAACGAAGACAAGCCGCGTATTCTGGGTGCATTCAATGAAGAGACTCCAGACTGGTTGTCATTCTTCATGTTCACCTACTTCACGGACCGAGATGGTAAGATGCAGCTTGAGTCTCTGGCTCAGTCTGGTTTTGATCCACTCTCACGCACTTGCCGCTTCATGTTGACCGAAGAGGCTCACCATATGTTTGTAGGTGAGTCTGGTGTTATGCGTGTGCTTGAGCGCACCTGTGAAGCGATGAAGGAAGCAGGTATCACCGATCCTAACGACATTGAAGCAGTTCGTGCGCTGGGTGTTATTGACCTGCCAACGATTCAGAAGAAGCTCAACTTCCACATGGCTGTTACGCTGGATCTCTTCGGTGCTGAACTCTCGACCAACGGCGCAGCAGCGTTTGAAGCGGGCATTAAAGGCCGCTACATGGAAGCGAAACTTGATGATGATCACCAGCTCTACAACGACAAGTACCCTGTACTGCAGGTTGTCGACGGGAAGTTGGTTGAAGTTGAAGAGAACGCGATCGCTGCGATCAATGGTCGCCTACTTGATGACTACATCAAGGATGCAACAAGCGGTATTGAGCGTTGGAACAAAGCCATTGCTAAAGCGGGTATCGAGTTTGAACTTGTACCACCGCACAAAGCGTTCAACCGTAAGATCGGTACCTTTGCTGATATCCACGTGACACCAGCGGGTGAGATTGTGGATCAGGCTACTTTCGAGGCTAACCTGTACAACTGGCTGCCAAACGACTCTGACCTAGAGTTCATCAACAGCCTGATGGTTCAGTGTACTGAGCCTGGTAAGTTCGCAAACTGGATTGCAGCACCTAAAGTGGGTGTTAACCAACAGGCGTCTGACTTCGAGTACGTCAAACTGGCTTAAGCCGCCACCTCTTAATTGAGGTACCCTGCTCGGCGCCGCTCCTCCCCTGAGCGTGCGCCGAGTGCACTAAAAGAAGATAAAATTTCGAGACCCATCACTATGACATCTTTGCGCCAGCACCTAATTGATCCTGAAGTTTGTATTCGTTGTAACACATGCGAAGAGAATTGCCCGGT
>JAHEDZ010000027.1:0-2123 GCA_024640955.1 Oceanospirillaceae bacterium
ATTCGTCACCGATTCACTCACCGCTCTAGCGTACACCTTAGACGGTACACTGCTTGGCGAGACTGACTTCAATCCGCTAAACGGCATCATCGATTACGTCGATCTAATGCCTGCCAGCTTCAGCGGACCAGCTATCATCAATATTCTGGATGGCTCCGCCGAGCTTGATTACCTAGACGAATTCAGCAACACATTGGTTGACTATGGCCGTACTACTGAGGGCTTCGGCTTGCGTGCGCTGGTTGAATATCACGATGGGCTTGCGCTTGAACCAGTCTCCGTTACGCCGCTGACCGAGCTGGCACTGCGACTTGCACAGGCAAATAGCGAGCTAACCTTGGACAGCGCATACGCTCAGGCAACTGCACAGCTGAAAAACCTCTTTGGTCTAGCGAACGCTAGCGAATCTATTCTTGTCATCACCGATGAGCAGTTCAGCGCTCAAGATGGTCTATCAAATTCAGAACATCAGGGTCTGGTGCTTGCGGCACTGTCTACCCTGGATAGCCAGACGGGCGGCATCAACTCAACGCTCGAACTGCTCGATCCTGCAACTGGCTTCAACCAATCTGAGCTTGATCAGTTGATTGGCGAGGCGATCTTAGCCGTTACCGGCAGCGAAAACTCTTACATTCAGGCTATCACCTCAGAACTGACTGAGGTTCTAGAGCGGTTCTACGACTACGAGCAGGCGATCGCGTTCACAAGCCCACAAATACTGCCTGATGTACAAGACACGGATCTTATTGACCTCTCAGCTTACCTCTCGAATGAGTCCGATTTTGAGATGCTGATCGATGGCGAAATTCAAGAGTTGAGCACAACAAGCGACGAGGTCGCTGCTGCTCAGCCTGCTACAACAGATTCAATTTTGAATTACACACAGGTCGTTACACCCGCTGGTGTCGACCACATTGACGCTGAAACGGATGTAAATATCTATGGTTAACTTAAATTACGTGGCAGTAAACCATGCCAAACGTTGTATTCGACTTCTCACGCTAGTCGCTCTGCTCATGGGTATAGGGCTCAACTTCGCCTTAGCTAATGACGGGCTCAAGCTCAATATATTTCCTGCGTTAGGTAAACCCGTTTATGGGGTAGCCGAGTTCGGTCCATCCGTTACTGACCCAGTTAGCGTCGCTGTGGCTTCAGAAGCGGAGTACCGGAAAGCCGGCTACACCCGACCTGCGTTTTTCAATACTGGCAATGTGCGTAAACTCGGAACTAATCGTTACCTGGTGACGACTTCAACTCCGGTTGATACCACTAATTTTACTCTGATACTCGATGTGCAGTTCAAAGATTTTCGCCGAATATACCCCGTAGAGCTTGCGCTGCAAGCGGGTCAGGTTGTGGCTAACTTCGCCGCTGCTAAAGAGTACGCTCAGCCAGCAAAAACATCTGTCAGAGCGCTGACTCGTCCTGCCGTTGCAGCAGTCGCTCCAGTTGCGCAGCCACAATCTAAACCAGCGTTGCCGGAGCCGGTTGTACAGCGGATTCAGCCTGCGACGATCTATTCGGCACCGGCGCCACAACCGCAGATCTTCTACCCACCGGCCCAGCCTCAGAGTCAGCCCGTTAGCAATAGCACAGATCGGTCCCCATTCTATCTCGTGGTCATTGTTCTTGCCGTTTTGATATTACTGGCGATGTTTGTTGTGGTGCTGTTTATGCATAAAAACCACGATTCGCGTCACCATCTGCCACCGCAGCAAGAGCAGCACTCATTAGTAAGCGATCTGCTGAAAGCTTTACCGTCGCTGATGGGACACAACAATCATCCGCATCACCCGCAGTCGCAACAACTAGCCGCAGCCAATGCGCCATTGCCTCTGCCGCAACAATGGGAGCAAGAGCCTCAGCCGAATAGAGAGCCTCAGCCATACAGAGAGCCTCAGCCATACAGAGAGCCTCAGCCATATAAAGAGCCTCAGCCGAATAGAGAGCCTCAACCACATAGAGAGCCCGCTCCAGTTGCCGCACCTGCGCCCGCTCCAGTTGCCGCCCGCACTCCAGTACAGCAACCACAGCGTTCATTAGCTCCAACACTGGCAGCTAAACCAGCTCGCGCTGAGGTTCCGTCAGCGGCACCAAAAGTTCAAGCTAAGCCCGCACCAGCA
>JAHEDZ010000027.1:2223-12509 GCA_024640955.1 Oceanospirillaceae bacterium
TGCCGCCCGCACTCCAGTACAGCAACCACAGCGTTCATTAGCTCCAACACTGGCAGCTAAACCAGCTCGCGCTGAGGTTCCGTCAGCGGCACCAAAAGTTCAAGCTAAGCCCGCACCAGCACCTGCTGCAAAGCCGACGCAGCAAGCTAAGCCAGCAGCACCTGCACCCGCAGCCTCGCAACCTGCTCAATCCGTGCAAGATGGGCAGACGACTCAGTCGCCTGTCATGCCCGCAGCTAAAGCACAGGACAAAAGCGAAAAACTTCAACTCGCTATTGTCTACATGAATATGGGTGATGAGATGATGGCGCGTATGCTCTTTGAGGAGATCGGACGTGAGGGCTCACCAGCCGAGCAGATTGAGGCCAAAGAGATTTTGGCAAAGATAAATAACCAGAGCGATCGTCCAATTATCGCCGACAAAAACGACAAGATAAAGTGAGACAACAGCAATGATTACCAAAGAGATAACCATGGCGCTGCTCTCCAGCTGTGGCGCTAGATACGATGTCGGGACCTTGGATAAGGCGTTCGAAGATCTGCAAGAGCTGACGAACTTTACACCGTTCGAAACGTTGCAGTTCGTAGTAAAGCGCCTTGGATTGAACGATTTAACGGTGGCGCACACATCAACCTCGCAGATTCAAGACACTAACCTGCCGGGCATCATTTTTCATAATGAACACTGGCAGATTATTGAGAAAAGTGGTGCGCTCTATCGAATTATCGACCAAGTCACCCTTGATGAGGTGGAGCTTGAAGCGGATCAATTGCCAGTCAGCGTAGTCACTTGGTTAGAGCGCAGACAGACCAGCTATGACAACTCACCTGAGCAGAAGACGATCACAACTAAGGGACTTATCTTTAAAAACTTCAAAGAGCATCCTGTTTGGCTTGTTAATATCGGAATCGCAACCGTTATTGTCAACCTGTTTGCTGTTGTCTCCTCTCTGTTCGCAATGCAGGTCTATGATCGCGTGGTACCTACCCTGGCGATGGAGACGTTAACCTCCTTAGTCGTTGGCGTCTGCATCATCTACTCTGTCGATTGGTTGCTTAAGATCACACGCTCGAAGATTGTTGATCACAACTCCTCGTATATCGACAAAAAGATCTCAGCAGATATCTACAAACGCCTGCTTAACGTGCAGCTCGACAAACTGCCAAACCAAGTTGGCACGCTTACAGCCCAGATTAATGGTCTTGAGTCTGTCAGGCAGTTTTTCTCTTCCACGATTGTATTCTCACTCGTCGACATGCCGTTTGCGCTGATGTTTCTGGGTGTCATCTATCTGATCGGCGGGCAGATTGCGTTTGTTTACGCCGCTTTTCTCGTTGTAAGCATGATCATGGCGTTGATCGCGCAGAAGCGCTGTAAAGATTTAGCTGCCAACTTGGTGATGAGATCGAACGAAAAGATGGGTGTGCTAGTCGATAGTATCCGCGGACGCGAGACGATCCGCAGCGTTGGCTCCTATCAGATGTTCGAGCATGAGTGGAATGAAATTAACGACTCTATTTCTGAGTACAGCCTCAAGCAGAAACGTATCTCAACAAACGCAACAACAACCTCCCAGACAATGGGCCAACTCTCGTACGTGATTGCAATCGTTATCGGTGTGTATCTGATCGGACAAGGAGATATGACGATGGGTGGCATGATCGCTTGTTCTATTTTGGGCGGGCGTGTTCTGGGCCCTGTGGGCCAGGCAGTTGGGCATCTGGTGCAGTATGAGAGCGTTGCACAATCGATGAAAATGATCGACGCCTTCTGGGCATTGCCAGAGCAGCGTAATCAGAACGTTGATTATGTCTACCCTGATGTTCGACCTTCACAAATATCGATTCAGAATCTTGAATTTCAGTACTCAGAAGAGGGTCAGAAGATTCTTAATGTAGAGCGTCTGGAAGTAAAGCAAGGCGAGCGTATCGCTCTGCTTGGCAGTATTGGATCGGGTAAATCGACATTGCTGAAAGTGATCGCTGGGCTCTATAAACCGAGTTCCGGTCGAATCCGCTTGGGGGATGCTGATCTGTGGGAGCTGGATCCCGAGTTCATCGCAAAGAACCTAGCCTATCTGCCGCAGACCCCTGAACTGTTCAAGGGCACGCTTAAGAGCAACCTAACACTTGGGCGCCCCATCGGCGATACCAAGATCCTGAGCGTGGTAAATCTTTTGGGTCTTAACGCGATCGCGGATCAGAGCGAGAAGGGCTTAGACCTTGAGATTGCAGAAGGGGGCGTTGGTCTTTCGGGTGGTCAGAAACAGCTCGTTGCCATAGCCCGTATGTTTGTAGGTAATGCAAGCGTCTGGATACTGGATGAGCCGACTGCATCGCTGGATCCCACGACTCAAGCTGCGGTTGTTGAGGCAATTAAGGTCCGTATGCGACCCAGCGATATTCTTTTGTTCGCCACGCACAATCCGAAGCTGGCAATGGATTTGGCAACCCGCGTTATTGTGATGAATAACGGCAAGATTGCCAATGATGCGCCAGCCTCTGCCGTACAGCTGCGCCCAAAGAGCGCTAAGGCGGTGAGTAATGGTTAAAACCTCTCAGATCTACAGCGGCACCGCCGTTGTCTGGATTGTATTCGCGGCCTTCAGTGGCTTTATCGTCTGGTCTTACTACTTTGAGCTAGACCAGTTTGTGCGTGCGCAATCCAAAGTCTTTTCACAGAGTCGTGTTCAGGTAATTCAAGCTGTTGATGGGGGGGTACTTGACGCACTCTATGTTCAAGAGGGAGATTTTGTCGAGACAGGGCAGATCCTTGCAAAGATTAACTCTAAGCGGTTTGAAGCCTCGAGTAACGAGATTCAGGCTCGGGTCTATGCGCTACGTGCCAAGATTGTCCGGTTGAGTTCTGAAATATCAGGAGAGGCGCCGGTATTCGATGCGGAACTCATCCGGGGTGCGCGGGAGATAGTAGCGATTGAGCGGACCCTTTATGAGAGTCGCAAGGAGAGCCTGCAAAATGATGTAAGTGCGCTAAGGGATAACTTGCGTCTCGCGAAACGCGAAAAAAGCATCGTCGATCAGCTCAAATCGACCGGTGATGTCGACCAGATGGAGTTACTTACCGCTGAGAAAGGTGTCATTGACGCCCAAGCTAAGTTGCGCAGCCGCATAAACGAGTACCGTGAAAAGGCGAGTGCAGAGCTAGCTGATGCGCGTGATGAGCTATCTCAATCGAGTCAGGTGCTTAACCAGCGCACTGACATGGTTGAAAGCTCTGATGTCGTCGCTCAAATTCCCGGATATGTGAAGAATATCAACATCACCACGATGGGAGCGGTGCTGAAGGGTGGTGAGGAGTTGATGGAGATCATTCCTAAGGATGATGAGTTGCTCCTTGAGGCAAAAGTGGCGCCTAAAGACATTGCTGACTTGTCATTGAATCAAATGGCAACTTTACGACTTGACCCTTTTGACTCAAGCATTTACGGGACAATTGAAGCAAACGTCAAGTTCATTTCGGGGGACACAGTTGTCGAGGATGGTAGCCGTCCAGGACAGGAACAGACCTTTTACATTGTCTACCTGAGTATGCCCTCAAACCCCGTAATTACGTCGATTGGAAAAGAGGTCGAATTGATTCCTGGGATGACCGGGCAAGTTGATATTAAGACCGGTAATCGGTCAGTCCTGACATACCTGCTCAAGCCGGTTGTCAAGACATTGAATCAGTCATTCGGTGAAAAATAGGAGTTTGACAGATGCGACAAATAGGAATATTTTTGCCACATATGACAAATATTATATTAGGAGTAGTGTGCCATGGCTGCCAGTGAAGCGTTTAAACTGTTGATCGAGAACCTCCAGCGTTCCTCTCGTCTGGATGCAAATGTGTTGATCAACGGCGAGGTCGGTACTGGGCGCCGTCAGTGTGCACTCTCTATCCATAAAGCAAGCCGTCGTGCTGATGGACGTTTTGTGACGGTCAACTGTACCGCACTCAACGATAGCCGTTTTGGTATTGAGCTCTTCGGTATGCAGAACTCAGCCTTTGAGATGGTGCGTAAAGGTGCGGTCTTCTTGGCCGAAGAGGGCACTCTCTATCTACACGAGGTGGCTGAGCTCACCCTAGAGATGCAAGCCCAGTTGGTACGCTACTTAGAGAGTGGTGTCTTTACCCCGGTTGGTTCCAACGATGTCATCGCATCAAGCGTACGTCTTGTCTGCTCAGCTTCGGCAAACCTAACAGCGCTGGTTGAAGCAGGGCGTTTCCGTAATGATCTTTACCATATGCTGGCGCAAATGGTGATCAATACACCAACTTTGAATGAGCGAATCGCTGATATTGACCTGCTCTCGGCTAACATCCTGCGCGAGATCGCACCGGGTCAGCCTTACCAGTTAGACCGATCTGCCTACAACCGTCTTCTTTCGCATAGTTTCACCGGTAACCTCATCGAGCTTAAAAACATCCTGCTGCGAGCAATTTCGCAATCGACCAGTTATGTGATTAGCGAGAATGTTATGCAGTTCGCGATTACCGGCGGATCGGTATTTAGTCAGAGCCAGGATCTTCAGGATCGCACCCTAAGCATCGAATCGACGATGGGTGATAACGCAGAGGACCCTCTTGCCCTCGAGCGTTCGCCGAAAACCAATGTGCTAACAACCCAAGAGCAAGCCGGCGAGCCCATCGTTGAACCGGCCGATTTGAACGACTCTCGCCGCAAGGGGCGTTGGGCCGGTGCATCGGAGGCTCAAGTAGATAGCTCTACGGTTGACTCAAAATTGCAGGAGTTTTCAGCGACCTCTCAATCGCTTGATGACCTGAGTACCGCGCAAGAAGCAGCGGCACCAACACCTAAACCCAAAGCGGCGGTCACGAATTTGGGTTCGCCAGTCTCGGCAACGCAGCCCTCTGCGCAGCGGGTAAAAAACGAGACCTTGTCGCTAAAGGAGCGCGAACTCCTGTTTATCGAAGAGCTGCTAGTTAAACACGGCGGTGATAAACAGGCGGTAGCTAATGAGCTTGGCTGCACCGTTCGTACGCTGTATCGCAAGATTGAAAAGATTAAATCTAGATTTAGTTAACGTTCACAACTAGCTGTTTTCTATGCTTAAAGAATTTAAAAGTCTCAGGAGTACCTGGGGCTAATGCATCCGTTTGATGCTGGGAGAAAACAATGGCCATTTCCATTAATCAGTTTGCGGCGCGTCAGATACTGACTAACTACAACGAGAGCTTGTACATCGAAGCTCAGTTTAGCGAGGCTGTAACGATCGCGGGTGCATCGGCGTCTACATACCTTCACCTCTCCAATGGTGGCTGGGCCGTGTTTGACGAAGCTGCCACTGCAACGCTTGCGCAGGACGACACCTTTGTTTTCCGTTACGACGTCGCAGAGAATGATGACTCCACGCCAGATCTGAGTGTTAACGGTTTCTATCTGGGCGACGCCATCATCAATTCCACTGTGACTTCGGTTGCGATCACTGATCGTGATGTCTATTTGCTGGGTAACACGCCGCAAGACGCTGACCTTGTAGATAAGGTTGCAATTGTTGGTAATACCGAAACGAACAACGACCTGGTTCTCCCCCAGGCCCGTTCAGTTGAAGTGGTCAGTGGCAACTACCTCGTCGGAGAGACGGTCTCGTTTAAAGTCGTCTTTGATGAACCCGTTTTGGTCAATACACGCAACGGTACGCCTACGCTAACGCTAAGTAGTGATAACGAAAAGTTGATGGATGTGTTTGGTGTCTACTCGGCCGGATCGGGTACACAGACACTCACCTTCTCGTTCGAGGTGACGGAATCGATGAACGTGGCTGACCTTCAGGTTGGCACCATTCTGCTGAATGGTGGAACGATTCTTGATGGTGACGGAAACAGCGCTGGCAATGGGCTGGGTGAAGTGCCTGTACCAGGCCTTGCCGATGCGCTATTCGTCTCGCTGGGGGATCAGAACCCTGATGCTCCGGACGAGGTGAGTTACGAGCCGATTAAAATCGAGAGCGTGCGTTACCTCGATAACGACAGCGACCAGTTTGTGGTTGGTGATGTCATTGACCTTACCGTGCGCACTACAGGCGTTGTAAATCTTGATACCAGTGAAGGCACGCCAGCTCTGGTACTGAAGAATGGTGGCTTTGCCTCATACCTCTCAGGTACGGGTAGCAACACCCTGACCTTCCGCTACATTGTTAAACCGAGCGATCGCGATACCCTAGATCTGACCGTGCTCGGTGTTGCTGAGAATGACGGCTCATTTGTGGGTGAACTAGGCCAGACCGTCGA
Organism: Oceanospirillaceae bacterium; assembly: GCA_024640955.1. Taxonomy (GTDB): domain Bacteria; phylum Pseudomonadota; class Gammaproteobacteria; order Pseudomonadales; family Balneatricaceae; genus Marinobacterium_E. The sequence continues at coordinate 8,480 of JAHEDZ010000027.1, forward strand.
CCTGCGTATTAGCTCAGCAAACAACCTATCGACCTTCAATGATGTCGAAGTCAATGCACGATCGCCCTATATCAGCGCAATTCGCTCTACCAGCGGAGCAAACGCGATTGGTGACAAAGTAGAGTTCCTTGTTGAGTTCTCCGAGCCTGTTGATTTTGTTGGACAGGGGTCAGCTGACCTGTCGTTGAGTAATGGCACAACGGCGAGTTACACCTCGCAAATAGACGCACGTACTTTTAAGTTTACGTACACACTTGCAGACGGCGATGCTGACGCAGCCGATCTGGATGTAATGAGTTTCAACGCTAACGATCTGCAGTTCGTGTCACTGTCTGACGCCAACGATCAGGTGTCACTGGCGCTGGGTAACATTACTGCCGTTGCTACAAATTACGATATCGAGGTTGATACCACGCGCCCTGAAGGGCAAATCAGCTTTGACAGCACCGAAGTTGTTGCGGGCGAAACAGTGGGTGTCACTTTGACTTTCGCTGAACCGGTGTCCAACCCACGCGCTGCCATAACTGTGACCAACGGGACGTTGAATACGCTCGTATCGGTAGATGACACAGATCTGCCACGCACCGTCTGGAAAGGGGTGTTTATTCCCACACTTGGCATCGAGGCTGATCAGGTAACACTGACGCTTGATAATTCCTTGGTGTCTGATGACACCGGAAATGCGGGCGCAGGCCTGAGTGTTTCGAACCCACTTTCTATCGATACGCTGGGTCCAGTTGTCAGCTTCTCGCAAGAGATATTATTCAACAACAATCGATCGTTCACGATTGATTTTGGTGAAGAGATAAGCAACTTTGATGCTGCAGATCTGACTGTAACTAACGGCCTTAAGGTCACGAGTGGTTTCACTGAGGTCGTCCCAAACCGCGTATTCACACTCGAGGTCGAACCTTTAGCCACCAATCCAACGGGTGAAGTGACCATCGCACTGCGCAAAGGCACGGTACTTGATGCGCTGGGGAACGAAAATGCCGAGCAGACTTTCTCGCGCGCTTGGGACGTGATTGCGCCTCAAATTGTCTCAGTTCTAGCGGATGACACCACCCCCTACACGGTGGGTGAAACGATCAGTATTGCCGTCAAATATGATGAGAAGGTGGAGGTCGATACTTCCACCGGTTTCCGTCCGTTCTTAGCCCTGAACAACGGGCAAGAGGCTGACTACGTCAGCGGTAGCGAATCGGACACCCTGATTTTTGAGTACACCGTGGTTGAGAACGATCAGATTGATGCACTCGATGTGCTTGCTCTGGTTCGTAATAACTCAGTCATCACAGACTTTGCGGGCAACGCTGCCAAGGCGCAAATTGCAGAGGGTGCGAATTTAGCGGATCTACGTACAGTCGAGATCGACAGTGTCGCGCCGGTTATCGTTACCATCACCGCTGCAGAGGATAAGCTCTATCTTGCGGGTGATGTAGTCGACCTTTCGGTTCAGTTTAGTGAAAAGGTTTATATTGATTTCACTAACGGCTCACCGATTCTTGCACTCAGCAACGGCGCCGTTGCAGAGTATGTCGATGGTGACGAGAGCGCCTACCTGAATTTCCGATACACCGTGCAGGCGAATGATTTTGACGCGTCTGACCTTGATGTACACGCCCTAATCGGCAATGGCGCGGTTCTCAAAGATATTTCTGGTAACGAAGTCAATCCGGCTATTCTAAGTAACAATAGTCGTCTCGCTTATCGATCAGATGTGGTGGTGGATGCAGCAACGCCGTTCTTCAACACGATCTCGGCGAATGCTGGTTACTACAAAGCGGGTGATATCATTGATATCGCTCTTGGCTGGAATAAACCTGTGGCGCTGGATACGGCCCTGGGTACACCTGAGCTGAAACTGAGCAATGGCGAGATTGCTCACTACAATGCGGCGATCTCTAGCCCCAATCGTCTGGTATTTAGCTACACCGTTCGCGCGACAGACGCAGAATCTCAAGCGCTATCTATCGCAGAATTCCGCGCAAATTTTGCCGCCTTTGAAGGCGTCGTGGCCGGTGAAGCAGCCGACCTTACGCTTCCAAGTGCAGGTGCTATTGCAAGCGAAGAGGGTGGTATCTCTATTGATCTGTCACGTCCAGAAGTAGAGCAGATCACTCTGCTAGACGCGACTGGAAGTGCAACACTGGGTGCGGGCGAACTGGCAACACTCACCGTCGAATTCAGCGGTGCCGTCAAAGAGTTGCGACCAGAGTTCTTCAATATTGAGAATGGCTCGCTAGGCGCTATGACTACGAGCGATGGCGGAGTCACCTGGCAGGGAACCTTCACCCCGCTTAAAGGTACTCAAGCAGATGCCCAGTCAATGACACTGGATCTAACCAGAGTGTCTGATTTGGCGGGCAACTTTGGCACCGGTATTTCGGCCGCAGCTGACTATGTGCTCGATAGCGCTTACCCAACGGTTGAGATCCGCTCTGATCTTCGGGGTATCGCCGGCGCCGGTGACGAAGTTCGCATCGTGATTAACTTCTCTGAGGCGGTCCAGCTTCGCACTGTTGATCCTCAGACGGATACGGTTACTTATTCTGCTATTGCTGCGTCCATTCCGGGTGCCAGCGATGACTTCGATTGGGTGCAGGTGCAAAACGGCTCAATCGACCTAGAGAGCCTGGAAACCCCGGATAATTCGGGGCGTCCTGAGGGTGAATACAGCTTCGTTGTAATCCCTGATACCAACACTACAGATCCAGTAAAAGTGCGGGTCAACGATGGTGCGGTTGCCGATATGGCATTCAACGCCAACCTCGCATCCGACGTATTGGTACAGCCGGTTGATACGGTTAAAGCGAAGATCGAAGGTATAGAGACGGTTGCTGGCTCATACGCAATCGGCGATACCCTCAGCCTAGAGGTGAAGTTCACCGAGGCTGTGACACTGATGAATCGCGCAGATGAGCCCGACAGCGACCGTGTGCCAACGCTGACGCTGTCAAACGGCGAACAGGCCACTTATGTGTCAGGTTCTGGCACCGATAGCTGGTTGTTTGAATACACCTTTAATGAAGGTGATGCGCAGGTTCGCGACCTACAAGTTGTTACCTTCCTGGAGAATGACAAACTGGTCGTTGATCAGGCGGGTAACCTGACGAAAACCCAGCTTGGTTCGTCAAACCGCCTGCAAAACACCGTTATTGTTGATGCGGATGGCCCTGCTCTAGTCGGTTTCAGTGCTATTGAAGCGACCTACAACGACGCCGAAGCGGATCCGAATCAGATCGGTATGTACAACACCGGCGACGTTGTCTGGATCAAAATGCACACCACCGAGTGGGTATCCGTGGATACAACGGCCGGCCGTCCAACGCTCATGCTCTCCAACGGTGGGGTAGCAAGCTACGTATCAGGCAGTTACTCCAATACATTGCTGTTCCGTTACGACGTGCTCGATAACCACCAGTCCGCCACTGAGTTGGCGGTCAATTCAGTCGCGATGAACGGCGGTCTGATTGCTGACGCGGCGGGTAACGCTCTGGATGGCAGCGCATTTGACCCGAGTCGCATTAAGAGCGGTTCACTCTCGTCAGCAAACCTTGTGGTGGTTGATACCGATGCACCTGTGGTTCAGACGATCGATATTGTCGAGACAACCTCCACAGCAACGGGCGCGTCGCAGACAACGGATGTAGCAAATGATGGCTACTATAAGGCCGGTACTACCATCGCGTTTGAGGTTAAGTTTGACTCTGTGATCAACATTGATACGACAGAGGCTGTCGATGGTGGCCCAGTATTGACGCTGAGCAACGGTCAATTGGCGAAATATATCGAGGGAGATGGTACAGACACCCTTCGGTTTGAATACACCGTCGCTGAGGGGCATATCAACAGCGATGATCTTGAGGTTCTCGGCCTAGCAGAGCAGGGTGCTGTTCTGACTGATAACGCCGGTAACCCCGCGCTTGTTGAGATGGTGACAGACAAGCGTAATTACAGCACTGCCGTTGTTGATACACTAGCGCCCGAGTTGACGACTACTGCCGACAGTTTTGTTGCTAATGATGAC
>JAHEDZ010000014.1 GCA_024640955.1 Oceanospirillaceae bacterium
CCGCACCAACGTAGCATCCAAGCACTCATGCCAATCCTTAGGCTCAATACCGAAGGTCGCTTTGATCTTGGACGTCGCTAGCTCTGAATTCGCCGGACGGCGCGCTTTGGGTGTTTGTGCAGGTCGGCGGATACTGTGAATGCTGGCTTCAGCCGGGGCTTTACCCAGCTTCTGCGCGTGTTGAAGAATCTGCTCAGCAAACTCGACACGACCAATCGCGGGGTCGTGGGCGTAATGGTACGTACCCCAAGGAACGGTTTTCTCATCAGCGTATTGGCCGATGATCTTGTAGATCGCACGCGCTAAGCAGGCCGCGCAAGTAGGATTACCGGTGAGACCATCGTGGATATAGATCGGTGCATCGTTCTGTGCAGCGTTAACAACTTCAGTCACGAAGTTCTTATTACTGGTACAGAAGAGCCAGCCAACTCGCAGAATCAGGTGTTTGTCTAGGGCGCGGCGGATCGCTACTTCTCCGGCCAATCGACTGGAGCCGAAGACGGAGATCGGGCTGGCCGCATCCTCTTCGAGGTAGGGGTGCTCGCTACTGCCATCAAAAATCTCGACGTTGGAGATCTGAATCATTGGAATCTTCAGGTCAGCACAAGTTTCAGCTAGGTGACGCGGACCCACCTCGTTGATCTCATAGGCCAGAACAGGCTTGGATTCCGCCTCATCCATATTGGTGTAAGCCGCTGCGTTGATAACCAACTCAGGCTTGTAGGTCACAAACACGCGCTGCAGAGCACCGAGGTCGCGCACATCTACATCACTAGAGTCCGCCGCGAGTATTTCGTGACCGTAGTGATCGCCAAACTTCACCAGATTCTGGCCGATTTGGCCACCCGATCCGGTAATCAAGATGCGCATGCAAGCTCTCCTTATTGCTCTGCTTATTATTCTGAGTAGGAATTAAATAGCACAGCCAGAAAAACCATACCAGTTTTGTGGGCAAACTACTGTCCCCCGTTCTGTTACAGGTGTTGTTACAGGTGTTGTTTCAGGCGCTATTTCAAGTGCTGTTTCACGTAACAGCTGCACGCACCTGAAACTGAGGGTCGCGCCAGCCTTGCGACAGCATAACGTGTTCGAGCTGACACACCGCCTGCTCTACATCAACAAAACGGGTATAAAGCGGTGCAAATCCGAAACGCAGAATATCCGGCGCGCGAAAATCACCGATGACACCCGCGGCAATTAGCGCCTGCATAATCGGATAAGCCTCAGGGTGCCGCAGGCTAATCTGACTGCCACGACGATCTGACTCTCGCGGAGACGCCAACTCGAAACCAAACTGAATCAAGCGAGTTTCAACTTGCTCAATAAAGAACTCACTCAAGGCTATCGACTTCCGACGCACCTCGGCCATATCGACTTCGCGGACAAGTCGGACACCTTCCTCCAACGCTACGCAACCCAAAACGGGTGGTGTACCACAGAGCGCGCGAGTCATACCCACCGCGGGCTCAAACTGATCTGACATCGCAAACGGCTGCGCATGACCAAACCAACCGGTTAGTGGTTGCTCAAAATGATCCTGATGACGCTTGGCTACATAAAGGAAACTCGGAGCCCCCGGCCCACCATTGAGATACTTGTAGCCACACCCCAGGGCCAAGTCGACCCCAGCAGCAGACAGTGCGACCGGCACCGCACCCGTACTGTGGCTTAGATCCCAAAGAATCAGCGCGCCCACACTGTGGGCCAGGTCGGTCACGGCTTTGAGATCAAACATCTCCCCGCTCTTGTAGTGCACATGCGTAAGCACTACGAGCGCCGTATCCTCATCAATCACATCCAATATCTGCTCACGTGGCACCGCGCAAAGCTTAATAGCCGTATCACGTTCAACACCTTGAAGCACATAGAGATCGGTCGGGAAATTACCCAACTCGGTCACCACTTTGGTACGCCCAGCATTGAGTTTGAGCCCCGCGTGTATCAGCTTAAACAGATTCACAGAGGTCGAGTCAGCGACGATCACTTCATCGGATTCAGCGCCTACAAGCGGCGCGATCATCGAACCGATTCGCTGCGGCAGATCCACCCAACCCGCATTGTTCCAACTACGGATTAACCCAGCGCCCCACTCCTGCTCTACCACTTCAGCCATACGCGCCTTCGTCGCCCTAGGCAGTGGTCCGAGCGAGTTACCATTGAGGTAGATAACACCTTCAGGCAGTTCGAATTGATCGCGCATAGAGCGCAGTGGATCAGCAGCATCTAGTCCTTCTGCATCTAACACTTGATTACCCGGTATCGATTGCATTTAATTTCTCAGCGATTGAATTGAATTCCTACCGTGCTAGCTTGTACCTTTGAGCGATCAAGTTTCAAGGGTAAGCTGCAAATGCGCCGTCAGATTGAGAAACAGATTCTACAGCTCACCGGCCTGTCACTCGGGGGTATTAACTACTCCGAGCCCGCCGGTGACCCGGGGCTATTCGGCCCCGAGGCTATTTGCTGGCGAATTCATAGCGACTTTCCGGCGATGCTCTGCGGCGGTATCAGTGCGCTGATGCTGCAGATGCTCCACCCACTCGCGTTAGCCGGTGTCTGGGATCACTCAAATTTTCGTGAGGATATGCTTGGGCGTCTGCGCCGTACCAGTCAATTTGTCGCCGCCACAACTTTCGCCCCAACCGATGAGGCAGAGCGTCTGATTGAACGGGTGCGCAAAATTCACACCCAGGTCAACGGAACTGCACCTGATGGCAGAGCTTACAGCGCAGAGGATCCCGAGCTTCTCACCTGGGTACACGTATGTGAGGTCTACTCATTTATGCGCGGCTACCTCGAGTATAAAAACCCGAACCTGAGCCTCAGAACGCAAGATAGGTACTACACGGAGGTCGCCTTGGTTGCTCGCAAACTAGGCGCGCAAAACGTGCCGAGCTCGGTTGCTGAGGTAGAGGCCTACATGCAAAGAATGCGCAGTGAACTGCAGTATGACCACCGTACTGCGGCCGTTATGCAGGCGTTATTTAACGCACCGACACCTTCGACTTTAACTAAGCCGATGGGAAGAAGCGTAACGATCGCAGGGTTTGATTTGCTGCCTGATTGGGCGATACAGATGAACCCGAAGCCAGTCAGCAGACCTCAGCGGGCTATTGCCCGAGCAGCACTCATCGGCATGGCACCGACGCTGCGCTGGTCGTTAAGGAATGGCGTCTCCACACTGGCCTGTCGTCGAATGGGTATTCCGCCCTTTTGGCAGCGACGCTCACCGTTCTGAGATAACCTCCCTCAGACTGAAACAGAGTCCGTTAACTGAGCTTCAGACGCATCAACAGCGTCTGCGCCTGAGCCTCACAGATCAACAGATCCCGCCCGGCCTGATCCATAAAGCCCTCCTCGACGGAGCGATCTAACAACGCAAGCAGGGAGTCGTAGTACCCATCGATATTGAGCAGCCCTATCGGTTTTGTATGAAATCCAAGTCGCGCCCAGGTGTAGACCTCGAAGAACTCCTCAAGCGTGCCGATGCCTCCTGGGTAGACAATAAAGGCGTCCGCCATCTCAGCCATCTTCGCCTTGCGCTCATGCATCGTCTCTACACAAAAAAGCTCTGTTAATCCCAGATGTGGCGTCTCTTTATTGGCCAATGCACTGATCGTGACTCCGCGCACGATACCACCCTGCGCTAGAGCAGCGTCTGCGAGGTCTCGCATAAGACCGGTATTTGAACCACCGTAAACCAGCTCAACACCCGAGTTTGCTATAGCGCTTCCCAGTTGTTCAACCTGCTCTTTAAACAGAGAACGCTTTGCATCACGCGCCCCCAAAAACACAGCTACGCTCGGCATCAGAACACCTCATCCTCGTTAAAAGCACATAAAACATTGCATAATGCACCGCAATTCGCCTTGCATTTTGCGACTAATCTGGACAGTCCGCGAAGCCTTCACCACGACAGTTCACTGTCCATAGGCCCAGTACTTCCGCTTAACTTAGCACTCTAGCGCCCGCTCGCGATATTAAGCTCTATTTCAGTTCGCTAAACTAGCCTGATAGCATTGAATCCAAAGATGCTACCACAGAGGATAATCGATCTTTATGACAACTAAACAGTGGTTTGGTGTTGCGATACTCATATCGGGCGTTGGCTATGGCATCTGGCTGAAGTCACAGCCCGAGCCGGAGCTGATCACTGACTCCATATGGAGCGCCATTCCCTACAAAGACGCGCTCGCCGTTGCCGATGGCAAAGCCCTGTACGATCGGCACTGTCTCGCGTGTCACGGCGCCAACCTTGAGGGGCAACCAAACTGGCGTGAGCGCGATAGTGCGGGTTATCTACCAGCACCTCCACATGATCAAAGCGGACACACCTGGCACCATCCGGACCAACAACTTTTCACAATCGTTAAGGGCGGTATCGCAGCAATTGCCGGTAATGACTACCGCACCACAATGCGCGCCTTTGAGGATCAGATGAACGACGATCAGATTTGGTCCGTACTAGCCTATATCAAGTCAACCTGGCCGCAAGAGATTATCAACGCCCATAACCGCTTCAGCGAGGAGCCCTAAATGCTCGCCAAAAAAACGCTCAACAGAGCAATCGCTTTCGTACTCGGCGCATCACTCACCTCAGCAACGCTGGCACACTCAGGGGCGACCGGTATCGTCAAAGAGCGTATGGATGGGTTCAAAGCCGCCAAAAAGTCGATGAAAATACTCAAAAGCACTGTTCGCAGCTCTGACTTCGCCACCATAGCGCGAGAAGCTGAAACACTTAACCTATGGTTCGAGAATCTCGATGGCTACTTTCCCGCCGGCAGTAACCCCAAACCCTCTGAGGCGCTTGATCTCATTTGGCAGGAGTATGATCGATTTTCTAGCATCGCAAGGGACAGCGCCAATGCATCTGCGGCACTCTTGCGCGGGGCAAATGAGGGTGATGCCGAGCTGACACGCGAGGCCTTCTCAGAGCTGGCAGCTTCCTGCAAGGCTTGCCACGACGATTACCGAGAGTAACTAAGGCGACCTAAATATATTGACGTCAGGCTAGTGAACGAAGCAGCGAGAACCGCGCGTACAAGCGGGTCATCAGCGTCTGCGTATGTTATTCTTGTGCCCTGTTTTATAACCGAATGAGTGAGCAATTTTACCGTGTTTGATTCCCAAGCTTTCCGTCGTGCCTTAGGCAACTTCGCTACCGGTATTACCGTAATTACCACCACGACACCTGAGGGTGAAAACGTGGGTCTGACGGCTAACTCTTTTAACTCGGTTTCGCTCGATCCACCGCTAATTTTATGGAGTCTAGATAAACGCTCGAATAACCTCGATGCGTTCAACCAGGCTAGCCACTTTGCAGTGAACATTCTTGCAGCTGATCAGATGGACCTCTCAAATCAATTTGCCCGTCCTAGCGACGACAAATTCGCAGGAGTGAATTTCCGCGCAGGCATAGGTGGCGCTGCTGTACTTGCCGACTGCGCTGCCGTATTTGAGTGTTCAGTTCACCAGTTCGTTGATGCCGGTGACCACATTATCTTGATCGGGAAAGTCGAACAGTTTGAAGCCGAAGGGCGTGCACCGCTGTGCTACCATCAGGGCGGCTACTCAATCGTAATGCCCTACTCGCGCCTCGCAGCCGAGAGCAGCGAGCCAACAGCACCCAACGGCGAATCAAAAATACCCGGACGCCTGGATACCAACCTCTACTACTTAATGTTGCAGGCGATGCGCTCTTACCAAGCGGACTACCTACCACTGCAGATGTCCAGTGGCCTGCAGACTAGCGAAGCGCGCATGTTGATGATTCTCACCGAGCATCAGTCGCTTGACGCTAAGCAGTTAGTTGATGCGGTCGCTATGCCGGAACAGGATGTGCGTCTGGCCGTTGAAGTTCTTGAGCGTAAGGGCCTCATCAGCGAAGAGAACGGCATTTACAGCATCAGCGTGCAAGGCCACGAGAAGTCCGACTCTCTCTGGCACCTTGCTAGCGAGGAGCAGGACCGCGTGTTTGCAAAGTTTAGTGATGAAGAGATCGCTACCTTTAGTAAGGTTCTCAAAGGGCTAATCAACTGATGAAGCTGAAACTGCTCACGCTGATCACCGCTGCTGCGCTTACCACGGGCTGTGCTACACGCACTGAGCAGCCGCTAACCACTGATATGATTAGTGCGCCGCTGCTGAGCATGGATATCAGCGAACTGGAGAGCCGCCTTGGAGCCCCAACGCGCAAACTGCGCAAAGACGAAAAAGAGGTCTGGCTCTACCGAGAGGAGAACAGCTCCGGCCTTGCGCAGCTAAAAGGTAATTGCGAGCTAGAGATTGGTTTCACACTTCCAGAGGTTACCCGTGTAACTGTGCGTGAGTCTGGCACGACTTCACTTGCACAACCTCTGGATGCTTGCCGGCCGTTCTACAACAAGCTCCGCTAACGCTAAACAACAAACTGAGAGACTACAGAGCTCATCCGCTCCGCTTGCGCCTGTAGCTGCTGCAGTGACTGCTGAGGCCGCTTGCCCGGTTTGCGCCTTCTGATTTTGGCGCTTCGGTATTAGCTTCAGATATGACGCTCGCCAACTCAGAGGACTCTTTGAGCACCAGATCCGCAGAGCCTTTTACGTGCACAATAATATCGCGAGTTTTAGCCAGAAAGCCGTGAAAACCGGTGGCCAGAATGACACAAGAGAGAAAGACCAACGCTACGCTGATCTCACAGCTGATGGTCATCTTCATCTTGAGCTCAACCTGTTATCAAATGAGCCTGCTCTTCAGCATAGCAGTAATAACCGAGCAGGATTGCAGAACAATAGTATTTAAATTCAACTATTTGAGCCTAATATCTAGAATCTGTCTTACAATAAAAAATGGCACAAAAGCCTATCCTGATCAGTAAACTTGCTCTATCTGCCAATCTGTCGGACACTCAGCAGATTACACTTACAGTGAGCAGCAGATGGATACAGCCACGCTCCAAGCCTTCGTTGAAGTTGCACGCACAGGTAGTTTCTCTGTCGCTGCTCAGCATCTATTCCTGACCCAATCAGCCATCAGTAAGCGCATCGCCCAGCTCGAATCGCAACTCGACACACGTCTATTCGATCGCATTGGACGCAGCATAAATTTGACTGAAGCGGGTCGCACGCTACTACCCCAGGCGGAGGCTATCCTCACTCAATTTGAGGATGCGCGGCGTACACTGAATAACTTATCGGGAGAGGTCACCGGTAAGCTCTCACTCGCGGCTAGTCATCACATCAGCCTACACCGCTTACCGGATACCTTGCGCGCTTTCGTTAAAAGCTATCCCCAGGTCGAGATGGACCTGCGTTTCTACGAATCTGAGGTCGCTTATGAGGCTGTGGTTCATGGCGACATTGAACTAGCACTCATCACTCTATCCCCGGAGAGCGATCCACGCATTGTTTCTCAGGTAGTCTGGATCGATCGCCTGCACTACTGTGTTGCAGCAGACCACCCATTGGCCGAACGGGAGAACGTTGAGTTCGATCAAATCAATGCCTATCCGGCTATCTTGCCCGGAGCCGACACGTTCACCTACCAGATAGTACACAAGCAGTTGGCGAGCCTAGGGCTCGAGCCCAATCTAGGTATCTCCACCAACTATCTAGATACCATCCGTATGATGGTGCGCTCTGGCCTCGGCTGGTCACTACTGCCCGAGACGCTCATCGACCAGCAACTGGTTCGTCTCAACACCGGCAGCCAACCCGTCGAGCGACCTCTGGGGTACATCTACCACCGTGAACGCACGCTATCGAACGCAGCGGGCGAACTGCTGCGGCTATTGAAACAGCCGACCACATAGCACACACTACTGGACTAACATCAAGTACAGACCGAGCCGCGTGTGACCAACCCACTCCTTGAACAGTTTCAGAGCTGGATCAAACAACTCGAGACAGACCCGGATGCCAGCTTCAGCACTCAGCTCGCCCAGTGGCAGCAGTGGATATCTAAGTTTTATTCAGAGGCGGATTCACTCGCACCTCAACACGGGCACCTTGTACAGCAGCTCACCTGCTACTCGGGTGAACTTGTCGAACTGCTGGCCAACCTAACTCGAAACCAGGCGCGCGGGGCACCGGTTGAGGAGCTGGTTGAACGCCTGCGCTCTGAACTGCACCAGTTCAACGTCAAACACACGCTCGAGCAGGCGACACTGCCACATCAGTTTTTAGACCTGCTGTTCACACAGAAGCAGGCCAACTTCGCACTCAGTCACGAACAGCTTGAGCAGCTCAAACAGAGCCTTAACCTACTGACGCATCCACGCGTTGCTCAGCTAAAAGAATTTATCGAGGCGATGCTGGATTGGAATCGTGCGAGCACGAACCTTAGCGACGAACTAGACAGAGTGAGCAACAACGCTATCGAAGAGTACCGCCAGCGCGCTACCGATTCACTGGCCCAAGACGAGCTGCTTAATCTATGGGTCGAATGTTACGACCAGAGTTATGCAGACGCCTTCAACTCAAGCGAGCTACAAACAGCCCAGGCCGGACTGGTCAACACGCTTGCACGCCTTAAGCTGAGCTGGCAGGCGCTGGTCGACCAGTTTGCCGAACAGCTGGGACTTCCCTCGCGCTCGCAGGTCGATAAATTGATAGAGGAGTTCGATCAGCAGCGGCGCCGCATCCGCAAGCTCGAACTCGAGCTCCAAGCCCTCAAAGCGGCTCAGGACTCAGTGTGAAAAGCTTCACAGCGCAACTCAGTGATCGGCAAAAGCTACTCTCCAAAGCGCTGGAGACACTCAGCACTCTGGAGCCGGTACTACCCGACTCACTCGAGGGCGAGACGATACTAAGCATCGACTCAATGCATCTGCGCTACTATGCTCCACAAAAACCGACAAGCAAAGCACCGCTGCTAATCTGCTACGCACTCGTTAACCGGCCCTACATTCTGGACCTCGAGCCAAGCCGCTCACTGATCCGAGATCTGCTCGCTACCGGCCAGCCGATCTATCTGATCGACTGGGGCTACCCGGCATCCACCGACCGCCACATAGGGCTCGATGATTACATCACCGACTATTTACATAGTGCGGTAGAGGCGGTCAAAGCGCATTCGAAGCAGACGCAGTGCGACCTCCTAGGCGTCTGCCAAGGCGGTGTCTTCTCGCTCTGCTATGCACAACTTGAACCGCAGAATATCCGCAGGCTGATTACACTGGTAACACCGGTGGATACCGAGGTAAAAAACTTCACCCTGTCACAGATGATTCGGCAGGTGGATATCGCCACGCTCGTCAGAGCTCAAGGTAATATCTCTGGCGAAATGCTAAATCAACTCTATGCCAGCTTAAAACCGCTGGCACTCGGGCTGCATAAACAGCTTAATCTGGCGCAAAACCTCCGTAACCCTGATCAGGCGCGCACTTTCCTGCGCATGGAGCATTGGCTCAACGATAGTCCAGATCTTACCGGGCGCGGTGCAGTCGAGTTTGCGCAGCAGTTCTTTCAGCAGAACGGTCTAATGAACGGAAGTTTGGAAATTGGGGGGCAGAAGATAGACCTATCTGAGCTCAAACAACCGATCCTCAATGCCTTTGGAAGCAGCGATCATCTGGTGCCGCCCGCATCTAGCAAGGGTTTGAAGTCACTGGTAACAACATGCGAGAGCTACAACGAACTGGAGCTCAAAGGCGGGCATATCGGCGCTTTTATCAGCAGCCGCACCCGCGGCGAGTTGGTAAAGGCAATCACTGACTTTTTAAAGTAGGAGCGATCTGCCCAAGGCACGTTCGCGACCCCGTCGGTAAATACACCTGCGGCGTACATCCCTACTACCTTTCTGTCGTGTCCAGACCAGACCTACTCTGACTTTTTCTCCTCATCCTCGGCCGGCTGACCGTTAGGATTGAACATATTCCACATCGCCATATTCTGATCGGCCATGCGCGACATCATGTTCAGTGGGTTAGCAGCGCCCATCATGGACTTCATCTGATCACGCATGCGGTCCTGATGATCGAGGAAAGCTGAGATGCTCTGCTCAAGGTACTGGCTCAACATACCCTGCATCGGATCACCATAGAAACGGATCAACTGCTGCAACACCTGGTTAGTCAGCAGAGTGCCATGGCCCTCAGCCTCCTGCTCGGAGATGATCTGCAAAAGGATGTTACGAGTCAGATCCTGGCCGGTTTTTGAATCCTGTACTTGGAAAGCTTCACCGCTCAACACCAGCTCTTTTACGTCCTCTAAAGTGACGTAACAGCTGCGTGAAGTATCGTAGAGTCTGCGGTTGCTGTATTTACGAAGAATGCGCACTGCACTGCTCCTTGGTGGAGTTCTTATTTGTCTTTGTCGCCGGTTTTACCGGCTTGCTGCATCATCATATTGAAGAATGACTTCTGCATCGCCTCCATCGAGTTGAGGCCAGAGTTCAGGTAGGGTTGCATCAGCGACATCGGGTCATAGCCCTCCGCACCGGCAGCCATCTGCTTGCGAAACTGCTCCACCACCTCTTTCTGTAATTCGGTCACATCGGGCAGACCCATTGTGCGCCGAAACTCTTCCGGGGTGAGGTCGATATCGATTGAAATCTTCATCTGCACATCTCGCCTTTTCAGATCACTCTACCTGCAGAATACACCAATTATTTTGCGGCGCAACAGAGACCATTTTTCAACTTTGCCGCGCTTTTCTGAGAAATTCCACGCGCCAGATCAATAAAAGAGCAACCAAACTCGCGCCTGCAGCAAAAAGATAAGCCAACTCAGTCCCTAGATCTTGCCAGAGATAGCCTGCAGCAACGCTTCCAACAACACCGCCCAAACCGAAACCTAGAGAGGAGTGCAGCGCCTGCCCTCGCCCCTCGCTCCCGGCGGGGAAAACGTCCTGCACAAAACGGATTCCACTCGCCAACACCACCGCAAAACTTGCAGCATGCAACAGTTGCGCAATCACCAAGGCCCAGAGCTGATCTGGAAGAAAAGCGAGCAGTAGCCAGCGCAGGATACCCAGAGCCAACGAAGCCACAAGCACCTGTTCAAAACCGAACCGATTCCACAGTTTGTGCAGCACCCCAAAGAGCACAATCTCTGCAATCACACCCAGAGACCAGAGCCATCCAATCGCGGTGCCGTCGTAGTCATACCGCTGCAGCAGCAGCGTATAGAAGCCGTTATATGGCCCATGCGCCATCTGCACAAGAAAGATCATCACAAAGAAGCGAATCACCTCAGGACGTCTCATCGTGGCACGGATCAACCCTGAGGCTGGACGCGCTCTACCCAGCTCTGCTTTTGAATCGGGTACCCAAAATGAGGCGAGCAGAATCAGCACCATCGCTACCACGAAGCTGTAGGGTACATCTGAGACACCTTCACCAATAAAGAGCTCGCCGCCCAACAGCACCGCAATAATAAAACCGACTGAACCCCAGAGTCGCACTCGACCATACTCATTGGAGCGCTTGGCTAGATGCTGCAGAGTAATCACCTCAAACTGCGGCAAAATTGCATTCCAGAAAAAAGAGTAGAGCAGCATACAGAGCCAGAGCGTCAGAAACTCGGTCTGGCCCGGTATCAGCATCACGCTAAACAGACCACCCAGCGCGCCCAAACGCACAATCAGCAAGCGGTGGCCAAATCGATCACCGATGTAACCCCAGATACCCGGAGCATAGAGACGAGAGAGATGAAAAGCGCCGAGCAGATAACCAATCTGCACGGCGCTCATTCCGATGGATTCAAGGTAGGGCGAAAAGAAAGGTACGACCAGCCCGAGTAACGAGAAGAAGACGAAATAGAAGGTCGCTAGCCGCGTAAAGAGCATAAAAGCCTTAGATTAAATTCGCAAAATGCGACGCATTTGGCGTCGCATATCGCTTTTCATTTTCGCGCAGCCTTGAGCGTATCAGCGATCATAAACGCCAGTTCCAGTGACTGGTCGGCGTTTAGGCGCGGGTCACATTGAGTGATGTAACGCTCTGCCAATGCCGCCTCAGTAATCTGATAAGCACCACCGACACACTCGGTCACGTGGTTACCAGTCATCTCAAAGTGCACACCTCCGGCGTGTGTTCCTTCAGCTTGGTGGATCTCGAAGAAGGATTTCACCTCACTCAGAATCGCCTCAACTGAGCGAGTCTTATAGCCGCTACTCGCTTTTACGGTATTGCCATGCATCGGGTCACTACTCCAGACCACCTGCGAACCCATATCACGCACTAGGCCCACCAACTGCGGCAGGTAATCACCGATCTTCTCGGCCCCCATACGCGCTATTAGATTGATGCGACCGGGCTCATTCATCGGATTGAGAATATCTAACAGGCGACGCAGATCATCCGCATCAGTGGTAGGTCCCACTTTAATTCCGATCGGGTTCTGCACACCGCGCAAAAACTCCACATGCGCATGATCTGGCTGACGTGTACGGTCACCAATCCAGAGCATGTGAGCGGAACAGTCGTACCAGCCACCGGTAAGGCTATCTTGGCGCGTCAGCGCCTCTTCGTAGGGCAGTAGTAACGCCTCGTGCGAGGTGTAGAGCGAAGTTTCCGAGAGCTGCGGCGTATTTTCAGAGGTGAGTCCGCAGGCTGCCATAAATGCGAGCGCTTGATCGATCTGCTCACCGAGCGCTTCATACTTCTGGTGCGCCGGCGATTGCGAAACAAAGCCGAGGTTCCACTGGTGAACGCGGTGCAGATCCGCAAATCCACCGCGCGAGAAGGCGCGCAGCAGGTTAAGCGTTGAAGAGGACTGATGATAAGCCGCCAGCATGCGCTGCGGATCAGGCGTGCGAGCCTGGGCGGTAAACTCGACTGAATTGATATTATCACCACGGTAACTAGGCAGCTCCACACCATCAACCGTTTCGGTATCGGCAGAGCGTGGCTTGGCGAACTGGCCCGCGATGCGCCCGACTTTAACGACAGGACAGCTTCCAGAGAAGGCCATTACAACTGCCATCTGCATCAGCAGCTTAAACGTGTCACGAATCTTATCAGCACTGAACTCAGCAAAGCTTTCAGCACAATCCCCACCCTGCAACAAAAATGCTTCGCCGCGAGCTACGCGCGCCAGATCAGATTTAAGTGAGCGAATCTCTCCGGCAAATACCAGTGGTGGAAGCGCTGCAAGCTGACGCTCGACATCAACCAGCGCCTGAGAGTCGGTGTAAGTTGGGAGTTGTTTAACCGGGCGGTTGCGCCAGCTATCGAGTGACCAGTGTGACATCAATAATCCTTATAGGCTTCAAGTAGATCTCGAGGTCAAAAGTATAGAAAGCTTTCAACCAAAGCGAGTACCCGAAGCGCTAATTTGCTGAATTAGCGCAAAATTCTTGCTTGTATGGCGTTTTTTGAAATGAGTATTTTCAACAGATAGGAGCTAATTGAATTGGTCGGTTTCTAAAACTACGTACAGTGAACGCTCCCCTTACGAGCGTTGTACGCAAAGCGTATTACGCGACCCAACAGCAATCGCTAAATAGCGCTGCGCGCTTCATCGCTCGTACATAGATATCGGTCACTTCACTCTCGCGCTACAGTGTTTAACCCGTTATTCTTGCCCAGAATCGGAATACATCGGAGACCTCAATGGCTCGCCCCACAACTGCCAATATCGACCTCAGCGCTATACGCCAGAATTACCAGCTGGCGAAGGGCCTTGCGCCAGATAGCAGCGCCTTGGCGGTTATAAAGGCAGACGCCTACGGTCATGGTGCGATTCGAGTTGCACACGCGCTCGAAGCAGAAGCCGATGGCTTCGCCGTAGCCGCTATCGAGGAGGCGATCGAACTTAGAGAGGCGGGCATCAGTAAACCAATCCTACTGCTAGAAGGGTTCTTCAACGCTGATGAGCTGCCACTCATCAACGAACACGCGCTCAGCTGCGTCGTCCACACTACTGATCAGATCCAAGCGCTAGAGGCCTATACCGCCCGGGCTCAGTTCGATATCTGGGTAAAGATCGACATCGGCATGCACCGCCTAGGCCTGCCCCCCTCGCAGTCCAAGAAAACCTTCGCTCGTCTGGGCGCACTCAAGAACGTGCGCAATATCACTCTGATGGGACACTTCTCTTGTGCCGATGACTTAGCGGCAAGCACCACTATTGAGCAGCGCCGCCTGTTTGAACGAGTGAGTGGCAGCACTCAATTCGCCACCAGCCTATCCAATTCAGCGGCAATACTTGGCTGGCCAACGGTCAACAGCGACTGGATTAGGCCCGGACTCATGCTATACGGCGCCACACCCTACGAAGCACCGCAACAGAACGCAGATCAATTAATTCCTGCCATGACACTCAAGTCAGCTATCATAGCGGTGCGCACCATCTCCGCCGGCGAGTCCGTGGGCTATGGCGCAAGTTGGACGGCTGATCGTCCCACTCGTGTAGGTACGGTGGCGATTGGCTACGCGGATGGATACCCTCGTCAAATGCGCTCTGGCGCACCCGTTCTGGTTGGTGGTATTGCCACACGCCTGATCGGAAGAGTATCTATGGATATGATCACCGTCGATCTAACCGATATCCCTGCAGCAAACATCGGCACACCGGTTGAGCTTTTCGGTCGCCAGCTACTCGCGAGTGCCCTCGCTCCATGGGCCGGCACTATCCCCTATACGCTCTTTACCGGCATCACACGCCGTGTGCACAAGGCCTACAGCGACTAGCTAACAAAGGTTCGGGCAATACCGACAAAAGAGATGGTCAGGAGAACCGAGCCGAGTATCCGATAAAACTTAACCGGGTCAGTCTGCTGCAGATAGTTGTGCAGCATCTGCCCTAGGAAGTGACCAATCAATGCACAGGGAAAGAGCCAGAGCTGGGCTTCCAGCTGCAGATCAACGCCAGCAACAACAAACGACGCCATCTTGATAGTGACCAGAATAAACCAGAGCACAAACAGCGTGTCCCGCAGCTTCTCGCGCGTGACATGAGTGCTGAACACTGAGATCACCAACGGGGCGGCAATCAGGGATGTGCCGCTGACATACCCGCCCAGCACCAAGAAAATATTGTCCATCCACGGCTTACTTGAACGAAACGGCCGATTGAGGATGTAGCCAACCGAGTAGACACTGACAATCACCAAGATAATCGCGGACATTACCTCGTTAGAGAGGGTAAGCAGCCCCAAGACGCCGATAATCTTGGGGATAATCATCACTTTAAGAGATTTGCGTAGGTAGCCCCAATCGACGGTCCCCTGCCCGCCCCCTTTACGATGCCCTTGCCAAGCGTTCCAGCTTGAGAAGACCAACAGATGGATAGAGATAATCGGCAGAAAAACTAGCGGGTCGTCCAACACCAATAGCAGGAAGGGCAACGCCAAAACCGCACCGCCAAAGCCCAACCCGGTACGAACAAAACCGCTCCAGACAAAAACAAGTCCAATGGCGAGATACTCCCACCAGATAAGATCAGCCACCAAAAGCCTCTGCGCAAAAATTTTACGCGCGTAGTTTACGACTTTTCTGGCCGAATCTCAGCCCAAGCGCGCTCCAGTTTATCGCGCGTTATCGGCTTAGGCAAAACGATATCGGCACCAGCAGCGAGAAGACGGTCAGTCTCATCCCCAACCATTGCAGCAGTAACACCGATAATAGGCTTGGCGAATCCCTGCGCCCTGAGCGTCGAAACCAGCTCAAAACCATCCATCTCGGGCATGAAGATATCGGTCAGTAACAGGTCGAAATCTTCTGTTTCACAGAGCAGCAACGCCTCTTTACCGTTAACGGCTACGCTGTAGTTTGTATCCAGTCTCTTCAACAACTGCTCCGTAAGCATTCGCAGAGTGAGATTATCTTCGGCGAAGAGCACCCGTTTACCGGCTAGATCTTCTACAGCAGCCAGAGGCTCAACAGCTTCAGATAGCTCATTCGAAACGGCCACTGGGAGCGTGACGGTGAATAGACACCCGCCTGCTATAGAGGCACAGAGCGCTAGCTCGCCACCCGAGGCGCGCGCCAGCTCCCTGCAGATATGTAAGCCCAAACCGGTGCCATCAGCCTCGGTATCGCCGCGCTCAAAAGGCTCAAAAATGGATGCCCACTGGGCCTCAGCGATCCCCTTACCATTGTCAGCCAGCTCAATTTTCAGTTGCGGCTCAGACCCCTTTTGCTCCAGCAGATCAAGACTAATCGAGAGCTCGGTTGCACCCGAGTGAATCGCGGCGTTCTTAACCAAATTCATCACAATCTGACGCAACCCCTTGGTATCAAAAGCCAACTGCTCAGATGCTGCCTGATTCGAGCGTAACTGCACCCTAAGATTTGCGGCCTTCAAACGATCACTAACTGGGGCTAGACAGCCCTCTACAAGCTCAAGGGGGCTGGCGTTTTCTCGTGAACGGTTTTTAAGCAGTTCAGGCTCAACGGCGGCGCGCAGATCATCCAATACGTTCATCAAATGCTCTGCGCTGTCGTGGATATCTTTAGCAAACGGTAGCTCTGCAACAGAACTAGCACCAAGTTGTTGCTTCTGTTCGTCGAGCATCATCTTGAGCGCTGCAGCGGGTGTACGCAGTTCGTGACCGATCACCGCGAACATCTGCTGCTGCGCCTGTTGGCGACGCTCTAAATCTTCTAGCGCGATTTGACGTTCTGCTGCCAGTTGTTTCAGTTTTTGAGACAGCTGCATTTGATGCGTGACATCAATAAAGCTTCCCGCAATCTCAACAGCTTCGCCCTTTTCAAACACATTTTTAAGATGCACCCTGACATACACCATTGAGCCATCGCGACGTCTCATACGAACTGGTTCTACAGTCGTCTCATGCCGCTTGCGCGCCGCCAACGCCCTAGCCACAGCTACATCACGAATATCTGCGGGAATGCGACTACAAAAATCATTGAAGTGGATTGTGGGGTACTCATCCTTCGGCAGGTCAAAAAGCTCACGGAATACCTCATTGACATTCATTGAGTCGGCACGAAGGTTATGGCGCATTAGACCGATACCACCCTGCTTAGCCGTCCCCCGCAATTCATTCAGCGCCTGGCGTGCCGAGTCTGAAGCCTTCTCGAACATCGCTTTGGCCTGCATCTCGGCATCGACTGAGAAAATACACCCGAGTGTTAACAGCTCGCCATCAATCGTAACTTGACGTGAAAAGGCTTTTAACCAAACCAGCTCACCCGTCTGTTTGTGGTAGATCCGGTAAACAACCGAGTAATCTGTCTCTCCTGCATCATCAATATTTCTGCTGTAGGCACGACTGCGGAAGGCGAGGACCTTATCGAGATCCTCTGGATAAATCTGCTCCTGCAGCTGCTGTAAATCGAGCTGCTTGTCATCACTGTGGCCGTAAAGCTTCAGAAAACGCTCTTCAGGACTGAACACTCCGTCACTGTGGCGATACTGGAAGTAGGCTATTCCTGCAGTACCCAGAGCGACTTCAAAGGAGATCTGGCGGTGTTGTAGCGAACGATAGAGCCGTGCATTTTCTGCCCCAACCTTGGTCAGTTGGCGGCTGCGTCTTCGTTCACGCGATAGCCATGCAAAGAAGAAAGCAGCAACACAGAAGGCGGCAATAGTGGCATAACGTTGCAGCTGATGAAACGTGATCGACATGTATTTCTGGCCGCGAATCTCAATCGGACCCTCAACGGCGGTTAGGTTCAAGCCAAAACGCTCGACAGCCCCTTGATTATAGACATTCTTGTGAAGCCGGCTCAGGTCCGGAGTGCCGCCCTGCACCAAATCGAATATCGCACGACCTAGCTCAAAAGGGTCAGTGACTCGGCCACCGACAACGCCATCGATCTGAACCGCGTTGGCGGAGGCAACAAGCACAGGAACAGCAGAATACTCGACAACTTCAAGCGCAGTTTCAAAAGGTAAGTGCAACTCTGATCCGATCAACAGAGACGATCTATCAATGAGTACGACATCCCCCTCTTTCAGATTTTTCAGCACCGCCTCAAACTGCTGTTGCGACGCAAAACTTGCATACGACTCAAACTCAATCGAATGACGATCGTCAAAGAGGATAAGATCCCCAAACTGGACTCCCTTTGAACCCACGTAGACCAGTCGCGTTAACTCTGGAACCAGTTCGCGTATCGAGTTGTAGATCGCTTCCGGCTGTCGAAGGCTATCTGCATCTAACCCATAAGCCGACTTCCAAGGCGTATCAACATACTCCACAGATGGGTTTCTTAAGCGATCAGCTATTAGCTCGTAGATGGCAGCTGCTGATGGGCCAATAGCCACAACCTGATCGAGAAAAACACCCTCGAACTGTGTTGCGACCACGTCCGCGCGAGCCTCAAGCGACTTGTTAAAGCCCGGCTGATAAGCCGTTTCGAAATAGAGACGAGGTATTTCAGCATGCGGATCAGCAGTCATCCGACTCTCTCGGTAGCGGCCTAGAATCCCTTGCTGCATTTTGGCTTGCCATGGTACTTCGTTACCTAGACTCGATAGGATCAATATCTGCTCTTGGGCTTGAACCGCTATCGTGGCGAATGCCAGCCAGAAGGTTGCGCCCCTAAGTATCGCCTTGGAGATTTGTATCATCTATTTCTCTTTGATCCAGATCAAAGCTATGAAAACCCGCAGCACCGAAAAACGAGTCGTATTGCTGCCCCGACGCTTAGATCTGAGATCTAATTCATATTCTCTTCATCTGAACAAAGCAAATTACGCGCCAATACGCAGCATGAGGAATTTCGATTAGACAGATAGGACTTTATTGTCTAAATTGCAATATAAGTTACATGGAAGTAACAAAAGTCGATTAAATAGGTAGTCATGTGAGAGCGCATTTGATGTACGAGACTGACGAGAGCGGCTGGCGTACCTATCGCCATCCTGCTACGAGCGCTGGCAGCTACGGTTATTGCCAGATTATCGATAGCCGCACTCAGGTGATACATCTGATTGAGCTCGGCTCGCATCACTTCCATCGGCCTCGCCTTTAGTATGATAAAGTAGATGAAAAGTCTATCAGCCAATCACTCTAGCCCACCGCGCCTGATAAAGCCCGCGAAGCGCTGCCACAGAAACTCGCGCACTATCTTCTAGGCCGATGCGGTAAGGATATGCCTGAACCGGGTCGTGACCGACAGATGTTTTCGTTTAGAGTATATGCTGACGGCTCACACTCGTGGCCGGCGATCACGCTGATGACGCAGGATAGCTTCACCACCTCCCCCGCCTGATACACTCAGCATCTAGACACAAAAAAGCCCAGCTACACACTGGGCTTTCGTTGTAAGAGCCCCCTCGAAGAGGTGGCGACAACGATTTACCGGCTTAAGAGAAATCTAGCGGGCGCTCGCCATTCTCATCACGGATCCAGGTTGATAGACCCATCTGGTTCAGGTGGTTCAAGAATGGGCGCGGATCCAACTCCTCAACATTCACCATAGACTTACAATCCCACTCGCCAGTCGCAATGAGCAGCGCTGCAGCGACAGGCGGCACACCTGCAGTGTACGAGATCCCCTGACTGCCCACTTCGTTGTAGGCGTCTTTATGGTCGGCAACGTTGTAGATGAACACTTCGCGCTCTTCACCATCTTTTGTGCCCTTCACCTGATCACCGATACAGGTTTTACCGGTATAGTTAGGCGCCAGTGAAGCAGGGTCTGGTAGACAGGCTTTAACCACCTTAAGCGGCACTACATCCTGACCTTCAGCTGTTTTAATTGGCTGCTCAGACAGCAGCCCGAGACTTTTAAGTACGGTGAATACAGTGATGTAACGTTCACCGAAGCCCATCCAGAAACGAACGTTTGGACAGCCCAGATTGGCCGAGAGAGAGTGGATCTCATCGTGACCTGTCATGTATGAAGTGCGTTCACCAACTACTGGGAGGTTATCCGTACGGCTGATCTCGAACATCTGGTTGGTCTGCCACTGGTTGTTCTGCCAGGAGTAGACGCGGCCAGTGAATTCGCGGAAGTTGATCTCAGGGTCAAAGTTTGTCGCAAACCAGTGACCATGATCGCCGGCATTGATGTCGATAATATCGACTGACTCCAGCGTGTCGAAGTACTCGTTTTTAGCGAGCGCCGCGTAAGCGTTTACCACACCTGGGTCGAAGCCACAGCCAAGGATTGCCGTAGTGCCCGTCTCTTTACAGCGGTCACGACGCTTCCATTCATAGTTGCCGTACCAAGGCGGCTCTTCACAGATCTTGAGTGGATCTTCATGGATGGCAGTATCCAAGTAGGCTGCACCGGTTTCGATACAAGCTTCAAGTACAGACATATTAACGAAGGCAGAGCCGACGTTGAGCACGATCTCAGAATTCGTTTCACGAATCAGAGCGGCAGTTGCTGCTGTATCCATCGCATCCAGAGCGTAGGCAGTCAGCTTGCCCTCCACTTTCATGGCACCCTTTTCATGGACGCTCTCAATGATCGCATCACACTTCGACTTGGTGCGCGAAGCGATGACGATATCACCGAGAATATCATTGTGTTGGGCGCATTTATGCGCCACCACCTGGGCGACACCGCCGCCGCCAATAATTAGTACATTCTTTCTCATTGACCGATCCACTCCATTTCAAAAATCTTTGTAGCTGCTCTCGCCGCGCAATCTGGGTGAGACTCCTAAATGCGATATCGCGTGCTGCGCTCGCTCCTACACTGGCGTAGTAGGAGTCGCCGCCAAGAGTTGGCGATACCCAAACATATCGCGCGTTGCGCTCGCTCCTAGCGAAGTTTTAAGACAAATTCCCCACGAAATCGTCGTAACCAAATTCACGTACCAGCTCAACACTGCCATCAAGCTGCTTCACTGCGATCGACGGCATCTTTACGCCGTTAAACCAGTTCTTCTTCACCATGGTGTAGCCACCGGCATCCTCAATTGAGATACGGTCGCCCGCCTTTAGTGGTTGTTCAAAATTAAATTCACCGAAGATATCACCCGCCAGACAGGATTTACCGCAGATCTGAAAGCGGTGCTCTCCGTCGCAGTGCGTCATCCGAGCATCTTCACGGTAGATCAGCAGGTCCAGCATGTGAGCTTCAATGGAGCTATCTACAATCGCTAGATGCTTACCGTTGTAGAGCGTATCCAGCACCGTAACTTCCAGTGTCGTGCTCTTAGTAATTGCCGCTTCGCCCGGCTCTAGATAGACCTGCACACCGAAGCGCTCCGAAAAGTGTTTAAGACGCGAGCAGAACTTATCCAGCGGATAGCCCTCACCGGTAAAATGAATACCACCGCCGAGGCTTATCCAACTCATTTTCTCAATCAGGTGACCAAACTTCTGCTCGATCAGCGTTAGCATCTCATCAAAACGATCGAAATCGGAGTTTTCACAGTTGTTGTGGAACATAAAACCAGAGATCTTATCGAGAGCGGTTTCTATGCGCTCGGGGTCCCACTCGCCAAGGCGACTGAATGGTCGCGCTGGGTCAGCAATAATGAACTCTGAGGTACTCACCAAAGGGTTAACACGCAGACCGCGGGTTGTATTTGCGCTCTGAGCATCAAAGCGATCGAGCTGATTAATCGTGTTGAAGATGATCTTGTCTGAGTTAGCGACGACCTCATCGATCTCATCATCGGCGTAGGCAACCGAGTAGGCGTGAGTCTCCCCGCTAAACTTCTGGTAACCCAGCTTAACCTCATACAGCGAAGACGAGGTTGTGCCATCCATGTATTCAGACATCAGGTCAAACACCGACCAGGTGGCAAAACACTTGAGCGCTAGTAGCGACTTAGCACCCGAGTGCTCACGTACGTAGGCGATCTTCTCGAGGTTTTGCAGCAGCTTGCTCTTATCAACTAGGTAGTAAGGAGTTGTAAACATCGCTATCTCGCACTTGTCAGACAGGCTGAAAAATAAAGTGCGCGATTTTACAGGAAGTCAGTGGAGGGGGCTAATTTTCAGGGGTAAATCTTGGTAGAGGGGGCATAGTGCAAAGCGCTATTTCCCGACCAAATCTGGCAGAAACGCAGCACCGGCTGCGCGATTCGGGTATTTTGAGTTCCCTGCTAACCGTTTATTTGTGGGGAAATGCCCATTGGGCACATCCCCTCTACACGATCAGAGCTGACCCAAAACCGGGGTATCTACCTTAACGTTGGCATTTTGCGCGCGATGACGCAGCAGGTGATCCACCAGGGTCAGCGCCATCATCGCTTCAGCGATCGGCGTTGCGCGAATACCGACGCAGGGATCGTGGCGACCTTTAGTGACCACCTCGATCGGATTGCCATGCACATCAATGGATTTGCCCGGTAGACGCATACTTGAAGTCGGCTTCAAAGCGATATGCGCAATAATATCCTGCCCGCTTGAGATACCACCCAACACACCACCGGCGTGATTAGAGAGGAACCCCTCAGGCGTCATCTCATCACGGTGTTCAGTACCCTTCTGCGACACACTGGCAAAACCATCACCAATCTCAACACCTTTAACAGCGTTAATGCTCATCAGCGAGTGCGCCAGATCAGCATCAAGGCGATCAAAGATCGGCTCACCCAGCCCCACAGGCACACCTGAAGCAACCACAGAGATCTTCGCGCCCACAGAGTTACCCTCTTTGCGCAACGCATCCATGTACTCAACCATCTCTTCAGCCGCTTGCGCATCAGGAGAGAAGAAGGGGTTCTGCTCAACCTGATCCCAGTCGAAACGCGCAGGATCTATAGCGATAGGACCGAGTTGCGAGAGGTAACCGCGAATCTGAATGCCTTCAGCGGCCAGCACCTTTTTAGCGATCGCACCAGCTGCAACACGCATCGCAGTCTCACGCGCTGAGGAGCGGCCACCACCGCGATAGTCACGAATACCGTACTTGTGATGGTAGGTGTAGTCAGCATGTGCCGGACGGAAGCTATCTTTGATATTCGAGTAGTCTTTAGAGCGTTGGTCGGTATTCTCGATCAACAGACCGATAGAAGTGCCGGTTGTCTTTCCCTCAAACACACCGCCTAAGATTCGAACCTCATCTGCCTCACGGCGCTGCGTAGTGTGGCGCGAAGTACCCGGCTTGCGACGATCTAGGTCAATCTGTAAATCTGCTTCAGAGATTTCAATACCCGGAGGGCAGCCATCGATAACGCAACCCAGCGCGGGGCCGTGGCTCTCACCAAAGGTGCTGAGGGTGAAAAGTTTGCCGTAGCTATTTCCGGACATTAAAACGCTTTCCTTAAATCTAAAATTTACTGCTTGAATTCACGCGCGAGCATTGTACCTAATATCTTCGATAGGGTCGCCACCTCTGCGAGGGGGCTCCTACAGTAGGAGCGAGCACAGTACGCGATTACAGATCATCCGCATGCGCTCGCAGCGATGGCGCATCAATAACGAACACGCCATTGCCGCCCTCTTCCAGCTCTACCCATATCAGCGGTAGATCAGGATAAGCCTGCATTAGATGCACCTCAGAGTTACCCACTTCGCAGACCAGCAAGCCCTGTTCACTCAAGTGACGGCCCGCTTCTCGCAGGATTCGTCGAGTGATGTCCAAACCATCTGGACCAGACCCCAACGCAAGTTCAGGCTCATGCTGATATTCAGCCGGCATCGAATCTAGGTCATCCTGATCGACATAGGGCGGATTGGTGATGATCAGATCGTAGACCTCGCCTTCCAGGCCGTTGAACAGATCGCTCTGAACAGTTCTCACGCGCTCACGGAGCTCATGCCGCTCGATATTGGTTTCGGCAACAGCAAGCGCCTCAGCGGATAGATCGACCAGATCGACCTCGGCCTGACCAAATACCGCAGCACAGGCGATACCGATACAGCCGCTGCCGGTACAGAGATCAAGCACACGCTCGACATCAACATCGCCAAGCCAAGGCTGGAAACCGTTCTCGATCAGTTGGGCAGTCGGTGAACGAGGAATCAGTACCCGCTCATCCACATTGAAGGGAATACCCATAAACCAAGCTTCGCCAGTAATATAAGGCAGCGGCCTGCGTTCCAGGCAGCGCTGATATACGAAGGACTCAATGCGTGCCTTCTCCCCATCAAGCAGCCGTCCATCCAGCAGTTCCAGAGAGCTATCCCAGGGCAGATCAAGCGCATTAAATACCAATTGCAGACCTTCGTTCCAGGCATCCACATGGCCGTGGCCAAAGTAGACCTTATGACGCTGCATTTCACTGATCGTCCAGCGCAGGTAGTCGCGAAGTGTATAGAGCTGATGGCCTAATTTGGGTTGATCTGTGTTCATCTATCGTCCGATAATTGCCAGCTTACGTATCTAAAGCCCGAATGCCGCTAAGTTTACCCAGTTTCCCTATGAGTGATAAGAGCAGAAGAGACTACATCTCCGAGCTAAGAGCCTTTCGCGAGGCCCTAAGTGATGTGAAACGCATAGAACAGGAGCGTGCTCACACCGGACAGGCGCGTCGCAATGATGAGTCAGCGTCATATCGCCGCGAGAAAGCTCAGGAGCAGAACGAACTGATCGTCGATGGCCTTAACTCCACACTGACGCGCGAAATGGGAGCCGAGGAGCGGGTGCTCTTCGCCCTGCCCGGCGTTCAACAGAGACTGCTCAAACGCATGCAGGCCGGCCACCTCGGTTGGGACGCTGGTGTAGATCTGCACGGCTACTCGGTGGATGCAGCGCGCGATGAGCTACACGGTTTTATTAGTGATGCTAAACGTCGCGGGCTGCGCGGGCTTTTGGTGGTGCACGGCAAAGCCTACACCGACCCAGGAAAACCGGCACTGCTCAAATCCTTTGTTACTGACTGGCTACAGCAGATAGACGGGGTTCTCGCCTTCTGCTCAGCCCAACCCCAAGATGGCGGTAGTGGTGCGCTT
Source organism: Oceanospirillaceae bacterium (assembly GCA_024640955.1). Taxonomy (GTDB): domain Bacteria; phylum Pseudomonadota; class Gammaproteobacteria; order Pseudomonadales; family Balneatricaceae; genus Marinobacterium_E. The sequence goes on from JAHEDZ010000014.1 coordinate 24,702, forward strand.
TATGTACTGCTTAAACGCCAGTCAGATCAGCGTTAATCTTTACCTAGCAGCCGCTTTGGCGTAAGGTTCGTCCAAATTGTCATGAGGAATCCAGCGGTGGAAAAAGCCTACGAATCTATCATCAGCGCCATCGGCGAAGATCTGCAACGCGACGGTCTGATCGACACACCCAAGCGCGCAGCTAAAGCGATGAAGTTTCTCACCAAAGGCTACGAGCAGACGCTCGAAGAGGTGGTGAACGGAGCTCTGTTCGAATCGGATAACTCTGAAATGGTTCTGGTTAAGAACATCGAGATCTACTCGATGTGTGAGCACCATATGCTGCCATTTATCGGCAAGGCGCATGTTGCTTACATACCGCAGGGTAAGGTGATTGGCCTCTCTAAGATTGCGCGCATCGTCGATATGTATGCGCGCCGCCTACAGATTCAGGAGAACATGACTAAAGAGGTCGCTGAGGCGCTACAAGAGGTTACTGGCGCACTAGGCGTTGGCGTCGTCATCGAAGCTCAACATATGTGCATGATGATGCGCGGTGTCGAGAAGCAGAACGCTGTGATGAAAACCTCAATGATGCTCGGCACCTTCCGTTCTAATCCAGCTACTCGCGCGGAGTTCCTTTCGCTGGTCAACTGATCCAAATCGCGACACCAAAGTCCGACACCTCAGGAAGCTCGACGCCGTTGGTTCTGGATAACATGAAGAATGAAATCCTCCCCACGACCGAACACTTAGACCTGGTACCGATCTACAGCTTCAATCGTGAAGGTATCTGGTCACAGAAAACTCAAGACCGCAGCCGCTACCTCGGTAGCAGCAAACAGCACAAGACCGCTAATTTGGCAATTAAGGCGCCCAGAAGATATCGACAGGCGTCTGCTCCTGGCGCAGTACGGTACGCACAGGCATATCCTCAGCTACACCCTCAGACATCGCCTCCTCTAGCACAGGCGTCTTACCCTCACCACACAGATGCAGGAAGATCTGCTTACTGGCCAGCAGGCGCGGCAATGTGAGTGTCATACGCGGATGTGGAGCGACTGGCGGCGTTACAGCTAGGCAGGCCCGGGCTTGCTTAGGGTCAATTGCAGCAGCTAGCTCGGGGGCATTAGGGAAGAATGATGCGGTATGTCCATCTTCACCCATACCCAGAATGACTGCATCAATCTGCTCTGGTAGCTGCTTGAGCGTCTCTTCAAGTTCAGCCTGCCCCTCTTGCGGTGTCACTGCAGAAGTGACATGCGGAATGAATCTAGCTTTGGCCGCGTTGTACTGCAGCAGGTGCGTCTCTACCGAGCGCGCATTGGAGTCATCATGATCAGCAGGCACCCAGCGCTCATCAGCCAGAGTCACAATCACTTTGCTCCAGTCCAGATTCTGGTGCGATAGACGCTGAAATAGCCCCGCCGGTGTACGACCACCCGAAACCACCAGACACCCCACACCGCGCTCTTTAATGCCTGCAGCAAGCAGCGCAACGATTCGATCCGTAAGCGCACTCTCAAGCTCGCCACGGGTCTCAAAACTCAGTTTGTTAACCATCGTCAATTACTCCTCGTGCCAAGAGCGGCCATCACGCTCGATCAGTGCAATAGAGCCAATCGGCCCCCAGGTACCGGCGTTGTAGTGCTTAACCTCGTCACCGGTCTCATCCCAAGCGTCGATGAGTTGGTCACACCAGGTCCAAGAGGCCTCAATCTCGTCGCGGCGGACGAACAGAGACTGATCACCTACCATCGACTCAAGCAGCAGACGCTCATAAGCATCCGGTGTGCGGTGGTTGGGATCATCACTGGTGAAGTCTAGATTCAGTGCACGGTTCTGCAGGTTAAGACCCTCGGTCATACCTAGCTGCTTCATGACGACGTGCAGACGAATACCTTCATCTGGCTGCAGGCGAATAACCAGACGGTTAGAGACCATATCCTGCTGCTTCTTATCAAAGATGTAGTGCGGGTTGTTCTTGTAGACAACCACAATCTCGGTCGTCTTCTCGGGCATGCGCTTACCGGTACGCAGGTAGAATGGCACGCCAGCCCAACGCCAGTTATCCACATTGACGCGCAAAGAAACAAAGGTCTCAGTATTGGACTGCGACTGACCGCCACCATCCTCTTCGCTGTAACCCACAACAGCTTTGCCATCGATAGAACCTGCCGCGTACTGGCCACGCACAGCACGCTTGTGCACGTTAGTGCTATCGATCGGGTGCAGTGCCTTGAGCACACGTACTTTCTCATCACGCACCGAATCCGCATCAAGCTTGCTCGGTGGGTTCATCGCCACCATACAGAGCAGCTGCAGCAAATGGTTCTGCACCATATCGCGCATCTGACCGACTTTGTCGTAGTAGCTGTAGCGTCCCTCTAGACCCACCGTCTCCGCTACCGTGATCTGTACGTGATCGATGGCGTGGTTATTCCACTGTGAGTTAAACAAGTTATTGGCAAAACGCAGCGCCAGTAGGTTCTGCACAGTGTCTTTGCCGAGGTAGTGGTCAATACGGTAGATACGGTTTTCGTTGAAGTAAGCCGCGACCGTATCATTGATCACTTTAGAGCTTTCAAGGTCGTGACCGATCGGCTTCTCCAGCACGATACGGGTCTCGTCATTAATCAGCTCGGCATAGCTCAGGTTCTTACAGATATCCCCGAAAACGGATGGCGGCGTTGCTAGGTAGTTGACCATCACGCGCTGCGACTGATCGATGGCCTGCCCCAACTTCTTGAAGTCATCCGGTGCTGTCATATCGACTTTGACGTAGTCGAGGCGAGCACTAAAGCGGTTCCAAACCTCAGCATCAAACTCGCCCTCTTTAAGGAAGCGGTTCAGCGTTGCTTCAACCTGAGCGACAAACTCCTCCTGCGACCAGTCTGCGCGCGCAACCCCAATGACTTTGCTATCGGGATTCAACAGGTGCGCAGCATCAAGCTGATACAGAGCTGGGAATAGCTTTCGCATCGCCAGATCGCCTTTCGCGCCGAACAGCACGAAATCACAAGCCTTGTGCATCTGGTGGGACATGGTCAAACTCCTATGCTTAGAACGATACGCAGCGGCTCGATCTAAGTTAAATTGGGTACGTAAAAAACTTACTTAATTTTATAACACTCGCTGTCCGATGGCTAGCGGTAGAGAATCGTCAAAAACGACAAAATAAAAGATAATAACCACATTTAAAACAATAGCTTAATACATTATTTAGCCTCAATAAAATTTCGGCGATAGAAAACACAGAAATCGATATAATGTAATTTTAGTACTTAAAGGGTCAAAATCATGGATAGCGGCGCTATTTTAAACCGGCTAAGCGAGAGTTCTCTAGAGACGATCGAACTTAATTTCGGTGAGTCCAAAACCCTGCTGACACTTCAGGGGGCACATTTGGTGAGCTATACCCAATCCGGTGTCGAGCGCCTCTGGATGAGCTCAAATTCGTTATTTGAATCGAGAAAACCGATCCGTGGAGGTGTGCCCATCTGCTGGCCTTGGTTTGGCCCGCACAGCAGTGATACCTCGCGCCCTGCCCACGGATTTGCACGCACCGCCATTTGGCAACTCCTTGAACAGAGCTCAACCAACGAGTCCGCTCTACTGCGACTTGGGTTCAGCAGCACGGACGCTGACTACCCGCTCGAAGCCGAGTATCAGATCGAGTTGACCGAGCACTCACTCGAGATGCGTCTTATCACCGGCAATGTCGGCGGGCACAGGATCGAGCTGACGGAAGCTTTGCACACCTACCTGCCAGTCAGTGACCTCGAGAACGCCTCACTGCATGGTTTAGCAGAGGTGCGGTATGCCGATAAGCTGCGTGACTACGCACAGGCATTGGAGGATCGCAAAGCGGTCTACCTGACCGAGCCCACGGACCGAGTCTACTATGACTCCTCTGAAAAACTTGATCTCGTCGATACGGGTACAGGCGCTACCACCGAGATTACCAAACAGGGCAGCGGCACCACCGTGGTTTGGAATGCCGGCGAGGTGATTGCAGCGGGTATGGCAGATTTGGGAGCCGAGAACTACAGAGGTTATATCTGTGTTGAGGCGGCCAATGCCTTGGAGACCGCCGTAATGCTTGAGCCAGGACAGTCCCACACATTAATGCAGCGCCTCACCACAAGGTGAAACGCCATTGTACGAGCGCTCTAGTCGAAGCCTATTGCGCGACCCATCGCGAGATAGTGCGAGATATTGCGAAATAGCGCTGCGCGTTACATCGCTCGTACGATTTGTGGGTGATGCTGCGACGCCGCTCTCGAGCGTCAGAAGATCGTTCTTCTCCCACGAACCCCGGCAGTGTGCTCCTGCACTGCCGGGATACAGTACGTCCATCTACATAAAAAAACCGCCCTTTTTACGGGGCGGCTGAAAGTGAGCGGTTGCCCGCTCGTGTTTCCACGACCATTGGAAACGAGAACTGTTTTGGCGGTGGCTCTGTTAGAGCGCGTTCGCCTTGGCTACGGCATCTTTTGCTAGAGCCGTGATGCCCGCCCAATCTTTGGCTTCGATCAGATCCTTAGGCACCACCCAAGAACCACCAACTACACTGACGTTTGGTAGCTTGAGGTAATCAGTAAAGTTGTTAGCGCCGATACCGCCTGTTGGGCAAAAACGTACGTTCGGGAATGGACCTGCGAATGCTTTCAGCGTTGGTGCACCGCCATTTGCTTCCGCCGGGAAGAACTTGAAGCACTCAAAACCAAACTCCATGCCGCGCATCATCTCTGCAACGGTGCTGACAGCAGGAAGGTATGGCATGTTTGACTTAAGGCCCGCCTGGAAAAGCGCATCGGTCGCGCCTGGGCTGATCGCGAACTGACCGCCAGCCTCTTCAACCAACTGAAACTCTTCAGGTTTGGTGACAGTACCTGCGCCGACGATCACATCGTCGACATTAGCAGCGATCTGGCGGATAACATCCAACGCAGAATCAGTACGCAGAGTCACTTCCAGCACCTTCAGTCCACCGGCCTTCAATGCTTCAGCGATTGGCACAGCATCTTCAACACGTTCAATAACCAGGACCGGCATAACCGGGGAAGTGGTTAGCAAAACTTCAGCTTGAGTACTCATATCAACTCCTGGTGTTAGCCCTGCGGGCCGGCTTCATAGCCAAATAGGAAACTAGCGCCCTGCTCTGCACCGCCCGCCATTTGGCGTGCCGCACCGAACATCTCGCGCCCCATACCCCAGTGGTATGGCTTAAGGTCAGCGGTGGCCGCTTCACGCGCTGCCAACTCTTCATCACTGACTTTCAAAATCAATTCACCGGTGTTTACGTCCAGGCGGATGATATCACCCTCCTGAACCTTGGCGATCATACCGCCATTCAGCGCCTCAGGCGTCAGATGGATAGCTGCAGGCACCTTGCCTGAAGCACCTGACATACGGCCATCAGTCACAAGGCCCACTTTGTAGCCCTTGTCTAGCAGAGAACCCAGCAGAGGTGTCAGCTTGTGCAGCTCTGGCATGCCCATGGCCGCAGGACCTTGGAAGCGCACAACGACAACACAGTCACGCGACAGGTCACCGGCATCGAAACGCTTTTGAATATCGTTCTGGTCATGCACAACAATCGCAGGACCCTCAATTACACGGTTCTCGTCCTTAACGGCCGACACCTTGATCACCGAGCGACCCAGATTACCTTTTAGCAGGCGCAAACCACCGTTGCTGGAGAACGGCTTGGAGACCGTTGCCACAACCTCAGGATCGAGTGAAGCCTCAGGCCCGTCACGCCAAATAAGCTTGTCGCCCTCAAGGAATGGCTCAGCCGTGTAGTCTGCCAGCCCCTCGCCTTTGATAGTCAAAACGTCACCGTGGATCAGACCCGCTGATAGCAGCTCACGGAACAGCAGCGACATACCGCCAGCCGCCTGGAAGTGGTTAATGTCCGCACTTCCGTTCGGGTAAATCCGTGTTAGCAGAGGTACTGTATCTGAAAGTTCAGAGAAGTCGTCCCAGTTAACAATCACGCCCGCCGCGCGAGCCATGGCAACAAGGTGCATCGTATGGTTGGTTGAACCGCCGGTCGCTAACAGTGCCACGATGCCATTCACGATCGCCTTTTCGTCGATCACCTTGTAAAGTGGACGGTAGTCAGAACCCAGATCAGTGATACGGCACACCTGCTCGGCTGCTGCTTTGGTCAGCTCGTCGCGCAGTGGTGTGTTTGGATTAATGAACGAAGAGCCCGGCAGATGCAGACCCATCGCTTCCATAAGCAACTGGTTTGAGTTTGCCGTACCGTAGAAAGTACAGGTGCCAGCACCGTGGTAAGAGTCCATCTCGCACTGCAGCAGCGCATCACGGCCGACTTTACCCTCAGCATACTCCTGTCGAATACGTGCCTTCTCTTTGTTGGGCAGACCGCTTGGCATTGGACCCGCAGGTACAAACACCCAAGGCAGATGGCCAAAGCTCAGCGCGCCCATCAACAGACCCGGAACAATCTTGTCACACACACCCAGCGCCAGCGCACCATCAAACATATTGTGCGACATACCGACAGCCGTCGCCATAGCGATAGTGTCACGGCTGAACAGGCTAAGATCCATACCCGGCTGACCCTGAGTGACACCGTCACACATTGCTGGCACACCGCCAGCAAACTGTGCGGTAGAGCCCATGGCCTTTACAGCCTCTTTGATCAGCGCAGGAAAGCTTTCAAACGGCTGGTGCGCCGAGAGCATATCGTTGTAAGAGCTGATGATGGCAATATTAGCGGCGTCCATCATCTTCAGAGAATCTTTCTCTTCAGCACCACAAGCGGCAAAGCCGTGAGCCAGGTTGCCACAAGAGAGCACCGAGCGCTGAACTTTGGAGTTACGTGCTGCCTCCATTCGAGCAACATAATCTGCGCGTGTGTCGCGGCTGCGCTCCTGAATGCGGGCGGTAATCTCAGCGATTCTGGCGTTAATCACTCTAAATTCCTCTGAATCACGACAAGCGTGTTTAATTGTTCCGTAATTTAGTTACATATTAACGGTCATTACCGAATGGAACAACAGGAATTTTAATGGAATTACGTAATTTTTAGAAAAAAATACAAAAAGAGACGCTGTCGATGCGTCTCTTGTAGGAGCCGAGCGGGAGAATTAGCTCATTTGCGAAGCTTTCTTACGAACGGCTTCGATTTGTTGAATCAGGTCGGCCTTAAGATAGGGCTTTCCGACGACAGCCGCGAACCCAGCTTTAAGATAGGCATCGACATCCTCTTTCATCACGTTAGCCGTGCAGGCAACCACCGGTGCACCGTACTGCACAGACCTAAGTGAACGCAGCGCCTCAAAACCATCCATAATCGGCATCCGAATATCCATCAATATCAAGTCATAGGAGTGCTTCAATGCGGCAGCGACACCTGCTTTACCGTCTACCGCCTCGTCAATTTGATATGGAGTATCCTTAAGCATCGCTCTGCACAGCATGCGATTGGTCATCACATCATCCACCAGCAGTATTCGCGCTTTAGACAACTCTTCAGGACTCACTGTATTGTGCTCTTGTATGGATCTTTGATCTGTTTGAGCCAGTTGCAGACAGACCCTAAACTCAGTACCACTACCCAGATTCGACTCAACACTCACGGAGCCTCCCATCAACTCAATGAGCGCTTTTGTGATAGCAAGCCCAAGACCCGTGCCGAAACGTTCAGTGAATCGAGCCGCTTCAACCTGTTCGAATGACTCAAATATCAGTTCAAGCTTCTCCTGAGGGATGCCCACCCCGGTGTCAACCACACGAAACACAAGCTCTTCGGCGCCAACACCTTGCTCAACAAAGAGCTCAACTCTGCCCGTTTCAGTAAATTTGATTGCGTTTGAAAGCAGGTTGCGAAGTATCTGAGTGATCGCCTTAGCGTCAGCCAAGCGGTGTGTACCAGCAACGGACTCGTCGATGTGAATCTGAAGGCCAATATTCTTTGATTCAGCGATCGGCAGCGACTCAGCTATCACCTGATTCGAAAGGGCCACTATGTTCGTCGGTTCAACGTATAGGTTGAGCTTCCCTTCGGAAATCTTGGCCAGATCCAGCACGTCATTGACGATACCGATCACAGAGCGGTAGCTCCCCATCGCAACGTCTATGTATCGGTGGACCACGTCGGGATCCTGCGCCTCGCTTTTAATGACCTGCAGCGAGCCAAATATGCCGTTGAGTGGCGTACGGATCTCATGCGAGACATTGGCGAGAAAGTCAGATTTTGCTCGATTAGCAACCTCAAGACGACTGTTCACCTCTTCTATTTTGGCAATAGAGCGACTGTAGAGCCCGAGCAATCTATCAACCAGAAGCCAGATAAGAAGATCGGCAACCAGCATTCGGACAGCGACCGGCATGTTCTCTGGCGACCAGACAGCAGCCGCAATAGGGGTGAGCACAACCAGTACCGAGCTCACACGAGCGTACTGCTTGGTCATCCCTACATAGCAGTAGGTTATGATTAACGGCCCTTGTAACAGAGCATAGTCAGCTCCCGCGACACTCGTCACTTCGTATAACGTAAAGCTGAAATAGCCGGCAAAAAGCAGATAAGCAGATGCTTCAAAGGCAACCGAGTCCGGTTTCGAGAAAAAGGCGAAGCCCGCGTAACCTGACAGAAATACTAACAGCGCAACTTTGCCTTGACTGAACTCTTGAAACAGCAGGTTGACAACACCCAGTGCAAACGCTGCGACGGCAACAAGCGCCAAAACAGTGCGCAAAGTGGCTATTTTAAAACGTTGCAGCTCACTGTCTTGCGAAGAGAGCTCAAGAGAAATAGACATCAGATCACCAAAGTTAGACAACACCTGATATTTTTATCAGCAAAGTTCATGCCATTATTTGGATAATCTATTGTCCGGTCTCGAGGATTAAAACAGCCCCTCTATCTCGCCATCTTTATTGAGAAAAATGCTCTCAGCAGCAGGCTTACGCGGTAGCCCCGGCATGGTCATAATGTCACCGCAGATTACCACGATAAACTCTGCCCCTGCCGCCAAGCGCACCTCCCGCACCGGTACCACATGATGGCTGGGCGCACCCATCAACTGCGGATCGGTTGAGAAAGAATACTGTGTTTTAGCCATACAAACAGGGAAGTGACCAAAACCGGCCTCTTGCAGCGATTTAAACTGCGCCCGTACTTTTTTATCAGCAATCAGGTCATCCGCGTCGTACAAGGTACGGGCCACGTGACGAGCCTTCTCCCAGAGGGTGACACCATCATCGTATAGCGTTCTGAACTGTGCCGCACCTGACTCGGCAATGGCAACGACGGCATGAGCCAGCGCCTCTGCTCCAGCTCCACCATCGCGCCAATGAGTTGCTGAGATGCACTGCACGTTGAACTGCTTGCAGAAGGCCTCTACAGCCGCCTGCTCTGCCTCGGTATCGGCATCAAAATGGTTTATAGCGACCACCACCGGTACGCCAAACTGCCCCATATTACGGATATGACGGCCAAGATTTTCACACCCTTTTACAACAGCCTCTACGTTTTCCGATGACAGCGCATCTTTAGCAACACCCCCGTGCATCTTAAGCGCACGTATTGTCGCAACCAGGACTGCCGCGTCGGGCTGCAGCTCGGCTTTGCGACACTTAATATTAAAGAATTTTTCTGCCCCAAGATCCGCACCGAAACCCGCTTCTGTCACAACGTAATCTGCCAGTTTCAGCGCTGTCTTAGTTGCGATAACCGAGTTACAGCCGTGCGCGATGTTGGCGAAAGGACCGCCGTGAATAAACGCGGGATTGTTCTCCAGTGTCTGCACAAGGTTCGGCAAGAACGCGTCTTTAAGCACCGCCGTCATCGCACCTTCTGCATTAATATCACGCGCATGCACCGGGTCTCCGCTGCGAGTGTAGCCGACGATGATGTTACCCAGACGCTGGGTTAGATCCTCATAGGACTGGGCCAAGCAGAGAATCGCCATCACCTCAGAGGCAACGGTGATATCAAAGCCACCTTCGCGCGGGATTCCGTTGGGCGTGCCGCCTAAGCCGATCAAGATATCGCGCAGAGCGCGGTCATTCATATCGACAACACGACGCCAAGTGATACGACGCGGGTCGATACCCGTTGGATTCTCCCACTGCAACTGGTTATCGATCATTGCAGACAAGAGGTTGTTGGCCACGGAGATCGCATGAAAGTCGCCGGTGAAGTGAAGATTGATATCCTCCATCGGCACAACTTGCGCCTGGCCGCCCCCAGCAGCACCACCCTTCATACCAAAACAGGGGCCCAGGCTCGGCTCGCGCAAGCAGGTGATGGTCTTCTGGCCGATACGGTTGAGCGCATCGCCAAGCCCAACAGACGTCGTGGTTTTACCCTCGCCCGCTGGGGTGGGAGACATCGCCGTTACAAGCACCAGCTTACCCGACTGACGGTCTGCGATTGAGCGAATATATTCACTGCGAATCTTAGCCTTGTCGTGTCCGTAAGGGATCAGTTGATCGGTCGGAATGCCGAGCTGCTCGCCGATCTCCTGAATGGATTTGAGTTTTGCAGCGCGTGCTATTGAGATATCGCTCATGGTTTAAACCTTGTTCTAATTTTTTTCTCAATAAAGCGCTGATATCGCATCGGGTCAAGTTATTGATTTGATCGGCGTGAAGTTGCGCAAAAATCTGTCGTTCACAGTAACAATCATCAATAATGAGGGTCTCAGCTCAGTCACACAGACCTATTTCAACCGAACGGATCTCAGTCAAGGAGCTTATCCATGCCCCCATCAACCATGCGCGCTGTACTTCTGACCGGCCACGGAGGTTACGACAAACTCGATTACCGGACCGATCACCCAGTGCCACAACCACTCGCCACAGAGGTAGTGATTCGCGTTTCGGCGGCGGGCGTTAACAATACCGACATTAATACCCGAATCGGCTGGTACTCTAAAAACGAAAACGCGAGCGAGGATGCTGGTTGGGGGGGCTCAGCACTGCAGCTTCCGCGTATTCAAGGTGCTGATGTCTGCGGCGAAATTGTAGCTGTAGGCCAAGGTGTTGATACTGCGCGTATTGGAGAGCGCATCATTGTAGAGCCGAGTCTGCACGAGGCGGCCGGAGAGCCACTAGACACGCCTTGGTACTTCGGCTCTGAGTGTGACGGCGGCTTTGCCGAGTACACAAAAGTGGCAGCACGTTATGCCCACAAAATCGAGACTGAACTGAGTGATATTGAACTCGCCTCTCTCCCCTGCTCCTACTCAACGGCAGAGAATCTAATGACTCGCGCGTCGGTTGGGCCGCAAGATATTGTGCTGGTGACAGGCGCTTCTGGCGGTGTTGGCTCTGCCGCCGTACAACTGGCTAAGGCGCGTGGCGCAACCGTAATCGCTCAAACACAGAGCACCAAAGCTGCCCAGTTGCTGGCGATTGGTGCAGACCGATGCATCGATCGTAGCGACAATCTTGTGGCGACTATGGGCCAGAATAGTGTGACGGTGGTGATCGATCTTGTGGCCGGAAGCACTTTCCCACAGCTGCTCGAGGTTCTCAAACCTCGGGGCCGCTATGCAGTCTCTGGGGCAATTGGTGGCCCCATTGTCGAACTGGATGTACGCACACTCTATCTCAAAGATCTGAGTTTCTTCGGCGGTACGATTATCGATGCCGCGGTGTTCCCCAACTTAGTTAAACGCATTGAGTCTGGTGATATCAAACCGCTTGTTGCGCAGACCTTCGCGCTTAAAGATATTGAGCAAGCACAGGAGGCCTTTTTACGAAAGGCACACATCGGCAAAATTGTCCTGCGAGTCAAACAGAGCTGATGGCTAGCACCCAGAACAACACTCCGGTTGCCGCTTCGCTGGAGAACCCGCTCTACTACCTAGAGAACGCGCGAACACTGATCAGTTGGGTGCGACAGTTGCACGCAGACCTCCTGACGGCTGATGAACTGAGATCATTGGATGGCCTGCTAGCCGCTCCGACCGATGCACAGGCGCTACTGATACGTATGGTGATGCGCACCCAGACGCTTTACCGCGCACAACAACTGGAGCACTACGCCGAGATCAATACGGCCGTACCCGAGCTGCTGCATAAGCTCGAGTCACTTGGGCTGGTTGAGCTGGAACCCAAGGTACCCAGTGACCAACTCGCTGACCTGTTGAACCGGGAAGAGCTGCTCGAGGTTCACAACCGTTTCATCACCAAGGCACTACCTAAGAGCGCATCCAAGGGACGCATTAAAGAGTCATTGGCAACGCACGAGCTTCCCTCGATGAGCTTGGCAAATTGGCTGAGCAGCAATGCGCCTAGCGCCGCCTTAACATGCCAACCTCTTTTCGATCGTCTGCGACTAATGTTCTTCGGTAACTTGCGTCAGAGCTGGAGCGAATTTGTTGTCACCGAGCTGGGTTATTTTAACTATGAACCGGTTGAACTAACGCAAGCGAGTCGCGCTTTCCATCAACGCGAAGAGGTGGACCAGTACCTCGCCCTCAATACCCTTTATGAGTTGAGCGAGTCACTTGAACTGACTGAGCGTATCGAGCTAGCACGCAGCATAGAGCCCATCAATGACTGGATCGGCGGGCGTTATGCGCGGCTGATTTTTGGCCTCGGCCAAGAGGCTGAGCGCGCTGGCGAGACTCAAACCGCACTTAATCTCTACCGTATATCGGGGCTCGGTGACGCACTGATCCGCGAGCTTCGCGTCATGGAGAAGCACGCCCCACCCGAAGCGGTGCAGCAACGCCTGGCGCTCGCTGAACCGCGTTCGCTAACCCCTCTACATCAGCTCTCTATCGCTCGCGTTGAATCCCGCATATCAAAGAAGCTCGGCAGCCCTAAAGCTGCGCCCAAACTGCGCTCACCTGAAGAGTTCAAAATCAGCATCCCGCGCCCGGATCAGTGCGTCGAGCTGGGTACAGCCCAAGCGCTTGGCACACCCGACACCCCAATTGCCTATGTAGAGAACTGTCTGATTAACTCGCTGTTCGGACTACTTTTTTGGGATGCGCTTTACGCGCCAGTGCCCGGCGCTTTTTTCCACCCTTTTCAGTCACACCCCGCCGACCTTTACCGCTCTGCGTTCAAAGCGAGGCGCCAAGCACAACTGTATACCGCTTGGGCCGCGCTGGATGACGGCAGCTATGCAGAGCAGATATTCGAGTGCTACGAGAACAAGCGCGGTATCACCAACGCCTTCATACACTGGTCAGTTATTACACCTGAGCTGCTCGGACTGGCACTCAAACTGATTCCTGCTGAGCACCTGCGTCTGATTTTTGAGCGTCTACTGAGCGATATCCGCACCCATCGCAGCGGGTTCCCTGACCTGATTCAGTTTGATATCGCAGCGCAGAGCTACAAGTTAATTGAGGTTAAGGGCCCCGGAGATCGCTTGCAGGACAACCAGAAGCTCTGGCTAGATTACTTCGTGGAGCATCAGATACCCTGCTCGGTCTGCTGGGTGACTTGGAGCGATAGCGTTGATGAGTGACCGCGCCAATCGAATCTCCATTCGCTCACTCTGTGAGTTTGCCGCCCGCACCGGCGATATTGACCTGCGCTATACACCCGCGCCCACCGCAGCCGAGGGTATAGAGGGCCATCAACGCCTACAGCGTAAACGTCCAGCCGGTTACACGCCCGAGTACCCCCTGGAGCTAAAGATTAATGGCTTGCTGCTGCGCGGTCGTGCAGATGGCGTGGATCTCTCAAAGCGATTAGTCGAAGAGATCAAAACCCACCGGGGCGATCTAGAGCGCCAGTCTGCCGGTCAACGCGCCCTGCATTGGGCCCAGCTGCGCGTTTATGCAGCGATTCTCTGCCAGCAGCAGGAGTGGGATCGCGTTAATTTGCGACTGACCTACCTGGAGGTCGCCAAAGATGAGATGACCGAACTCAACGAGACTGCTCTGGCAACTGAACTGCAAGCTGAGTTGGAGGGGCTGGTAGAGCGCTACAGACACTGGCACAACTTGCGCCTCAGGGCACGCAACGACAGAAGCGCAGCGCTTAAGACGCTTCAATTCCCCTACCCTGAGTTTCGCAAAGGTCAGCGCGACCTAGCGGAGTCCGTCTACAAGGCCGTGCGTACAGAGCGTCAGTTGCTGCTCGAGGCGCCTACTGGCTCGGGAAAAACGCTAGGCACACTTTTCCCTGCTCTAAGAGCGATGGCCACTAGCGATGTTGACAGTAGCGAGGTCGATAGAGTGCTCTACCTAACCACTCGCAATACAGCACGCGCCGTAGGGCTTGAGGGAATTAATCAACTACGTGAAGCTAACCGTGAAGCTAATAAAGTACCGCTTCGCGTGGTGGAACTGAGCTCAAAAGAGGCCGGCTGCATCGAGCCCGACAAGCTCTGCCAGGGGGAGAGTTGTCCGCTGGCCCAAGGCTTCTTTGATAAATTACCTGCTGCACGTGAGGCGGCTTTTGCGATATCTGACACTAATATGGATGTTGCTGGTCTGCGCGCGATAGCCGCAGAGCACCAGATCTGCCCCTACTTTTTTGGCCAGGAGATGGCTCGTTGGAGCGATGTCGTCGTAGCGGATATCAACCAATATCTGGCTCCGACCGCGCTGCTGAGCGCCTACCTGCAACAAGATGAGTGGCGTGCAGTTGCGCTAGTCGATGAAGCGCATAACTTGGTTTCACGCTGTCGCGACCTCTACTCAGTTGAGCTTTACCAGTCACAGTTTCGGCAAGATACTCAGCGGGTAAAGCTGAAAAAAGCCTTGGATGGCGTACAGCGCGGCTGGCAGGAGGCGTGCAAAGGGTTGGACGCAACCTCTGCAAAAGAGCCGCTATTCAATGAGGAGCCTCCTGAAAAACTCGAGTATGCGCTGCAGAGCCTCTGCTCCGAAATAAGTGAAGTGCTTGCCGAGCAACCCGACCAGCTGGAGTTGCAACAGATGCTCTTCAGCGCTTCGGCCTATCTTAAGTTGGCTGAAGTGTTTGGCGAGCACTCGGTGATTCGTCGGGCAAAACCGAGGCGCGGCGCCGGTGAACTGGCCATACTCAACCTTGACCCGTCTATCTTCCTAGCACAACGCTGGGCAGACCTGCACTCAGCCACCCTCTTCTCGGCTACACTCAAACCCTTTGACTACTATCAACAATTACTTGGACTGGATCCAGAATGCGCACAGGGCTCGCTCCCCTCACCTTTCCTACCAGAGCAGATCAGCGTCAAGCTTTGCAGTCGCATCGACACCCGTTATCAGGTGAGAGAACGTTCGATAGCACCGATTGCACAACTGCTGATTCAGCAGTTCAAAAGACGTCCCGGCAACCACCTATTCTTTGCCCCCAGCTTCAAATATCTACAGCAGATTAGTGAAGCCGTTGCGCAACGCGCCCCAGATATCACGCTGCATCTACAGACTACCGGCATGCGCCCGAACGAGCGTCAGACCTATCTGGACGCCTTTACAGAGGATAGCCAGTTACTCGGCATGGCTGTGCTCGGCGGCCTTTTTGCGGAAGGAGTAGATCTGCCAGGCGATCGTTTGATCGGTGTTACCGTGGCAACGCTTGGTTTACCTCCATTCGACAGCTTTCATCAACTGATGCGCACACGCTTTGACGAGCGCTTTGGTCAGGGTTATGAGTACACCTACCTCTATCCGGGTATGCAGAAGGTTGTGCAGGCTGCCGGCCGCCTGATTCGTACACACCAAGATACCGGTGAGCTGCTTTTGATCGATCCCCGCTTCGGGCGCAGCGAGATCCGGTCACTTCTGCCTGGCTGGTGGCCAGAAGCTGAATTAATCTAAATCGGCCCTCTTCTTTGTCAAACATCGGCCATCTAAACCTGCGCACTCGAGATCTTTGCTATCCTAAATCTAGTGGCGGGCAGGATTTGGATAGTGAGTCACTGTCTTAAGCATAACAAACAGGGACGCTGGGTCGTTTACGCGGTCAACAGTCCGATGCATCCGGTGTTTACGTTCGAAAAGGATAGGGTGGTTGCTGCTGTGGCTGTCACTAACTTTTTGAATGGCGGGACAAACATCACTCAAGAAAAGCTAACGAATCTGCTGCGTATGGCGGTATGGTAACAGGCGTAGATCTAAACCACTCTGACTCGGACCCTCACCCCACCCATGCTGCAGGTACTAACCCACAACATTCTTCCAGTATTTGCGATTCTCGCAATCGGCTTTTTAATGGGCCGACGCCAAACGTTCAGTGCCGATGAGGCACGTACTGTTAACCGAGTCGCATTTTTAACGCTCCAACCGCCATTGATCTTTGCTCTGCTGAGCAGTCTCGATTTCGGCACCATTCGTTTTGGCGCTCTGGCGATCTACCTACTCTGTGAGGTGCTAGGTTTTCTGATCGGCTACGCAGTCGCTCGCTTCCTCTTTAAGAGAGACCACCTTGAGTCCTGGTTACTCGGCATGGCGGTGGTATTTGTTAACTCACTACTCTACATCTGGCCAATATCGGTGCTGATATACGGCGAATCGGGCGCCCTGCCTATAACTGCAATTGTCGCTTTGGACTCTTCTCTTATTTTTGGCTTCTTTATCATCAGTACCGAGATGATGGCTGGCAAAGAGTCGCCAATCGCTGCGCTGAAAAAGCTAACGATGAACCCTGTCCTGGTCGGCATTTTTCTAGCGGTACTGCTCAATCTAATCGACATGCCAGTACCTGAACCTGTGCTAACTGCTGCACGCTTCGCTGGAGCCGCCGCAGCACCGTTAACACTCTTTGCCTTAGGCGTTATTCTCTCTGGACAAGCTGCCAAGCCAAGCCTGCCGGTTGTCGGGATTACCGCAATGAAACTCTTGCTGTTTCCGGCAATGGTGTTTGTAGCGTTAAGCATCTTCGCGCCTGAAAATAGCTGGGCGGACAGGTTTGTGCTTAACGCGGCAGGGCCATCGGGTGCGATGGCATTCTCGTTGGCACTGCTCCATGGCGTGCGCACCGACGTAATTGCTCCTGTAGTGATCTGGAGCAGCGCCCTGTCGCTGCTATCGCTCGCTTGGCTAGCTTAATGATGGAATAGGATTGAACGACGATGAGTGACAACCACGAAACCGCAATTCTCGCAGGCGGCTGCTTCTGGGGTATGCAAGATCTGATTCGCAAACTGCCAGGGGTGCTGGAAACCCGAGTCGGCTACACCGGCGGTGAGAACGACCACCCAACCTATCGCAACCATCCGGGCCACGCTGAGGCGATTGAGATTCAGTTTGACTCAGCGATGATCTCCTATCGAACCCTGCTCGAGTTCTTCTTTAAGATTCACGATCCAACGACCGTCGATCGTCAGGGTAACGATATTGGCTCGTCCTACCGTTCGCACATCTTTTCGCTTAGCGACGAACAGCGCCAAACAGCTCTGGAAACAATCGAAGATGTAGACGCATCGGGAAAATGGCCCGGTAAAGTCGTCACCAAAGTAAACGCGGCTGCGCCATTTTGGGAAGCAGAGCCTGAACATCAAGACTACCTTGAACATTATCCAATGGGCTACACCTGCCACTTCCCTCGCCCAGACTGGAAACTTGATTGACGTTTCACCGCACAATTCACCTATTCTGAACTAAACTTGAAAAAACCGAACGGGAAGCCCACTCACAAAAAAAAGATTGGAACAGTTACATCACAACCAACACAACTGGTGTCCACATGCAGATTCGAGATGTACTAGGCAACTTTTTCTACTCTGGGCAGGAGCCCATCGTAGCCCTCGTATATGACCCGCTCTGGGTGTCACTGTCTATCGCTATCGCAATCATCGGTTCGATAGTTGGCATGGTAATCGCCGATCTGTCGAAAAGTATATCTGAAGCATTCGTTCGTCGATCAGTTCAATTCGCAGGTGCGGCTGCATTCGGCGTCACAGTCTGGAGCATGCACTTCACCGGAATGCTGGCTGTACATCTACCAGTCCCCATGACCTATTCACCCTGGATTACCCTGGGGTCAGCACTTCCAGCGGTCATGGCTGCCTGGTTTGCAATTCGCTGGGCTGCGAGCCACAGGCGCTCTCATCTGAACCGTATTCTGCCCTCGCTTTTGATTGCATTGGGTATTGGGGCCATGCACTACTCAGGTATGCTGGCCATGCAGATTGATGGGCTGATGCGCTTCGAAATGCAGGCTTTCGTCTACTCATTGCTAGCTGCCGTTCTACTCTCATACGGCGGGCTCTGGGCAGATGATGCTTTACGCCGAAAAAACCAGAACACTCACGCGCACCTCGTGGGCGGATCCTTTCTCGGGCTCGCCATCACAAGTATGCACTATGAAGCAATGCAGTCAGTGAGAATTATCGCCGATGTCAGCTCGGTGGTTAATATCGCACACGGTGATAGGTCATATCTCGGAGCGATAATCTTTTTAGGGGTTGTAGCTGCCGTAGGTATCGGTCTATCCGGTTCAATGTTAACCAAACTCCGGATAAACCTGCGCGCGCTCGAATTCGAGCGCGCTCAACTTCATAAAATTATCTCCTCGGGTATGCACGCTGTCATCTCGGTGACCGCTGACGGTAATATAAAGTCCACAAACACTCAGGCGGCCTTGATATTCAACTGCAAAGTAACCGACCTGGTAGGGAAGCCTGTCGTGTCATTTTTACCCGCCTTCGTTCCACCAGATGCTGAAAAGCACGCCTCAAGCGATTATGAAATCGTAGGCAAGACGCTTGCGGGTGCGAACGTCAGTCTAAAAATTCGAACGCTGATACTACGCCAGGGTTCACAAACTGACCATGTGCTGTTTCTGATGGATATTAGTGAGTTCAGAAACTCCGAGCGTGAACTCTACTTCCAAGCTACACATGATAGTTTGACCGGACTTTACAATCGCAGGCATCTCGAAGCCTGTGCGGAGCATGAGTACAGTAGTTTCTTGCGGTCAGAACGATCCCTAAGCACCGTCATGTTTGACCTCGACCATTTCAAACAGATAAACGACAACTACGGACATGATTTTGGTGACGATGTTCTGAAAATGGTAGCCAAGACTATCCAGCCATTGCTTCGAAAAAGTGATCAGCTTTTCCGTCACGGGGGAGAGGAATTCCTTCTGCTTCTGCCCGATACATCCAAAACCAATGCGGTTCTCATAGCGGAAAAACTGCGGTATGCGATAGAACGAAGTCAAATGATCTGCAATGCTCAAGTGGTTGAAATCACAGTATCTATTGGAGTGGCAACCACCCTAGAGCCCCTTGAAAATGGGGTAAATGAACTTTTCACCTGGGCAGATGAGGCCATGTATCAAGCTAAGCGTACCGGGCGCAACCGCGTCGTTCATTTCGACGAAATCACAACAGACGCAACGTCAAAGAGAGCCTAACCGAAACAAGTCATAAATTACATAACTGTAGCGACATTCAAACTATCAACTACACTGTTAGTAAAGCAATCCGTTTACAATGGAGCCGATGATGATAATAGACGAAACGCTCTGCAGCTCTGCTCTAAAGGACCTCACAATCCATGCCCAACGGATCGTCGACACACAGGGTAGGACAATTAAGGTCGAGTTACTCTCCCGCTTGCCTGCCGCATACGGCGACATCATATTAGAGGATCTGTTTCGTGAAATGTCTCCAGCGCAGACACTAGCGGTAACTGAAAAACAGATGCTCGCTGGCTCTATTCTTTACTCCCAAACAGGCATCTCGGCATCCATCAATGTTGACAATAATGTACTTGTAGAAAAGGCTTTGCAACAGCGGTTGCTGGAGATGTGTGAACGCTATCGTTATCCCATGATCCTTGAGTTCACCGAGCTGCGCCCTATGCCGCCCGCTGATGAAATTAACCGGCTTTTCTTTGAGATCAAACAGCACGATATCACTATTGCGCTGGATGATTTTGGCACAGGGTTTAATGGAATGTCCGTTTTTGCCGACTATGACTTTGATATCATCAAAATCGATCGATCGATGATCTCAGGGCTAGAATCGCGTCCTCAGAAGCAGAAGATCCTACAACATATTCGCGAGTTACTTAATGCACTCGAGAAAACCCACGTTGTTGAAGGTGTTGAGACAGATGAACGCTACCAGAGCCTTCTAAATCTTGGATTTGAAACCTTCCAAGGGTATCTATTTCACCGACCTGAGAGCATTGAGGATATAAAATGAGCGATCGAACATATCCAAAGGCCGATAATGATGAAGAGCGCGTTGCGCTGCTTCATGAACTAAAGATCCTCGATACCTCGTCTGAGAAGGCCTTGGATGACATTACCGAAATAATGACCCGAGTATTCAACATTCCCACCGCTGTAGTCTCTTTAGTTGACGGGGAACGCCAGTGGTTTAAAAGCAAGCAGTGCCTCGGGGCTCAGGAGACTGGGCGCGATGTTGCCTTCTGTAACTACACCATTATGGATACAGAGGTTTTTGAGGTGACCGACCCTCAAAACGATCCACGCTTCGCAGATAATCCGCTCGTTACCGGCGACTTAGCCCTTCGCTACTATGCTGGTGCTCCCATCAACGTAAGAGGATTCAACATCGGCGCTCTGTGTATGCTTGATTACACAATCCGTTCAGGCCTTAGCGACAGCGAAAAACAGACACTTAAAGCGCTTGCTCGCGTTGTTGCCAGAACAATAAATGACCGCCGCCTTATCCGCGAATCCGCTGTACTGGTGTCGGAGTTAATGAGAGGGCAAGATTAATCAGGGCATCGACCCTCTGCCAAGCCTGGGCGTCAACCTCAGTAGTTTATCGCCTTTATTCTGTAACGAAATGCTTGAAGCAGTATTTGACTTCACCTGCTGGCTCGACCCTGCGTTGAAATCTCCCCTCTCCACAAACCAGGTACTGACATGTTTGAGGAGTTTGCTTTTGTAGGAGCGCACTTTGTGTGCGCGACCCCTACGACTGAGAGGCAGCATAATCGCGCACGTGAAGTGCGCTCCTACAGAGGTTTCACAGGGACTCGATGAGATCCTTGGTGCGATCCAGCGCCTGCTGGGCGCGCACTTTGGCGCTGAGCTTCCGCTCCCACTCTCCCCGCGGGATCTCAATTGATATCACCTTGTCGCGCGGTAATGCACACAGCATAGAAGCAATATCGATATCACCATCACCGGGCAGGAAGCGCTCGGTACGAGCGTTGTAGATCAGCTGCTCGAAAGTTGGATGGTCAATATGCGGACCATCACAGACCTGGATGTAGTTAATGCGTTCAGGATCAATGGCACGCAGGTCGTCGAGGCTCGAGTCACTGCGATCGTAGTGCAGCGCATCAATCAGCACAGCGGCACTACCAAAACCGGTCGCATTGGTCACCTCAATCGCATCGCGCACATGCTTGACTGCGGTCCACGGCATCGGCTCGAGGTCCGCACTCATGCCGTAGCTCCGGGCCAGCTCGCAGAACGCACCGTAGTTTTGAATCAGCCGCTCGCGCTGCAGATCATCACCCGCTGTTAATACGTGTCGAGCGCCAAGCTCGGCACCCAACTCCAAGAAGGGCTTGAAGCGCTCGAGCTCGAAGCTGTCGTTTACGCGTACTATCTCGATATCCGCCAGCTTAATACCAGTAGATGCCAGAGCCGCTTTTGTACGCGCCTGCAGCGCCCTGTCCGTCATGATGGCAAACGGACCTTCGGTGCCTGCAGGCAGCAGACGCAGCCCAACCATCTGGTAGCCGGTTTCAGCCGCAACCTCGACCGCCTGATCGGGGTCGAGTTCGCGCGTGGTCAGATATGCGAGAGAGTATGTAGTCATAAAGTTGCTCTATATAGCGTGGCTTAGAATTCGATTACTTCAGCGGTGAGAAGGCCATAGGAATAGCCAGCGTCGACTTCATTTCAGGGCGCAGGAACGCAGGGCCGCCTGCAGGTCGCCAGTTACCATCCGCCACTGACTTACCGCGCGCTTCGGCACGAGCGCTCGCTGATTCATAAGGCCAAATCTGCATGAAACGTGTTGGGCCATCCAGTGAGTACATCGCACAGGTTAGGTGTGAGTACTGCTCACGCACTGGCACCGCTTCACGCCACTTCTCAATCGTTGGTGCAAGGCCATTCAGGGTTGGCTGGTAGGTACGAATTTCGTACAACTTACCGTATTCGCCCGGCTCAACCGGAGGCAGAAAGTCCAGTGGTACGTATGAGTCACAGCTCATGTGATTTTGCGGAATCCACATCCACCCACCGGACCAGGCCGAAGTGCCGCCGATATACTCGCTCACCTCCAGCACACAGACGTTCAGCCCCTGCTGGGCGGCACTCAGTGCCGAGGATAGCCCCGCAGCACCTGAACCGATCACTATCAGATCATAGCGCTCAGCCGGGAGGCGTTCATGCATAGAGCGAACGGGCATTAGCGACCGATGCTCTTAAAGTAGTTTGAGGCGCGGCTGGCATCGCTGAGCTCTTTCGCGGTCTGCTGCAGCAACTGCTCAAACTGATCCATGCGCGCGTCAGTGAGGCGCACCGATGGGCCGGCAATACTCACCGTACCGAAGGGCTCGCCACTAATAGGATCAACAATCACACGCGCCATCGCTGCCATGCCCTCAAGAAAGGAGTTACGGTTACGCGAGTAGCCGCGACTGCGGGTCTCGTGTAGAGCCTCCAGCAACGTAGCGACTGTCACGGGTGCCTGACTGCCCTCACCCTCTCTCTCGATACCCTGCTGCATTACACGCGCCATTGCCGCTTCATCACTCATTGATGCCAGAAACGCTAGACCCGAAGCCGAGGATGCCAGGTGAGCAATCTGCCCCTGCTCGGAGCTGGGATCATATTTAAGTCCTGATTTAGTCCCTTGAGACACGCCAACCCAAACCAAGTTATCTCCGTCAAGAATAGAGAGACGCACCAGCTCTTCGGTCTGTTCAGCGAGTTTATCGAGTAACGGTTGGGTCACATCGTTAATACCGAGGTTACCGAGGTATGAGAGGCCAAGCGAGGATAGTTTGATCGTTAACGCATAGTGCTTGCCCTGATCAATCTGGCGCACATAACCCAGCTCTTCGAGCATCTTAAGCGAGCGATGAACACCGCTGACCGGCTGCTGCGCCAGCTCGGCAATCTCCGAAACTGATGCGCCTGCAGGTCGCTGCACCATCAGCTCTATCAGGTTCAGGGCTTTTTCTAGGGCACTACTCATGCGCTGGTTCTCATGGATGCTCTCATAAATTGAAAGACTCTGACGGAATAACTCGCTCGACTATAACAAAATCCGAAAACTTTATAAAAGTTGAATGACTTTCAATTTTATGAGAAGTTTTGCAGCTATAGCTACTACTAAAATTTAGCGAGACGTCTGTGAGTTCGAATACGACCCAATACGATTTTATAGTCTGCGGCAGCGGCGCCGGCGGGCTATCTGCCGCCGTTTTTGCGGCACTTAAGGGCTGGAAAGTACTTCTGCTCGAAGAGAGCCAGTACATCGGTGGTACCACTGCGCTCTCCGGCGGCACAACCTGGGCACCAATGACCTCCGTTGGCCACGAAGTGAACAACAGCGACAGCCGCGAAGCTGTTTCTGCTTTCCTAGACGGCACCGTGGGTGATGCATCAGACAAGCAGGCTCGCGAAAGCTTTATCACTCATGCGGCTGCCGCCATCGAAACACTGCAGACTAAAACTCGCATGGAGTTTCGCCCCTGCCCGAAACATCCTGACTATATGTGGGACGCTGGCAATGCAACGCTGAATGGCCGCGCGATCGAACCGGTACCCTACCGTACGGCGGCGATGGGCAAACTGCGCGAACTGGTTCGCCCGCCTATTCCTGAGTTTACCGTTCTGGGTGGTATGCAAATCGATCGTATCGATATCGGCAACCTGCTTAACCGCTACAAGAGCGTCGGCTCCTTTATCTACGTCGGCAAGCTGGTGGCCAATTATGCGCTAGATCGCTTGCGCTATGGCCGTCATGCACGCGTGGTCATGGGTCAGGCGTTAATCGCGCGCCTGCTGCACTCAGCATCCGAGCTGGGCGTAGATATTCGCACACAAGCCGTGACAGAGGCATTAATCGAAGCGTCTGGAAAAGTAACTGGCCTCAGCTTCACACATAAAGGCGAGCTTATCAGTGCACAGAGTAAGCACGGTGTTCTGCTGGCCACGGGTGGATTTGGCGCAAACATTGAGCGTCGTAAAGCGCACTACGAGAGCACCTGCACCGGTATGTCGCCCGCCAGCCCAGATAACAGAGCGTCTCTACATCCGCTGGTTGAAGCCATCGGTGCGCATTACGGTACAACCGACCGCCATCCAGCATTCTACGCGCCCGTTTCGACACGCACACGTGCGGACGGCACTGAGGCGGTCTACCCCCACTTTGTCTTCGACCGCTCGAAACCGGGCACGATCTGCGTCAATGAAGATGGCGAGCGTTTTATTAACGAAACGGTCTCCTACCACGACTTCGGCCGCACGGTATTGGGAATGAGTATGGGTGATCGGCCTATCTGGTTAATTGCCGATGAGAAAGCGGCGAATAAATATGGGCTTGGACTGCTACGCCCCGGTGGCGATAACCCAGCCCCCTTGGTGAGAGCGGGTTATCTGTTCAGCGCAAAGACGCCTGAAGCACTTGCATCACAGATCGGTGTTCCGGCTGAGGCGTTATCGAAGAGCGTAGAACGCTACAACTTCGGTGCAGCCAAAGGCAGCGACGACGAGTTTGGCCGCGGCAGCACACCTTATCAGCAGCACAATGGCGACCCACTGAATCAGCCAAACCCGACCATCCGCCCGCTAACTGGTAAGCTCTACGCTGTGCAGCTGAAGATTGGAGTAATTGGTACCGCGAAGGGCTTTAGTGGCAATCCGTATGGCCAACTCAAGCGCGAAGATGGCTCCCTGATTGGTGGCTTGTACGCTGCCGGCAATGATCTCCAGTCGATAATGGGCGGCGTCTACCCCGGCCCAGGCATCACCATTGGACCGGCAATTACCTTTGCCTACATGGCAGTCAATCACGCGGCAGGAGAGTTGGCATGATAGAGCTCAGCGGCGAAATCCGAATCTTCCCAATTGTCGGCGATCCGATTGCGCAGGTGCGTTCCCCCAAGTTTCTTACTGAAATCATGGAATCAAAGGGAATCAATGGGATAGTACCCCCACTTCAAGTAAAGTCAGAAAACATAGAGCAGTTCTTTAGCACCATTGAACAGACGCAGAACATCGATGGACTGGTCGTCACTCTGCCACACAAAACGGCTGCTCTCACCTTCTGCGACCAGGTTACAAACCGCGCTTCGATCATCGGCTCAGTCAATATCACCCGCCGCCTCAGTGACGGAAAATTTGTCGGCGACAACACCGATGGTGAGGCCTACGTAACCGCCTTGCGTAACTGTGGCGGTAACCCTGAAGGTAAGCGAGTTATCCAGATCGGTGTTGGCGGTGCGGGCAGCGCGGTTGCCTATGAGTTTTTGGCACAAGGCGCTGCCGAACTGCATATCTTCGATCTAGACCAAGAGCGTTTAGAGTCCAGTGTGAACAAACTCAACACGCAGTTCCCCAGCCGTGTTTTCAAGGCGATCAGCAACGACCCGAGCGGTATGGATATTGTGGCGAACGTGACACCTGTGGGTATGCGCGAAAGCGACCCAACACCGGTACCAGCCGATAAGCTCAGCAGCGATATGCTCTACGCTGACGCCATCACTAAGCCCGCCATCACGCGTTTGAGCGAAGCCGCTCGCGCCCGCGGCTGCAAAGCCTCAGCCGGCGCCGACATGTTCGATGCTCAGGCCCTGAAGCTGGTCTGGTTTATGACCGATCCAGAAGAGCAGTTTCTGGCGCGGTTCAACGAACAGGTTAAGGGCTAAAGGCTATGAGTCGGGTACAGGTACGCAATAACGAATATGACCTGATCGTTCTCGGATCAGGCGCAGCCGGATTCTCAGCCGCAGTGACCGCTGCACACAAAGGCTTGAAGGTACTCCTGTTAGAGAAAGACAGCGACTTTGGCGGCACCACAGCCTGGTCGGGAGGTTGGATCTGGTCACCGCGCAATCTCTATGCAACCGCACGTGGCGTTAACGAGTCACCCGAGGATGTTCGCACCTACCTCAAAGGCGTCCTCGGCGACTACTTCGATAGCAGGCGCGCGGATGCCTTTATCAACGGCGCGCCGCAAATGATTAGTTTCTTCGCCGGAAATACCTCGCTGCAGTTTGAGGGCGATCTTGGCATCCCCGACACCTATGGCCACCTTGATGGTGCAGGTACCGGCGGACGCTCTGCTATCGCCAAACCCTTTGATGCGAAGCAGCTTGGCAAGGCGTTTAAGCACCTGAAAAAGCCGCTGAATGAGACCACTTTTTATGGCCTGCTGATTCAATCGGGTCCCGATCTGAAAGCGTTCATGTCCGTGACTCGGTCGTTCAAGTCATTTGTACACGTCACTAAGCGAATGCTTCGCTTCGGCCTGGACCTGGTCCGCTTTGGCCGCAGCACCGACCTGCGTAATGGCAATGCGCTGATAGGTCGTTTGATGAAATCTGCACTCGACCTCGGCATTGAGCTGCGCAGCAACGTTAGCGTTACCGGGTTTGTCACCGAAGATAGCCGCGTGACAGGCGTAGAGACAACAGAGGGGCTAATACACGCGACCAAAGGCGTTGTGCTTGCAACCGGCGGCTTCCCAAACGATGTACTGACACGGCGAGAACTCTTTCCACGTGATTCAGAACACCGCACGTTGGCGACACCAGCCGCCTGTGGCGATGGTTTACGCCTGGCGCAGAGCGTTGGCGGCAAGTTCAAAACAGCCGTAGCCTCGCCAGCAGCCTACTGCCCGGTTTCGCTTGTCCCTTGGAGCAAAACAAAGACAGGCGTATTTCCACACATCATCGATCGCGGCAAGCCCGGCCTGATTGCGGTGCGCGCCGACGGTAAGCGCTTCTGTAACGAAGGTTTGGGCTATCACGACTTCGTGGTTGAGCTGCAGAACGCCTGCACTGATGACGAACCTGCTAAAGCTTGGATGATCTGTGATCATCGTTTCCTGCGCCGCTTCGGTCTGGGTATCGTGCGCCCTGCTCCAGTGCCATTCGGACATTGGATTAAAAATGGCTACCTGAAAACAGGCAAAACGATTGCTGAACTGGCAAATGCCTGCGGCATTGATGCTGCGGGTCTACAGAGCACCATCGAGAACTGGAATAGCGGTGCTCGAAGAGGTGAAGACACCGAGTTTGGCCGAGGAACGACCCCCTACATGCGCCTGCAAGGCGATGCTGAGTATCAACCTAACCCTTGTGTCGCATCTATTGAGCAAGGCCCGTTCTATGCGGTTGAGGTCGTACCCGGCAGTTTTGGAACCTTTGCCGGCATCGCCGTAGATGAACGTTGTCGCGTATTAAATGAAGAGAACGAGCCGATCAGCGGGCTTTATGCCGCCGGCACCGATGCTGTCAGCGTCTTCGGCGGTTTCTACCCCGCGGGTGGTATCGCGATAGGACCTGCACTGACTTTCGGCTATCTTGCGGCGCTTGACGCTGTCGGAGGTGAGTCGTGACAAAGTCTTTGGGTTTGGCGCACCTGAGCGCGCTGGATCTTGCACCACCTGAACTGGTGCGCACAGCCGCTGATGTCGGCTTTAGCTCCGTGGGTATTCGTCTGGTTGCCGTTAACGATACGACGCCTGGATATCCGCTGATGCACCAGCCACAGCAGCTGCAAGAGACACTCAGCGCGCTGAAGGATACCGGCATCTATGTAAATGATGTGGAGTTCATCAAGTTCGATCCAGAGATCGATGTACCTGCGCTGCAATCGATCGTTGATGTGGCAGCCGAGCTAGGCGCGCGCAATATTATCGTTGCCCCCTACGATGAGGATTTCTCACGCCTAGGCGCCAACCTTGCGCAGTTCAGCGAGATGGCACAACAGAGCGGTATTCGAGTAGCGCTGGAGTTCTTTCCCTGGACACCAGTCAATGATCTGCAGTGCTGCTGGGATCTCGTGAGTCAGGCATCTGACAGCCTCGCAATCTTGGTGGACAGCCTGCACTTCAACCGCTCACATTCGAGTCTTGACCTGCTTAAAACCATCCCAGCAGATCGACTGCCGTTTGCACAGCTCTGTGATGCGCCAGTGCAGACAAGCTACACCTTTGATGAACTGATATACGCTGGACGTGATGAGCGACTGGCACCGGGTCTTGGGGAAGTTCCGCTGGCATCCATTATCAAGGCCCTGCCACCAGAAACCCTGATTTCGCTGGAAGTCCCGCAGCTAGCAAAAACGGCCGAGATGGGTGAGCACGCTGTACTGCAGAAGCTGTTTAATGACACACAGCATTTTTTAAATAGTACCTAATCGTTTAGATAATATTTAAATGACTATGACAAATTTAATTTGTACGCAAAGTAATTAATTGGATAAGATTCCTGTCTCTGGTTAACTGAGCGGCCAGAGGTAACCAGGCGCAACCCTGAGTTGCACTGACGCTCGGAACCGCTAGAAGCGGATAAATAGAAAAACAAATGAGGTCAAACCATGATCAAGAAGCTCCTAGGTGCAACAGCACTTTCAGTTGCAATGGCATCTACTGCTATTGCAGATACAGTAAAAATCGGGTTCGTTGGTGAACTGTCTGGCGGCGGTGCTCCTGCGGGTACTCAGTACCGTGATGGTGCTCTGTTGGCGGTTGACGAGATCAACGCTGCAGGCGGTATCCTCGGTAAGCAGATTGAAGTATCACTTTACGATACTCAGACTGACCCACAGACTTCGCGCGCGCTGGTTCAGAAGGCGATCGATGAAGATGCTTACGTAGTCTGGGGTACTGTTTACTCGAGCTCTACTATCGTTAACATGCTAGTTGCTCAGCAGAACGGTGTCCCACAGATCGTTGGTGCGGAAGCTCCAAACATCACTCAGAAAGGTAACCCCTACGTATTCCGTACTGCTTACGGCGCACACCGTGGTGTACCTGCACTGACTGGTTACTTCCGTGACACGCTGAAAGCTAAAAACGTTGCTGTAGCTTGGGTTAACAACGAGTTCGGCAAAGGCGGTCACGATGTTTTCATCAAAGAGATGGCCAAAGTGGGTATCAATGTAACTGCTGACATCCCATCTGAAGCCGGTGCTGCTGACTTTGCAGCTGACGTATCTCGCATCAAAGAAGCTAACGTAGATGCTGTATTCGTTTACCTGCACGAAGAAGAGTCTGCACGTTTCCTGCGTGAAGCTAAGAAACAGAACCTGCAGCCTAAGTTGGTTGGTGAAGTAACTCTGACTGGTCAAAAAGTAATCGATCTGGCTGGCGACGCTGCTAACGGTGCGGTTGCTCACGTGGGTCTGACTGCTGAAGCGAACATCGAATCTATCAAAGAGTTCGGTGCTAAGTTCGAGAAGAAGTACGGTCACAAAACTGACCACAACGGCATCAAAGGTTACGTTGCCGCTTACGCAACTAAATACGTAACTGAAATGAATGGTTCGTTTGATCAGGAAAAATTTGCTCAGACTATGCACGGCCTGACGCTGGACGTTGCTAAGTACCCTGGCATGCTGCTGACTACAAGCTGGGATCAGGACGGTGAACTGTCTCGCGAAAGCTTCATGGTTGAAGTAGTAGATGGCAAACAGGTAGTGACTACAACTGTAGCTGCTAACTAATCCTGCCTTACCTGAAGAGGGGGCTCAGCTCCCTCTTCTCTCATCTGTAGTACCACAGGCTTTTCTATGGAACAGTTTTTTCAGGTGTTGCTCTCGGGCTTGGCCACGGGATCAATCTACGCGCTCGCCGCAATCGGCTTCACGCTGATATGGCAAGCTGCGCAAACGGTGAACTTCGCTCAGGGTGAGTTCGTAATGTTGCCGGCCTTCTTTCTACTTGCTGGTATGCACTTTCTCGGTATGCCCTTCTGGATGGCATTGATTTTCGGACTGCTGCTAGCGGTGTTCGTGCTAGGCTTCCTGTTCAAGCGCGTCTTAGTAGACCCACTCCTGAAGCATGGCGGCCTCTCACTGATCATTGCCACCATGGCGCTGGCAATCCTGATGAAAGAGTCTGTAAAAGAGTTCTACAGTGCGGAGGCTCAACCTTTCCCTGAGATCGTTCCAAATGGTTCATGGGATATCTCTGGCGTTATTGTCTCGCTAACCGACATATCACATCTGTTTATATCGGCTGTTATTGTGATCGGACTGCAACTCTTCCTTAACCGTACGCGCACGGGTCGCTGTATGCAGGCAACTGCACAGAATCCGGGCGTTGCCGAAATACTCGGCGTTAACGTCAAACGTATGGTGCTCTACACATTTCTGATAAACGGTGTTTTGGCGGCCTTGGCTTCGTTCCTTATTACACCGGTCTATCTGGCTAAGTTTTCTAATGGTGAATACCTCGGCTTGATCGCCTTCATTGCTGCGATCGTTGGGGGCTTCAACCAGATTCGCGGTGCCCTAGCAGGCGGTTTGCTGATCGGTGTACTGGATAACATGACAGCGACCTACATAACAGCAGAGTACCGTCAGGCGGTTCCTCTGTTGCTGCTGATCGCTGTAATTCTATTCCGCCCTCAAGGTCTTCTGGGCACGTCGGAGGGCCGTGAAGCATGATGACTAAACGAAATATGTGGCTGCTGGCCGGCCTCATCGCGCTTATTCTGGCACCACTGGGTCAAGGCAACTATGTGGTCTACACCCTCTGCTCGTGGCTGATCTTCTCCATGGCAGCTATGGGTCTTAACCTCACGCTTGGCTATGCGGGTCAGATCTCGTTGGCGCAGTCCGCTTTTATGGCGATCGGCGCCTACACCACCGCACTTCTAACGCTACCACCAGCCGAAGATGGCGTTGGCGGTTTAGGACTGCATTGGCTGGTTGCAATGCCAATCTCGGTATTTGCGGCTTTTGTTGTGGGCTTAATTATTGGCTTCCCAGCATTGCGTGTGAAGGGCCACTTCCTAGCATTCGTTACGCTCGCCTTCACTACTCTAACCTTCCTGGTGCTACGTAATGAAGACTGGCTAACCGGCGGTACATATGGCCTGGTAGGTATGCCACGCCCAGACTTTGGCTTCTTCAACACCGGTAAGCAACTGCGCTTCTACTACTTCACGTTGGCTGTGTTTGTAGTCTTCTGCCTACTGATGTGGGGCATTATTCGTTCGCCCTGGGGTCGTGCCTTTAAGGCGCTACGGGAGAACTCCATTCGCGCTGAGAGTCTGGGGGTAGATACGCGACGCATAACCCTCCTAGCTTTTGCCATTGGTTCAGCAGCAGGTGGACTTGCAGGATCGCTGGTTGCTCCGCTGGTTCAGTTTATCGAGCCTGGCTCGTTTGCACTGGTGCATTCACTGAAGATGCTACTGATGGTGGTTGTAGGTGGTGCAGGCTTCTTCTTCGGTCCAGTAATTGGCGCTGGGGTGGTGATTCTGATGCCGGAGTTCCTGCGCTTTACCGAGGGCTATTATCTGATGATCTACGCTGCGACCGTTATTGTGCTGATCATCTTCTGTCCGAAAGGGCTGATTGGTCTGGGAGAGATTATCCGCAACAAGTTGCGCAAGGATAAAAAAGTGCGTGGTGATATGGATAAGGGGGCGCAGCTATGAGCAATAAAGTGATGAGCGTCTCCAACGTCTCAAAGCGCTATGGCGCGATCCAGGCAGTAGATGATGTGAGCTTTGATGTTTATGAGGGCGAGATCCTCGGCCTGATCGGCCCAAACGGCTCTGGTAAATCAACGCTGTTCAACTGCCTACTCGGACAGACGCGTCCTGATAATGGGTCAGTAGAGATTAATGGTCACAATGCTAGTGGCCTGTCACCCTCGAAACTGAACAAACTCGGGATTGGCCGCACCTTCCAACAGCTCTCAGTTTTCCCTGAGATGACTGTGCTGGACAACATCATTCTGGCGGGCCAGGAACACCACGGATCTATGTTTAGCCGTCTGTTTGGTGCACCGGACGCTGGCTTGACTCCAGAAGCTGATCGTCTTATCGCATTTTTCCGCCTTGAGCATCTGCGTGACGAGATGGCCGGTTCACTCTCTTACGGACAGCAGAAGCTACTGGACGCAGCGATGGCCTTTATGGCAGGACCGAGCATAGTCATGCTGGACGAGCCTGCTGGTGGAGTTAACCTTACCATGCTGGGTAACTTCAAAGAGCGTCTGCGCACCTTCAACAAGGAGCACGGCACTACCTTTGTGGTTATCGAGCACAACATGGAGTTTGTAATGTCGCTCTGTACCCGCGTTCTGGTACTCGCCAACGGCGCGATAATCGCAGAGGGTACGCCGGACGAGATTATGAACAACCAGATGGTTATTGATGCGTACCTGGGAGGCTAAGCGTGTTAGAGATTAAAGATCTATACGGTGGCTACGGTAAGATCACCATCCTTAACGGGGTGAATTGTGAGATTCATACAGGCGCCATCACAACAGTTATCGGGCCGAACGGCGCCGGTAAATCGACAGTATTTAAGGCGATCTTCGGTTTGCTCAATGTGCACTCAGGCGCGATCAACTTCCAGGGCAAAAACCTGGTTGGCATGAGTCCAGCCCAAATCATTGCCGAGGGCGTAACCTACGTCCCTCAGGGGCGCAATGTCGTGCCGCAACTTTCGGTTTATCACAACCTTGAGCTAGGCGGCATCACGGCCAAAGATCAGAGTATGGTAAAGCGTCGCATAGATGAGGTGATGGAGATATTCCCGGCGCTACGCGAGCATCAGGACCGTAAGGCGATCGACCTCTCCGGTGGTCAGCAGAAACAGCTCGAGATAGCTCGTGCGCTGCTACTCGATCCAAAGCTTATGTTGATTGACGAGCCATCCATCGGACTATCACCCAACCTGGTGAAAGAGGTATTTGCCACGCTCCAACGCTTGCGCGATAACGGTGTGACCGTATTGATGGTCGAACAGAACGCCAAAGCCGCACTGGCAATGTCGGATTACGGTCTCGTTCTGGAGCTCGGACAGGTGCGGATGCACGATAAAGCAGATGTGCTGCTAAATGACCCGCGTGTCGGCAGACTCTTCCTTGGCGGTAGCATGGACGAGGAGTAATCCTTTTAGCGCTAGTCTAGAACGGATGAAGGGAAGCTGCACGGCTTCCCTTCTTTTTGGCGACGCACTTACTGCCTAGTTAAGCAGCACTTAAATTGAGCTTCTGCAACTTACTCATTTTCAGTGTTTTCTTGACCTGCCACAGGTCGTAGTTATCCTGCATTAACAGCCAACTTTCAGGCGTCCGTCCAAGCACTGTCGAAAGGCGAACCGCCATTTCTGGACTGATGCCGCTCTGCATTTTGAGAATTCGGTTCAGCGTGGACGCAGCGACATCTAAATGCTTCGCCAAATTGCGACAGCTGATATTAAATGGCTCCATGTAGGTCCCGTAAATGAACTCACCCGGGTGTGGGGGATTGTACATACTCATCAGTGATAATCCTCATAATCGACTATGTAAGCATGACCATTCTCAAACTCAAACGTAATGCGCCAATTCCCATTGACCGTAATCGACCAGGTCTCCTTCCGCAGCCCTTTGAGTTGATGAAGCCGATAGCCAGGGATATCCATGTCTTCAATAACTTGGGCGGTATCAAGAGCCGCCAGTTGGAGACGCAACTTGATTGCGTGTTTGGCCTGTATGCCCTTTTTACTGCCAGTCTCGAAGAAAACCCGAAGGCCTTTATGCTTAAAAGACTTTATCATGCGACTTAGTGTAGCATGTTGCGCAACACTATCAACTCATGACTTGATTCTGAAATTTATTGGAGGCTGACCAACGGACGCCCAGACCCCATCGGCGCTGAGTAGCAGGCATCGAAGAATACCCATTTGATTATTTCAGCAGACAGCTCTTGGCAAAATCGGCTGCTTCGTTTGCTGTCCAGTCACCCTTGGGCTTCTCTTTCATATCGGTGCACCAGGCCTCGCTACCAACTTCTGGAGAGCAACCCTGCAGCATTACACCCACAAGCAGCACTGCACAGGTCATCACTATCTTCTTCATATTCCAGCCTTAATCAGTTTTGAACGGTTTCACTTAGCTTAGCTCATAGGTTCAATATAGACGGCAAAATCGAGGCACAGAGACAGCGATTGCCAGACATGCATTTGCTGGTTATGTTTAGTGATGCTGTTCATCAAATCTTGCCAGGACTATCGCCGATGTTACGCAATATCTCCCCCCTGCTCTCACCCGAACTTCTCTACGCTCTGCGAGCAATGGGCCACGGCGACGCAATCGCTATTGTTGATGCAAACTTTCCGGCTGAGAGTACAGCTGAGCGTTGTATTCGACTTGACGGAGTTTCGGCAACTGACCTGCTGGAAGCTGTGGTTAAGCTCTTACCTCTGGACACCTTCATCGAGGCACCCGCCTCCTCGATGGCGGTAGTAGGCGATAGCGCTGCAACGCCCGAGATCGTCACTGAGTTTCAGCGCATTCTCGATGAACACGCAGATATTCAGACCAGCATCAGACCGCTAGAGCGATTCGAGTTCTACGACAGAGCCCGAAACGCGTTCGCTATAGTGCAGACCGGAGAGGGGCGTCTGTACGGTAATATTCTGCTGACTAAAGGGGTCATTCCGCTGTGAGAATCGACGCGCACCAGCACTTCTGGCAGGTTGAACGGGGTGACTACGGCTGGCTGACACCTGAACTTGGCGTGCTCTATCGAGATTACGCGCCTGCAGACCTCAAACCGCTGCTGGCAGAGTGCAATATTGACGGGACGATCCTGGTACAAGCAGCCCC